>NZ_JBHTYV010000004.1:0-573281 GCF_042790635.1 Paenibacillus sp. NPDC056722 | reverse complement strand
TTATTTTATTATAAGTATATTATAATGTATGTGGTTCTTTAGATTACAAAATCTAGCCAACAATACATTAGGAGGGTTACAGCATGGCTTTATCGAATGAGCTTCATGAAAGACTGAATAAAGAATCAAGTCTAACTGCCCGGCGCACAGCGGGGTTGACCTTGATTATAGGAATTATTTTTATCGCAGCGAATCTGCGGACTCCACTCAGTTCGGTAGGTCCCCTCGTAGGACTTATACGCAGCAGTACACAGATTTCCAATACAATGGCAGGGATGATTACGACATTACCTTTGCTTGCGTTTGCTTTATTTTCAACATGGGTTCCCCGGTTAGGTCGTAAATTTGGCGTGGAACGGCTGATTATGGCCGCTGTGATTTGTCTTACATTTGGTATTGTATTAAGGTCTGTTCCTGGGGTGATCACTTTATATGCGGGAACTATTGTGCTTGGGCTGGCTATTGCTGTGTGCAATGTAATGCTGCCCAGTCTGATCAAACATGAATTTCCATCGCGGCTAGGGATGATGACAGGTGTATATTCCATTTCGATGAATTTGATGAGTGCCATCGCTTCCGGAATCAGTATCCCGCTTGCCGTTAATGCAGGACTTGGCTGGAGGGGGGCACTTGGGATTTGGGGCGTTCTGAGCTTTATCTCTATTGTCATGTGGTTGCCACAATGGAAACGGAAGGGAAAAGAAAACGGGGCAAGTACGATTCAAAATAATACGGTGGCCGGTGAACAGACCAGCTTGTGGCGTTCAGGATTGGCCTGGCAAGTGACCTTGTATATGGGTTTGCAATCTATGGTGTTCTATGTGGTGATCGCCTGGTTGCCAGAGATTCTGCTGCAGCAGGGCATTGGCTCGGGCCAATCCGGCTGGTTGTTATCGATTCTGCAATTGGCGATGCTTCCCTTTACTTTTATTGTACCAGTTATGGCAGGACGGATGTCTAATCAGCGTCCGCTTATTATAATGGCGTTTATTTTTATAATGTCTGGCGTTCTCGGTCTGCTCTATGGAGGCGTCCATTTAATTGCGTTGTGGGTCATCTTAGTGGGGATCGGCTGCAGCTTCGCTTTTGGTTTGGCGATGATGTTTTTTGGACTCCGTACGAAGGATGCCCATCAGGCGGCAGAATTGTCCGGTATGGCTCAATCCGTCGGTTATTTGCTGGCAGCAGCCGGTCCGATTCTCTTCGGTTACTTGCATGATATGACGCAGAGCTGGACTACGCCGCTTCTGATTCTGCTTGGAGCAACCGTGCTACTTCTTATTTTTGGCTTGGGTGCAGCAAGAGACCGGAAAATTAGTTCCTAGAATCCCCTTGACGAATAGACGGCTCATTATTATAATTCAAATAATTTATTGAATATGATAAAGGGGGAGCAAGATGACTCCAGAGCCGTCGGCAAGAGCGTTTAAGGATGAGTTGTATGGACAATTTGCTCGTATCGGGAAATGCCTGTCTAGTGATAAACGTCTGGAACTGCTGCATTTATTATCTCAGGGTCCCAAATCGGTAGAAAAGCTGGCCAAAGGAACAGAGATGAGCGTAGCGAATGTTTCGCGCCATCTTCAAGTGTTATTAGATGCCAGGCTGGTGAAATTTAGCAAGCAGGGGACGTATGTCATTTATACATTGGCGAACCCTGAAATTTTAGGATTTTTAAATTCCTTGTGGCGTTTGTCCGAAAGTCAGCTGGCAGAAATTACGCGGATCAAATCGAATTTTATGAACAACTTTGAGGAAATACAAACACTTTCACTTAATGAGGTATTAAATAAGGTCGAAGACGGGAGTATTATTCTACTGGATGTCCGTCCGGCAGAAGAGTTTGACGCAGGTCATATTCCTGGGGCGGTTTCTGTACCGATGGAGGAACTGGATACTTATCTTCAAGGTCTTCCCAAGGATACCCGGATTGCGGCATACTGCAGGGGACCTTACTGCATTTTTTCAACTCAGGCTGTGGAAAAAATGCAGCAGGAGGGATTTACAGCGTTTCGTATAGAAGAGGGAGTATATGAATGGGGGCAAACCCAGTAAATTCATGTACCTCTCTTAGTTTGATTTATAGGTGGATGATGTACTAATCTTGCAGAAGACAAGAGAATGTGGGGTGGGAAATTGCAAATTCATTGCTTGCAGCATGTTCCGTTTGAATCGCCGGAGCACATTGCCGTTTGGGCCAGGAATAAGGGGCACCAGCTTAAGACCTCGTTAATGTACGAAGAAGATCAGAGCCTGCCTGAGCATGATGATTATGATTGGCTTGTCGTTTTGGGTGGCCCGATGGGAGTGTATGATGAGGAAAATATCCCTTGGCTGAGTTTAGAGAAACAGTACATAAACCAGGCTATCCATGCAGGAAAGTTAGTGCTGGGTATCTGTTTGGGAGCTCAACTCATTGCTGAGCAAATTGGGGGAGTTGTGGAAAAGAACCCGTGGAGGGAGATTGGCTGGTTCCCGGTAGAACTGACCGATGCAGCCCAAGACTCTGTATTTTTCCAAACGTTCCCGCAGCAGTTTACACCATTTCATTGGCATGGGGATACCTTCCGTTTGCCGGCAGAAGCGAAGACGTTGGCGTTTAGCGCAGGGTGTGGTAACCAAGCCTTCGAATATAATGGTCATGTCGTTGGCTTGCAATTTCATTTGGAATCTAACGAAGACAGTATCCGTACAATCATAGAGCATAGCGAAGACGAAATGGAGCCGGGGAAATATGTTCAGACACCAGCGGAAATGCTGGGACAACCCGAACTAGTTAACCAGTCTAATGAGCTGCTGTTCACTTTGCTGGGGTTAATAGAAGAGAAGTTCCAATCGGCTGCTGAGCAGTAAAATAGAGGTGGAGCGCAAGGATGATCAATCCCTGTGCTCCACCTTTTTTGCTTTAGTCGTCCCGGTCCAAACTGCAGACAAGACCGGGCCCCCCATTATATTAATTTATTTAAAGCTTCCTCTAACGTTACAGAACCCGTGATAAGCTCTGTTCCCTGACGTTCAAAGTCAATCCAGCCCGAGTTAAATCCATCCAGCATCTCCAGACGACCGTTCACGCGATCAGCAATTCCGCCTTGCTGAACAAAAGTATCTGCCCAATCCGAACGTGGAATCAGAATAGCTTCTACATTTCGGTTAAAAAGCTTGGCGAGCGTAGAAGCGATGTCATTAGGCGAATACGCCGCAGGTCCTTGCAGTTCAAGGTAGCGGGTACCTTCCCAAGTCTGCTGAAGTGTAGCGGCGGCAATTTTGCCAATATCCACTGTGGAGATCATGGGTATTTTACGATCCAGGGGTGCAAGATAAGCTTGGATATGCCCATTACTCATGGCGGGCTCAATATCCCACAGCGAATTCTCCATAAACCAGGCAGCCCGCAAAAAGGCTGAAGGGATTGATAACTGGCTTAATTCCTGCTCTAAAATATGCAATGAACCAATAATACCAAGACCCTGAGGATGTTGTGCGCCTACAGAAGATAAAGCAACAAATTTCTGGGGAGCTGCTGCTTCCAATGCCAAGCGAATAGATTTAACCACTTCTTTTGTTTCAGGAAAACCCTCTTCCGGATAAAAGTAAGGAGGGTTCATCACAAAAACAGCCTCTGCTCCGGTAAAAGCGACTTGCAGAGCTGCCGAATCACGGTAGTCCGCAGTCACCACTTCCGCGCCTCGTACTTCCCATGCGCTTGCCTTTTGTTCATCGCGAACAACAACTCTAACACTCTTGCCTTCTGCAAGAAGCTGATTAGCAACGGCTCCTCCGACTTGTCCTGTAACGCCCATGACTGTATACATCAATATCACTCCTTAAGATTTATGGGAGAAGTATATCATCGCAATTTACAAATTACAAGTTACAAAATAATTAAAACGTAACTTGTAGATATAAAAACGCCAGTTGAACTTCGATCGGGGATAGATCGAAGTTCAGCTGGCGTTACTGGCGATGGTTTATTTTGTTATAGATAATCCGTTCAATAAGACCTGCCAAATGGCTTGGAATTGCGCGTCGGAATGAGGTGATTCCCACTCTGCAGAATGGGCGGCATGATGGAATCTCGTTGTTGCGATAAATACGGCAGTAGCGGCCTGGCGGGGATCCTTGCAAGCGAAGATGCCTGACGATACCCCGTCTTCAATGATTAATGTTAGTTGATCTATTAGATGCTCAACATGGACTTCCAGTGCGCCTTCGGTCTCTGCGACCATAGCTGCGTACATGGCGAACAATTCAGGATCTTTTCTGGCGCGTTCCCGCTTGAATTCCCGTAAAGTATCCAGCCAACGGTACACTTTTTGATCGGCTGGGATATCCTCAGCAGCAACAACATTCAAAGAATCGAAGACGCTGTGCATCCAGCGTTCCACAACCGCTTTACGCAGTGCCGCTTTATTGTCGAAATATTTATACAACGCTGCATGGCTGACATGAAGCGCACGAGCGATATCAGATATGTTAGTCTTAGCGAGTCCGAACTTGCGGAAGACAGTCTCGGCGGTGTCAAGAATTACATCTTTGGACAACGATACATCAGTCATTAGGTTTAATCCCCTTAATATAATGGATTACAAATTACAGTTTACATATTACAACTATTATAGACGATGCTTGAACAGGAAAACAAAATAATTTGCATTGCTCCAGAGATGAAGGTTAAATGAACCACGTTGCGTAAAAAAGACTTGCATTTTATCCAAAAAAGGCGTATAGTCTTACTTAACGGTGATTGAGATCACCACTAAATAATATGCGGTCGTGGCGGAATTGGCAGACGCGCACGGTTCAGGTCCGTGTGGTAGCAATACTGTGGAGGTTCGAGTCCTCTCGACCGCATCATAGTTAGTAAACAATGAGCTCTTGAATTGTCCTTGTGACGATTCGAGAGCTTTTTGTTTTAACCGAACCGAAGACAACCGTTCTTTCTTTGTGTAAAAAGAGAGAGCGGTTGTTTTTTTTGATTTACATTTTTTTAATGAAGTGTTGATTCTGTGCTGATATTTCTCCTTTAAAGTTGTGACATGTTCTTTTATTTGTTGTGAATTTGTGAGATTGAATAGAAAAACACACATAAACGGTCATGGACAAAGGAGCTACCTATGAAGCGAATCGCAATAGACATTGATGAAGTCATGGCAGATACAGCCATCTCACATCTGGAGCTGTTTAATCTGGAACACGGTGATAACGTGACACTGGAAGAACTGCAAGGAACCACCCTTGTCAACATTCGACCAGAGCGTCGCGAAGAAATCGAAAGCTACTATGAATCCGAGCAATTCTTTCGCCAGTTGAGTGTCATACCGGACAGTCAGGAGGTTATTCGGGAATTACAGAAACATTACGAGATTTTTATTGCCACAGCGGCGATGGAAGTTCCTGCGTCGTTCCAAGCGAAATATGAATGGCTTAAGGAGCATTTTTCCTCTATACCTGACAGCCATATTGTATTCTGCGGTGACAAAAGCATTATTCATGCCGACTATCTAATCGATGATAATGTGAAGCAACTAAAGCGATTCAAGGGGACAGGCATTCTTTACAGTGCTGCTCACAATATTTTTGAAACGGGATATACCCGGGTGAATAACTGGCTTGAGGTACAAGAACTGTTGCTTGGAGAGCGAGCCGAGGTGAGGCGGTGACGAGGCATGGACGTTCCTTGGGAACGCAGCGGCGGGAGAATCCAGTGGAGCCGCTTGCTCACTGGCGGTTTACCCCTGATGGAGTTGAGCATGGAAGTCTGCAGAAGGAGAATCTTGTTCTGCGGGACTATAGCGGTAAAGGAAATCGATTATTACTTACCTCTGTAAACCTGGTGCCAGGGCACAGCGTTACAGCCTCTGACCTTTTAACCTGGGAAACAGAAGAAGGGGAAGAAGGGTTGGCTTTTCGCAATGATCGCCTTCCCAAGGGCTCCGGTTATTATTTTTGGACAGAGCAAGAGGCTCCATTGAATAAGGAAAGCATGTTACAAGGCTTTACGATCGAGGCGATTATTCGTCTTCCCGATCCTTTCGATGAAGTTCGCCACAGCTGGATGGGTGTATTGACCCGCCAGGGACAGGGAGGAGAACTTGGACGAAGCGGTGAGCGTGAGCTCTTGTCCTCTCTATCCGTATCCAACTGCAAGGAGATACAGTGGGTCAGCCATCCGGAGAATTTACACACCTCGACAACGAACTGGACGCGCCAGTTGGAGGCGGGAGACTGGCATCATGTAGTGATTGTCAATGATACGCACCGTACCCTGTTATTTGTTAACGGCATCTGTGATTATAACAGCCCTTTGGAAGGTATTTCCGGAATCGCTGCGGTCAAGGAAAGAGGCTGGAACGTAGGCGCTTCCGAATGGGCTGGAGGAATTGATACTCTATTTACCGGGACGATTAGGGAGATTCGTGTTACAGGAGAAGCGCTCCACCCGGACGACTGGCTCTGTAAGATGGAGGCGGAGCAAGTGCTGGAAGGAAGCTTTGAGGGTGAGCCAGAGCTGCAGCGGGAAGAGAATTATCATTTTGTCTTTATTCCCGATCCTCAAATGCAAACCTATTTGAACCCGGAGATGCTTGAGGCCCAAACAGCCTGGATTGTTAAGCATGAGGATCACTTGCAGCTGGCTATGACCGCCTTTGTCGGTGATCTGGTACACCGGAGTGAGGTCGAAGTCGAATGGGAGCGTGCCTCGGCTGCCGTTGCCATGCTTGATCAAGGCAAGGTGCCTTACATGATGACAGCGGGCAATCACGATTACGATGAGCATCATACGTATTTACACTATTTTGGCCCTGAACGATTTCAGGATAAAAGCTACTACTGTGGTGCTTCACCCTCTCGTTACAGTTCTTATGGGTTGAAGCCGGCGGGAAGCTACACCTACTTATGGCTGATGGTTGATATGGAACATCTAGAGAAGGACATGGACTGGTGCCGGGACATTCTCGAAAGTCATCGGAATTATCCGACCATCCTTGTCTCGCACGATATTATGTATACGACCCGGCATCGGGCCATGAATCTCCCTGAACTATCAGAGAATGGTGTCTTAATCTGGAAGGAACTCGTATATCCCTACGATCAGGTGTTCATGACCGTGAACGGACACTTTAACGGTAATGTGCATCAGGTGCGTAAGAATGCCAGTGGGCAAGAGGTCATTCAGATCCTCGTTAATTACCAGGATCGTTATAGAGGGGGAAATGGTTGGCTGCGGCTTGCTGAATTTGATGAGGTGGATAACAGAATGAGATTCAGAAGCTTCTCGCCATGGGTAGCATCGCTGGGAGTTTATGAGACTTTAGAGTACCCGGATTACCGGTTTCTAACCGGACGGTATGACGAATTTGAGTTGGCACTTCCATTCAAAACAAGATTTGCATTTGCAGCACAGCAGTAAGGGGTACAGGAGAGGGGAATAGAAACAGATGTCATTGTTGGCCGAGGAACGAAGAGACTTCATTCTCGAACAAATCGATGCTCATGGCAAAGTAAGGGTAACGGTGCTGGCTGAGCAGCTTAAAGTATCGCAAGAGACTGTACGCCGGGACCTGTTCCAGCTGGAGGAAGAGGGGAAGCTGAAACGGGTCTATGGTGGAGGTGTCAAGACACAGTACGAAGGCGGGGAGCCGCCGTATCAACAGCGCAGCATAATGAATTATGAGGCCAAACAGATCATCGGGGGCAGGGCGGCAGAGCTGGTCCAAGATGGAGATACCATCTTTATGGATACAGGAACCACCATTTATGAAATGGCTAAGGCCTTGAAAGGTAAAAAGCAAATTACCGTCATTACGAATTCATTAACTGTGGCTAACCAGCTGTGCGAATCGATCGCCAAGGGACTCGTGCATGGCCGAGCTATCTTGCTGGGTGGAGAACTCTCACCTTTTCAACGTTCCGTAAGCGGGTATCTGTGTCAGGAAATGCTTAAAAATTTCTATGTGGACCATGCTTTTATCTCCATAGGCGGGATTTCCATCGATACTGGAATTAGCGATTATGACTTGAACGATTCTGTGATTTCTAGAATGGTAATGAATAGCGCCAAAGAAATCATTGTACTGGCGGATCACAGCAAGGTAGGTATTCAGGCTAGTTGTCATTTAGCTTCGCTTGAGAAAATCGACGTAATCGTAAGTGACAAAGTTTATCCTTCGCTTTGGGAGGCAGAATTGGAGCGTCAAGGCATTACTTGGATCACCGCCGATCATTCTGAATGAAGAAGCGCCTGTAAGGAGGAGAATGAACCATGAATATGAAACTATCGGCTGCTCCTATGAAAAGAAAGAGTACAGAGAGAGCTGCCGGCAGCAGGCCCCGGATCTGGAATCGATTGATTGGCCATTATCAGCTTTATCTGATGCTATTGCCTTGTATCACATTTTTCATTATTTTCTCTTATATTCCTATGGGCGGAGTGGTTCTGGCCTTCAAAGACTATCAGTTCAACAAGGGAATATTCGGAAGTCCATGGGTTGGATTCACATATTTTGAGATGTTCTTTGAAGATCCGTTTAGTCTGCAAATTATTAAGAATACAATCATTATCAGTCTAATGAAGGTTTTTCTGGCCCTGCCGTTCCCGATATTGCTCGCTGTGATGCTCAATGAAATCAAGAGGAAAAGGCTGCTGCATGTGTTTCAGGGTATCGCTTATCTGCCTCATTTTCTGTCCTGGGTTATCGTAATCGGCCTGGTACAGCGGATTCTTTCGCCCGACACCGGCCTGGTTAATCAGGTGATTTCTTGGTTTGGCGGTGACGGGAGCACCTTCTTTTTAATGAAGGAGAATGCGTTCTATCCGGTCATGTTCTGGAGTTACATCTGGAAGGACATTGGCTGGAGTTCGATCATTTATTTTGCAGCTATTGTGGGGATTAATCCGGCCTTGTATGAAGCAGCAAAAATCGATGGCGCAGGAAGATTTCAGCAGATGTGGCGTATTACGCTGCCCGGTATCCGTCCTACCATCATGATTATTTTCATTCTATCTCTAGGTAATATCTTATCGGCAGGATTTGATCAGATTTACCTGCTGAGAACACCGGGCAACATGAATCTTTCAGAAATTCTCGATACGTACCTCATTCATATGGGACTCGAGAGCGGACAGTTTGGATTCGGTACAGCTCTGGGTCTAATGCAAGGCTTTATCGGTCTGATTTTAGTACTAGTCGTCAATCGGATATCCCGTAAATGGTTCGAAACTTCATTATGGTGAGCTGGCGGACGTTGCAGTGTGGCCTTTCACAATAGAAAAGCTAGGGAGAGGGAGAAATCAACCATGATTAAGAAAAGTTACTCCAATTTGCTTCTGCTTCTACTGGTATTTGGAATGGTGTTAACGGCATGCGGAGGGAATGACTCTCAGAGTAGTTCTAATTCTGATACCGATTCGGCCAAGAAAGCCGGAAAGCCTGCAACCTGGATCGCGGACCGTACAATCAAAGGCTTGATCTTCATGGGCAGCGATGTAACAGAAGAGATGAATCCCGACATTATGAAGAAGCTCAAGGAGATGACAGGTATTGACCTGCAGATCCAGGCTGTAGGCTTCGACGACTCTACGAAAGCACTGGCAGCCGGGCTGGCTTCAGGCGATCTGCCGGATTTTATCGGTTATTATCTGAATGATAGCGGCCGTCCAGAGATGGGGCTTATCAACAAGGCTGCTTCGGAGGATATGTTCTATGATGTCGCTCCAATGCTGAAAAACACAAAGGTATACAGTAAATATCTTGAAGATAACTATCTTCCTATTGATACGAAGTATGGTGTGATGTTCCGGCCTGAATATAACGGTGCTGCTTATAGTGTGCACATCAATATTCCAAGAGAAGGCGGATATGGGGTCAGGAAATATATCTCGGGACCGTATATCCGTAAAGATATTGCCGATGCCCTTGGTGTAGACCCGCGTAATATTACAACCTCTGAGCAGCTTTATGAATTGGCTGAGAAAATTAAGGCAGGCGGGTTCAAAGATAAGAACGGCAAGGCTGTGTTTCCGATCGGACCTGTCCTTTGGGGAGGTTCTGACCGACAAGGGCTATATAATGACCTTGTATGGACAGGCTTTAACGGTGAAGGCTTCAAGCGCGACGCTAGCGGTAAAATCTTGCATGAGAGTCAAACAGACTATGGTCTAAAGCGCGTAGAATTTGTGCAGAAGCTGCTAAAAGAAGGGTTGATGCATCCGGAGTATTACACGATGGAAGAGACCCGTGTAAAAGAAGGCGTGCTTAATGATTCCTTCGCGATTGTAGGGGAAATGCATAATTACGTTGACGAAGACAAGGATGGTCGGTATGTTCCGCTGGGTCCGTTGAACTCGGTAGACGGTCCTTATCAGATGGATTTGACTTATAAAAGCGGATACGGTGCATGGTCCATTCCTAAATCCACCAAAAATCCGGAAGATATTGTGAAGCTGGCTGATTTCCTCGCTACTCGTGAAGGTAAGCTGCTCTGGAATTATGGACTTGAGGGCCGGGATTATGATTTGAATTCCCAAGGAAATCCGGTACCAAAGAAACAAGTGCTTGATCTGCTGCAAAAAGACCCGGTTAGTGCAAAGAAGCTTGGATTTTCAGGGGTCGGTAACGGTTGGGGCTGGTTTCTTGGGGGTACAGATGTGGATGATCTCAAGGATTTTGGTGAGGCAACCTATGGCGCCAATGAGACTCCAGACCAAGATAAAGTACCACTTGAACTCGCTAAATACTGGGGATATGACGAAAAAAGGAGTCAAGCGAAAGTGAAAGACGGCTATTCAGCACTTGCCTTCCTGGGAGAGTTCAGCAAAGGGAATCAATTGAGCATGGCGCTCGACAAGTACAAGGAGAGTGTGGTTCGAGCCTATTATGCTAAGGACATGACAGAGGCAAAGACGATACTGGATGCTGCGGCGAAGCAGCTTCAGATTGCAGGGCTTGATGATTACATCAAACTACTGGAGGAAAAAAGTAAGGACCCTAAAACTCAGCTGCTCTTTTAATTCTGTATGACAACGGGGGATACATGGCATGAAGAAAGCTTCGATGTTTTCTACAGGTATGGAAAAGACAGTAGATGTGATGAATTATGGATTATTGATATTGTTGAGTCTTAGTATCCTATTGCCGCTTATTAATGTACTTGCGCTAGCCTTCAACGTGGGATCTGATGCGGCAAAGGGAGGCATTTATTTCTGGCCAAGAGAGTTTACGCTAGAGAACTTCCGTGAAGTATTCAACCAATCCAATATTCTGAATGGGTTTATGATTTCTATCTTTCGTACGGTCGTAGGTACCTTTCTGAGCGTGATCTTGACATCTATGGCCGCTTACGCGCTTAAGAGCCGCACTCTCCCGGGGCACAAGCAGCTGACCTTCCTGATTTTTTTTACAATGCTGTTTAGCGGCGGAATCATTCCTTATTATATTGTGCTCAAGAATCTTTCGCTTACGAATAGTATCTGGGTCTACATTATTCCGGCATTGTACAGTGTGTGGAACATGTTGATTATGCGGTCATTTTTTCAGCAGACACCGGAAGGTCTGGAAGAAGCCGCACGAATCGACGGCTGCAGCGACTTTGGCATTTTCTTTCGGATTATTGTCCCGGTCAGCAAACCTGTTTTTGCCACCATTGCATTGTTTAATGCCGTAGAGCACTGGAATGATTGGTTTACAGGAGCCTTTTATGTCCGTGATTCCAATTTAAAGCCGCTCTCTACGGTACTGCAGGAGATGTTGACGAAACAGCAGGCGCTGGCAGATACCTTAATGAAAGCGAGCAATCCTGCACAATTGCAAATGATTGATAAGATCCAGGTTACTGGCACTTCCTTGAAGATGGCTACGATTATTATTGTAATTACACCCATTCTGATGATTTATCCGCTGCTGCAAAAGTATTTTGCCCAAGGTGTGATGATTGGTTCGATAAAAGAATAATGCTTGAAAGGTAGGAATTAAACTTTGCCGGATGAACGTAAGGATCGGCTGAAGAGTTATAGTCTGCTTTCTCTGACTTGGCCGATATTTCTGGAGAACCTGTTCGGAATGCTGCTTGGCATCGTCGATACGATGATGCTGAGCGGCTACTCCGATACAGCGGTTACGGCTGTAGGATTGGCCAATCAGGTGTTGACCATTGCCGGGATGTTCTTTGGATTTCTGACTGTAGGTACTGCTGTAGTGTTGAATCAATCGCTGGGTGCAGGCAGGCCGCAGGATGTGGAGAGGATAAGTGCGCTTTCTCTTACACTTAATGTAATTCTTGGCCTTCTCATAAGTATGACTTTGTTATTGTGCCCTGGTGTTTTTCTTAATGTGTTCAAATTATCGGGAGGGATCATGGAGCAAGGCAAGGTCTTTCTGTCGATCGTTGGTAGTTCGATGCTAATGGTTGCCATTAACATGACTTTAGGTACCATGCTCCGCTGCCGCGGCATCGTGAAGGAAATGATGCTGGTGTCCCTGGCCAGCAATGTTATCAATATTATCGGGGTGTATATTGTACTTAAACATCCCTTTGGTATGCCGGTTTTAGGTGTAGGAGGTGTAGCTGTTTCTACGTGGGTCTCAAGGTTGTTCGCATTGCTGGTATTGCTTATATTATGCAGTCGCAGCCTGCCTCATCGTGTCCGGCTGCTTCCACTAAAGAGCTTTCGGAAAGAAGATATCCGACTATTGTTTAAGCTGGGGCTTCCATCGGCAGGCGAACCCATATCGTATAATTTGTCACAGGGTGTGATTACCTATTTTATTTCCGTGCTAGGGGTAGCGGCGTTAACGACCAAGATCTATACACAGAATATAACCTCATTCGTTTTTGTGTTTTCAATGTCTATCGGCACGGCTACCCAGATCATTGTGGGTCATTTAATCGGCTCAAACCACAAGGAGGATGCCTACCGTTCAGGACTGCGAAGCTTAAAGACGGGGCTACTCGTGACAACGGCTGTCAGTATTTTGCTCTATTTTATCTCAAGTCCGTTACTTGGATTGTTTACTTCAGACGCCGGGATCATTTCACTAGGCCGGGAATTATTCCTGTTATCCATTCTTCTGGAGCCGGCCAGAGCCTGTAATATGGTGCTGATCAGTTCCTTGAATGCGGCAGGAGATGTACGTTTTCCAGTTCTCATCGGGATCATTTCGATGTGGGGGATTAGTGTACCGATGGCATTTCTATTTGGTGTGGTGCTGCATTTTGGTTTGGCAGGTATCTGGCTTGCCTTTGCAATTGATGAGTGGATCAGGGCTTTAATGATGTTCTACCGATGGCGAAAGCAGGCCTGGAAGCGGCTAGTGATCGTCTCACAAGAACAGCTAAATATGTAAAAAAACCAAGAACCACATGCGAGCGTATGCTCGGTGTGGTTCTTGGTTCGTTGTTATTTTCGAACCGAAAGAATGAACTTCTCCAGCGGTCCTGTATCGGTAATAATCCCATTGCATTTATCGTTGTCCATACAGACGTATTGACCAACCGCAGAATAATTATCCGGCGAAGCGTTCGCAGGTTTGGTCTTGACCGAGAAGAAAGCAAGCTCTTGATGCCGATTGCAGAACAGGCAATACCCGCTCTTATGTGTCGGCGTAATTCTTCCCTCAATCCCAATGAACTGACCTTCGAATGGATATACAATGAATAATTTATTCGAAGCAATATCGATCCAGCTCAGATACGTCACAAATCGAAAATCGATGGATGAGAGATCAGGTACTTTTAGCTTCTTAGTCTTAGGGAACAACTTCTGAATTTGTTTTAGCGTAATCGTCGGATATGGCTCTAGGTAAGGCTCTAGTGCGCTGACATATCTCTGGAAATCATAACCCGACTCTAAGGTCGAGATTTGTTCCAGCATCTGCTGCTGCTCCTGTGTAATAGAAGGAAAGGCTTCAGTAACGATTGTTGCAGCACGAAATCTTACGGTCTCCAAAACTCTACGGTCTGCGACGGTGCGCAGTGTGTTTTGAAGGAATTCACTTTGTTTCTTAATAACGTTATATTGGTGGTTTCTAATGAATGGTGTATTCATAGCTTTTCAGCCCCTTATTTTTAATGGAAAAATATAAGGTGCAAAGCCCATTATTAGAAACGATAATGTTAAGTTTGGGCGATGAAATCTGTTCTATCGCACCTCACACAAAGTATCGCCCTAGTATTAGGCTTTGCATGAGGACACCCTAGCTAATGAGCAATTCTGCGTTGCCATGTCTATACAACCCCCTGTCACATATCCTGAGGAAAGTATAGCATATAGGCCTAAAAGGCACAAAGTTTAGAGGAACGTTAGCTGAACACAGATAGAGCGCTATACACTAGTAGTAATGCCATGACAATATTAAAAGCTTTTTGATACTTTAGCAGAAAGCTTTGGAAGAGAGAGCCGAACAGTGCCCAGCTAAAGGTCGCGAGAAAGCCGACAAAAGCAAGAAAGACAGCAAAGCCTATCAATCTGAAGTTCGAGTAATGGTAGGGTGTGATAAAGGTGGAGATGACAGTAATTCCATACAGGATCACTTTGGGATTAATGAATTGCAGCAATAATCCAGAGAAAAACGAGTTGTTATTGGAAGCAGAATCATCTCGTTGTTGGGAGCTGCTTCTAACAATCTTTACAGCCAGATACAGCATATATAGACATCCCAAAATGTTCATCCCAACTTTTATGCGTGGAATGAAATGGTATAATACCAGATTGAAATAGCTGGAGAGTAACATAATAGCTAAGAAGCCTGCACCGACGCCTAAAATAAAAGGAAATGATCTTCTCAGGCCCATTCGGCTGGCATTTGACATGGCCATTATATTATTGGGGCCTGGTGTAAAGGTAGTAACGATGACATACGACAAAAACGGAATAAAAGACATGCTTGAAACCACTCCTCAAATATATGCTACAATTGAACAAAATGTACGTCATAACATTCTGTGCTTCATGATTGTACAATAAATACGCTATAACGCACAATAGCAGGGAGTTGAGTATTTTGGATAATATTCAGTTGATCTTCGCTAAAAATCTGAAAGCTTTGCGTAACCAGAGAAAGCTCAGCCTGGACAAAGTATCTGAATTGACAGGAATAAGTAAAACGATGTTGGGGCAGATCGAGCGGGGAGAGTCCAATCCATCGATTACAACGGTATGGAAGATTGCAAATGGGCTAAAGGTTTCGTTCACTGCTCTGATCAATCAATCCCAAACGGAAGCGGTGGTTGTAGCCAAAGAGGATATTCAATCTCTTACTGAAGAGGAAAAATACCGCTTGTACCCGTTCTTTCCTTATGACGATGGAAGAAAATTCGAAATCTACACGGTAGATATTGATCCGGGAGGGGAGTTAATTTCCGAGCCGCACCAGGAGGGGACCGAAGAATACATTACTGTATTTGAAGGGGAGATGACGGTACTGGTTGGTGGCACCGAATATAAAGTTAAAGCTGGTGACGCCATTCGTTTCAAAGCGGACAGACCACACTCTTATTTCAACAGAGAAAATACAAAGTGCCAAATGAACATGGTCATATACTATGGCGGTAATCACTAGCGCTGAATAGCCCGAACAATGGGGAAGGCTTTGGCCGAAGCGTAGCATAACAAGAGGCTCGTAAACCAGCATTTGTAGCGGTTTACGAGCCTCTTTATGATTGTTATTCAAATGTATCAAACAAACTGCGAGCGGTAAGCTGCTCTTTAAAGGCTTCCAGTGTCAGCTGCTCTGATAGGCTATCTTTCGAGACGGTGACGGTTTTTGCGGCAGAAGCGGACAAGTCAAAGATGTTATCGCTCCAAAGGGAATCCGCATGGCTTAAACTAAGCTCCACAAATTTGGCGAGCGACTGGCTCTTAACTTCAACGATGAACTGATCTTCTGTCTCGGTGACAGAGGTGCTGATCTGTGGGTCCAGGTAATTAAAATGCTTGGATTTCACAAACAGTACAGTTCCTCCGCTGACCGATTGACCGTCTACGATATAGTCGAATTCCAGGTAGCTTTCTCTTTGCTTCTGCTTGGTGTCCAGTACAGAACCGAAATCCAGATTGGTGATCTCCTGTGTGGAAAGAGCATCAACGGATACCGCCAGCTCACCGCTCTGAATGAGTTCGGAACGGGTGTTCAGGAGACGCCAGCTTAGGTGTCCTGTGGTTTCGTTCAAGGTTTCGTTGGTCACATGCAGCGAGACAGTGGTTCCTTCTTCGCACGCGGAGGCCAGTACCGGAGCGAAGAATCTTTTAGCCGCGTAATGACCTGCTTTCCATCTGCCGAAATAGTCCAGACTGGACCAGGAAGCTACCGGCCAGATGTCATTCAGCTGCCAATAAATAGCGCCCATACATCTTCCGCGGTTTCTTCTCCAGTGCTCGATCCCATTGCGCATGCCTTCCGCCTGTATAAGCTGGGAGACATACAGCAGGTTATCGAAATCTTTCGGATACTTAAAATATTCGCTGATATAGTACAGAATCTTCTCATTGCCGGTACCGTTCTTCTGGTGAGACTCCATGACGTAGGAGAAAATATTCCGGTCTTCTGGCAGTGTGAACGACTCCACAGTTTTTAGTGACGGGAAGGATTGCAGACCAAACTCCGACATGAACCGCGGGAAAAGAGTTCTGAATTCGGTGATCGGCTTTCGTCCGTGCCAGACATCCCAATAATGCATATCCCCAATGTTCTCGTTGTTCGGGTCATCGAAGTTACCCGTGGAGGAAGGGGATGACCGCCAGTAGAAGGTGTTTGGATCAAGCGATTTGGACAACTCCGGCAAATACTCTTCGAATTGCTTGAGATAGTCTTGTTTCAGCTTTTCGCCGTACCGTTCTCCCCAGCCCCAATATGCCCAGGCATACTCCAGCTCATTGTTGCCGCTCCACAGACCGAGGGAGGCGTGGTGACGGATTCTTTTCATATTATCGATCGTTTCTAGTGTGATGCTGTCTTTGAACTCGTCGGTAAAATCGTAATTTCCACACGCATACATATGATCCTGCCACACAATCAAGCCATACTGGTCGCACAGATCATAGAAATAATCATCGGCATAATACCCGCCGCCCCACACACGGATACAGTTGTAGTTAGCTTCCACACAGCTTTTAATCAATTTTTCTGTTTTTTCATAGTTGATCCGCCCGAAGACGTTATCTTCCGGGATATAGTTCGCGCCCATGGCGAAGATGCTCTTACCGTTGACTTCAAACTCGAAGGACTCGCCCCAAGTATCTTTGACTTGCTTGACAGTTAGCGTGCGAAGACCGATCGTAAGTGTTTTGTCATCAATGACTTTAGCTCCGCTAGACAGTTCCACCTTTAAGGTATACAAAGGTTGACTGCCGAAATTGTTCGGCCACCAGATTTGCGGGTCGGTAATTGCCAGAGCCAGTGAGGTCTGAGAAAGGTTGACGGCGGACACCTGTTCGTACACTTGCCCATCCGGGGATTCCAGAACGGCCCGCAGGTGTAGTTCGGCTTCCGACCAATGTTGAAGATCTACCTTGATGTCCAGATGGACCTTGTTCTCGCTATGTGTCTGGGTCACATATACATCATCAATTCGCCCATTGTCATAGCCGTGAATGGTGATGTCCCGCCAAATCCCCGCATCGGGAATTTGCGGACCCCAATCCCAGCCGAACATACTGTGCGCCTTGCGGATATGAGAGATCCCTGGAACGGCATCCGCGCAGCTTGAGAGATGCTGTTCTTTTTCTTTTTCCAAAGCGTACAGGGTTGCCGATTGAATGAGGACATGGATCACATTGATCCCGGGAACGAGCACATCTTTTACGTCAACCTCATAGGTTCTGTGCATGTTATCCGCTTTCAAAACAAGCGTACCATTTATAGAAAGGTCACATAGGGTATCCAGCCCCTCGCAACGCAGCAGGACAACATCATGGTCCAGAAGATCTTTTTCCACGGGAAACTCTCTGGTGTATTCAAAATCGGATTTGGACAGCTCCAGCGCGTCATATTCATTATCTCTGAAGAACGGGTCTTCCATTTGACCGGCCTGAAGTAAATCATTAAACACAGAGCCAGGAACGTTGCCGTTGATCCATTCCGAATCGTTCGTTTTTTTCATCTGCCATATACCGCTAAGTGTTAACAATTGCATCTGCATTCCACCTGCTTTTTAAGAATTTTATTGTGCTATATTGGTATATAGTATCAGCTGGATATCAGGATAGTCTTGTATTGTTTCATCTTTTTTTGTGCTATATTAACATAGGATTTAACAGGAGATTGAAGAACAGGCCGTTGGCCGGAGTTGACATCATATGAGGTGAGAAGAATTGACACAAGCGACCCTTTTAAAAGCCGAAACGCTGATTGACCCCCAGGTACAGTCCACTTTTCATATTGAATATTCGATTAAGCACACCACACCGCTGCACTATCATGATTATTATGAAATTTTTATTATCACAGAAGGTAGATGCGTACATCATATTAATGGCGAGGCACAGGTTTTGGAGCCTAATACGATGGTGTTCATCCGCCCGGACGACATGCACTGGTATGACTTTTATGAGGAGAATGACTGCCAATTCATTAATGTTAACTTTTATAAAGAAGTGGTGGAGGATGCTTTTCATTATTTTGAAAATTCCGTCTTTGCCGGGAAGCTGAAAGGCTTGAAAATGCCGCCTTATGTCATTCTGCCGTCTTTCGATATGGAGACGCTCGTCCAGAAGAGCAAGCTGATTCATCTGTATACGAGCATAGATAAGCAGAGGGCCAGGATTTTAGCGCGCAGTTTTCTGACGGATGCGTTGACCTACTACTTTTTCAATGATCAGGATCAGAACCAGAAAGAGATCCCGCAGTGGCTGAATGCACTTCTTATGGACATGCAGAAAAAAGAAAATTTCACAGGCGGTCTGAGCCGCTTGAATGAAATATCCGATCATAGTGTTGGCCATATCAACCGCGTATTCAAGCAATATCTCCACACGACACCGACGGCGTACATCAATCAATTGAGGCTCGGTTATGCCAAAAATCTTTTGCTGACCACTAATCTGACGATTCTGGAAATCTCCTATGAAGCCGGATTTGATAATCTTAGTCACTTCTATCATTTGTTCAAAATACATTATGGAGCTTCCCCGGGGAAGATTCGTTCCCGTTAGGAAGCCCAGTGTGATTTCTGTATCATATATAAATTTAATAATGCATAAAAATTAATTGGCCGCTCTGCGTAACAACTCCAAGCGAATTTCAAAAAAGAAATGGAGGTAGGGAAATGTCCAATGTAACAAAATCGAATACATTGTTAACCCGGGTCTTTGCTATCTGTATGAGCTTTATATTCATAGGTTCTTTTTTTAGTTATGGTGCCAAGGCCGCAGAAGCCAGTCCGCAATTTAAAGTCATAGCTTTTTACAACGGAACTTGGGACGCAGCCCATATAAGCTTTGTAAACGAAGCAAACAGAAGGTTCCCTGAGTTTGCCAGCAGGTACAATTTTTCATACGAATCGACAAATGATTGGAGTAAATTAAATACTTCTAATCTTTCCCAGTACCAGGTTGTCATTTTTTTAGATGATGTACCTCCTGCTGCTCAAAGACCCGCATTTGAGCAATATATGAGAAATGGCGGAGGATGGCTGGGTTTTCATGTAAGTGCTTTCACCACAAACCCTTCTTCATGGAACTGGTACTATAACGAATTTTTGGGGTCGGGGGCCTTTAGATCAAACACGTGGTTCCCAACGCCAGCTACCTTGCGCCTTGAGAACAGTACCCATCCTGCCACCAGTAATATGCCGGCAACATTCAAAACCCCTGCAAGCGAATGGTATAGCTGGTCGGTTGATCTGCGCACCAAACCCAATATTGATATCCTATATTCCGTCGATCCTGTGAGTTTTCCTCTTGGTACGGATCCCAACCAATCTTGGTACAGTGGTTATTATCCTATAGTTTGGTCCAATAAAAATTATAAAATGATGTATGCCAATATGGGTCATAATGATATGAACTATGCAAACAACACAGCGAAATCCTATACTTTTTCTGATGAGACGCAGAATAAACTTATTATTAATGCTCTTTTATGGATGGGTGGCGGTCAACAGCCTAGCACGTCCTTTAGTGTGCCGGGTACGATAGAAGCTGAGAATTATTCCAGCATGTCTGGAGTACAAACTCAGAATACTACGGATACAGGCGGTGGCCTAAATGTTGGCTGGATCGATCCCGGCGATTGGGTAAACTATCCCGTCAATGTCGCTTCCTCTAATACGTATAAAGTAAGTTACAGGGTAGCCAGTCCAAATGGAGGCGGCACCATTCAAGCTGAGAATGGTACTACAGGTCAGGTATTTGGTTCTGCCCAAGTCCCTGCTACAGGCGGTTGGCAGACCTGGACCACAATTTCCCATGATGTTAATCTTTCTGCTGGAGAGCAGCTTTTAAAATTATCATTTCCCTCTGGAGGGTTTAATCTTAACTGGATTAAAGTCGAGGAGAAAACACCGAGTATAAGAATTGAGGCAGAGAATTACATCGAAAGTAATGGCGTTCAGAAGCAAGACACAACAGACGTTGGTGGAGGGCAAAATGTGGGATGGATCGATCCTGGTGACTGGATGACTTATTCAACGCCAACTCCCCTTTCTCCGGGGACTTACACTATCAGCTATAGGGTAGCTAGCCCCAATGGCAGTCAAATTCAATTTGAAAGGGCTGGAGGCGGAGCAATATTCGGCACCATTACAGTCCCGGCAACGGGAGGATGGCAGACCTGGACCACCATCTCGCATGATGTCGTACTTTCATCTACAGAACAGCAAATTGCTTTATCTTTTCCAACCTTAGGCGGCTTAAATGTGAATTGGTTTACGATTACTAAGAAGTAATAGGTTGTTTAAGCACAATGCTCCTATTTGCTGTTAAAACTATTTTATCCGGTGGTCAGAAACAGTGTTTAATCTAGGCGGTAGGCCTAATGAAGATTTTGGATATGCTTATCCTTGATGAGCCGACTTCCAACAAGCCTCCAAACCGGCACTGAAGCGGGATGGAGGCTTCTATTTTTTTGAAGTATAAAAAGTTATGGCGTGTTCTTGCGGCTATAATGGGCTTTGTTTATTGTTTTACTTGCTCTCTACTTGCTTCGCAATATCCACCCACTCGGTAGCATGGCCATGGGTGAAAAGTTCATCAGGCGTCAGCTCAACTACACTGGTAGGACTGCCGCATGCCGGGAACAGCGTATCAAAGCGCTTAACTGAGACATCGATATACACAGGAATGTGATCCGCGACAGCGAAGGGACAGACACCGCCAACCTGCTGATCCAGTTGTTCCTCCACTTCAGATGCCGTAAGCATCCTAGCCTTCATACCAAAGTAATGACGGAACTTCTTATTGTCGATACCCACGTCACCGGCCATTACGATCAGCATGCAACCCTCATCTTTTCTGAGACTTAGTGTCTTGGCAATTCGGGCGGGCACAACACCAATGGTATTAGCCGCTTCCTCAACCGTTGCACATGAACTGTCAAAATGCTTGATTCGACCGGTCATTCCCTGTTCTTCAAAATACGTAACAATCTTCTCATAGGACATTATTTCGGACTCCTTCTCAATCTAGCAGTAGATTAATAGCACTATAAACTAGCAATAACGCCATAATTACATTGACCACTCGCCAGTAGTTGTTAATGACATTATGAAGCAGCACGCCAGCGATAACCCATACATGTGTTGCCCCGTTACCGATTGCAGCCGACAAGAGGATAAAGCCGGCAATTGCAGGATACGAGGAATAATAGGGGAGAATGTAAGCGATGAAAACGGTCAGCCCCCATAATATTATTTTCACATTTACGAATTGCAAAATAAAGCCGCGCAAAAAGGATGACGAACCTGATTCCTGATCTTCATTCTTTGCAGGTTTACTTGTGATCGTACGGAAGGCGAGGTACAAGATATACATACTGCCGACATATTTTAAATAGATCAGGATGCCAGGCAGATATCTTCCCAAGATTACGCTGAAGAAGCCGCAAAGGATCATTACTGCCAGAAAGCCAGTATAAATTCCGAGCAGCAGCGGCTTGCTTTTTTTCAACCCGTAAGTACTGACTTCATTTAATGCGAGAATGTTGTTAGGTCCTGGCGAAAGAGCTGTCGTTATTGCATATGCGAAAAAAGAGATCCATAGTGTAATATTCAATTGAAAAGCACCTCCTTTTACGTTACGATAGCATAAATCGATATTTTAATATAATTGAAACAATGAATAATAAAATTCGATTCTATTGAACTGAAAGAAGGATATTCTCATGGAATTGAAATATTTGTACACAGTGAAAACCATTTTAGAAGCTGGAAGCTTTCAAAATGCCGCCCGGCAGCTAAACTATACACAGTCCACGATTACCTTTCAGATGCAGCAGCTTGAACAGGAACTAAACGTCAAGATCTTTGAAAAGATAGGACGGAAGATGGTACTGACGCAAGCCGGAAAAGAGATTTTGCCGCTGATCGATAACATAATTAAGTCTACTGAACAGATTAGTAACTATGGTAAAAGCACACTTGAAATTAGCGGTGACCTGAATGTTGCTATTCCTGAATCCCTATTAATCTATAAATTCCAGCCTCTTCTAAAAGCTTTTAAAGAGCAGGCTCCGCGTGTGAAGTTATCCCTGCAAGCCCTAAACTGCTATGTCATTAAAGACAAAATCGTAAGCGGGGGAGCTGATCTGGGGATACATTATGATGTAGGGGGGAGTTCTGCCTCTGTAATGAACAGATCTTTGTCTGCACATGACCTGGTGTTGATCGCTTCACCGCTTCTGGTCGAGGATCAGCATAACTTTACGGCGAAGAATCAGGTTAAAGCAGTCAGCATGATTGTTAATGATCCAAGCAGCATTTTTCAGCAAAAATTCGATCAGTATATTAAAGACAAGAACATTGTAATGGACAACATCATTGAGGTCGGGAGCATTGAAGCAACGAAGCGCTGTGTAAGCAGTAATTTAGGAGTGGCCTATTTACCACGCTTTACAGTGGAAGAAGAGCTAAGGAAGCAATCTCTTATTGAACTGCCGACAGAGCTTGAATCTGAACGTATCACAGCGATCTGCTCCCATCATAAGAATAAGTGGCTTAGCCCAGCGATGGAGTTGTTTGTATCTTTGTTGGAAGAACATTTGGTATAGAAATGGCGTCTGAGGACAAAAGAAAAAGGATCAAAATATCTGGAAATCAGATACTTTGATCCTTTTTACGTTATGCTATTTCTTTCCGTATTCTTTATTAAATGTTTCTACAACATCATCAATGGTACGAGTGACAGGGATGAAGTTTCCTTCATATCTTTGCTGAATATACTCTTTGACTTTGTCAGAGTGAAGTACGGTGTTCAACTTCTTGAAAGCATCTGCTTTGTCTTTTAGAATATCCTCTTTCGTTGCCACCACGTTAACATAGGCGCTCTCTTGTTCGTTCTCATGGAATAGGGAGGTATCCAGCTTGTATCCTGCCTCAAGAGCTACACCATTATTAATAATGGCTGCGTCAACGTCATCCAGCACTCTTGGAAGCATACCGCTTTGCGCTGTAATAATGTCGAGCTTATGAGGGTTCTCTGCAATTTGATCCACCCCGCCCTTGGCAAGGTCGAAGTCCTCTGGGAGCTTAATAAGTTTGGCTGTTTCGAGCAGCTTCAAGGCCCGGACCAGATTGGACTGATCGTTCGGGATCGCAATCTTGGCGCCGTCTTTAATCTCATCTACATTCTTAATTTTCTTGGAGTAGATGCCGAGGGGGGCAATAATCGTCGTATCCGCTGCCACCAGAGAAGAATTGTGAATGCCGTTCCAGCTTGTCAGATAAGCGATATGCTGGAAGGCGTTGGCTTCGAGGTCTCCATCGGCGAGCGATTGGTTCATATCTACCTGACCAGATAGGGTGACGACCTCAATCTTCAATCCCTCTTCTTTGGCTTGATCCCGAACAAAGTTCCACAAATCGCTCTGAATATCTGTCGTTCCTATTTTCAGTGAAGCTTCACTGGCAGAGCCTGTCTCCTTGTTACTGCATGCAGATACCAGCAAAACTGCCAATACCATAGATCCTGTTAATAAAAGCCGACCCCATTTTGATTTCTTACTCATCTGTAAAGACCCTCCTAAAGTTGAATGAAAAATAATGACGCTTAATTCCTAGTAAACACATGAGAATTATTAAAATCATACCAGCTTTACTTCGAATGTCAATCCTTAGTTGCTCAATAGAGGAATTGATTTCCACTGAAATCTAATGTATCATAAATTCAAATTAAAACTGAGTATACCAATTTATTAACTATGTTTAACAGGATCTTTTTTCCATCTGCAATCATTCAGGTCTATTACGGAGAGGATGAAATCTATGTCTGACGCTAGACAAATTAAAATCGGTTTATATATTGTCGGAACCGGCATGCATATCGGTTCGTGGCGGCTGCCGCAAGCACAAGCGGATGCCAGTATCGATGTAGGCTTTTATAAAAAAATCGCCCAGGAAGCCGAAAGAGGCCTGTTTGATGCGGCCTTTATCGCTGACAGCTTGGCTGTTGACGAGAATTCACATTCACAAATACTAAATAGATTTGACCCTACTGTTCTGATTACTGCTATTGCGGGTGCTACTAGCCATATCGGGGTTGTAGCCACTGCTTCCACCACCTATAACGAGCCCTATAATTTAGCCCGGCAATTCGCTTCGGTCGATATCATTAGTGGAGGGAGAGCTGGATGGAATGTGGTGACCACCGCTGATGCGACTGGACTTACTGCACTTAACTTCAGCCGGAAGGAGCATCTCCTTCATGATGACCGGTACAAGATTGCAGAGGAATTCATCGATGTAGTGAAGGGCTTATGGGATTCATGGGAAGAGGATGCTTTTATCCGCAACAAGGAAACTGGCGAATTTTATAATCCGGAGAAGGTGCATCTGCTCAATTATGAAGGCGAGTTCTTCCAAGTTAGGGGGCCGCTCAATATTGGACGCACTCCACAGGGTCATCCGGTGCTATTCCAGGCAGGCTCCTCCAACCCGGGGCAAGAACTGGCTGCAAGAACGGCTGAGGTGGTATTCAGTCATAAAAAATCGTTCGAAGAAGCCAAAGACTTCTACAAAGAATTGAAAGGCCGGATGTCTAAATATGGGCGGAGAGAGGACGAACTGCTTATTCTGCAGGGCATCTCTCCGATTATCGGGCGAACGGAAGCCGAGGCAGCAGAGAAGGCAGCGCTATTGGACTCGACGGTTATACAGGAGCAGGCCCTGAGGTTCTTGTCCGGCTATGTGGGGAATGTCGATCTGACCGCCTACAGTCTGGATACCCCTGCATCGCAAGTGGCTTGGCGGGAAGTGAACAGCATCCAGAGTGATTTTGATAGAATTCAGAAAATCATTCGTGAAGAGGACCTGACGATCGGCGAGCTTTATTCTAAAATCAGCAATGTGTCATCGGATGAGTCCCTGCGTGGAACACCGGAACAAGTGGCAGATACGCTGACGTATTGGTTTGAAAATGGCGCCGCTGACGGGTTTATATTCGTTCCGCCTGCACTACCGGACAGCCTGACTGACTTTGTCGAGCTAGTCGTACCGATTCTTCAGGAACGGGGCATCTACCGGACGGAATATGACAGTACAACCTTGCGGGGACATTTGGGACTCTCTGTTCCGGTCAACCGCTATGCAGAACAACCATTGCCTGCAAGCCAGATTTAAAAGAGGAGCTATAAATCAACTCCAGAATATGCGGCAGGCAATAGATCAGAACGCAGATTAGTAGACTATTCAGCAGCTTCTCTTAAATCGCTGCAACATTATGTGCTAACACTCGTCAATAGGGTTGTAACATTCCAATTACTGGCGAGGAGACAGCAATGATGAACAAAAAATTTGCAATGCTTGGTGCTACGGCTATACTTACTCTCACGATTACTGGACAAAGCTTTGCCGCCGGGGTGGCATTTACCGATCTTGCGAATATCCCGGCCAAGGATAAGATCATCTCTTTGCAGCAGAAGGGCTACATACAGGGTGTTAGCAGTGATCGCTTTGATCCTAAGGGCACACTGACTGCAGCTCAGGGAATTCAGCTTCTTGTTAATGCCTTTGATTTGAATATTGATCTGTTGCGATTTATCAAAGAGCCGCATGCGACTGATTATTTCCCTAAAGCAAATGCTGCTGCGTGGTATGCCAATACTCTGATCATTGCGGCCAACAACAATATTGACCTGTCCAAAGACCTGGACCCCGGAGCAGCATGGACCAAGGAAGAGTTCACCCACCATTTGATTCTGGCCATGGGGACGAGTAGCAATCTGCAGATGATCAAAATCAAGCCGATGGAATTTGGCGACCAGGGCCAGCTTAGCACTGCATTTGACGGGTCCGTTCAGCTTGCACTTGTGCTTGGAATTGCCAAGCTGGATCAGAACAATAATTTCAAGCCGCAGGAGAAGATCACACGTGCCGAAGCGGCGGAGCTGGTCTATAACGCGCTGGCATACATCGAGGAACACCCAGCGCCGGCGCAGGGTTCTTAAGTCGGGATGCTGGAAAAGAGACTTAAATAACCGCCCTCCCATCATAAACAGCTACAGCAGAAGACCACTTATCCTTCATTGGGTGAGTGGTCTTCTTGCGTGTTAGATGGGCAATGCTTGTAGCAACACATGATTATTTTATAGAAAATGCTGATCAGCTTGGATGTTATATCTGGATAGATTAACCTACACTAGTAGTACGGCTAGAATGGAGTTTCTGTTAGGAGGCGAAAGTGGTGACGGAGTCGATTTATTTTGGAAGTGTGTTTACTGCGGGGGTACTGTCGTTTTTTTCCCCTTGTATATTGCCGTTACTGCCTGTGTATCTTGCCTACCTCGGCAGCTCAGAGCAGGGCAGCGGTCAAGAAGGGGTCTGGAAGCTGGGGAAGATGACAATCTCGCCACTGCTTATAGGTAGAACCTTGATGTTTATTCTGGGGCTTTCAGCAGTTTTCGTAATGCTTGGTTTCGGGGCAGGCGCACTTGGGGGAGTACTAGGGAGTTCGTATTTCATAACAGTCTGTGGAATCGTCGTTATCTTGTTCGGGATTTACCAGACGGGTGTGATCAAGCTTTCTTTTTTGGAAAAAGAAAAGCGCATAGACGCTGATTTACAGCATAAAAAAGGATTCGCGGGCGCTTTTCTGCTCGGGTTCACGTTCAGCTTCGGCTGGACCCCTTGTATCGGTCCTGTGCTTGCAGCTGTGCTGGGCCTTTCGGCAAGCGGCGGCTCGGCGGGAGCGGGAGGCATGTATATGCTGATCTATACCCTGGGCTTGGCGTTACCGTTTCTGGTCATGGCCATATTCTCCAGCCTGCTGTTAACGAAGGTGCGTCGGATTTATAAGCATATGCGCGTATTGAAGGCCATCTCAGGCATCGTATTAATTGTGATGGGACTGCTGCTGGTTAGCAATAAGCTGAACCTGATTACAACCTATTTTCAAGTGTAGAAGGAGGAAGGCGTCATGAAAAAGATGAAAACATGGGTCTGGGTCGCAATAGCTGCCCTACTAGTGATAGGCGCGATTGGTATTTATGGTAGAGAGGGCGTCACTTCAGTATCGGTAGCTGGAGGGGCAGTGAACAAAGGGCAGCCTGCACCAGCGTTCACGCTTAAAGATTTGCAGGGAAATGAAGTGTCCTTAGCTGATTTCAAAGGGCAGAAGATATATGTGAAATTCTGGGCGTCCTGGTGTCCTATTTGCTTGGCTGGGCTGGATGAACTGGATCAGCTGTCGAGTGAGCAGCATGACTATAAGGTACTGACGATCGTCAGTCCTGGATACAATGGGGAGCAATCGGCTGCTGATTTTACAAACTGGTTCTCCAAAAGAGGGTACGACCATATTCAGGTGCTGTTGGATGACGGAGGTACTTTGACTCGTAAATTTGGCGTGAGAGGATATCCCTCTTCTTATTATATCGGTTCGGATGGCATTCTGGTCAAAAGCGCACCAGGACATAACACCAATGAAGTGATTGCCGAGACTTTTCAATCCATACATTAAAATAGAAGGATACGGGAGGGAATTATGAAACGACTAGGACTGATAGGTTCACTGCTGCTATTGCTGGTACTAAGTGCTTGCACGCCGTATAATTTAATCACTGAAGGAGCGGGAGGGATTGCTTCCGCAGGCGGGGGCACAGCGACAACGGCTTCTCTGCCGAATCCGAACAAGGAAGTGGATTACTCAGGGAGTGAACTGCGCGATATTTATTTTGCCGGCGGGTGCTTCTGGGGCATCGAAGCTTACATGGCCCGGGTATACGGGGTTAGCGATGCTGTGTCCGGCTATGCCAATGGTACCGGAGAGAATCCTTCTTATGAAGATGTTGTCCGCGGGGACAGGGGGTTCGCTGAGACGGTCAAGGTCAGCTATGATCCGAAGCGGGTGAGTCTCGAACAGCTTATCGCTGCGTTCTTCAAGGTCATCGACCCGACAAGTGTCAATAAGCAAGGCAATGATCAGGGAATTCAATACCGGACTGGGATTTATTCGAGCAATGCAGCGGATCTGACCGTGATTAAGGAAGCAATCGCGAAGGAACAGCTGAAATATGACAAGAAAATCGTTACCGAAGCACTGCCGCTAAGCAATTTCTATATGGCAGAAGAGTATCACCAGGATTATCTGGAGAAGAATCCGAACGGGTACTGCCACATTGATCTGAGCGTGGTGCAGGATGTAAATATTCACATTGATGCCTCTAAATATCCTAAGCCAAGCAATGAGGAACTGAAAAAGAAGCTGACCAAGATCCAGTATCAGGTAGCCGTACTAGCCGATACTGAGCATGCGTACTCGAATGAATATTGGGATCAATTTGAGCCGGGCATCTACGTAGATGTCACAACAGGTGAGCCGCTGTTCGCCAGCGCTGATAAATACGATGCCGGCTGCGGCTGGCCGAGCTTCACCAAGCCAATTATTCCGGAGGTAGTAACTTACGACGAGGATCACAGTTTTGGCATGACCCGTACAGAGGTACGGAGCCGGGCAGGGGATATTCATCTGGGTCATGTTTTCGATGATGGACCGGCAGACAAGGGCGGCAAACGCTTCTGCATCAACAGTGCTTCCATCCGTTTCGTTCCGTTGGCAGACATGGATAAGGAAGGGTATGGAGATCTGATTGTTGTCGCTAAATGAGGATGAAGGAGTCTAAAGGTTATGTATAAGCTGCTGCTTGTTGAAGACGAGGATCTGGTAAGAAACGGCATCAAGCGTTTCGTCCCTTTCGATGAACTTCATATTGGTGAAATCTATGAAGCCGCGAGCGGAGACGAAGGATTGCGGATTTTTGAGGAGCAGCTCCCGGATCTTGTGTTGCTGGATATTAACATGCCGCGCATGAACGGACTGGACTTTGCGACAAGAATCAAGGTGCTGAAGCCGGATGTCAAGATTGCGGTGATTACCGGTTATGATTATTACGACTATGCGGTAACCGCTTTGAAGATCGGGATCGATGATTATGTACTGAAGCCCGTCTCTAGAAAAGATGTGTTCGAGGTCTTGAGCAAACTGGTGAATAAACTTAAGAATGAGGGTCAGCAGACTGAACTGCTGACCCTTCTCAAGGATATGCAGTCGCGGACAGGCGGAACCGTGCCGGTCAGTGAACCGGAAGGTGAAAAACAGCATGTGGCTCAGGTGATTGAGAGCAACCTCGCAAATCCGGAGTTCTCGCTAACCGCATTAGCGGAGCAGATGGGCTTCAGTTCAGGCTATATGAGTACATTGTTCAAAAAGCTGTTCAAGGTGTCTTTTCAGGACTATATCGTATCCCTCAGGCTGGAACGGGCCAAGCTGCAGCTACTGGCTTCAGATAAAAAGGTGTACGAAATTTCCGCGGACGCAGGGTTCGATAACCCGAACTATTTCAGTTCTTCTTTCAAGAAGAAATTTGGCATGTCGCCCCTGCAATACCGTGAAAGGATCAAAGAGTAATGAAACCCTTCTTTCGCTCGTTACAATTTCGGATTCTGTGGATTTACATTCTGATAAGCATTCTGACGGTCGGGATTACGGGCAGTGTTCTTTATGTCGGTATATCCAGAGTGGTGATGAACCAGTCCGTAGAATCCAGTCAGATGGCGATTGCCAAGGGCGGCACGTATGTGGAGATGTATATTGACCGTCTCAACGTGCTGTCCACGATGCTCGCCCGCAATCCCGAGACCGTCCGCACACTGGCAGAAAAGAATAAAACAGGGGAGCGGGATGTCCTTCAGTTCATCCAGAATGTACTGATTTCGGACCCGTTTATTCAGTCGGTGATCGTGATCGGCAAGGATGGCTATGTATTATCTAATGAACAAAAATTGAATATGAGACGTTCGTCGGATATGATGGAAGAGCCATGGTATGTAGCTGCCATACATAGTAACATTCCTGCGCTTACCTCTGCACGGATGCAGAAGTTCTCTATGGACAAGGATAACTGGGTGATTTCCTTGAGTCAGGAGGTCAAAGATGAGCGTGGACAGAATCTTGGAGTAGTGCTGCTGGACATCAAATACAAGGGACTTGAGGACTATCTCAACGGCTTGGAGCTGGGCAGCAAAGGGTATGCTTTTATTATCAACAGCAATCATGAAATGGTCTATCATAAGGACGTTTCGTATTTTGTGGACAGCGCCAAGCAGAAGCAGCTGATTGCCATGAGTCAGCAGGCCCAGGGATATGATCTGAAGGAGAACCGTCTAGTCTACCAGACCCATCTGAAGGGGACAGATTGGACCCTGGTAGGCGTCAGTTCTTTGGACGGATTGCAGCAGATTCGCATGCAGCTGATGAAATCGTTTATTATGGTTGGCGCAGCACTGCTGCTGCTTATCTTGGTAACGTCGCCTTGGATTGCGAAGAGCATGACCCGGCCGATCCACCGGCTGGAGCAGGCGATGCAGCAGGTCGAGAGTGGACTACTGGCCATCAGTGTGCCTGAAACTGGTGTTACAGAGGTGCAGGGACTTGCCCGGCACTTCAACTCTATGGTACTGGAGATCCGTCAACTGCTGAAGGATATTGAGACCAAGGAGAGATCGCTGCGTCTGCATGAGCTCAGTGTGCTGCACAGCCAGATTAACCCGCATTTTCTATATAATACGCTGGATACGATTGTATGGATGGCGGAGTTTCAGGATACCGAGCGGGTCATATCAACGACGAAGGCGCTCGCCGAATTTTTCCAGCTGTCACTGAGCGGTGGTGAAGAATTTACGACGATTGAAAAAGAGATGGCGCATGTATCCAAGTATTTGATCATCCAAAAAGAACGGTATGGCGACAAATTGTCATACGAACTGGGATATGATCCCGCTTTGTCGGATCTGGTCATTCCCAAAATCATTTTGCAGCCGATGGTTGAAAATGCGATTTACCATGGCATACGAGAGAAAAACGGACCGGGATCTCTTGAGATCAGCTGTGGCAGGACAGTCGAAGGCAGCGTACAGTTTATCATTAAGGATGACGGAGCAGGCTTTGATCCTGCCATTCTTGAAGCCGGCACTGAGGCTTCAAGGCAAGAGCCGGTACCACAGGTACGATCCAAGCTGGGCGGAATCGGCATTCACAACGTGGATGAACGTCTCAAGCTATATTACGGGCAGAATTACGGAGTTACGATCACTTCCGCGCCCGGACAAGGGACCGAAGTCAAAATCGTTATCCCCTGACCCGCATTTCGGAAGGGAGAGAACAATGATGGACAATACACAGATAAACGAACCAATGATGGACAATACAAACCAGAAGATCAAGCTTCCGTTCTGGAATCTGCCCCGTAAGCTTAACCTCATGCTGCTGATTATGTTCGTCATGATGGTTACAATCATTATTACTGCTGTGCATTTACAGAACCGCAACTTGGTTATTGATGAAAATACAGAGCAGGCGCAGATGATGGTAAAAACCTTCGGTGCAGCGATCCAGACTAACGACGATAGCCTGCAGAACTACCTGGAGCAGCAGGTACGGATGCAGCCGGAAATTGTATCCATGAAAATCTATGAGGCAGCAGAAGGCGGAAAGGTCATTGCTGCCAAGGATGGTTCGCTAGTGGGGCAGGCAATCACGTCAGAAGCGCTGCAAACCTTAAGTGATAACCGGGAGCAGAGCTTTTACAAGGATGAACAGCTACAATTTATCGCCCCCGTACATATTGATAATAAAACCGCTTATGTGGTGGATGTCGTATTTTCCTTAACACGGGAACTGAAATCCGCGGACAAGCTGTTGTTCAATACTTCGATCATCGGCTTGATTCTGTTGGCTTTATTCGCGTCTATCCAGTACTTTTTGATCCACCAGAAAATCTCCAAGCCGATCCGTGAGGTTATGGAACTGGCGACAGAGATTTCTCGTGGTAATCTGCGGATCAAAATTCCTGTGCAGCGGCGCAAGGATGAGATCGGCCTTCTGTATCAGACTTTTGGCCAAATGACTGAGAGTCTGACACATCTGATCGGTAGCGTACGATTCGGAACCGGGCAGGTTAGCAGGGCGGTCGATCGGCTGGTAGTAAACGCGGAAACAACCGAAGCAGCTGCGCAGGAGATTGCATCTAGTATTCAAGAGTTGTATGACGGCAGCAATCTGCAATTGCAGCTGTCACAGGACAATGCTGATGCCATGGAGGAGGCGGCCGGAGGCATTCAGCGCATTGCAGATTCATCCCAGAGTGTCGCTGATATCAGCGAAGAAGCGACGTCGTTGGCGCACCAAGGTGATACTTCGCTCGAAGAGACGATTCATCAGATGGGCCGGATCAAGTCTACCGTGAATCAGTTGAACGAAGTGCTGCATAACTTGACTGATAAAACAAAAAGAATTGACGAGATCCTCCAGATTATCCGGCAGATCTCTTCCCAGACCAATCTGCTCGCATTGAACGCAGCCATTGAGGCAGCGAGAGCTGGTGAATCTGGCCGGGGATTTGCCGTAGTGGCCGGAGAAATCCGCAAGCTCTCGGAGCAAACCGGCCTGTCGGCTGAGGAAATCTCCGGGCTGGTTCATACGCTGCAGACGGAGTCTGAAGCTGCTCTGAACTCCATGGGGGCGGTGAATGATGAAGTTACCGGCGGAATGCAATTGACAGAGGAAGCTGGAGTCATTCTCAAGAATATACGGGGTAAAATAGAGGCCGTATTCAACCGCATTCAGGAGGTATCCGCTGCCTCCCAGGAAATTTCTGCAGGAACGGAAGAAGCGACAGCTTCGATCGTGCAGATGACCGAGATTGCCCGGCAGTCATCCGAGAAGACATACTTATCTTCCGAAAGCGTCAAGAGCCAGATGAACCAGGTCAATGAAATGAAAGAAATGTCCGACCAGGTCAAGGTACTCTTAAGTAATCTTAAAGATACGGAAGCGGCATTTGTAATTTAATATGTGGCCATTGGCAAATGGCTGCAGTACTAGTAAGCAGCGAGTCTTCTTGTATAGAGGAGATTCGCTGCTTTTTGTTTATAATGGAATATTTTACAAATCAAAGGGAGCCAGTTATGATAAGAGTTAGAAGGCGCTTGTGAAAATAGGAGCATATTTTACTTGGGAGGTATGTGTAAATGGAACTCATCCAGAGGAGAAACAGCATAGTGAAAGTAGCTTTCTATCTGTTATTTGCCGGGTATGCTGTGATAGCCATCAACCTTATCCTATTCAAGACGATCCCTGTAACAGCAATTTTCAGCACACCTAGTTTTGCTTTGCGAAGTGTGAACCTCATTCCCTATCACATAATTACAACTTACTTCAGCGATGATTCTATAGGGTTAAAACGACTGCTGGAGAATACTTTGGGTAATATTGCCCTGTTTATTCCTTTGGGGGTTTTTGTATCTTACATGGGTGTAATACGCTCTTTTCGGTTCAAGGTTGGCATTTTGGTGGCCACGGCAGTATCGCTTGAGGTCATTCAGTATGTATTGGCACTCGGCAGCAGCGATATCGACGATGTTCTGTTGAATCTAATCGGAGGGCTGCTTGGGATTGCTGTGTATAAAAGGATCGAGCGGAGGACGAGTTCGAGAGAGCAGGTACTGAATGCTGTCGTTGTCTTTTTCCTTGTAACGGGGATTGGCGGTATAGCGGTGATTGGGATTGTGGATCGCAATCTCCTGCCGTTCGGCAATCAGAAGGTTGAATATATTGATGAGAACAAAGGAATTATGGCGGGACTGGATGAGAGTACAAGTGACCTGTTCGGTGATCTGAAGGCGGCGGAGCAAAGTACTATCACAGTCTATCAGAATCCTAAGTATATAACTACTGTATCAACATCGGAAACGGTGGATCCGGCCAGTGAGCTGTATACCGGCATCTCCCTGGATGCTGCAACGAAAATCTTCATCAGACATATAAGTTCAGTGAAAAATCAGCTGATTTCCAGATATGAGAAAGGTTCTGCGGCGGATTTGGTTTCTTTGATGGGACAAAAAGGCACAGCTCTTACGGTCAGAGTGTGGTTGTCCGATGATGATGTTCAGGTCGCCAGAGCAGTTCTGGTGGGTGTGACGGATTGAGGATAGAATTGGAGCTAATTGCAGTGAGATCGCGAGATCGTCACAGTAGAAATCATTTATTGTCTTCACGTATTTCCGCTAAAGTTTCGGTCAAGGCTCTCCACTGTTGTGGGACCAGCGACTCTGCTGTGCAATATACAGTCTGCAAGTATTTGCTGAGCGGTGTTAATGGACCTTTGACCAGAATTTCTTTGATCTCGGAGGGCTTACCCGGGACAAAAGTGGCTGTTGATTGCCTGAAGCGATTGAGTGGGAGAAACATTTCGCAGGACTTCCGGTAGGACATCCGATGGGGATACCGCGGAGAGCTCCCGGAATCATATTTGGAAAGCGCAATGATGTCAAAATGATCCGTCAGTAGTGCAGCAGCATCCAGTTGGAGAATGGCAAAGGATTCATCAGGCTCCCGGCGGGAATACATACCGAGCATCGCCAGGCAATCGCGTTTAGTAGGCCAGAGGAATACATGACGGTCGAGACAGGTTCTAAATTGCTCCGGAGAAGTGTTAGGGTCCATTGCTTCGTCGGTAATGCGCAAATGAGCGTTCAGAACTACCGCTTGCTCATTGAACAGGGTGGTATGTTTCTCGCTGCGACGCATGCCTGCCGATAGCTGAGGTGCAATAACGGATGGCGGGTACAGGGCATCGAAATGGGCGATGGTTTGCAGATTGGAGGCCCTGGTGAAGTGATATAACGACCGTCTAAGTGGGCTTTTAGTGATGTCGGCAACAATGTCCATGGAATTAGATTCTCCAATGCAAGGGATCGGTATGCTTGAAGCTATATTTATCATTATGGGCCTTGAGTGGGGAAATAATTTTATTGAGGATTTGTTTCTATAGCGGCTTATTGAGCTTTTCTTTTCTGTGTTTGCTTACGAGATCCATAATGAAACTTATGAGTACTATAATAATAGAATGGAATAAAGGCTTAACCATGCTTGCGTCATCATAAATAAAATAGGCGAATATGAAATTAGCTATAAAAATAAACAGATATCCGAGGATTATGATCATTCCTTTCTGAGTGATTAATTGTAGTTTATTTTCAATATTAAGGTAAAAAATAATCAAATTCAATTGTATTATATAAGGCATTAAACAACACAACGTAAATTATCGCAAATGACTCAGGCGTTCAAAATAACAGCTTACTCTTACTTGTGCCCTAAGGTACAAAACGAACCTTTGATTCACAAGGATTTCACCCCTTCAGGTGTTTTCCCGTTATCAAAGTCTCTCTTAAGCTCGACCGTGACACTTCCAAGGCGAATGTTAATTATTGCGCAGTGTCACCCTACATAATTGCCCTCCAAACTTCAAACAATGAGAACACAATCCAAAGTGAGAAGGAGATGAGGGCATGAGGAAATACCAATGGCGTCATCGGCTCATGACCGGGGGGAGAAACATTGCTGTGCTGTTGTCCGCCGGATGCCTGGCGATATCCGGGAGCTATGCTGCATCAGCAGCCGAAGCGCTGAACGGTAAGGTAGTACAGACTACGGATAGTACCGCAGCTGATGTCAATGGACAACCGAAGGCTTCGTTGAACGGTCCAAAAAGCACTGTACCAACGGGAAATGAGGCAAAGGGTTCTCGTCAGACCCGCAGCCGGGTGGCTATCATTATTGATGATTTTGGTAACGACATGAAGGGAACGGACGAAATCTTTTCCCTGCCGATTAAGCTCACCGTGGCGGTAATGCCGTTCCTTCCTACCTCCCAGCAGGACGCAAAACGTGCTCATGAGCGTGGAGACGATGTGCTGGTCCATCTGCCGATGGAGCCAAAGAGCGGCAGACCGGAGTGGCTGGGCCCAGGAGCAGTGCTGGCGAAGATGACCGACGCAGAGGTGCGGCAGAAAGTCGAGGCGGCGCTGGAAAATGTTCCTTATGCTATCGGCATCAACAATCATATGGGTTCAAAAGTGACGGGAGATCCCCGGATCATGGGTATTATATTGGCTGTCTGCAAGGAGCGTGGACTATTCTTCGTGGACAGCAAGACTAATTACCGTTCTGTGGTGGGCCAGGTTGCACAAGAGATCGGTTTGCCCCGTGTGGAGAACCATATTTTTCTGGATGATGTTCATACCGCGAGCCATGTGCGGAAGCAAATGCGTCTTGTGCAGGAGCGGGCGCTGAATCAGCGTTACTGCGTAACCATCGGGCACGTCGGTGTGCAAGGCAAAAATACCGCAGCGGGGATTCGCAGCGGCATTGAAGACATGAAGAACACGGTCGACTTCATCGGGATCTCCGATCTTGTAAAAGAAGAATGGAAGTGGGCTCCCAAGCCTACACTTCCATAAGATAAGCGGCAATGCCGTTCGCTACAGCTTCGGCAATCTCCTGCTGGCCAGCAGGGCTGCACAATTTCGCCCGGTCCGTTGGACTGCTGATAAAACCCGCCTCGACGATTACCGTTGTGGCGGTTATTTTATTGAGCAGATAAAAGGGCTTGCCGGGTCTTGAATCCGTCTGCGTACCATACAGATGGTTCAACTGGCTCTGGATCGACTTGGCGAGCATGAAGCTGCGCCCTTCCTGACGATACAGCACCAGCGGTCCATGCTTGGACGGGGAAGAAGCCCAGTTGATATGGATGCTGACGACAATGTTGGCGGGCAATGTCTCGGCCAGCTCTTTGCGCTGGGCCAGATCGCGCAGATGACGGGAGGAGCTACGCAGCCAGTGGTTCTCTTCACTGGGCGCATAGTCGCCGTTACGGTTCAGAATCGCATCAAAACCATCGCTGCGCAGCAGCAGGAACAGTTTGCGGGAGATATCCAGTGTGATATCTTTTTCGAGAATTTTCCCATGGGAGGTACCGCCATCCACACCTCCGTGCCCGGCATCGATCAGGATCATCCGGTGGCCATGGCCCAGCATGTGGTGCCGCTCATCATTATGCTGCTGCTCCTGCGTGGAATGCACCGGTGCGGCTCCGGCATAGCCTGGGGTCAGCAGCAGCATTCCAGCCGCCCAGCAGAGACTGATCCGGCGTAGGAACCTGGAGGAGCCTGGCCCGATGGTCAACTTCATCTTAACACGCCTCCTTACTCTGAAATGGGAAAAAGATCTGGGAGTGGTTACACTGTTAGATTGTGCCGCTACAGGCAAACCTATACGAACCTCTTCCCCAGGGTTTAGTTTTTCTGATGAAGGAGCACACTATAGCTATAATGAAGTGTCCATCAGATCAAGGATAAACAGTGCAGGAGGTGGCCAATATGGCTTCAGGCGGCGATGAGCTGGTGAAGTATATCACCGAGAAAATAGTCGTATTTATCGAGGACCCGCGTAGCAGTATCCGTTCCCATAAGGAAATGGCGAAGCAGCCGTGGTCTGAGAAGTGGTTCGGTATGATCCCTATGGGTTGGTCTATTTGGAGGGGGAACTGGCCACGAAAGGAAAAGGACTCTGTATCCTCCTTTAACGGGCATGATGCATAGTCTGGCTCTAGTCCAGCCCACTAAAGCAAATAACCTTCCTTGTGCCAGAAATAGGCGCTGGAAGGTTATTTGTCATGTTCAGATATCCTCATGATCACATCATCAACGTATCTCTAATTGAATGACGCTGTACGATTGCCGGGTAACTTATGAAGCGTGCCGCTCTGGATCAATACGGACAGCGGCAAGTAACGTTTGCCTCCTGCCCCTGTAGCTGCGTATAGAGCCGTCTTGGCGTCCGCAGTTTTCTCTGCCGGCAGCCAGCTCTGGTAGCCTGTAATCGTAAAGGGCGCTCCGAACAGGTCATTGCGGCCCGCTGCCTGAAAGACAAGGCTTACGCCGGGAGCAATCTCAGCAGTAAAGCTGTCCGCATCCTTGACAGCCAGCTTGGGCGATGTCAGCCATAGCAAATCGGCATAAGGGTCGTCTGTTCCTCCGGTCCGGTAAGCAGTATGAGGGACGGTAGCCTTTTTACTGGTTACATCCTCTACACTGACTGTTGTATTCTTGAGTGCGTTATCCGCCTGGCTTAGCGTCCAGGGCAGGATCTGTGGTGCAGCGGCATCGATAAAAAGAAGCTTGCCGTCAATCTTTAATTTCCATACTGGCAGAAGGGGTGCATACAACGCTGTAAGTTCCAGAGTACCCGAATAAGTAGAAGAAATAAGTCCTTGCTGCACCAGTAACCGGTGCAGTTCACTCAAGCTGTAGGGGAGACCATAGGTTCCGGCTCCATATTCACTCAGTACATAGCCTCCATCCTCTGCGGCGGAGATAATCATATAACCGATGCGCTGCTTGCCGTTCATCACATTGACCAGCCAGCCATGCGTTCCGGGACCCAGTGGGTAATATTGAGGCTTTGCACTTGCCCATTCCTTGAAAGGGGCCTGCTCAGAGAGCTTCTCGATATTCGATTGGGCGAAGTCTTCCAGAGTGACAGGGGCGGAAGCCTCCTGAAACCGGAAGATGGGCGGTACCTCCTGTGAGACAGCCTGTACAACGCTTATTCGGCTACCAGTCGCAGCGAGCTGCGTTGGGAAACCAAAGCTTGCTGCTGCCAGTACCAGGCATAACAACAGCAGGAGGGAAGCTGGGAGCCTGCGGCGGCGTCCCCGCTGGACGAATATTTTCATATCACCGATCACCTTTCTTCTCCATGGGCTTACTGATATTGTAAAGGACAAGCTGTAAAAAGAGTGTTGCAAGCTGTCGCGGCCGGCTGCGGGAATTCCGCTGTTTTTTTGCCTGCTTTTAGCGAGCCGGGTCGCATTCTATGTCTTCCGCAAATGGAACAGTCCATAGGTCACCGCAGAAACTGCAATTTGCGGTTCATATTGCCATGAGGTTTCCTGCCGGCGCCGGGCATACTGCTCCTCGATCTCTTTACGCTTCTCTTCATCCGGTTCCTTGAGCAATTCTTCGTAATAGACGTCGATGATAGCTAGCTCTAGCCGCAATCGTTCACGAGCTTCTTCCGCCCAGCTATAATCCAGCTCTGCAAGACGAGCGGTAAGACTAGTCTCGAGCTGTTCCGCGCCTGCCGTCACCGACATTTCAAGCGGCTGTACATGGACATTCTCTGGGAGGCGTGGGGTCAACTTGAGTGGTGACAGCTTGCTTCCAAATTCATAGGTGATGACACCTGTGACCAAAGAGATTCCCATAAAATGCAGCTCCTCACGCTTCAGGTCGCATGACATCTCCACCTTGTAATAGACTCCAAGCCACGGCTCATAGGCTGCTGAGAACAGGGTTGTCCGCTGGCGACTCCCAGGATCTTCGAACAAGTAGAGGCATTTGCCTTCCTCGCGGGCAGCTTCCCAGATCTGGCGCAGCCGTTTGCTGCCATAGATAACATCCTCGCGCCTGATCATGCCGGGGCCTATCCGGGGCAGCGCCGGTACAACGCCGAAGTAGCGGGACAAAATGCTGTCCTGCGGATTGCCCGGAGGGGCAGGAGACCCTACAGAGCCTGCGGAAATGATGCCCGCAGGTTCTGTGGCGGCTTCTATTTCCGCAGGCTTGCTGGTTATTCCATGGCCGATGTCGGCCCTCATTAACCCCGGATTACCTAATCCTGGACTCCGGGGTGCCAAGGCGGCTTCAGCCTGACGGTCATATTGTTCAGGATTGAACACGAACGTGAATGACAGCGTCTCGGGTGCTACCCCGGTGCGTTCTACGAAGCCCCAATAATAGGGGCGATCTGTGAGCATCTGATCTGCACGCGGAGAGAGCTTGACTGTTACATGCAGGGGAGAGGTCTCAATAATCGAGCAGTCTGTGGCCTCAAGATAATCCATAACCTGCTTGCGCACTTGCTGTGGGGAGAGGGTCATATGGTTGTCTCACTTTCCTTCTTGATGCTGGTATTCAATTGACTTAGCGATTCACCAATATGGTTAAGACCACTGCGTAACTGCTCCTCGTCTTGCGATTCCAGCATGATCTTGTACAGGCTCTTCTCCAGCGATTCCTTCTTCTCGAACTTTTCCAGAATGACGTCGAGTCCGCCGATGACCATCTCGAACATATTAATCTTCTCATGCAGGAGATGCAGGATATGCTCTTCAATGGTGCCTTGGGTCGACAGGTTATAGATCATCACGTCATTTTGTTGTCCCAGCCTATGGACACGCCCAATCCGCTGCTCTACCCGCATGGGATTCCATGGCAGATCGAAGTTGATCATATGGTGGCAGAATTGCAGATTGATGCCCTCGCCGCCGGCTTCTGTGGCAATCATCACCTGGGCGCGGCCGCGGAACAGATCCATCATCCAGTCTTTTTTACCGCGATTCATGCCCCCGGAATAGGTAACGCATTGTAGCCCGCCTTCACGGAAGTATTGCAGCAAATACTCCTGAGTGGCCCTATATTCGGTGAACACAATCACCTTTTCATTCATTTCACGAATCAAAGACAGAGTCTTTTCCGCCTTAGTATTTGCTTTTACCGTACGAATCGTCTGGAGCAGTTCCATCATCCGGTCACGCTTAGGGGAATCCTCAGGCAATTTCTTGATCAGGTTCACCAAGGTGATAAAGACAGCATCCCGGCTGCTGCATACCTCACGCTGTAGAGTGACAAGAGAGAGCATGCTGCTGAGATTGCCGCCAGCTTCTTGATACTGGTCTTTGACAAAGGCAGTAACCCCGTCATAGAGTCGCTTCTCTTCTTCCGACAGTGTCAAGGGGATGTTGCGGACTTTGCGTTTCGTAAAATTGACCGGTCCCTCTCCGCGGCGGTTGCGGATCATCAGCTTGGACAGCTCCCCGCGGAGCTGCTCTTCGTTCTTAGGCTGGCGCTTATCGACAACAAAGTTGGTGGCAAAATCGCCCTGATTCCCCAGCTGTCCCGGCTTCAGCAAAGTAATGAGATTGAACAGCTCGCCGAGGTCGTTCTGCACGGGGGTGGCGGTAAGCAGAAGGCAGTATTTTTTACGCAGCTGCTGTACGAACTGGTAATTGGTTGACTTCTTATTCTTGAGTTTATGGGCCTCGTCAATAATCAGCATGTCGTACTCGTTGTTCATCAGTACTTCTTTATGCGGATCACGTTTGGCAGTGTCCAGAGAAGCGACGACAATGTCGTTACCCCAGGAATAGGCTTTCTTCTGAGCAATGGCAGAAATGCCGAATTTGGCGTTCAACTCCCGAACCCATTGCAGCACTAAGGAGGCCGGAACGAGAATCAGTACCTTGGACACGAGTCCACGTACGAGATACTCCTTGAGGATCAGCCCGGCTTCGATCGTCTTGCCAAGTCCAACCTCATCGGCGAGAATGGCCCGACCCGACATTTGGAATAGCACCTTATGTGCTGTATCAATTTGGTGGGGAAGCGGGGAGAGGCCGGACAAATGCTTCATACATTGCAATTCGTCGAAGCTACTAACCAGACCCGCTTCTTCGCCCTGCACGGCCAGCTGTGACAATCGCCAGTCTCCCCAGGGTCCGCCTTTATCAAGCTTTGACTCCAAATCCTGTAGCCAGTTCCGGTTGAAAGAAAGAGGAACAGGCAGCACGGGCGCAGGCTGACTCGCCCCAGCGGGCAGAGAATTACGGAATAATTGCGTCATACGGCATTCTCCTCTCGCAGTGATTCATATTGAATGTGTAAGAGTAGTATGCGCGGAAAAGAGAGGATTCATAACCCGGGAGAGTAAAAGCGGGAGAGGGGGAGTAAGGAATTTCGCTGTCCGGCGTATATATGGAGCGTTCGCGGAAGGATGGTCGCATGTGGGGGCTGCGTCATAAGGCATTTCTTTTTCCAACACTGTAGTTAATGTAATCACAAGATAGAGCCTCAGTTGTAGCAGTAAGGAGTACACTAAAATTCGTTGCAGTGACTTGCGCTCAGTCGTCGAAGCAAGCGTTGCTGAATTGGTGATGCAGGGGACAAAGACGGTCAGGGTCATCGTATACAATGATGAAGCTAGCGTACTGCTAGATATGTTGGCTTATAAAAAATAAAATCTTTGGCTCATAAGTACTCCCCTTTGGTATAGTTATAATTAATTTCAAATAATTGTTAGTTGGAGGTCTTTAATGAGCCATATCAGAGGAATTATCTTGGAGGGTTATTCTCATGCAGGAAAAACATCTGTTTTAAAAGCTCTAAAGCTACTTCAAGCACAAGAAGAATCATCGGAGCGTAGTATTATTGTCTTGAGTGAGCATTATTCCCAAGTATTAAATAATGTTCATGGAGAATTTAAAAGCTTAAGCCGTGATGAACATCTTCATATATTGAAAGAACGGGTTAGCATGCTAAGACAATTAAATGAGTGGTCCACATATTTGGGTCCAGATGCATCTCGGGCGTCTAGAGGTATATTTTTTATATTGGAAAGATTCCATCTGAATCACAGATTGGCCTTCCCCTCCGATTCCTTGTATGAAATTGAATCACTTGAAAATGAAATGCTCCATCTGGGGGCTACATGTGTATTATTAACGGTTTCTTCTAGCAACGTAGAGGGAAGAATGCAAAGTCGGACACCTCACGAATGGATAAGCAAATCAAGAGAAGAGATCAGAAAGTCAGCCGATGAATTTATACAAACCCAATCAGAGCTACGTAAACAATCTAGTTTATCGATCCTACCAACGATAGAAATAAATACTGATAATAAGGATTGGATTACATATGCAAAAAGAATAATGAATTTATTGAACTAACATTCAAATCGGATCATAGAAACAAACAAATGAAGTTCCATTGATCAGTGATCCACAAGTACACTCCTGCCAAAAGAACTTTAGTAGTTTTTTTATAGAATATGAGGCGTACCACCTTCTAATTATATATGAAGAAGCGGCAGAGTCGCTGGCTTAATCTGTTTGATGATTATAAGGAGCGGTAACTGTGCTGCAAATCACCGGCATTAGTCAGAGATATTCCGATCTGATTACCGGTATTCATCCAACGTTACCCGCAGTGATTACAAGAATGTTACCAGTTTTTCATCTGCATATTCATGTACACCTGCGGGACTGATAGAGGAAGAATTGCTAGAAAAAGCAGGGTCGATCCCCTGAAAAATAAGCGATAAATAGCAGTATAATCTATGAATATGTAGAAAGAATGTAAGAGCAAATAAAGTTGTTAATCTATCAAATGGCATTGACAGGAGGGGGACATCTATACTACTATACAAATAGTTACAAAATATTAATCAATGTTGCCGAATTTCAATCGTTGAAAACGGGGGAACCACATCTGGGTGAATTATTCCTGAAAGCAAGGGAATATAGGGAAACCTTTAACCGAACCCTCAGCTAACTCCGTAGGCATTTGAAGGGAGAATCACGGTCTGAAGAAGTTTATTGTTTCTGTACTTGGAGCCGCTATTCTATTAACTGCAGCACCAGCCGCATTTGCCAGTGACGTTAACGCTAAGATCGACAATGAAGTGAACCAACTCATTGGTACTCCTTATGTATGGGGAGGCACAACAACAGCGGGTTTTGACTGTTCCGGATTTATTCTATACATATTCAACAAGTTCAATGCGGGAGATCTTCCGCGCACCTCGCAGTCCCAAGCTAAAGCGGGTACAGCTGTCGCTAAAGAAGATCTTCGTGTCGGAGATTTAGTATTTTTCAATACCCTTGGTAACGGAATTTCTCATGCAGGTATTTATATCGGTGATGGTGAGTTCGCTCATTCCTCCAGCAGCAAGGGCGTTCGCATCAGTAAATTGTCGGAATCGTATTATGCTGATCGTTATGTTACCGCACGCCGTGTAGTGAGTGAGACAAGCTATCTGGCCATGACTGGACAGAAATAATTCAGAAAATACATAGAAGGTGTCCCGAATTAGCCAGCTTTCTGGCTGTCCGGGGCACCTTTTGTTTTTAGAGTATGCTAAGAGATTAGCGTAAAATATAGCCGCCGTCCGGGAACAGGGTGCTGCCGGTGGTATATCCGTTCGTCATCAGGTATACAACAGTATGTGCGGCTTCTGCGGCTGTGCCGATCCGGCCGAGCAGGTTGATTTTGGCATAGGCGTTATAGGATTCGTCCCGAACCGCTTGTTCGGCGCCTTCCCAGTTAAATTCTGTGTGAATCGTTCCCGGGGAAATGACATTGACCCGAATAGGAGCCAGCTCCACCGCCAGCGCTTTACCTAGACTTTCTATGGCTCCATTGCAGGCAGCGTAGGAAGCGCCATCTGTGAGCGGTCTTTGCCCAAAGGCACCAGACATCAGTACGACTGAGCCATTCGGGCGCATCTGCGGAGCAGCATATTTTACTGCATTGTATTGTGGCCAGAATTTAGCGTCAAAGCAGCTGCGGGCAACCTCCGCACTTGACGTGATCGGACCTCTGACATAGCTGGCTCCAGGCGTGAACAGATGATCGAACGGACCCACTTGCTCGAAAAAGGATTTCAGCTGTTCCTCATCTTTGTTGTCCAAAGTATATATTTCTACGGAGTCTGCGCCCAGTCTTTCCTTTGCTAGTTCCAGTTTGTCCAAGGACCGACCTGCCAGAACGACGGATGCACCTTGTTCCACCGCTTGTTTGGCTGTTGCCAATCCAATCCCGGAGCTTCCTCCTATAATAACGACCCGCTGTTTTTGTAGAGTAAGAGTTGACATGATAGGTTGTTCTCCTTTATTCGTTTGTTGGTTTCCATTCTATTATTGGGTAAAATAACGGCGCTGCACAGTACGCACTTTATTCGTACCCGGTACGAAAATTCGTACTATCAGGAGAGACGTGCAATTGAGGGGCGTCACAGGTATGATGGAGAGAACAGGAGAGGTGATGATGATGAAACGAAATTCGCAGGAGCCCAGACTGACAGGCGTTCTGGCAACCTTGGATGTTATTGGGGGCAAATGGAAGCCTCTGATCCTGTTCATGCTGCTGGTGGACGGGACGCAGAGGTTCGGGGAACTGCGGCGGAGGATACCGGACGTGTCCCAGGGAACGCTCACAAAGCAGCTACGGGAGCTGGAGGAGGACGGGCTCATTGACCGGATCTTTTATCAGGAGATGCCTCCACGCGTGGAATACAGCCTGTCTGAGCACGGTAGAACGATTGCAGTAGTACTGGATAGCATGTGTGGTTGGGGCAGAAGCCATCTTAACTTCGTAAATGAACGTGAAGATGCTGAAACGACTGTCAGGGAGAACTGAGGGAACGGTAGCCTGAGGAAAATAGCCTGTAGGGCGCATTTAGGCAAATAGGGTGTCTACTCTCGTTAACAAGTTGAAAGCTGCTGAGCAGCTTACTATAGCCGTATAAAAAGAGCAGAGCCGAGGATATCGGCTCTGCTCTTTTGTATGACAAGATTGTTCGCCAGATGGGCGAGACCTATTGTTCCAGGCGGTGTCCGCCGTGGAAGACCGGTCCTACGTACTGGTTGAACGCGAAGCCGTTGCGGATGGCTGCAGAGACGAAGTCTTTCGCTTTGGCAACCGCTTCGTCTACGGTCAGGCCGTTCGCAAGTCCACCGGTAATCGCAGCCGCAAAGGTGCAGCCTGCGCCGTGGTTGTGTGCCGGTTCGATTTTATCCGCTTCGAAGACGGTGTAGTCTGTACCGTTAAAGAAGACGTCGATTGCTTTGGAGCCATCCAGTGCCTTACCGCCCTTAACAACAACATTGCGGGCACCCAGTCCGTGGATCAATCGTGCAGCTTCTTTCATATCTTCGATAGTAGTGAGTTTGCCGAGACCGGACAATACACCTGCTTCAAACAAGTTAGGTGTAACTACGGTGGCTAGAGGCAGCAGCAAATCGCGGATCGCTTGCGCGCTCTCCGGGTTCAGCACCTCGTCTTCACCTTTGCAGACCATAACAGGATCAATGACAACATTGCTCTGCAGATTCTCACGGATTGCTTGCTCGGCTACCTTAACAATTTCTACACTGCCCAGCATACCGGTCTTCATGGCATTAACTGGACCGCCAGCGAAAATGGTCTTAAGCTGCTCGGCAACGATAGCTGCATCCACCGGATAGACATTATGGTGCCAGCCGTTGTCCGGGTCCATTGTTACAATGGTGGTCAGCGCGCTGAAGCCGTACGTTCCATATTCCTCAAAAGTTTTCAGGTCAGCCTGAATGCCAGCGCCTCCGCTGGAGTCACTACCGGCAATGGTTAAAGTCTTGATTATTTTTGACAATGCAAACGTCCCCTTCTTCTATGTCTCAATTCATAAGTACGAATTGAATTGATTATAACAAAAATCGGCACTTAGTGAAAATACATCAGAGTTTCATATTATACATTGAAAAAATCATGAAATCTCTGTTAGTCTGATAGAGTCCATTTTTTACAATAACATAAGGATAGTTTACTCCGTGAAGGGACTTTTGTCTGATGAAGATTGTGCGAATTATTGCTCAGGTGGTACTGCTGTACTTATTCTCCCTGGCTGGCGAGGCTGTGAAGCAGCTTTTGCATCTTCCCATACCGGGAAGTATTATCGGCCTGTTGCTTCTTTTTATTCTGCTGCTGTGCCGGGTTGTGCCTGTCCGATGGATTGAGCACGGGTCTGCGGCGATCTTGGCGTATCTTCCCTTATTTTTTATTCCCGCGACAGCTGGTATTGTCGATCACTTAAGTCTGTTTAGCGGAAAAGGGCTGCTGCTGATTGTAGTGCTGGTCTTGAGTACGGCCGTCACAATTGGTGCGGCGGCGCATTCCAGCAGATGGTTTGCCAGATGGAGCATGGATGTACCAAGGGCCCTGCCAGGTACGGAAGAGAAAGGGAAGGAAGCTTGATGATTCTGACTGCGATTGCAATTGTATTTGCCAATGTAAGCATATATGTGGTGATGGCCTTGATCTATAAAAGATTTCGCATCCCTGTTCTAATGCCAGCCTTAACTGCGACGTTCCTGGTCGTCGTCCTGCTGCTGTACTTTGAAATTCCCTACGAGACTTACATGATCGGCGGACAGTGGATTAACAAGCTGCTGGGTCCCGCAGTGGTCTCTTTAGCATATCCGCTCTATAACCAGCGTCATGTGTTGCGCCGTAACCTTCCAGCGGTTCTGGGAGGTACATTAAGTGGTCTTCTGGTAGGGATGTTCAGCGGAATCCTGCTGGCTCTGCTGATGGGGTTTCCGAAGCAGTATATTCTTTCACTTCTGCCTAAGTCCATCACGACGCCGGTAGCGATCCAGATCTCTGGCAGCTTGGGAGGGGAGTCGTCCCTGACCTCTGTCTTTGTCATGATTGCCGGATTTACCGGTGCCATTGCCGGCCCATACATCCTGAAGCTGTTCAGAGTCCGCAGCGAGATCGGGATTGGAATTGGTCTAGGAACGGCTTCACATGCACTGGGAACGGCTAAGGCGCTGGAATATGGGGAACAGTCCTTGTCCATGAGCTCGGTCGCGATGACCGTGTGCGCTATTGCTGGCTCCTTTACTGCTCCACTTGTAGCCTGGCTGCTGTACCACTAGCAACATGGAAAACGGGTACCGTCCTAATAATAAGGAGGGTACCCGTTTTCTTGTTCACTTATTTGAACAGAAGTGTCTGGATCGCATGACCCGGAATGGAGGTCTCAGCCAGCTGTTCACGGCAACGGAGGGTGAACGGCAGCTCATTGTCTGTCCGGTTCATGACGACAACAGCAATGGTTCCGTCTGGGTTGCGGAACGCTGTTGTCTCCAGATGATCGGTGTACTTGGAGCTTCCAATGCGCTTAGCGCCTGGACGAATATATTTACTGAAATGCCCGATGTAATAGTAGGAGCTCTCGAAGATGAGTTCATCCTGTACGGTGTCGCCAATAATCGGGGCGTCGCAGAAGTTGCCTACATGGTTAGGACCACCTTGCTCGTCGAGCAGGATATTCCAGTCGGTCCAAGTAGACATCCAATTGTTCAGGTTACCGATGATGTCATGGCCATAACGCTCGCCTGTCTTCCAGGAACCGAGGTGAACGCCACCTTCCTGACAGCCTTCGCTGAAGAAGAGTTTCTTATCCGGGAAGCGGTCATGTACCGCAGACAACGCTTCAAAGTGATCTCCGGAGTACCAGTGGAAGCAGATGCCCCAGATGTACTTGGATGCAGCCTGGTCTTCAAAAGCAACCTTGGCACGGTCATAGACCCGTTCCTTGTTGTGATCCCAGATCAATACCTTAACGTGGGACAGGCCGGCTTTCTCCAGTGCAGGTCCGAGGTAATCGCGGACAAAATCCTTTTCTTCCTCAGCGGTGTAGATACAGGAATCCCAAATTTGTTGTGCTTTGGCTTCATTCTGTACGCTGACTCCCCAGATATCGATGCCTTCTTCGGCATAGGCCTGGATGTATTTAACGAAAAGATTGGCCCAGGCTTCTCTGTATTCCGGTTTGAGCTTGCCGCCATTGTTCATTTCACCATTCGTCTTCATGAAGGCTGGGGGGCTCCATGGTGAGGAGAAGAGACGGAAATCTGTACCTACTGCATTGGAAGCGCGCTTGATCAGCGGAATAATGGACGTGTGGTCACGGGAAATATCGAAAGTTGCTAACTCGGCATCTTGCTCTTCTACATAAGTGTAGTTGCCTAGTGAGAAGTCACAGCTTTGAATATGTGAGCGGCAAAGGGTGTAGCCAATGCCTTGCTCCCGATCGAAATAAGCATCAATGACTTTCTTCTGATTCTCTTCGCTTAGCTTGGCCAACGTTACTGCCGAAGCTTCGGTAAGCGCACCGCCAAAGCCTTCAATTTCCTGATATTCAAGATCATCATAAATATTGATCAGCGTATTTTCTTTTTCCTCAGTGTCAGGAATGAAGGTAAGCGCTTGCTTTTCTGTCAGTCGATCTGCAGTATCTTTAGCGGTCTGGATGACGCGAATAGTTCCTTGGCTCATAGTGACGATAACCTCCTAGGTAATTTCATAAATTTATTATAGGAGGAATTCCAGCCTCCTTTGAAGAAACAATATGGCTAATAACCTCATCAATCTGGTCATGAAAGTGTAAAGAAAAGAGGAGTGACTATGGAAAAAATTGGCGTGAACATACAGCTCAGCGCCTACGTCAGCCATGATCAGCCCTTTCGGCAGTTATTCCGAAACGGTCTCGAAACCTATATCATCCGGCTCCAGGTAGAAGGCGAGTCCGAAGCGCTGATCGACGGCAAGATGGTGACCGTCCTCCCTGGGGACATGCTTTTATTCCCTCCGGGGGAGATCTACGATCTGCGGATCGGAGAGAAGCAAAGTCCGCTGGGCCACAGCGGCGATTATTTTGTCATGTGTACCGGTGACTGGGTGGATTACTGGTGGAACAAACGCGAGCGCCCGAAGAAGATCAGAATTGCTGATGTCGGCAAAATACATAGCGTATGGCAGCAGCTTATCCTTGAACAAAGAAGGTTGGACGGAGGTAACGCGGAAATTCTTGAGGCCTTATTCAAGGCTTTATGTCTGCTTCTCGACCGGGCCATTGAAGAGGCACCTGTGACCTCATCCGCATCCCTGCTGCTTGCCCTTAAAATGAAAGGTTACATCGAAGAGCATGCTACCTCCATCATTCGTCTGGAGGATGTGGCCTCCCATGCCGGGATCAGTCCGACAAGAGCCGTGCATCTGTTCAAGGCGCAGTTTGGTTATTCCGTGATCCAATATGCCAAGCAAATCCGTCTGGCCATGGCCCTGAGCCTTATGGATAACAGCAACTACACTCTGGAACGTATCGCAGAAGAATGCGGCTTTGGCAGTTACACGTATTTTCATAAGGTATTCCGGGAGCGTTACGGTGTATCCCCTGGCGTGTACCGGCGACGGGAATAGTTTCAGGGGCTGGAGTGAAACAACGCATGGCGTACCTAGTGTTCGCACGAAGTTGGATCTTCATACAATACAGCCCTATCAAGGGGGAAACAAAAAACCGGCCTCAATGGCCGGCTTCTGTGTCTATGCGGCAGCTTTCTGTAGAAAGCTGTTTTATTTTATATTCCTCGCCCCAATCCTTCATAAGCATTATGATCGGAGTTAAGGTTCTTCCAAATTCGGTCAACGAATACTCCACTTTAGGAGGAACCTGATGGTACACTTCACGGTGCACTACACCGTCTTCTTCTAATTCACGAAGCTGCAGGGTCAGCATCCGCTGGGTAATTGCTGGACAGATTCGGCGGAATTCGCTGAATCGTTTGGTCCCATCCATTAGATGATACAGCAAAATTCCCTTCCATTTGCCACCGATGACATTCAGTGTATGTTCTACTGGGCAAGCCTGCCCTGTGTCCAGTGAGATATCGTCGCTAAAGCGGCTTTTTCGATTAGGCATGAGATCTTCTCCCCTTGGTATCATTTTATATACTACACCACATTAATGTGCGTACTTATAAAAACGAAGTATATAACTTAATATTAAAACTGTGATCGGTTATACGTCAATTCAATGAGAAGAAGAGAGGGATCAATAGTGGAAACAACATCTGTGAAAAAAGAAATCCTGTCAGCTTACAACTTCAGACATGCGACCAAAGAATTTGATGGTAGCAAAAAGATCAACGATGAGGATTTTGAATTTATATTGGAGACAGGACGATTGTCCCCAAGCTCCTTTGGCTTTGAACCATGGAAATTTGTGGTGGTTCAGAACCCGGTACTCCGTGAGAAATTGTATGACTATGCCTGGGGAGCGCAGAGACAGCTGCGGACGGCGAGCCATTTCGTACTTATTTTGTCCAGACTGCCTAAAGATCTGTTGCCTAACTCCGATTATCTCAGTGGACTAATGCAAAATGTTCAAAACATGCCACCTGAGGCCTTCGAGGGAAGGAAAAACAGGTTCGATGACTTCCTGAAAAATGATTTTGAACTGAAAGATAATGAACGGGCGCTATTTGAATGGGGTTGCCGACAATCCTATATTGCGCTAGGCAATATGATGACGGCTGCAGCGCAAATTGGAGTGGACTCCTGTCCCATTGAGGGCTTTAACAAACGTAAGATTGAAGAAATCCTGTCCGCAGAAGGAATTATGGACGCCGGTCACTTTGGCATTTCCTGTATGGTGGCGTTTGGCTATCGGCTTAACGATCCACGCGTGAAGATACGGCAAGACGCTGGTCAGGTAATCCAGTGGGTGTAAGAAAATGATATCAAGAACAGGCCGGAAAACTCCGTGCCTGTTTTTTTTATGAGACTCTCCAATCTTTATCCAAAATTATGTATTTATTCTGTTCCTTGATATATAATTTCATGACCATCATGATTATGGAGGTGTACACATGTACTTAACGACAGATACCCAATCCCTGCGGGTGTATGAAGCACTCGCCAGCGAAGTCCGTCTGCGGATTGTAGATCTGCTGGGTGAGCGGGAAATGCATATCAAGGAGCTGGCTGCAGAGCTTCATCTCAGCAGCGCAATTGTCAGCTCTCATGTAGTTAAACTGCAGAAAGCGGGCATTGTCAGCTCCAAAATGAGACGGATCGACGGGGGTACCTATAAATATTGTTCGCTGTCTGCGAACTATTTTCTGGTGAAGCTGGCCGGGGCAAGTGCAGTTGCCCGAAAAGTCGTCGAGGTGTCCGTCCCTGTCGGGCATTACACCGATCTGCAAGTCGCTCCTGGCTGTGGAATAATGGGCACTGATAAAGTGGTGGGCTACTGTGATGATGATACACGGAGGTTCAGAGACCCATGCCATGCTGATACAAGTGTCCTGTGGCTTGATAAGGGATACGTGGAATACAAAGTGCCTAATTATCTTTTCAGGGACATCGCTGTGCAGGAGATTGAAATCTCCATGGAAATCGGCTCCGAGGCGTCGCATGTGAACGAGAAATGGCCGACAGACATCATCTTTACACTGAACGACAGAGATTTGGGAAGATGGACCGGACCTGGAGAGTCAAGCAAACTGAGGAATTCCCTGACCGCGGATTATTGGAAGAATGAAGTGAACCGGCGGGGTCTGCTAAAAGTGCTGCGGATTAACGCTAGCGGCACATATATGGATGGACAACAGATTTCCGAGGTGACGCTGGCTGATATTTGCTGGCATCACGAGCAATGGACATTCAGGGTTACGGCTGCAGAAGTGAACCGAAGGCGGGGCCGACTGGCATTATACGGCTGCGGAAGCGGAAATTACGAGCAGGATATTGTGTTCAGAGTCTACAGCGAATGAGCCTATGAAGAAACTGCGATGCAATTGTTTTGTCGTTGCTGTCCGCACAGTTGTCAACGTCCAGGACTCCTCGGCGTTCCCAAGATCATCCGTCCGGAGCGTCATTGCGCCATGTTTGGAAACAACCTCAACGGGTAACGATAACTAAGAACCAACATCGTACAGCCCAAAAGGAGGATTCCACATGACGGATCATATTCAGAATGAAGCGGACATCCGCAATAAGAAAAATAAATCCGGCGATTCACTGGCGGAAATCAAGAAGATGGAGAGTGGGGTCGACATCGAGCCGCAGGCAGACGACTGGGTCGCTAAACCTGCGGAATCCGCGCATCCTGACCCGCTTCCAAAGAATCAGCGATAAGAACGCCGAACAGGCCATCCATATGGGTGGTCTGTTTTGTTATGCTTACAGCGAATATTTCCAGACTAAGGAAGGCATACTATGCCCCGATGTTCATTCACCAGATGTACAGTCAGGGGGCGGGATCCATTTCAATTTTCACTCGAACACCGTTTATCTCATTATATAACTACGGGCCAGTTGCTGTGGTTAGCGAGTACTTTTTTTACTTTATGATGTATTCCTTTCTGGGCTGGGTACTCGAAGGAACCTACAATTTATATAGCCAGGGCACCTTTCACAAAGAAGGTTTTCTGCGAGGTCCATTCAAACCGATGTACGGCTTGGCTCCGCTATTGTTGCTGGCTGTTCGGGACTTGGAAGTATCGCTTCCAATATTCCTGTTGTGTGCCTTACTGATACCGTCAGCGGTTGAATACGCTAGTGGTTGGCTACTGCAAAAAGCTTTTCACAAGCAATGGTGGGACTACTCCGGTATGTCTTACCAGCTTCACGGACATATTTGCCTGCACTTTTCTTTATACTGGTGGATGTTGTCCATTGCTTGTATGTATGTGCTTCAGCCGCTCATGGTGTTGTTGTACCGTCAGGTGGGGGTGGTGTGGCAGATAGCCATGCCGCTAGTGATCCTGTTATTTAGTGCAGATATTCTATGGACCTGCTGGACCCGAGGTCGGGGGCAGAAAGAAGTGGAGCTTGGAGAGGGATGAAGGTTCTACTAAGATATAATGTCATGCAAGGCGAATACTCTTCATAATAATGAGAGGCTGGGCCTAACGATCAAAAGGGAACCCTGTACAAAGGTACAGGGCTCCCTTTTTTCATATTATTTATACGTATTCTGCTCATTCTTCTGGAATTTCTGATCATCACTACTGATCATTTCTTTCCGGTGGTCCTTTTTCTTTTGTCCGAGCTGCTGGGCCTGCTGGCTTGTCACAGGTGTCGTTTCAAGGTCACTTACTGTGTTGATCAGGTTTTTATCCGGTTTGACTGGACTCATTGTGTAATCCTCCCTGGCATCGAATGATTGGCATGGTGCTTATCTATTGTGGCAGTAATCAGCCTGGAGTATGCAAATTCACGATAACAGGTGAGCGTTTTGTATGCTCTTGAACCGGTGGGAGAAAAAGTTAAGATGAACAAGGTCAACCGTGGGGCTTTGTCTAATATACATATATAGTAGTTTAATTAAGGTCACGTCATAAACCCAAAGGATGGTTAGCCATGCCAATGTCTGAGTACTATCGAGGATTACGGGAAAAGATCGGACCAGAGTTGCTACTAATTCCCTCAGTAGCGGCCGTCATAAGAAATGAAGAAGATGAGATCTTGTTTATTCGCAAGCCGGGCGAGACACTATGGGGTCTGCCAGCAGGTACCATCGAACCGGGAGAGAAACCATCTCGTTCTATACGCAGAGAGGTGTATGAAGAGACGGGACTCATGGTTAATCCGAACCGGATGATCGGCGTGTTTGGCGGTGAGAAATTTAGATTCGAATATAACAATGGTCATCAGGTGGAGTATCTGGCCATGGTATTCGAATGTTCAATGATCAATAGAACGCTTGTGGGACTGGATGGAGAGGCGGAGGAACTGAAGTTTTTTAAGGAAGAAGAACTGCCTGAGCTAGCGATTCCTTATCCGAAAGAGATTTTTGCAAAGAACAGTTCTTCCTTAAAGCCGATATTTGAATAAAGCATCATTTGTTAGTAGAAGCCATGGACATCAATTTGGAGGCAATAATGAAAACATATACTTATAGGTATTTATATCATGTGGAGAACTAAACTAATCTACCTTGCCGCCGTTCTGCTCGTTATCGGGCTTGGCCTTGGCTCCAGAGCGTTTGCGGATGTGTTGCCGCTGTTTATCTCCAGGCATTTTGGCGATGCGCTATGGGGCAGTATGGTCTACTTTGGTTTCCGGCTGCTATTAACTAGACGACAGCTCTTGCTCTCCTTCTGGCTAAGTCTGCTGTTCAGTTATGGCATTGAATTCAGCCAGTTATATCAGGCGGACTGGATAAACAGCATACGCGATACTGTACTGGGAGGCCTGGTATTAGGAAAAGGGTTCCTATGGATTGATCTACTCAGGTATACTATCGGAATTACTGTCGTCTTTGTTCTGGATAGAGCGATCTCGCAAGCTTATAAAGTCAAGCATTGGAGATGAATGAGAACATGACCAACAGTCTAATTATTGTATGCCTGCTCACCTTGATCATCCATACCGCGGAGACTCTATCCTATTCGATTAGATTTGCCGGGGTGAGACTAAACAAAATTGCGATTGCCTTATCCCTGACTGGAATCATTGTTCTAGTATCCAGAACGGCCAATATGATACAGGCCCCGCTGACAGCTAAATTCGTCGATTATGCCAAGGTGAATCCCCATTTCCCGCTGCTTAACTATTTAATGATTATTATGCTGGCTTCATCTCTGGGCACCTTAATTGCTATAGCTGTCTTTCCGACATTTGTGGGACTGTTCGAGAGGGTCATCTCCAAGCTGGAAATCGAAGGGTCAATTCCTAAGCTGCTGAACAGTGTCACGATAAGCCAGCTCAAGAACACCCGAAAGTACATAAGAAAACCAAAAGTAAGATTTTACAGCTTCAGGTATCTGGGCATTCCTAAACGTTTTATCGTCATGAATATCTTCGTTACGGCCTTCTACACCGTAGGTGTGCTGTCTTCGCTCTATGCTGCACATCTCGTTCCACAGTTCAGCACGACTGCCTCACAGGCATCAGGACTTATTAACGGGCTCGCAACGATTATGCTTACAGTATTCATTGACCCGCAGCTGGGGATTATTACGCACAAGGCCACTCAGCATGCCGAATATCGGGATCAGCTCGGGAAAATATATGTTGTGCTGATGGGCTCAAGATTCCTGGGCACCTTACTTGGCCAAGTTGTGTTGTATCCTGCTGCGCTCTTCATAAGCATGTTGGTCAAGCTAATCTGAAAATAAAATGTGGCCGCATAAATAGCCCATCAGCACCGGTGTTTATTTGGGAAGTTTCAGCTCCGCTGCACGGAGCAGGGTGGAGATCTGCTTCTCCCAGCCTATCAGCTTCAGTTGCAAGGCTTGAACGATTTTCATCTGGGCAAAAGAGGTTTCCATTCCGGCAGCAGCACCGGGTGCGTCACCTTGCTTCATTCCTGCCTGATAGCGCTTATGCGCTTCTGTGCGAAGCCTTTGTGCAGCAGTAAGCTCTTTATTCCCGGCGGTGGTCTCCTTCCGAAGTGCTGATATAGCTGCTAGAGTTTCCCTCGCTGGCTGGGTCTTGTCAGTGGTCTGCTTTCGGGCTACCGCCAATGCTTCAGATTTAGCTTTGATCTCTGCTTGTGCCGCTGCAGCCGCTGCTTTGAGCTTGTTGCGCTGCAGATCGAGGACCGTGGCATTCTTTAGATCTTTGGCTTTGCGTGCAGCCGCCGCCTGTTGTCCTAGTGTCTTATACTTCTCCAGCAGTGGCGTATGTTTCTTACGTACTGCATCGGCCTGCAGCTTCAAGTTGTCGATTAGAACCTGGTCGGTGGAATTGAGCTTCCCCTGGATTGCCTTCAGCTCGTCATTGTTCTGCTTGCGCAGCTTCTGGAGGATTCCTGTATTCAGTGTGATGTTTTCCTGCAAGGCAGAATAGTCGTTGTACAGATTACTAATCCGTTCCAGCGCCATGTCCCAATCTGATGCTGCCGCTTTGGCTTGAGGCAGATGCAGAAAAAGCAGGGATAGAGTTAGTAAAATAGCGGCAGCGAACGTTCGGTATACCGTTATTCCCTTTGTAACCGCTAAGCGATTCCCCTTTTTGTTACCTGCTTCGTCTGCAATCATTGGCTCCCACATTGATCTCAACCTCTTTTCTGAAATAGTAGTAGGCACAAAAAAAAGCACCCCCAAGAAAGGCATTTCTGCCTGTCCTGCGAGGTGCTTCGCCCGCAAATCTATCATATTTATGTTTTTACTATAACTTGAAAATTACTGGATAGTCAATCAGAAAATAGAACATTTGTTTTCTTTTTGATCATGAAATATACTTTTGTTAACATAAAATAACCTATTGATAAAGGAGGGCCAGGATGACTCCCTACCAAGAACGTTCGAAGGAACAGGTAGCCCTGATAACCGGAAGCTCCAGCGGCTTTGGGCTGCTGACAGCTATTACGCTTGCCAAGAAAGGCTTCAAAGTGGCTGCAACCATGCGAAATCTCAGCCGCAACAGTGAGCTTGAGCAACGTGCCCGGCAGGAGGGCGTGCTGGATAAGCTGTACTTTATACATATGGATGTAACAGACCAGGCTTCCATTGATATGGCTGTGGCTAAAGTGACCGCAACTTTTGGAAGAATAGATGTGCTGGTGAACAATGCAGGATACGCTGTGGGTGGATTCGTGGAAGAAGTGACAATGGACGATTGGCGCGGGCAGATCGAGACGAACCTGTTCGGTCTTATTGCTGTAACTAAGGCAGTGCTGCCGCTGATGCGTAGACAGGAAAGCGGGACAATTATCAACGTTGGAAGTATTAGCGGTCTGTCTGGATTCCCCGGATATGCGCCTTACGCTGCATCCAAATTCGCGGTGGAAGGTTTCAGTGAAAGCCTGCGCCACGAAATGTCGCCGTTTGGCATCAAGGTTGTCATCGTTGAACCGGGCTCATTCCGCACCGCCATCTGGGGCAAAGGACTGGACAGCATTACCACCCGCCCCGATTCACCGTACAGAGAGCGGCTCGATGCCGTACTGAGCTACACCAGAAAGACCGCAGAATCGGCCCCTGATCCGCAGCAGGTAGCAGATTTAATCGGGAGGATTGCAGGAATGTCTTCACCACGGTTACGTTATCCGATTGGAAAAGGAACGCGTATCCTGAGGTGGGCCAAGACGCTTCTGCCCTGGAAGTGGCTTGAAAGAATCATAGATATGAATTTGAAGAAGTAGTGAAGTTTTGTGTTTTTTGGGCTGAATAAGGTAAACTATCATATATGGATTTGATATTTAACAGAAAGAATTGAGGTATGCTGATGCCGAAGCCTTTGGAGCTGCATATATGTTTTGATGAGCGAGGATTTGAGATTGAGGTTCTGGATGTAACCCCGGTAGACCGGGACATGTACCGAATAGAAGAGACACCGATTTTTAATCCTGGCGTATCTATGGGGGATGTAATCCGGCTAAAGGAAGAGCGGGGTGTCTACTACTATCAGGAGACTGTACGGAAATCGGATTTAAAAAGATATGCCTGGTTGCTAACCCAAGATACCGCGTATTCACCGATTTTGGCCGCCTTCAAGCAGCGGGTTAATGGTGCTGGTGGAAGCTGGGAGCAGATTTTTGGCGGATTGGTCGTAATACATATTCCGCAGGACTCTGTGCTGGATGTGGAAGATGAAATGAACCGCATTATTGAATGCTTTGGAGAATGAAGAGCAAAGAGCTAATTATAGAGATTGGTGAGGTGAATAATCATGATGAAATATGCCAAGCAATGGGTGCCGACACTCGTGATTGCCCTTGTAGTTTCCTTATTCCTGAGAACCTATGTCGCTGAAGCGATGAAGGTCCCTACCGGGTCGATGATTCCGACCATCCAGATCAATGACCGTCTTATTGTTGAGAAACTGCTGTGGATGACTTCACTGGAGCATGGCGATATTGTGGTTTTCTACCCGCCGGTGCCGGGCGATGAAGGTAAACGCTATGTTAAGCGGCTTATCGGACTTCCTGGTGATACAATAGAGATCAAGGAGGGGGCTTTGTACAGAAACGGCCTCAAGGTAGATGAGCCTTATCTGAAAGAGCCGATGAACTATAGCTTTGGACCGGTTACGGTCCCGGCGGATCATTATTTCTTCCTCGGAGATAACCGGAATATCAGTTATGACGGCCATTTATGGGAGAAGCCGTTTGTTGCCAAGGATCAGTTGATTGGAAAAGTGATTGCGGAAATTCCGACTCACCTACTTTTTCAGCGTTAACGGCGTTCCCGGTTCAGATTATGTATATGTAAAAATGATAAAGTAACCTCTGGAATCTTCTTAAGAGGTGAGGATGAGATGCTGGATCCATTTACAAAGAAACGTATAGAGAAAATCATGGATCATTATATAAAAGTCCAGAACTCCGGGCGCTCTAACCCGCAGCGTAAACTCAAGTATCGGATACATGAGGATACGGTAACACTGCTGGATGAGCGTCCGATTCTTCTGAATGGGCAATGGATAGAATGGGGTATTGCCCAATTTTGCAGGAGTGATCAAGGTTGGGGCATTTACTGGCGGGACCTGAAGAACCACTGGCATGTTCTGGACAATGTTAAGCCCGACGCTGATTTTGAGAAACAGCTAAAGATTGTAGAGCAAGATTGCCAGGGGATCTTCGGAGCCTGAACGACTGCTGCAATTTTGTTATCGTAGATCGAGAGCCAGTTCCGGTTATTGGATGGGGTAGTCCGCCACGACGACATTATCCAGGATGTCTGTCAGCATTTGCACAAATGCTTGATGTTTCGGATGAGGGCCGTATTGGCGCAGGGCTTCCTTATTTTCAAAAGTTACCCGTAGTCCCAGTGTATAACCACGCATATTGTCTGTTTCCTCAGTCTCATTCACGCCGGCTGTAATTTGCACAATGCCCGGAATTTCCCCTTTAAAAGATAATAAAGTCTCCACAAGCTGAGGTCCTGTCGCTGGATCATAGTTGGCATTGAATTTAAAAAGAACCAAGTGTTCGAACATTGTAAAAACTCCTTTATACATGAAGTGTAGGGCTAATGGACGTTGCTGCTCTAGCTTACCACAAAGAATTTTGTCAACAAAACCTGAAAAACGCGAGATAAGGCTAACTTCTCTCTTTGATATGGGTAGTGCTGCTAAAGTCGGGATACTTTGGACCTAGTCTACGGCGTTTATGTGACTTTCACCATATTGTCAGGCCAAACGTTAATAGACTATGATCAAGTAAAAGCAACAGGAAAAAATTCCTATACATAAGAAGGGGTGCTGATTCTTGAAAGTTCATGTCACGGATCTAAAACACGGCGACTGTCTTCTGACAGACACTTTCAATAGTGTTGGTCTGCACGTGCTCCCGAAAGGGACTGTCGTCCAAAGTGAAGAAATCACCATCCTCATCCGGCACAAGATTGATTATGTGGATATTGAGCCGCGCTCCATGCAACTGGGGGGGCAAGTCAATAATCTAGGGCAGAATCTGAAAGCCAATCTGGATCTTACAATCCAGAACTACGAAGCCATTTTTCTGGAAGCACTTGCCAAGGGCAGTTTCACCCAAAGCATGGTTGACAATACGCTTCAGCCCTTACTAGAGAGTCTGGATGAGCAAAAGGATGTCGTTTCGCTCCTGCTTTTGTTTGAACGTGACGACGTAGATACATACAATCATTCCCTGCAAGTCGGATTACTATCGTATTATATCGCTTCCTGGATGGGCCATTCCAAGGCAGAGCGATATGAGATCAGCAGAGCAGGTTATCTGCATGACATTGGTAAAAGCCAGGTTCCGGCTGGAATTCTGCATCATACTGGCGCTCTAACGCCTTCACAAGAGGAAGAATTGAAACGTCACACTACATACGGCTACGAGATTATTCGTGAATCCATGAAGGATGAAACTACCGCTCTAGTGGCCCTCCAGCATCACGAGTTCGAAGATGGCAGCGGCTATCCGGGCAAACTGCACAAGAATGATATTCACCCCTATACACGGATCGTGTCTGTCGCCAACACTTACATGGGCATGACGGCTGCGAGAGCTAATCAACCTAAGCAAGGCCTTGTTACAGTACTGCGTAAGGTGCATGAGCTTGGGTTTGGCAAGCTGAACGGGAATGCAGTACAAGCGTTGACAGGACACCTGCTGCCTAACTTTGTCGGGAAGACAGTACAGCTCAGCAATGGGGAGATGGGTACCATTGTCATGAACAATCCGCTGGACATGTTCAAACCGCTGGTGAAGGTGGATGAATCTTTTAGAGACTTGTCCAAAGAACGTAATCTGTCTGTTGAAGAAGTCTTTATCTAGTATGCTATGAAAATAAAGCTGTCCTTTGGTCTAACGACCGGAAGGGCAGTTTTATTGCTTTAAACCCCTTTTTCTTCCAAATTTGAATTCCGGTAGCGGATTGGCTATGATTAATTCATAACCTGATGAAGGAGATTTCCATGAAGACCGAAGATCAAATTGAGAAAATGAAGAGATTCCGTAACGAAATTACCCGGTTTATGCTGCTCTACAAGTTCGCACTGGATGAAATGGAGACCAAGGTTGAAATTCTGAAGCAGGAATTCCAGTCACTTCATGACTATAGTCCCATCGAGCATACGAAATCACGGTTGAAGTCTCCTGAGAGTATTATGAATAAAATGCTGCGCAAGAACTGCGAGATCTCGCTGGCCTCCGTGAAGCAGGATATTAAAGACATTGCGGGCCTGCGTATTACCTGCTCTTTTATTTCTGATATTTATCATGTTAGCGAGATGCTGCAGAAGCAGGATGACTTGACGGTGCTGGAGATCAAGGATTATATCAAGAATCCCAAGCCCAACGGCTATCAAAGCCTGCATCTGCTGATTCAAGTTCCGGTATTTATGTCCGACGGTCAGGAACTGGTGTGTGTCGAAGTACAGATCCGTACCATTGCTATGGATTTCTGGGCTAGCCTGGAGCATAAAATCTTCTATAAATACAACCAGTCCGTTCCCGAGCGTCTCACTCTCGAATTGAAACAGGCTGCTGAATCTGCGAACATGCTGGATGTGCAGATGGAACGTCTACACCGCGAGATTAAGGAAATCAAGGATGCACAGGGTGAGGACGACATGATAGAAGACCTGAAGCGGATTATTATCAATAATCAGAAAATTGCCTTGCCTTCCGGCTTCCTCAAACTTTTAGGCGAATAACAGGGCTTGTCTTTCTAACAGTCTTAATAGTGAGCAGAGCAGCGATTCTCCCGTTGGGGGATCGCTGCTCTGCGTTTTGGGTTATCATGGCTGAGAGCGTATAAGATAGATATGGCATTTTTTTCTTACCGTTCATGTGATGCTTTCGTTTATAATAAAATTAATCAAATTAACCATTGTTTTATTGTAAGAGTCACGTAAAAACACAGGGGGTGCAGGATGCCTTTACACCAAGAAGCCCATTTGGGTCGCAGACAAAAAATAGGCCTTACAGCGCTCCTCATTGGCTTGGTAACAATGGTCTTTGTCCTAACCTCAGCTATTCTTTTGATTGCATCTTACCAATCCGAGAAGGAATCCCTGACCGAAACGACATTGAATCTGAACTACGCGAATGCAAGTCGGATGAGTCAAACGGCAGAGTCACTCTTTCAATCCATGCTCAGCACCCTGGATTTTAGTGCGCATAACCTCATGAGTGCAGATGGACCAACGGAAGACCTGTACAATCATTATCTTGAGTTAATGCGACAAAGCAGCAGTTATTTCAATTCGATAGCTTTGGTGAACGAGAACGGGATGATCCGTAATGTGTCTCCAGAATCGCTGGGAACCGCCGGGCTACTGTATACCAGCAAACCAGTATTGGATGCTCTGGCCGCAAAGAAGACTTATATCTCACAGCCGTATATTACGAAAAACACCGCAAAAATGACTATGTTCATAAGCGAGCCCTTATTCGACAGTGAGGGGCGATATCAGGGGATGCTGGGTGGTACCGTATACCTTGAGGATAAGAATATCTTCAGTATGATTTTTGAAAATAATGAGAGGGATGAGACCGGCTCATATTATTATATCGTGGATTCTAAGGGGCATCTGCTGTATCACCCGGATAAAACGCGAATCGGTGAGGATATCAGTACTAATAAAGCGGTTGTGGAGCTAATGAAAGGTCACAGCGGCGAACAAGAGGTTATGAATACCGGCGGTGTGAAAATGCTGGCCGGATATGCTAATGTTCCCACTAGCGGCTGGGGGGTTGTGGTGGTGTCCCCTGTCGAGGTGATCCACAAGCAGATTATAGGCCATATGGAGAAAATCTTTTGGTATACTCTGCTACCTTTTGTGCTGTTGTTGGCCGTTGTTATTGTAGTGGCCCGCAGGCTTGCTAGTCCCTTCGTTTATCTCGCGAATTTGGTAAGCAAAGTCGGGAAGGGAAAGATCGAAATTCCTGCTGCCAGATCCCACTGGAACAGAGAAGCTGATTTGCTGACCAAGACGCTTTTTACAGCTCTAACTGTCATGCAGAAGCAGACGGATCAATTAACACGGCATGCCATGACGGATGCCTTGACCGGCCTTGCAAACCGCAGAGCTCTGGAGCTAATAATGGAGGAATGGATTGCAGAACGTACTCCGTTCTCTCTGATTGTAATGGACGTGGACAAATTCAAATTTGTTAATGATACCTATGGCCATCTCACTGGGGATGAGGTACTTAAGCGTGTTGCTACGGTTCTAGCGGCATCCGTCAGACCAGGCGATATTTGCAGCCGTTATGGCGGAGAGGAATTTATTATTTTGCTGGCTAATACACGAGTGGAGGATGCTTATATTGTGGCTGAACGCTTCCGTTTAGCGCTGGCAGCAAGCGAGGCCCCCACCGTGACGCCAATAACCGTATCGCAGGGCATTGCCCAGTATCCAACCCATGGACAGTCCAGCGAAATGCTGCTGAGGAATGCGGATCAGGCGCTGTATTATGCCAAAAATACGGGAAGAAATAAAACGATAATCTCCGGCAGTGAATCGGAGCAAGCGTGATTTGTGCATTAACGACAGGATTGGAGGAGTATCTTTTGTCGAATGATGTGCTAATTTTGGAGAATCCTGTGAACGCGGGTGCATTGCTTGGTAAGGAATAGTTTGAAGTGATCGTCCTGCCGCTGCGAATTCGGTCGGATTCCGCGATTGCCCGGGTAATCGCCAGGGTTGGCTGATGGACTGGGCAATATAAAAAATCTGCACCTGGGCCTAGGCAAACACATATCTTACCTTAGAGAGTCCAAAATTGGGATGAACAGAAGGGTAGGAATGTATTTTGACTTCTTATATGGATTATACGTCTCCAGGGACGCAATTTACTGCGGATGTGAACAAAAGCCCGCTTTTCAAAAAAGATGATCGGAACTTTATCAATGTGCTGTCTGTTCAACAATTGAACACGCTGGAGAACACGTCACTGCTGGATATCTTCCTCAGTAAATCCAATGTGGTAGAACCCCATTATCATCAGAATGCGGCAGAACTGGTCTATTGCATCTGTGGTTCGGCTGTGGTTTCACTGATTAACCCGTTCACGAATGAGCTTTTGCACTTTCCGATCACCCCTGGCCAAGTAGCGAATGTTCCGCAAGGCTGGTGGCATTACGAGGTGGCTACGATGGATGACACGCATTTGCTGGCTATTTTTGATGCGCCAATTCCAGAGGTTATCCTGGGTTCTGATATTCTGAAGCTTACTCCGACCAATGTGCTCGCCCATACTTACTGCCTGGATGAAGCTAAAGTAAAAGACGCGCTCGCTCCTATTCAAAAGAAGACTTTCATCGGTCCACCGGTGGGCTGTGTAAAAGGGGCGGTCAAGGGCAAGATGGAGAATGCGATGCCGAATCTCCAACCTCATGGTCAATCTCCTTATGGAGCTATCCCTCAGCAATATGGTCAATCTCCTCAGCCCCAATGGAATGCACCTCAACAAGGGTGGGCACAGACACCGCAGCCTTATGCACAAGCACCACAGCCCTATGGCCAACCCGTGTATACCCATCAGGTGTATGGACAGAGCAATCGGCAGCAGCCGTATGCACAACAGCAGCCGAACGTACAATACGCCGGAGCACCCGAGTCATTCTAATCCTCAGATGTCAAAGGGCGTCCACCAAGCCAGAACAACGGCTGCGGTGACGCCCTTTATTTAGCATATATGATCTTTAGGATAAAGAAACAAGCACACGTCCGCGGGTCCGGAAATTCAGAATATCCTCCAGCGCTTCAGGCAGTTCCTCCAGGGTCACTTCCCGGTCTACTAGAAGCTCCAGGTCATCAGGTTTTAAATCGCTTGCCATGCGTACCCAGACGCTTGCTCTAGTCTCCGCATCACAGAACACTGAATCAATACCTAGCAGGTTGACTCCCCTAAGGATAAACGGCAGAACGGTAGTCGGTAAGGCGGTCCCTGCGGTCAACCCGCTTGCAGCTACAGACCCCTTGTAAGCGAGCTTGCTCAGGACGGCTGACAGTGTAGTCCCGCCGACAGAATCGACGGCAGCCTGCCATAATTGTCTGTCCAGAGGTTTGGTGGATGTCCCAAGCACATCTTCACGGGAGAGGATTTCCTCAGCGCCCAATGCTTGGAGATAGTCTCCGGCCGCGCTGTTTCCAGTACTGGCTGCGACGCTGTACTCCTTGGCAGCCAGCATGGCGACAGCAGCTCCGCCGACACCGCCGGTAGCTCCGGTGACCAGCACTGTTCCTTTTTCAGGAGACAGTCCATGCTCTTCCAGTCCTTGAATGGACAAGGCAGCTGTAAAGCCGGCGGTGCCATAGATCATAGCTTCTCTTAAGCTAAGACCGTCCGGGAGGGGTGTGATCCAATCTGCGGGAATACGTGCATACTGGCTAAAGCCGCCAAAATGAGTTACGCCAATGCCATAGCCGCAAGCGATCACGGGCTGGCCTTCGGTAAAACGTTCGTCGCTAGACGAGACTACATAGCCTGACAAGTCTACGCCCGGGATGAATGGATATGATTTGAGAATTTTCCCATCGGGAATGCTGGCTAGACCATCCTTATAGTTTACACTGGAATAAGCGACCTTGATGATAACTTCTCCGGCAGGCAGGTCTGCCAAGGTAAGAGATTTGATGCCGACAGAGAAAGAGTTATCGGTCTTATCAACGATCAGGGCTTGAAATGAGTCTGGTAGTTGTGAGTTCATGTACGAAGGACTCCTTTGCTCGAAGTGAAATGTAAGACAGTTATATAATATTTATTCTGACCGGTCAACTTTTTTATGTCTGTGATATAATATGCATTATTACCCTTTTAATGGAGGTATTATGGTACGTTATAAGAAATCTGAGGAAAAACGCAAGCAAATCCTCTCCGCAGCCTTTCGGGCGTTGGCCGAATATGGATATGATGCCGTGACACTACAAGTCATAGCGGATCACGCCGAGGTGAGCAAGGGGGTAGTACATTACTATTTTGAGAATAAGGAAGCTGTCCTGACGGAGCTGCTGGAGTGGCTGACCGCCAGAATCTATGAAAAAGAACACGCAGCTGTTCAGCGACAGACGACGGCTACTGGTAAGCTGGAAGCGTACATCGATGCCGTATTCGTTTCCCCGGAGAAGAATCGCTCCTTTTACCGGGTCTACCTGGATTTTCTGGCCCGGGCCAGCCGACTTCCTGTGTACCGTGAGATCAATCAGCGATTCTATGACAACTGTACCCGCATTAGCACAGAGGTGCTGTTGCTCGGTCAGGAGGAGGGGCTCTACGCCGCCCATCTCTCCCCGGATACAACGGCTCCGGTTATCCGGGCCGTGATTGACGGTTGTCTGATTCAATGGCTGATGTCAGACCGGGATGATCTGCATGCTGTTTTTAAGAAATCCTGTTATGATGCGGTGTTCAATGTGCTTAGCAAGTAACCGGCAGTCTTTTTAAAGTAGATGCTAGACCAAGTTGCGCGAATACATGGAGGCTGTAGAAAATGAGGTGGCTACTATAAGCGGGAATGTGAAAATTGGATTGCTTAGACACTTCAAAGTTAATTTGCAAACAGAGAGAACATGGATGAGCGCGAAGCAATTCAATGCTTGGGTGGACGAATATAATGTGTGCGGCATACAAATGCCTCAGGCCATAGATGCTCTTGATGCAGGCTGGACACGTTGCTTATCGAGCAATTTATATCGGGCGACCGAAACAGCTAAGACCATGCACACTGGAGAAATTGTTATAACGGATCAGCTCCGGGAGATCGATGTTCGTGCATTCACTAAACTCCCTGTAAAACTGCCTCTAAGCTGGTGGATGGTGATTGGAAGGCTGGCCTGGTATGGATCACATCGTTCTCAGCAAGAGAGCAGGAGAGAGACGATATTAAGAGCAAGAAGTGTCATTGATCAGCTGGAACAAGATCAGAATAAGGCTACATTGCTCGTGACTCATGGCGCATTTATGAAGGTTCTCCGTAAGGAGTTGCTGCGAAGGGGGTACCAGGGGGAATCATTTACTGTTCCGAAAAATGGCGGTTTGTACACGTTTGAGAAGTCTCTTAAGTAGGGTGGATAGCAAACATAATTATAGTTATACTTTCCATGTTCTTCTGGTCAGTGACTGTGCTAAGTTAAAATATAGCGGTCTACATATATAGCGCGGTCTGGCCGGAAGCAAATCATTGGTGTATTGCCTACTAGCGAGAGTTAATGAAAAATGAACATAATCAAAAGCTTTAGTCTCGTAGACACCATACCTGATGTCTTTGGTCACGGTGCTGGGTGGAATGTCGTTCTGTGAAAGATACTGGTTTAGAAAGATTGGAGTACAAAGGAAGTAGGCTGAAGGATATGTTAAGACAGTAGGACTGTAAAGTTCTTCTGTCTTATTTTGTATGCATTTGTTATATTTATAAGGGATATCAATGTATAAAAGGAGTATATTGGAATTATAGGGCGAAAAACAAATAATTAAATGTAATCAATGGTAGAGCATACTTTTGGTTTATGATTATGAACTAAAGTTCATGTTACTTCTACGAATCAATTCTAATATGACCTAATAACTACGAATTATTTGGAGGTATTAATCCTAATGAACATTTTATATTTAGCTCAGTTTGCTGGAGTAAATGAGACCGAAATGAAACTAACTGAAGAAGAAAAACATTATGCAAATTACCAAAATAAGATCTTAGAGATTCTTAATACATCGAACCATAATATTGCGGTTAGTAACGACTTGAACAGAGTTATACACATGGAAAATAAACCCGAATATATTTTCACGTTGTACAACCGAGCGAGTTTTAATAACTCTGAAATCTTTGTTTCAGCTTTAGCCGAGTATTATAAGATTCCTTATTTAGGAGCAAGACCTAATATTAGAGCAATCGCTGAGGATAAGCATTTGGCGAAGATAATGGCCTACAAAGCAAATATTCATACTGCAAAATGGGCAGTATTTGGTGTAGGTACGAATCGTGAAGTAATTAGTATTGGCTTGAATTTTCTTCCTCCTTATTTTATAAAACCACGCTATGGAGCTTCTTCTCGCTATATCTCCTCTGATAGCATCGCACATTCAATAGAAGAAGCTATTTATAAAATCCAACTGCTATTTGATCAGAACATTGATGTGATAGTTGAGGAATACTTAGAAGGTACAAGTTATACGGTGCCATTAATTTTAGATGAAAAATTAGCTCCGTTGCCCCTTACCCCAATAAAAGAAGAAAGCTCAAAAGGAGTAATTACATACGAACATAAAAGAAAAACAGACCTCGGATTTTCCAGGCAAGTGTGCCAAGACGAGAAGATATCCAAAACATTACATAAACATGTTTTAGATTACTATGAATTAGTGAAACCGCTAGATTATGCAAGACTTGATTTCATTGTAACGCCTAAAGGAATACCCCACTTTTTGGAGATGAATTTATGTTGCAATTTAGGAGAACAAGCTGCGGTTGCTTTGGCTGCCTATTCTCATGGTTTCACACATTCAGAATTAGTATTAACAATTCTTGAGCGCAGTTTAAAGCGACAAGGTCTGACTTTCGAGTAGTTTCATAGGGTTGAAATACCAATACTCTAATAGACAAGGATAAAGAACCGTTTCATCCTCATATAAGTTCAGTTGGTGAGGAACACTTCGATAGATAGCAAGTTGTTTTTCAGAAATCTCTGGATTATATTGGTCTTTATTGGCCTCCAGAAGTCTTAGAGATACCGTTGTTACTCTTCCTTCTAATTTGTACTCAAGAAAACATTGAGTTGAAGCGTACATTTGTTGTACTCTGCTTAAGCAGAAGTCATCTTCTGCTACAACACATTCCATTACTTTTTGTGCAGATTGAAATTGATCTTCTAAAACAAACAGTAAAGCTTTGTTCATGAGAGAAAAAGCTCTAGGCATAGAGGTATTGGCAAGTGTTATCGCTAATTCTATATATTTTTTAGCTTGCTTAAGATCATTCTTACATAAGGATACACATCCGAGATTATTGTAGACTATATTTGCATGGATTTTAGGGAAAAATTTGATGGTGGAAAGAGCATCAATTAATAATTCTTCAGCTTTCGCGTATTTGTTTAATAAAATATACTGTCTCGCCATGTTATTTTGGCTACTTGCTTGCCCAAAATCGTCTTGGAGTTGCTGAAATTTATACTCTGCTTCTGTCAGCATTTTAACTGCTTTATTTGGATCAAAAATAACAGCACTATTTCTTAATAAATACGCAGAGTAATCAGATTCTACTACATCATCGAGACTATTTTGATAATAATTTCTGGCTTCCTCAATTCTATTTTCATGTATAAGGTTGCTGATTTGGTAAGAAGCAATTAATGCTCTTTCATTTTTATTTTTACTCGTAAAATAAAGCTTTTCCATTTCCTCATACGATTGTGAGTGTTGCCGAGTTCGATTTAATATTACAGCCTGAAGAAGTTCTAATGTTCTATTATCAGTAATTTCAGAGTTAACTTGCTGAATCAGCCTGTACGCATTCTGATATTTTCGATCCCTAACATTAATTATGCAATGTATCAACAAATCATCAGGGCTCGTCAAAGATATCGCTGATATCCAGTGATCCTCTACTTTTGAACCAGTTATTAAAGCAATCTCAATCAGTTTTCTCTTGATTTGCTTATAGATTGAGTATTCAGTTAAATGTAGCTCTTCAAGCAAAGGAAGAACTGATTTCATTAATGAAGAATTCCTAAATAGCAAACTGGAATTTTCATTAAAAAAATCACATAAAATACTTTTAGCAAGCAATATATCTGCCTCATCCTTGGTAGAATCCATGACTATAGGATGGTGTTCAGAAGATAGAAAATAACTATTTTTCTCAAAAGAAATATATTCTTGTTCTCTCAAATATTTAAGTAATTGTGAAATATCATCCTCAACAAAAAATAGGGTTTTATCGCTTTCAAGAAGGCGACAAAGGATCATTTCTGGAAAATATATTTTTAGTACAAATAAAAACCGAATCGTTTGGTTTAAGAGTGGGCTTTTCTCTTCTGATACGTGTTTTCCTTTAACAGTATGTAATTCTGCTATTACCGCATGTATATTGCTAGACCGATTCAAAATAATTTTATTTATGTTTTCAGTTGCTAATGTTAATCCAATCTCTTCAGATACAAGTTTAATTAGTTCTAGACTTGTTCCTGAAAATCCAGGTTTAACATAGGTGATCTTTTCTTCACGAAGTCTGTTTATTAACTTATTTATAAGGTACCGATCTTCATTATTTTTTATCCATCCTAAGATAAAGGTTATATTTATGTGATCAGTATACTTCTTGAGTTCATCCAGTGCTTCTTCACTTAAAACATTAGCATTATCAATAGCTATATAAACCTTTCCTTTATCTTTCAGATATGCACATATACAATCATAGTAAATAGATGTGTTATCACCCACATATATGTGAGGTGGGATGGTCTTACCAGATTCCCAATTCCCAAAAGCAGCGGCAGCAGTTTCTTTTAATACAAGAGAAAAATCCTTAATTATATTTTCAAATAAGCTATGGGGATACTTCCCCAGTTTAGATACGCAAAGGTCCTGAAATGCCTGTGCGTCGGATTTTTTTTTCATAAGTGCATTGAAAATAACTTCTGATAGTGAATCAATCTTAGATGTTTCATTAAGATAGATAAACACAGAGTTTTTTTCTTCTGAAAGGGACCGTTGGCTGTTCTCTAACTCTTTTAAAAATGTAGACATTCCAGACGCAGGTTCACCTTCATAAATTAGCACTTTATTATTCTTGGCATAATCTATAAATTCCCCTCGCTCAGAAAGACGATCCAAAAACTTCATTAGGATTAATACCTCCAAATAATTCGTAGTTATTTGGAGGTAACAATCCGGTTCCGGGGATTGAACTGGGAGAGGACGTCCCGTTTTCTTTTGACAGATACTTCGGTGTAGATCTCGGTGGTGCTTACGCTGGAGTGGCCCAGGATTTCTTGGACAGCGCGTAGATCAGCCCCGTTTTCTAGCAGCTGTGTTGCGAAAGAATGGCGCAGGTAGTGTGGTGTGGCTTTTTCATTAATGTTAGCGAGCTGCCTGTATTTCGTAAAAATATCCTCAACGCCATAAATAGATAACGCTTGGCCGTATTTGTTTACGAACAGGGTATCGACTTGGGGGCGGAAAAGCTCCCGAACGCTCAGCCATTCATTCAGTTTCTCAATAAGCTCTGTACTGGACAAATACAATAACCTCTCTTTGCGCCCCTTTCCGAAAATGACCACCACTCTATTTTTGAGATCAATATCCTGCAAATGAATTTGAGTCAGCTCTCCAATACGCATTCCTGTTGAAAATAACAGGTCGATTATCGCATCATTACGAATGGATAAACGTGTGCGAAAAGGAGTCTTTAATGTCTCACGGTCCAATTGTGGGGAGTGAAGCAATCGTTCGATTTCCTCTACCGCCAGTGTTTTTGGGATTCGTTTGGCCATTTTGAATTTTTTTCCGAAATTCTGAAGAGGGGATTGATCTAGCCACTCTTTTTGGACTAAAAATAAAAAAAAGGCTTTGATAGATATATATTTGCGCTTAATAGTGGAGTCTTTGAGTGTACCTGAACTGTTGAAACTATGAAAATAGAGGTGGAGACTCTCGCTTGAGATCCCTTCTATATCGTTTTCTATGAGCCAGAAGTGCAGCATGTTGAGGTCGGAAGCATAGGCTTTGATTGATTTGGACGATAAATTCTTCTCGATGATTAGAAAGGAAATATATTTCTCTAGATATGTAGGCAGTTCAGAAGCGGGGAGCGTCATGGTATTCCTCCTGGTGTATGTATGTTATGTAGGTTCTACGACTGCTCAAATTATAGCAAAGTTTACCGCTAGAACGTTAGGATTATCCATGTGTTTACCATGAGGGCTTGTAACACACTTTTTAAGTGTATAAGCCGAAATAAAGAAAGTAATGAAAAGCGAAGAGGAGCGAAGGGGGGAGTTTGGAACTGTAGGAGCGAAGCGCTCGCCTTTGTGCCCAGATTTCAACCGCTAGAAGCGGTTTATAAAAAAGAAATCTGGGGACAACAGCGACCGGAAGTCCAAACATTCCACCGTAGTGACGACCGAGCTTTACGTTCGGTTCTTAAGTTCGTCTTATATAGCGGGTTATACTGTGTCTTAATGTCATTTCTTTTGGATATCCTGACAATGATCAGCCGATCGGCGGGGGATTGAAATTTCCATCTATTGTAATGGGAATCTATCTCCTATAGTATGAGAGTTGTACAGCGGAAGCAGAAATGGAGACAAGGGGGCAGAATGTATGTCGATAGCGACAACAATGATTATCCGACTGGAAATACGGAAATCGATTGCGTCTTTTGGTGATGTAGCATCCAGAATTGCTGAGGTGGGCGGTGATATTGTTGCGATTGACGTCATACGTGCGGGTAAGGATGTGACGACCCGTGATATTACGGTGAATGTACCGGATGCGGCGAACGGCGAGATTGTCGGTGTGTTATCGGACATGCCGGGTATCAAAGTAATCAACGTATCTGACCGGACTTTCCTGGCTCATCTTGGTGGTAAGATTGAGGTTACTCCGAAGATGCCGATCAAGAACCGGGAAGACCTGTCGCAGGTGTATACACCGGGTGTAGCCCGTGTTAGCATGGCCATTCATGAAGATCCTAACAAAGCGTATTCCCTGACGATGAAAAGAAACACAGTAGCTGTTGTAACTGACGGCACTGCGGTGCTGGGACTTGGCGATATCGGACCTGAAGCGGCGATGCCGGTGATGGAAGGTAAGGCTATGCTGTTCAAGCAACTGGCGAATATCGATGCATTTCCACTGTGCTTGAATACGAAGGATCCGGATGAAATCGTGAAAATTGTGAAAGCGGTTGCTCCCGGATTTGGCGGGATCAATCTTGAGGATATAAGTTCACCGCGCTGTTTTGATATTGAGCGGAGGCTGGAGGAAGAGCTGGATATTCCTGTTTTTCATGATGACCAGCATGGTACAGCTGTTGTAGCTCTCGCCGGTCTGTTGAATGCGCTCAAGGTTGTGGACAAGGATATTGGAACTGCGCGCATTGTGGTGGTCGGTATTGGTGCGGCAGGTGTGTCCATCTGTAATCTGCTCCTGGCAGCGGGGGCCCGGAATATTTATGCGGTAGACCGGGAAGGCATCCTCTCGGCTAAAATACAATACAGCAACGCAGAGTGGAACAGGCTGGCTCAGCGTACGAATACCGAAGGGATTACCGGCGGCTTGCCGGAAGCGATCCGGGGCGCAGATGTGTTCATCGGGGTGGCTGGCGCCGGGATTTTGACTGTCGATTTGCTAAAAAGCATGGCTGAGGATAATATCGTTTTCGCAATGGCGAACCCTACGCCGGAGATTGAACCGGATCTGGCTGAACCGCATGTAAGGGTGCTGGCTACTGGACGAAGTGACTACCCGAACCAGATCAACAACGTGCTGTGCTTCCCGGGCATTTTCCGTGGGGCTTTAGATTGCAGAGCTAGGGCGGTTAATCTGGATATGAAGCTGGCCGCGGCTAAGGCCATTGCTTCTGTGGTGCAGCCGGACGAATTGAATGAGCATTATATCATTCCAAGTATTTTTAATGACAAGGTGGTAGAGTATGTTCGTTCAGCTGTGATTAAGGCGGCGATTGCAACGGATACAGCCCGCCGGATTCCCCCGGATTTCTCTGCAGAAACGAAGGAAGAGTAGCACTAGGGGCTTGAATGAGGAGCAGCACTAGGGGCTTGAATGAAGAGAAGGGCAGCTGATTGGGCTGTCCTTCTTTGCTATGAATGTGGGGCTTATATGCTGGCAGGAGAGGTTTCACGTAATGGCGAGTTCAGATGGAAGTAAACAAGTTGATCTACGAGTTCTTGGTGCCTGGTAAAACCCAACCGGTTCAGCAGTTGGATAGATCGCTCGTTCTGGGGTTCCACTGTGGCTTCAATCATCGATAGTCCCATTTTTTCAAAACCAAATGAAATCACTGGGGACATGACCTCTGTCATAAATCCCTAACCCCAGTATGCTTTTGACAGGTCATATCCGATTTCCGCCTTGGCTTCGCCGTTACTCTGGGTTACCCAACAATGATAACCACAAGTGCCAATAAGCGTCCCAGTGATTGTCTCAAATATTCCCCAGCGGCACCCCGGGTGATCTATGCCAAATTGGATGATCTCCTCAGCTTCTTCCACGCTTTTGCAGGGTGAAATATCCATGAACCTCGTGACGTCCTCATCCGCAAAATGTTTATACACCTCATGGCTGTCTTCGATTGTTGACAATCTTAAGGTCAATCTGGCAGTTTGCAAGGATGGGAATTCAAAGTCAGACATCTTATCGGTCCTTTCGTTAGGAAAATAATAGTATTATCTAAGTTTAGTCCTGCGGACGATATAACTGGTAGGTAAAGTTCTTTTTGTTGTAAAATTATACTAATCGTACTAATCATACTTGGGCGATCTTGAGCCAGGCAGACAGTTACCTTAATCAAAAAACAGGAGGTCTGGATGATGATGAAGGCACTACGTGTTTTGCTGATAGGGGCGGTAATCCTATTGCTTCTTGTATCCTGTAACTCGAAGACTTATAAGTATAATTATACGTTTAATGGTGAGGGGGAGCAGTGGGCAGCCGAGTATGTACAGAAAGCATCAACGACGCTGACCGACAAGAAAGGCGTGAGGCCGGAGTACAGTTCTTCGAATGAGCGCACCTTCCAGCTCAAGTACAAGGGCAAGCAAACCGATCTCGGTGATATAAAAGAGTTGAAATACAGCTACAAAGGGACTACCGGAGGAGGTAGTAGCACTATTGAAGGTCCGGTTCACTTTGGTGATTTGAAATCAAGGTCTGTAAGTAACGGATCTATCGAGCAAGAGGACGCCGTAATTCAAGTTGAGGTTGAATGGGATGGACAGAAGGAGCAATTTGAACTGCAGGTTCCCAAAAAATAAATCGACGGAGGACAATCATGGTTATTCTTAAGGAAATTGAAGCGGACCAACTGGACGCATTAAACGATTTGTATCATGAACTGGTGGAGAGAGCGGCAGAGCGGAGTAAGCTTGAGGAAGTTTTTAAGCTGGTGAAGGCTGATAACCGGTATATTCTACTGGGTGCTTTTATAGATGGAGAGCTGTTAGGGTCAGTAATGGGTATTCTGTGTTACGACCTTGTAGGGGATTGTCGACCGTTTATGGTGATTGAGAATGTTGTGGTCTCATCGCGTGCGCGCCGGCAAGGCGTTGGCAAGAAGCTAATGGTGCGGATAGAGGAAATAGCCCGCGAACGGGACTGCTATTACATGATTCTGGTCTCAGGCGAACAGCGGAAGGAAGCACATATATTCTATGAAACGCTGGGCTTCCGCGATGAGAAGGTAGAGGGTTACAGGAAGCATTTAAATTAGTGGCTAACCAGAGTGGCTGAATGAGAGCCTTATGCGGTATGGGATGAGGAGAGAGTAAGGAGAACGTACGCGGGATCGATTTTTTAAAGCTATCTTTTCCATACTGCGAGAACTCCCGCCATATTATACTCAGAATATTACTATCACGGAGGCGTATAATTTGGAGACTTTATTTCGTTATAACTGGATGGTTCGCGAGCAGTGGTACCGCTGGTGTGAGGATGTGCCGGAGGAAGAGCTTCTCAAAGTACGGACAGGCGGAGTAGGAAGCATTCTGAAGACGCTATTCCATGTTGCTGATGTCGAGTGGAGCTGGATTCAGTCCATTCAGGGCAAGCCGGATTTTCTGGAGGATTTCAATTTGTATCAAAGCCTGGCACAGGTGAGGGCGCTGGATGCACGTTTCCGGCACGATGTAGAGGGATTCGTATTAGGTTGGCGGGAAGAGCTGGAACGGAAAATGTTTGCTGATCTGCTGCCGGATGGGCGGGTGCGCTCTCTGGCTTGGGGTGAGGTGCTCCGGCATGTGATTGCTCACGAGATTCATCATATGGGACAGCTATCCGTATGGGCCAGGGAGATCGGCAAGGCGCCGGTGTCGGCTAACCTGATAGAAAAAGGGTTGGTATTTAGTCTGCCTGGCAGGGAATAGACCGCTATATTTAACCATTGAAGAAGCCTGGTAACTGTGAAGTTACCGGGCTTTCAAGTCTTCCGGAGGAAACCAGATATGACGCAGATCGACCCAGCCTTGGCTGTTGAAGGTGACGCCGCGAACCGAAGGGAGGTAGGCGGTTTGGGTCGGTTTTTCATATAAAATATGCAGATGATGCTCGTCCGTCAGACGCTTCTCAATCCGCTGAAAGATCTCGGCTCTGACGTGCGGATCGGGTTCGCGGGAGATTCTGTGAAGCATACCTTCGATATCGCCTCGCGTGTGTGCGTCCAGATGACGCGACAAGGTCTGGTAAAGGTCGAACAGCCGCAGCTGTTCATCCTGATCGCGGAATAGGGAGAAGACAATGAGATCTGATTCCAGGCGGATCGACCCTTTGAATTCCTCCGGGGAGACGGTGACGACCCTGCAGGAATAGCCGGCTGCAGTCAGTTTGAGTGCAATATCCTCTGCATCGCCCCCATATTGGGGGATAGTAGCAATCTGCAGTGGGCCCACGTGGGGGGCGGAAACTTCCGGGATATTGCCAGCTGCTGCCCCTTGCAAACAGGAGATCAGATGACCACGGACCAATGGATCGCTCAGCGGTCCTTTTTTGTGTGTATTGCAGGTCACAAATTTGCGCGTGGAGGACTCGGAGTGCATGCGGCTCCAGCTGGAAGACTCGGGGGCGGATGGGTTCTGGATTACATGGAACGCAGCACCGGAATCGGCAGAGGATGCATCAATCTCCCAAGGCACATAGATGATCTCTACACGATCCAGGTGGGCCCGTCCCTGAAAATAATACGGGAACACTTCCAGCACACATAGATGCTCATGCATCTCAGTGACCTTAAACGGTCCTGTCCCGGCAGGCTGACGTCCCAGATCTGTACCACGCGCGCCTTCCCAGTCCCGGGGCACAATTGCCGCACGGCTGGTGCAGAGGAAGGGCAGGAAGAGCTCGTTGGGCTTCTTGAGCTGTATCTGAACAGTCGTCGGACTAAGGGCGGTAACCGCCTGGATTTCTTTGAAAATATAACTGTAGAGCGTTCGCTGTGAAGTTTGCATCAGCCGCTCAAAGGAATAGACGACATCCTCGGCACCCAGCACCTTGCCGTGATGGAACAGGACCTCTTTACGCAGAAAGAAAGTCCATGTCGTCCGGCTCTCATCGGCCTCCCAGGCATGGGCAAGCCCCGGTCCGATCACGTTCTGTTCCCCGCTCTGACGCAGCAGACCATCAAATACATGGCTGGACACAAAAGACTCTGCCAGCAAATTCATATACAGCGGATCAAAGGTATGCAGTTGTTGTGTGACAGGCAGCCGCAAAGTATCAATCTGCTTGTCGCTGCGCATCTCGGAATGATGGCCGAAATAGGCGAGCAGCCAGCCCTGAAGGGTGTCCTGAAGCGACGAGGACCGGGCGTGATCCCGAATACCCTCGATGGAACTGAGGATATCCTTGCGGCTGATCGCCTGCTTCATCGATTGCAGGGCAATCTCCTCGGAAGGCAGCAGAAAGCGCAGCGTGGAGCGCCGCCCCCGTCCGCGGCTGGATGTCCAGACGATCCAGCTCTGCTGGACCATTTTATTTACAACATGCAGGGCGTTACGGTGGGTGCAGCCCAAGGTTTGTGCCAGCTCGTCCAGGGTGACGGTTACTTCGGCGGCGCTCCCATAGCGGGAATGCAGCTTCAAATATTGGCTATGCAGCTTCACGAGAGAGGGTCCTCCTTTGAAAATAAGAAATAATAATTTCGATTTTTCTATTTATCTTCTTATTTTAACATTTAAAATAAGGATTAGATAGTAATAAACTGGAGGTATTTACCATGTCTGAAAACGAAGTAAGGCGGATCCGCCCTCTTGTCGTATTGGGTGCTGCATTTTTGCTGGCTATCATTCACCAGTATCTGTTCTTTGGCGCACAACCCGGCATATCTTATCCGATCTTTGTGACCTTGTTTTACGTCTTTATACTGTACTATGCCCGGGAGCAAAGGCGTCCGTTCTCATGGTTCAGCTACTTATGGCTTGCTGCCATCGGTTTGCTCTCGCTAACGTATGTGTTGTTTCAGGATATGTTCTTCTTCGGCTTCAATTTGCTGGTTATCCCGATTCTGATTCTTTTACATATGACGTATATGCTGGGAGCAGACAGACTCTCCTGGGGCGAGGGAAAGCTGATTGTCAAGACGCTGGAACATTTTCTCCCGCAGAACTTTCGGCATTGGGCTACAGCCTTTGCCCAGTTGCGCAGCAAACAGGGTGGCAAAATCAAGGATGAGCGTAAGCAGGTTCTGATTAAGGTGTTGATTGGTTTGACCATTTCATGTCCGATCCTGCTGGTTGTAGTCTCGCTGCTTTCCTCTGCAGATGGCGTTTTCCTTCATCTGGTGCAGGAGTTTCCCAATATTTTAGGTAACTTGTCTCTGGGCGAGGGTTTTGTACGGGTGATGTGGGTACTGTTGTTCGGACTTGGCTTTTTCGGCTTTGTCTGGGGCTTTGTTGATCCCAAGGATTACAGCTGGAATGCCCGGAATCCTGCACTAAAGCAGCTAAATATGGAGACACCGGAACTACCGGTGTTCAGAATCGATCCTGTGATCATGGCGACGATTCTCATTTCGATTAATATGGTTTACGTGCTGTTTGTGTTCGTGCAGTTCTCCTATTTGTTCGGTGCGTGGGAGGGAATCCTGCCAACGGGCAGCACGTATGCTGACTATGCACGGAGCGGTTTTTTCGAGTTAGTGATGGTGACAGGAATCAATTTCATCCTGCTTATGTTATGCCTTCTGCCTTCAGGTGAAGGACAAGGTCTGCTGAGAAGAATCACCCCTGTCCTGCTATACATCCTGGTAGCTTGTTCTGGTGTTATGCTGTATTCCGCCTTTACCCGGCTGTCGTTATATGAGGAAGCATACGGATATACCTACACGCGTTTTCTGGTGCATGCGTTTATGATTTTCCTGGGTCTTCTGCTTGGCCTGGCAGCGCTGCGGATTGGAAGCAAGAAGATTTCTCTGGCCAAATGTTATATCGTGCTTGGTCTGGTGTCGTACGTCGTGATGAACTATATCTGCCTGGACGTAATCGTCGCGAACAAGAATATTGAACGGTATGTCACTAGTGGTAAACTGGATGCCGATTATTTGTTTACATTATCGCCGCAAGCGATTCCGACTCTAATTGATTTCAGCCGTAGTCAGAATGGGATTCTGGACAATGGTTTGCGCAGGGAATGGGAAGTCAGCCAGAAGAGTGAAAAATGGCAGTCGTTTAATGTATCACGCTACAGGGCAGAACATGAACTGAAAGAGTATTTTAAGGCAGAGACGAAATAAATCGCAAAAAAAGGACATATGTCCTTTTTTTGCGGGGCATTCTACATTACACTGAAGCATCGGAGGGATTGGCGAATGCAAATGATATATGACCGGGAGGCTGTTCGCCATCTGGCGGAAAAAAACGGTCTTGACGAAATTTTTGGCAATCCCATGATCGAGTCTATGGAGCTGCGATTGTACGGGAACGGCGAGGCAGTCTGCTCGGTTGGAGATAAGCTGAAATATCTGTTCATCCTGGTCCAGGGTAACCTTAAGATTCACACACTGCTGCCCAACGGGAAGTCAATGCTGGTACGTTTTGCGCGGCCGATGTCGATTATCGGGGATGTAGAGCTGCTGCGGGAGTATCCCGTGAAGAACCAGGTAGAATCGGTGGGAGACAGCTTGATCCTGCTTGCCAGCCGAAGACGGCTGCTGAAGGAAATGGAGCATAATGCGGTGCTGCTGCGTTTTCTATACGGAGAACTGAGCCACAAGCTCTATACGCTGGGACAGACTTCTGCGCTGAATCTCTTGTATCCGGTCGAGAACCGGTTCGCGAGCTATCTGCTGTCTCTGCTCACGGACAGTGAGGGGATACGATACGTAGATGAGATTCGCACCTCCACGTTGACAGAAACAGCGGAGCTGCTCGGTACCAGCTACCGGCATCTGAACCGGATTGTTCGTAAATTTATTGAACAGGGCATCATCGAACGTAAGCATGGCCGCCTAAGCATTCTGGATGAAGGAAAGTTATCTGAGCTGGCGAGCGGCAGTCTGTACGAATAGAGTGGCACAAATGCTATCAGAGATCGCTTTAAATCAGGCTGCGGCCGGAAGAAGCGGTCTTTTTGCTTTTTCTACAGGAAAAGGGTCAGTCTTTTGGAATAAGACTATTGGCATATTTTACGAAATCGTAAGATACCACACACAAATCATAGAAATTGCCATCGACTGGAAGATTACTGTATCTTATATTATTACCATTATTAGTTAGTTTATAGTCATCCTCCGATGTTCGATCTTCTTATATTGCGTGTTGAGTTGCAGTTATGCATGTTTACGCAAGCAAGGGGATCGTTCTTTTTTATGCGAAGATGCTGCTATTCTGCGTCTAAGAGGATCACTATCGGCTTTCTACTAGTAAAGAATGCTGCTTCATAAGGGTTTCTCTACGATTTTAGTATCCTGGAGGAGGCGGTAGATGACTTAAAGATCAGTTTTGAAAGCGTATACGGAATGGGAGTTTGCAAGATTTAGAGTCTGGGCATCCAAGACGTGTTTCTTTTCGAAAAGGTGCGTGTAGTCCAGAGGGTTGCAGAGGGTTCAAGCTTCACCATAAAAAATATGGAGGTTGGCTGTTCATGATAACAGGTCGCAAAGCTTCAACGGGAAGGTCAGTCCTGATGTACTGCCTGATTGCTGCATTATTTGTAGGCCAGTTAGCCTTTTTCCCATCTGTGAGTTCAGCAGCCGGAAATTTGGCCCAAGGTAAGACGATTACAGCTAGCTCTGTTGGTGATGTATATGTGGCTTCCAACGCCAATGATAGTAACCAGGGAACGTATTGGGAGAGCAGCAGCAATGCTTTTCCACAGTGGCTTAAAGTGGATCTGGGTGAAGCAAGCAATGTCAATCAGGTCGTGCTGAAGCTGCCGTCCAATTGGGGGGCCAGAAATCAGACACTGTCTGTAGAGGGAAGCAGCAACGATTCCAGTTACAGCAATCTGGCATCTTCCAGCAGCTATGCTTTTAATCCATCCAATGGAAATACGGTAACCATCAATTTTGCAGCAGCAAGCGTAAGATATGTGCGACTGAATATTACTGCGAATACAGGCTGGCCAGCCGCACAAATCTCCGAGTTTGAAGTCTACGGTACGACCGCAACACCTTCTGGAGCGTATGAAGCCGAAGCGGCTGCGCTGTCCGGTGGTGCGAAGGTGAACACCGATCACACTGGCTACACTGGATCAGGATTTGTAGATGGATACCTGACGCAAGGTGCCACCACTACCTTCACAGTGAACGTTCCTACAGCCGGCAGCTATGACGCATCGCTGCGTTATGCCAATGCTAGCGGAGGTACCAAGACCATCAGCGTGTACGTCAACGGGACAAAGGTGAAGCAGACTTCTTTGCCGAATCTGGCCAACTGGGACACTTGGTCCACCAAGGTAGAGACACTGGCCTTGAATGCCGGAACTAACACGATTGCGTATAAGTATGATGCCGGGGACACTGGCAATGTAAATCTGGACAACCTTAATCTCACACCGGGCGTGGCGCCGACAGTAGCACCAACACCGTCCCCAACTGTAGCGCCAACACCATCACCGACAGTAGCGCCAACACCATCACCGACAGTAGCGCCAACACCATCGCCGACAGTAGCGCCAACACCATCGCCGACAGTAGCACCAACACCGTCTCCGACAGTAGCGCCAACGCCATCACCAACTGTAGCGCCAACGCCGTCTCCGACAGTAGCGCCAACACCGTCGCCGACAGTGGCACCAACACCGTCGCCGACCGTAACACCAACACCGACGACCGGACCAGGGTCCAACCTGGCGTTGAACAAACCGGTCACCGCTTCCTCTTCTGTATTTACCTTCGTAGCTACCAATGCCAATGACGGGGATTTGAATACTTACTGGGAAGGTGCAGGCGGAAGCTATCCAAATACGCTTAGTGTGAATTTGGGCGCGAATGCTAACCTTAGCTCCGTTGTATTGAAATTGAATCCATCTTCGGCCTGGTCTACGCGCACACAAACGATTCAGGTTCTTGGGCGGGACCAGAACGGAACTACGTTCTCCAGTCTTGTACCGGCAACCGTCTATACTTTTAATCCGGCCACTGGCAATTCAGTGACCATACCGGTCAATGCTACTGCCAGCGAAGTTCAACTCAGAATTACGACAAATTCCGGTTCCAGTGCTGGTCAAATTGCTGAATTCCAAATCTTCGGCACGCCAGCTCCTAATCCGGATTTGACGATTACCGGGATATCCTGGTCTCCGGCAGCACCGATAGAGACGAATGCCATCACACTTAATGCTATTGTGAAAAATATCGGTACGGCTGCGTCTGGAGCCACGAATGTTAACTTCTACCTCGGTACGACGCTTGTCGGTACTGCCCCGGTTGGAGCCATTGCTGCAGGAGCTTCCACCAATGTCTCTGTGAACATCGGAGCCAAGGATGCAGCAGCTTATGCAGTAACTGCCAAGGTGGATGAGAATAACAGCATTATTGAGCTGGACAAATCCAACAACAGCTACACTAATCCGTCCCCGTTGACAGTTGCGGCAGTATCCAGCTCCGACCTGATTGCGGATTCCGTCAGCTGGTCGCCGAGCAACCCATCGCCAGGCAGCACGGTAAACTTCACGATTGCGATCAAGAACCAAGGCACGGCGGCTTCTGCATCAGGGGCTCATGCTGTTACTCTGACAATTACCGATGCCACAACCAATGCAGTAGTGAAGACGCTGAGCGGTTCTTACAATGGCGTAATTGCCAGCGGACAAACGACAGCTCCAATCAGTCTTGGTTCTTGGACAGCCGGCAACGGCAAGTACAACATCAAGAGCGAGATTGCTGTCGATGCCAATGAGCTTCCTGTAAAACAGGGCAACAACATCCAGAATCAATCTCTCTTCGTAGGACGCGGGGCTAATATGCCTTACGACATGTACGAAGCTGAGGATGCTGTTGTTGGCGGCGGTGCCGTTAAGCTTGCACCGAACCGCAACGTCGGCGATCTTGCCGGTGAAGCTTCCGGCCGCAGAGCGGTAACCCTGAATACCACAGGCAGCTACGTGGAATTCACCACCAAAGCCAGCACGAACACGCTGGTGACCCGTTTCTCCATTCCGGATTCCCCGAGTGGTGGAGGAACAGATGCTACACTTAACATTTATGTAAACGGTGTCTTCACCAAGGCGATCAATCTGACTTCCAAGTATGCCTGGTTGTACGGCTCGGAGACTAACCCGGGCAACACGCCAAGCGCAGGTTCACCGCGTCATATCTATGACGAAGCCAATATCATGTTCGACAGCACCATCCCGGCGGGAAGCAAGATTCGCCTGCAAAAGGATGCTGCCAATACGTCACAATATGCCATCGACTTTATCAACCTGGAGCAAGTGTCGCCAATTCCAAATCCTGACCCGGCCAAATATGTAGTGCCTACCGGATTTACTCATCAGGATGTGCAGAACGCACTGGATAAATTCCGCATGGATACTACCGGCAACCTCGTCGGTGTCTACCTGCCTGCCGGTACGTATGAGACTTCTAACAAGTTCCAGGTATACGGCAAGCCTGTAAAAATCATTGGCGCAGGACCATGGTATACACGTTTCGTGGCCCCAGCCAACCAGAGCAATACAGATATCGGATTTAGAGCTACCGATACGGCGAACGGCTCTACTTTTGCCAATTTCGCTTACTTCGGTAACTATACTTCCCGTATCGACGGTCCGGGTAAAGTCTTTGATTTCTCTAATGTGGCCAACATTACCATCGACAACATCTGGACCGAGCATCAGGTCTGCATGTACTGGGGTGCTAATACGGACTACATGGTCATCAAGAATTCCCGTATCCGTAACACTTTTGCCGACGGAATCAATATGACAAATGGTAGTACGAACAACCTGGTCTCCAACATTGAAGCACGCGCCACCGGGGATGACAGCTTCGCCTTGTTCTCGGCCATCGATGCGGGCGGATCTGATATGAAGGACAATGTGTATGAGAATCTGACTTCACTCCTGACCTGGCGTGCAGCTGGACTTGCGGTGTACGGCGGTTATGCCAATACGTTCCGCAACATCTACATCGCTGATACGCTGGTATACTCCGGAGTTACGATCAGTTCGCTTGACTTTGGTTATCCGATGAATGGTTTCGGAGCTTCTCCAACCACGAATTTCCAGAACATTACGATTGAGCGGGCGGGCGGACATTTCTGGGGCGCACAGACCTTCCCGGCTATCTGGGTATTCTCGGCCTCCAAGGTGTTCCAGGGAATCCGGGTCAGCGATGTAGATATCATTGATCCAACATACCACGGCATTATGTTCCAGACGAACTATGTCGGCAATACACCGCAGTTCCCGGTAAAAGACACCATCTTCAATAACATCACGATCTCCGGTGCGAAAAAGAGCGGTGACGCGTTTGACGCAAAATCCGGCGTTGGTATCTGGGTGAATGAATCCGCTGAGCCGGGTCAAGGTCCGGCAGTTGGTTCAGTGACCTTCAACAACCTGAAGATTACGAATACCGTAACACCAATCAAGAACAACACCTCGACATTCACCATTAATGTAAATCCGTAAAGGTTCATGATTTGACCGGTTAAGCAGCCGGTTGCAACAAGCCGTCTTCCGCTTTTACAGGGGAGCGGCTTTTTGTCGTGAGGCCATTTCGTAGATGTTTTTGGATTCGACAGTAGCCTTATTCACAGTTACAATGTAGGAATAGCATGTTTAGGAAAAGAAATGAAATGGAATGAGGAGGCTGCACCATGTCCCCAAAAATAGTCAATAATATCACCGAACTGATCGGAGATACGCCGGTTGTGCGTCTGAACCGTCTTACCGGTCCCGGGGATGCGGAAGTTTATGTCAAGCTGGAAATGTACAATCCCAGCGGAAGTGTCAAGGACCGGGCCGCATACAATCTGATTCTGCAGGCGGAGCAAGAAGGGCTGCTGAAGCCTGGCGGCACAATTATTGAGCCGACCAGCGGAAATACAGGCATTGGGCTCGCTATGAATGCAGCCGCGAAGGGCTATAAGGCCATTCTGATTATGCCGGACAACATGACCAAGGAACGTATTAATATTCTAAAAGCCTACGGTGCTGATGTTGTGCTGACTCCCGCTGCGGATCGTATGCCGGGTGCCATCGCTAAAGCGTTGGAGCTTGGCCGAAGTATAGAGAACAGCTTCATCCCACAGCAATTTGAGAATAAGGCTAATCCCGATATTCACCGGATCACAACAGCGCCGGAAATTCTGGAGCAGATGGAAGGGCGACTGGATGTGTTCGTAGCTACTTCAGGTACAGGCGGAACGATCACCGGTACTGGGGAAGTGCTGCGCCGGGAACTCCCGGATATCCGTATTCTTGTGGTGGAACCACAGGGCTCTCCGGTATTGTCGGGCGGAACCCCGGGTCCGCATAAGCTAGTGGGCACCAGTCCTGGCTTTGTTCCTGCGATTCTCAACACTGAGGTGTACGATGAAATTGTGCAGGTGGCGGATGAAGATGCTCTGGATATCGTAAGATCACTGGCGGCACAAGAAGGTATTCTAATCGGACCGTCCGGCGGCGCGGCAGTATGGACTGCTCTGCGGGAGGCACGGCGGCTCGGCCCAGGCAAGCGGGTGCTGTGTATTGCTCCGGATACCGGTGAGCGTTACTTGAGCATGGGGATTTTCTAATCCACTAACGGCGGAGGTACAGGAATGAAAAAATATGCGGGGATGACCGTTACTGCTGTGCTGGCAGTGATGCTGGCAGGATGTTCGGTTGTGAATCATACAGGGAGCGCTCAGACCGGTGGGAACGCTGCTCCGCAAGCGTCTTCGAGTCCAGCCGCTGCAGAGACAGCTTCGCCGGAGCCTGTGGCAGAGGCTTCCCCGACTGCGGAGAACGCCGAAGCGGCAGAGGTTCTGGACACTGGGAAGTTGTCCGAGAATTTCGGATTTGCCGATGCGGAGGGGAAGCAGATTCTGGTTACCGCACAGGAAGAGGGACAGGACAACGCGCTATCACTGCTGGATCGGGCTATCGGCAACAACGGACAAGTGCTGACCGTGAAGTTCGTGAAATGGCAGCCCGGCAGTGAGGAGGGGACAGGACGGGAGATGGCGCACAACTTTGCGCATTTGCCAGGATACCTGTTCACAGTCGAAGAAGGAAGCGCCGTCCCCGATGCCACCTATTATTTGACCACGGAAGTAGATTTCAACGCTAAGTCTCTACTAGACGTTAAGCCAGCCAATGAAGATTTGGCGCACCCTCCGGTAGTGGGTGAAGACGTGCGGAAGGCGATTGCTTCGGTCAAGAAGCGGGAGATTCAGAGCATCGGGAAGATTGCCGATCTGTCCCCGGACCGCGAGCTATATGTTGTCCAGTTTGTGCGGCAGGATAAAGATATGCTGTTCAGTCTTGTGTTGAAAGAAGGAGAATCCCTTGCCTTTATGGACTATCCCGCGGTTGTTCAGGATGACGATTACTCCGTATGGCGGGTGGATGATGGTGGAGAGGTATCTCCCGGCATGTTCTCGGTACTGTTTGCCGCCCAAAAAGCGGACGGTGTCCTGCTCGGGATCAACTGGTGGGGCGCAGAAGGGGTTAATACTTTTTTCCTGAATCAGCATGAAGCGACGTTTAAGGAACTGGACATTCAATATGGGCGTTATACCTCTCCTTTATAGAAGTGCTCAGAACGTTAAATAATCCGCCAAACCAAGTGCACAGGATCGAACAGAACTCGTCTAAAAATAATAAGCTCCCCTAACAGCAGGCAGGTTTAAATAATAACCGTAGCTGAGGGGAGCTTTTTTATGATCCTATGTTTGGAACTCTAGCATGTGTTAGCGGATATGTATGGTTAACAGGCTTTAGCTTTTCCAATATTTTTTCTTATCTTCTTCAGTGATGGCTCTAATCACTTTGCATGGATTCCCTGCAGCAATCACTCCGGATGGGATATCGCGGTTGATCACACTGCCTGCTCCGATAACGCTATTATCCCCAATGGTCACTCCTGGCAAAACAACGACATTACCACCAAACCACACATTGTTGCCAACGGTAATCGGGTAGGCGTATTCCAAGCCTTGGTTACGTTGTTCAACATCCAATGGATGACCAGCGGTGTAAAAGCCACAGTTTGGAGCAATAAATACATTATCTCCAAACGTTACTTTGGCACAATCTAAAATAACGCAATTATGATTAGCGTAGAAATTTTCACCAAGCTCGATATTATATCCGTAATCACACCAGAACGGCTGCTCAATGTGGAAGTTCTTGCCGGCTTTCCCGACCAATTGTTTAATTACTGCTTTACGTTCATTTATGCTAGAGGGACGTAATTGATTGTAATCGTGACAGAGATCCTTAGCATATGTTCTTTCTCTAATAAGTAAGGGATCATTGTTGTTATCATATAGCAATCCTTTGCGTGCTTTCTCTTTTTCGTTCATGTTTATTTCCTCCCGCTTCCAAGATCAATCTATATGATGATACCTACAATTTCCCATACAAGCAAGTAAATAAGGCACTGCATTACCTACTCAAACTGCTTGTCTCTCAGATAATCTAAATACCGTACAGCCACCCTGATACTACAATAGATTCGAGGTGATTCCAATGTTATGTAACTGAGGGGTAACGTCATAGAAGCTGGAGAAAGCCATTAATGGACTTTCTCCAGCTTCTATTGTGACCGTTGCTATTCCTCTATTGCCGCTTTTTTCGTATTAATTGCGCGAATGATCTCAGGATCTAGTTTGGGTGTTCTGTCGTAAGTATATAAGCCGTTGACTTCCAGCTCCACATCATACAGCTGTGTGTAACAGAATCCAAACATGCTGGGGTTATCGAGCAATGTGGTAGTGAGGCCGTCGTAGCGAGCTATGAATTCTTCAAGACTCTGCGGGCGCTCCCCATAGCCCCAGGAGTCCTGATCCAGCTGACCAGGATTCCACCAGATCCCGCCGTATTCGCTGACGAAATAAGGCTGTCCTTCATACTTTTGGCGCTCGGGGAATGAGTTGAACACTTCGCCACCCTCGGCCATAGGGGCGTAACGGGCCCGGAATGATTCCGTATTCTGATCGTAGTCGTGCACATCAAATATATCAGTCACAACGTGGAAATTGCCGCTCGTATCGATTACCGGCCGAGTTGGATCGATCGCTTTCGTGGTTTCGTAAACAATTCGAAGTACCTCGTTATCCTGACGTGCGCCGTTACGGGAATCCCATGTCTCATTGAATGGACACCAGCCGATCACACTCGGGTGGTTAAAGTCGCGCTCAATCCCCTCAATCCATTCAGGCAGAAATTGCGATAGTCCTTGGGCAGTAGATATATTCAAACCCCAGTTAGCATGCTCGCCCCACACGAGATATCCTAGCTTATCGGCCCAATACAAGAATCGGGGCTCGAACATCTTCTCATGGAGTCTTGCACCATTAAACCCAAGCCCCAGCGATATTTCAATATCACGCTTCAAATCATCATCGGTTGGAGCCGTATATATACCTTCCGGATAGAAGCCTTGGTCGAGAACAAGTCGCTGAAAGACTGATTTTCCGTTAATTCGGACAGCCATACCATCAAGCTGGATGGTACGAAGGCCAAAATAGGAGACGGCTGAATCGATTATCGTGTCACCGCTGACTATTTTTAAATTCAAATCATACAAGTTGGGTGAACCCGCTTGCCAAAGATGAGTCTCGGATAAAGGAAGCGTCAACTTAGTAGAGGAACCACCACAGATCACAGATACAGCGCCAACTATTTTTTTCCCGAAGAAAGCCTCACAAGTAAATTGCAACCCGTTCACCGCGCCATTAAATTTGGCTTCCAAATGAATGCAAGCGTTCTCAGTGTCAGGCGTTATGCGGAAGGAAGAGATATAAGTATCGGGTACGGATTCGAGCCATACGGTCTGCCAAATTCCGGTTGTCCGCGTATATTCGCAACCATGGGAATGATAGGCGGTGGATTGTTTACCACAGGGCTGTAGACCGGACCTATTATCGTCCTGAGCATATACGGTGATGATATTATCACCTTGCTTCAAGGCATTTGTGATATCGAACGAGAATGACGAGTAACCCCCGCGGTGTGTTCCGACAAACTGCTCGTTAACCCAAACCTCGGTTTCGTAATCGACAGCCCCGAAATGAAGCAGCGTTTTACGGCCCAACCATGCTTCAGGTGTCGTGAAGCTCCGCTTGTACCAGACAGCATTCATAAAATCAGTGTGGCCTATACCGGATAGTTTGCTTTCAGGGCAGAAGGGTACAAGGATCGATTGCTTCAACTGGATATCATCCTTCTGTAAACCACGAGCCTTTCCGCTACACCCTTGATCCATCTCAAACTGCCATTCTCCATTTAAATTCATCCACTGTTCTCGAACAAACTGAGGTCTTGGATATTCCGGGCGTGGCAACTTATTTGCTGACATAATCATTCTCCTTTTAGTTAATTTAAAAGTTAATTGATTAACAAATAATGATGATTCTCCATCATAATAATGTCGCTATTTCTATCTGTCAAGTCATTATTCTCTCTGCAATCTGAAGGTGAAGTAGTTGATTGGTTAACATTTAGGTTATATAATTGATAAAAGACTTAGAAGAAGAGGAGCATCATCATGCAATCGATCGAAGTGAACAGCAGTAACTTGGCATTTCTGGAATGTTTATCGTCGGGTACCCGGATTAGAATCATTGAGTTATTGAATGACAGACCGATGAATATTGGAGAATTGGCTGAGGCCATCGACGTTTCTTCCGCCATTATTACGAAGCATATTCAGAAGATGGAGCGTGCGGGGATTATCTCATGCGAGACCAGTGTCGGTAAGCGGGGAATGCAGAAGTTGTGTTCGCTTCAGATGGATTCCATTAACCTTCAATTCAGAGTCACTAAGCCGCAACCTAAGAAAAGCTACACCGTCTCGATGCCTGTTGGCCAATATGCTGCCTTTGAGGTGAATCCGACATGCGGACTGGCCTCCGAGTTGAAAATGATCGGCATGGTCGACGATCCGCGCTATTTTGCCGATCCTGAGCATGTTCAGGCGAAGCATCTCTGGTTTGGTAGCGGGTGGATCGAGTATCGTATCCCCAATTTCCTGCTGAGTAATCAACTGCTCAAACGTTTGGAGATATCACTTGAGATATGTTCAGAAGCGCCGGGCTTTAACGAACAGTGGCCTTCAGATATTAGTTTTTTCATCAATGGAATCGATGTAGGAATGTGGACGTCACCGGGGGATTTTGGCAGCAAGCCTGGTATATTTACTCCCGACTGGTGGCATCATGGTACGCAGCATGGTCTACTTAAGACGCTGGTTGTAATGGAAGAGGGCACTTACATGGATGGTGTCCGGATATCTGATGTGACAACATCAATGCTCGGCATCAACTTTAGCAAAGAGGTAACGCTACGGATAGCTTCGCTGACAAGTGCAGAAAACTGCGGAGGAGTTACGTTATTTGGTAAAGGGTTTGGAAATTACGACCAGGATATAGAGGTCAATATGTATTATTGATTGTTTCAATGTCTATTCATTTATATTATGCTTAATTAAAACACTTTTGATAATAGCTATAAAAGAGGTGTGTAAAATTAGTCAGATCACGAACAATTCGATTCGCGTTAAAAAAATCAACCAGGAACTGATCAAGCAAGCTTTAAAAATGATGAAGCAAGGCACAAAGTCTATGATTGCAAGTGCTACAGGCTTAAGTGTTGCTACCTGCGGCAATATTTTAAATGAATTTCTTGAAACAGGTGAAGTGATTGAAACTGAAATGGAGCAGCCAAACGGGGGAAGACCAGCGAAGCGCTTCGTATATAATTCCAATTTTGCCTACATCGCTTGTATATATATTAACGCTGAAGGGGATCAACACTCATTAACTTATCGGGTAGCGAACTTATCGGGTGAGGAGATTGATGCTGGTCTTCATGCCGTGGAGCTGGCCGACGTTACTGTTATTGAGCATGTAATCGAATCGCTGATCACCAAGCATCCCGAGATTAAGGCCCTTGGTATTGGGATTCCAGGTCTTGTTCATCAAGGGGTCATTAACGTTTGTGACATTGCAGAGTTAATTGATGTACCTTTAGAATCACGTTTAAAAGAGAAATATGAGATCGAGGTTACCGTTGACAATGATATGAACCTGACGGTTTATGGCTTTTATAAAAAGCAGGATTATGAAGAGGACAAAACCATTGTAGTGGTGACCTTCCCGCGGAATAACTTTCCCGGATCAGGCATGATGATTGACGGATATATTCATCGCGGAACAACCCAGTTTGCGGGGGAGGTATCCTTTCTGCCCTTTGGGATCTCACGTCAAGAGCAGTTTGCCAGGCTGCACCAGCAAGATACATTTGAGTCTTTGGCAGCCACGACGATTATGTCGCTCATTGCAGTTATTAACCCCGAGACGATAGCACTAACTGGAGAACTGGCGAAAGAAGAGCATATTAAGGGAATCTATCAGCTCTGCTCGGGCGTCATTCCTGATGAGCATATGCCACAAATTATCGTGTTAGATCATCCGCATGACCACTACATGAATGGATTAATTGCTGTCACGCTGGAAAGCTTGAGCTATAATCTGCAGTTGGTTGAGAGACGACGGTAGGGTTTTTGAAGAGGATAGTTATTGGATTAAACGCCTGAGAAGGCGTTTTTTGTTGTATATATGCATATCAGTAATACGTTTTTTGAATTAAAACACAAGTTAAAGAGTATTTCTCGTATTAATCTCTCTTTGTTACAATCAGGTAGTTATCTAAAGGAGGTTATACAATCGCAGTAATCCGCGCCATTGCAGATACGAGGCGAGCATTTCGCCCAATTTTGCTACTGCTGGTTATCCCACCCTTCATCCGAAATCCTGTCCTTTACCTACACAGAATTTAAAACAGATGTACTTGCCATAATTCAGTTGTCAGATGAGTAGCTCTGCGTATCAAAAAATATGGATAAATTGTTAATTCCACCCTTATAGTCACTAAAATCGATTATAATTAAATTTATGTTCAATTCGAATACACACTTATGTATAAGAGGAGGCGAATGATATGACGATAATGCCTGTTATAATAATGATCTTTGTATTTGTACCTACCATTGTACTCATGGTAAGCATGCCTTATTTAACAAGAGAGACGATTAGTTTTGGGGTCACCGTCAGCGCTGTACAATTCCACAGTGAGCCTCTGCGCCAGATGCGGAAGTCATATGCTAGGATTAGTGCCACCTTGCATACCATGCTATTCATTGTTTGTATCATCTGCCTAATATACGGTGATGAACATTCCAAGCAACAAAGTTGGATCATTGTCACTTATTCTCTCGCCATGGTCGTAATCTCCCTGGTCATAAACATTAGCTATTATTTCAAAATGAAAAGTTTACTACCTATGCTGCCGATTGCTCAGGAATCATCAATCATGGCAGTGGACACTGGTTTTGGAAAAAGAAACATTGGCTTGTCTAATAATTGGTTCCTCATTCATGTTTTAATTATTGTTGTCAGTATTGTAACTGTACTACTCAACTACGATAAGATTCCTGATCAGATTCCGATCCATTACAACAGCAGTTGGAACGTTGACCGCTATGCAGATAAATCTTATGGTTTTGTGTTTATGGCTACGATAATACAAGTGTTCATAACACTTTTGTTCATATTTGAGAATTGGAGTATTCGCAGAGTGAAGCAGCAGGTTCATCCCACTGATCCGAACCGCTCCATTAGACAAAACGTAACTTTCCGCCGTACTTGGTCATATTTTATGATTACAGCAAGCTTCTTATTAGTGATCCTATTTTCCGTCGTGCAGCTAAACATGATATCTCTGCTTAACATCAATTTCGCTATCCCCATTATCCTGTTCATAATAGCCTTTATCATACTATACGCCTTCGCCTTATCGTTCTGGGCTGGTCAGGGCGGAAGCCGCTTGGAGCGATCTGCCGATTACTCCAATATCAGACCTGTCCATGATGATGATAAATGGCTGTTAGGTATTATTTATTTCAATCGTAAGGATCCAAAACTAATCGTCGAGAAAAGGTTCGGAGTCGGCTGGGGATTGAATTTCGGTCACCCAGTAAGCTGGCTGATTTTGCTCGGTATTATTGTACTGTTAGTTGCGGTAACAAGGCTTAGAGGTTAGTACACTCCGGAGTATTTTAGCTTTCAACAAATAAATATTTGGCTTCCAAATTAGACAATCAGATTCTGAATATAGCCTTTCATTTTTTTCTTAGCTCGTTGAATTCTTTTTGTAACAGCAGCAACAGTATCATTAAAGCATCAGCAATCTCCCTGCTCGTATAACCACAAATCACATTCAATATTAAATACTGTCGCTCTACAATAGATAACTTATATAGAAATTCCTGCAATTCATCGTGGAATATATCAACGGATAGACTGACAGTGATATTCATAATGTCGTACCCTATATAAGTACCACCCTAGGTGCCTATCGTTACTGCAATCTCCTTCAATGCGGAATCTAGCTTCTCTTGTTTGCCTTTCTTTTATACATATTGACTGTGTATGCGGGAAACAAGCTCGCACAGTTGCCATCACAGCTCGGGCAAAGAAATGGGGGATAAAAAAAGTTGGGAAAAGAACGAGGTCAAAAATCCGGACAGGATAAAGAAAAAGAACTATGTCAATAAAATGGGTTCTTAACCACCTGAACCAGGGCGGCAAGCCTGTCGATGGACTTACGAAAATCGGTATTTCCGGTGAGTGATAGTGCGTAATGCTCAGAGTCCATTCCTGCTGGCATTGTTCACATGTGCAAAAATAATAACGGCTGCCCACTGACAGCCGTTTCTAGTATAGTTTCCGTTAATCCGATTAAAAATGTATCATCATGATGGTTGTCTTCCCGGGAAAGGCATATGAGATAGATTATGAATAGTTCAAAATGATGGAAGCGATGGTCTCTACATCTTTTCGGGTCATTTCCAAATGCAAAGGTAAAGAGATAATGGTATGACTCAATCTTCCTGCATTTGGACAAGTGTTGGCCGACGAAGCAAAGATATTGTATTCCGTATTGTCGCGGTAATGGACGCCCGGATAGATCCCCTCATGATTCAATTGTTCAAACAGTTCGTCTCTGTGATTCACTTCAATAACATACAAGTGTCTTGAGGAAAGGCAGCCGTCTGCCACCGGAATGGGTTTCACCTTGTCCTTGGCTTGCTCAAAACAGGCATCGTACCAGTCGGATACTTTTCTTCTATAAGCATTGTCTTCATCCAGATATTTGAGTTGAACCAAACCTATTGCAGCCATAATCGAGTTCCCGTGATACTTGTACCCTACATCTCCGATTTCGTACATCCATTTATAGTTCCCCTGAGATCTGCTGTAAGTATCTTTATCGATTCCCATCCATGAAAGCTTTCTGCATAAGAGATCATGTTCGGGTTCACGCAAACAAATCATGCCGGAATCTGCGGTTGGCAGGTTCTTTACCGCTTGAAAGGAGTAGACTACGGCATCTGCTTCTTTTCCAGGAACGACTCCGTCAAGCTGAGTGCCCGCCATATGGGCTGCGTCAAGAATTAAGCTCAACCCATAATTAGCACAAAGTTCTACAATCCTTTTATATTGGCCAGTGTTCCCGCCCAAACCTACAAACATAACTGCTCGGGTTCGGGCTGTAATCTTCTTTTCCACATCATCGGGATCTAGGCATAAATACTGATCGACATCTGCAAAAACGACATTTAGATGTTCATACAATATGCTTTGGTTGGTCGCAATAAAGGTCAATGGTGTCGAAATGATTTCATCTCCGTCTTTCCAACCATAATTCTCTTTTAATACTTTGATAGCCAAGTGAAGTCCGGAGGTCGCCGAATTTACATAGTGAGCTTGCGGTAATCCTGTATACTTTTTCCACTGCTCTTCAAACTCGACCGTTTTGTGTCCCAATCCCGTCCAACCTTTTTCGAGGCACTCCCGTATCCCGTCCAAACACTCTTCCACTCGGTATACGGGTTTAAATAGTTGGATTCTACTCATTTAATGAAAGAGCCCCTTTCCAAACCCAATAATTTGTCGTTGATCTATCTTATGTTTATCATTAAATACATGGCACGGCGTTTGTCCTTTTAGATTTTAGTGAGGCAGGAATTAAAGCAATTAGGGCAGATGCGCCGGGTGTAGATATTTGCATGTTAGATGGGTAAATTCTAAGTGCTCCTGGTCATGTGGAATATTTTTTGCCGAACAATATTTTAATTATGGAGGTTGTACAACGAACTATCGTAAATTAGGAGCGAGTGGCTTACATTTAAGTGAGATTGCCATGGCAATTGGATTACACATGGTGCTCAAGTGGATAATGATACAGCCATGCTTATGTGCACGCTGCATTGGATGTAGGGATCACTACTTTTGATACTGCAGATGTATATTCCGATACGAAAGCTGAAGTGGTGCTGGGCCAAGCATTAAAAGGAGTGCACAGAGCTGATATCGAATTATGCACTAAAGTGTGCCATCCTACAGGGACAGGACGTAATGCAAGAGGTCTTTCTCGCAAACATATTATGGAGGCGTGTCACGCTTCACTGAACAGATTGCAGACTGATTACATTGATATCTATTATGCGCATCGCTTTGATGCAACAGTATCACTTGAAGAGACCCTTTTGGCTTTTTCAGATCTGGTTCGTCAAGGTAAGGTTCTCTATGTGGGGATAAGTGAATGGACGGCGGATCAGATAGCAGAAGGTGCTGTTTTGGCGAGGAAATTGAAGGTGCCATTGGTGGCTAGTCAACCTCAATATTCGATGTTATGGCGTGTTATGGAGACGGAGGTAGTTCAAGCTTGTGAGCGGGAAGGGATTGGACAGGTTGTCTGGTCACCACTTGCTCAAGGGATAAATATATGCCAGGGCAACCGCTGCCAGAGGGCTCACGTGCTTCGACAGCTGCGGGCTCATCATTTATGAACAGATTGGCCGGTCAGTGGCTGCGGACTGAAGTACTTGCGGCGATCTCAAATCTCTCTTCCATCGCAAGTGAAGTAGGGTTGACGCTTTCACAGCTGGCTATAGCATGGGTGTTGCAAAATCCACAAGTCTCCTCTGCGATTATTGGGGCATCCAAGCCTGAGCAAGTAATCGAAAATGCCAAAGCTGCGGGGATTCGTCTTGATAGCGAAGTGATGTTGCAAATCGATGCTGTGCTAGAAGGACTCGTTGAACGTGATCCTGAAAAAACGGGCTGAATATTATATTATTCAGGATTAATAACTTCTGGACTCAATTGCTCTATAATCTCAAGTAACGCGGATAAGGAGGCACGATTGGAATCGGTTCTCCAAGCTGCATAAAGGGGAATCGATGGTGTGCTTTCTTCAAAGGAACGAAATACGAGACCTTTCCGCTGAAAAATAGCAACTGAAGAGGGCACAATGGAAACGCCAAGATTAGCAGCTACCAAGTTTACAATGGTATACATCTGAATGGCTTCCTGTACAACATTCGGATACACATCGTGTTGGGCCGCAAAAGCTCATAATGAGGTCATGAAAAGGAGCTCCCAAATGACGTGGGAACGATATGAACGGCTCTGAAGTTAAAGTGCGAATTGACAACGCCGGTAAATGAGCGAGGTGATGCTGTTCAGGCAAAACGGCAAACAGGGATTCATTTACTAGGGGAAGATGGTTGAAAAATTTGCTAGATTCTGTGTAACTTACAAATCCAATATGAATCGTTCCTTCATGTAAAGCCTGCCACTGCTGAGCAGACGTCATCTCATGTAACGTGAGTTGTATTTGCGGGAAACGCTCCCGAAACACCTTCAACATATCAACCAATACTCCACCTGCTGCAGAATCAATAAACCCAATATTCAAATGTCCAATAATTCCTTGATCGGCTAGTTGCGTGTTTTTAATAGAGCGCTCTAGTTGAGACAGGATTAGTTTGGCTTCCTCTAGAAAAACTGCCCCCGCTGGCGTGATCCGAACCTGCCTCTTGTTTCGTTCTAATAATTTCACACCAATCTCATTCTCCAGAGCTTGAATTTGCTGGCTTAGAGGAGGCTGTGTCATATTAAGCTTCTCTGCTGCACGGTTAAAATGCAGTTCCTCTGCTACTGTGATAAAGTATTGCAATTTTTTTTATGTCCATACTTCTCATTCTCCCTTGAAAGGCTTCTTCAAGCAAGTATTTAATCTAAAAAATGGAAACTATCACTAACAATATGTAGTATTTATATGATGAATGAGTGCATGACGGATTAATATCGGTTACAAATGATAGACGAGGGGTGAGTGATTTGAGAAAATTTTTTCATGATTGATATTTCTCAAATGGCAAGTATACGGGAGGTAAGAGATCAATATATCAATGCAAGTAATCCTCCGGCCAGTTCGGCAGTTGAAGTTAGAAGGCTCATTCGTGATGACCTGCTGATAGAGGTGGAGGCTATCGCGGCAGTTGCGATGCCCTAGACAAGTACGGACACTTCTACAATCTGAGCTCAGAGATTTCTGCACTACCTCCGAGAAGACATGAGTAAGCGTATAACTTTATAACGTTCACTACGCGCGACAACAAGCCCATATTTCTATCTATTGGGTATAGCTAATTATTGACCCACACGAACCTGTCATTGATGGGATGTTCGCGTGAATCAATTTTATATAACATAATTATGCTGCGCCAAGTTAAGGGCAGCTTTTTCTTATTCGCTATATTTATACCCTGTTCATAATTCAATTTATATGAGAAAGTATTACTAATGGAGTTGATACATTTCAAAAATTTGTATATTAAGTATTTAATTTCAAATGTAATTCAGCTTATAATTGCTCATCGAACAATTTAACTGCTGCCCAATTACTAATACCCAGTTGTTTCATGCAAACTTAGCAAGTTGGAAGTGAATACTCGGGAAGATTCCCGTATTATCCCTAAGGTACTTTTCAATATAATTATTTAAATGAGGGCTATATTAATGATATTACTAAATGTATATGGGAAAATCGAACCGCTTATCATCTCTAGGAAACTTGGTATTGAGGTTTCAAACCTTCCTAATGACTGGGTTCTTGGGTTTCAAGATGATCTAGCGGAAGAAATTCTTTTGCGAGAACAGAATATAAGAGTTTGGGGGAAAACGAATATAAGCTCTATGGGAATTACTAATTATAAACCAAGCGAATTAGTAAAGGCCGCGAATTGGTCTGTAGATTCGGGAGTTCACGTTTCTGATTTACAAATTATAGCTGAGAATCTTATTGGCATTCAAATGTTAGACTTAGACAATTCTTATATGCGGCTGAAAAATGAAATGATGGATAGTCCAAGTTGTGAAACTTCATATCCGTATATGTTTATTAAATTTTGTTGTACTATTCAAAATGCATTTAGTGCAAAAAATATCTTGCATCAAAGAATACCTTTTTGTACCTATTCCTCTGATGAATTCAACTCTAAACCCTTGATTTTAAATTTTTTGTCAGCAACGATGAATTATGATTCTAATACTGAAAAATATAAAAAAGAGTGCATTTCTTCTCTTATAAAAGTGGGAGCTATAGTAGATAACTTTCTTGAAAGTGAAGAAGATTTTTGGATGTTCGACTATATCATAAATTCAATGTTTTTTGATCAAAAATATAATGCTTATCATATTTTCAAGGTTATGTCCTTAATCGAAATGCTTATAATAAATCCTAATGGCACTGGCAAAACAGTCGGCGAATTAGAAAGCAAGCTTCCTCAGTTTTTAACGGGAATACGAGTCGAAGATACTAAGAGAACTATTTTCGCAGAAATAATGAGAAAGTTAAGAAATAAAATTGCTCATGGAGATTTTAAAGCTGTACAGCAGTTATTAGAGCGTTATAGAACAGAGTTTATGGGCAATTATGATTATGATGAATTTGAATATAGCATAGAAAACTGGACATATCTTTCTATTTGTTGTGCACTGGATGAAATTCTTAGTGAAATTATATGGCAACTAATTACGAATAAATCAAAAATTAGAAGTATTCAGATAAGTTAAACTAATATGAGTGAACAGTTTGTCAAATGAAATAATAGACAATATATTGATCGTGTGTTCGCTGAATCAATTATTATAGAGGTTTCTGAATGAATTGGTGGAAGTTTTTTTATAGGAGCAGCAAGGGACTAGCTTACGTTTACAGTTTTCCAGATTATAGTATAATGAGGGCTATAATACATAAGAACCATTTCATTAAATGAAATTCACAATTTTTCTTCTTAAAAAGGAGTATCTTGAGTAGATGAGTTATACATCAACTAATATCCTTTCAAATTATGCAATTATTTCGAAAGTGAAAAATTTAATTGAATTATTGGGTTATGAAAAATTAAAAGATGATATAAAGGCTCCTAATTTAATAGCAAGTTATTTTTGGTATGATCATAAAAATTATAAATCCTTCGTAGGAGTAGAACTTTATATTTATCGAGAGGATGGAATTATTAGAGTAGATACCAGATCTAGAGCAGGCAGAAGCTACTGGGATCTTGAACAACAAAATAAAACTATTAAATATTTAAGAGATTTTTTTAGTGGGAGTTTTTCTACTGACGAAGGGAAAAATCGTTACTTGCCTGTAAATAAGATACCTCCTACAAAGTTAGAATCAGGGTTATTTATCTCGCGCTGGATCTATAATAATGCGCTAATAAAACCCAAAATATATCTTGATTCAAGGAATATGAAGGGTCAAGTTGCAAAACCTGAACCAACTGGTCTTGAGTTTATAGATCAAATGAATCCCAAACTGTTCTCTAATAACTTATTGATTCCATATTTAGTTGCAATATGGGAAGAATATCTTAAAAGTTCTTTTATAGTATTGCTAAAATGTACTGATAATCAAGATAGAATTCTAAAAAATGCTAGGCTTTCTGTAAATAATTTAAAGGATATCTCTATAGGCAAAATTTCAATTGAAGAAGCAGTTGTTGAAGGCCTATCTTTTCAAAGACCAAAGATAATTGCTGCGAATTTTAAAGTTTTAGATGAAAAAATTGATATATATTCAGTACTAAATAAACCAATTAAAAATAGAAAAGTATCGTTATTTGATTCTATTGATAGAACAATTGATTTGCGCAATGACTTTGTTCATACAGGGGGTATGGACATTAGTATTACAGATAAGAAGCTTAGAAACATTATAATTGATTTTGAAGTTGCTGTAGATCGAATTTATAATCGATTTGGAAGTTACTTTAGATTCAATCCTAGTAAAGATTTTTGAAATGATTAATAAAATTAATGTTATCTAACACCAAAATCGTGCTGCTCCGTTAATGCTTTGAATCTGGTTGGAGTTAATTATTTGTTAAGAAAACGCAGTCTGAAAACTCTGCATATTAACTTGCTTTATTCAGTTATTTGGTTATTTGTAATCTTTTAAGGTTCTTGATTATTGTGAATATAACAACGCTATTAGCAATAATACTAGAGCTAATTAATTAATTCGGGAGGTATTCTTGAATGTTAGAATATATTGGTGAGGAAGAGGACTATTCTACAGTAATTATTAACGGAGAAGAATTTGCTATAGAAGATGAGTATAAATTTATCATACCTAAATCAATAGTCACTGGAGTTAGGTTAGACGAACTACACCCTTTGTATAAAATGGAAATTTGTGAGAAGATTCAAGAAAATACAATTTATATAGAAACAGTTCCATATACAATTACCAGGGAATTTAGTGGGAATATGGCAGTAGTTGAATTTGAAGATTCTGGGAGACGGAAATTCTGGGATGGTCCTGTTGGCTTTAAGTTATATATGGAAACTAAACGTGATTTAATTATTGAGAGGCAGAAAGAATTATCAGATATTGTATTTGATGATTATGAAGACGATGGTGACTATATTTTTCTAAGATATTCTACGAGAATTGAGGCTGAATTACTTGAAACAGTAATTCAGCAGGCAGAACAAATAGTGAAAGAAATAGAAGGGGCTGCAGATCTAACACTTAATTCTCCTTTTAAAGAAGTGCACCGAGCAAAAAATGAGGCTGATTTTACAATTTCAATACTCATTCCTCTCATTAGAAAACTAGGTTTTTCTAATGTACGTTATAATCATGGAAAAAAAGAATATGGTAAGGATGTAATTTTTACAAGAAGAACTGAATTTGATGAATACGAGTATTGGGGGGTTCAGGTTAAATACGGAGATATTTCTGGAGGTGTAAGATCAAACATTGATGAATTAATAGGGCAAGCTATAGATGCCTATAGAATGCCTTTTTACGATGTATACACTAGATCAAAACAGAGAATATCTTAGCTGGTAATTGCGATCTCCGGGAGATTTAAAGAGAATGCAATTGAAAAAATTGTTGAGGGTATTGAAAACCATGCTCTTAGAAATAATATTGTATTTATTGATGGAGAAAAAACAAAAACTTTAATTGAACGATATAATCGTTAAGGTATTCTAAGAAGTCAGTAAACGTCCATTAAAATTGCATTTCACGCTATGGGCTCTTGATTATCAGGTATGAAGAGGACATGATAACGAAACAAGTGTTTTTAGAGCGAAAGGCTGTTCGTTCAAGACAGATACAGAAGCTGGAGGAAGAGTTGAAGGATTTGCGGAAGGTTGTAGTAGATGAAGGGAATTATCCGACTGTGGAGCAGATATATGAGCGGATAGGGGAGTTTAGGGAGTTATGGGGCGCTGCGGTGACAAGTGAAGAGAAGAATCGGGCGTTGAAGAAGTTAGTGGAGCGGATTGTGTATGATAGGAAAGGGAATCGGGTGGAGCTGACGGTTTGTTATAAATGAAGATTGATATATTCGTTCTTATTGCTTTCTCCTCACATGTTGAGTGCTGTGTGTTGTTGGTTAGGGAGTAGTGAGTTGGAGCCACATTCACCTGTTTAAATAGCTACTTTGCCCGAAGCTTCTAGAGTTCGGGCTATTTGTTATAACCAAAGTAATTAATTCAGCGTAAGACATTTGATGAAGATACCGTTTGTTGGATAGAGAATAGTATATATAGGACTACTTAAAAATGATGCTCCTGTCACTTGAGGAGGTCTTTTTTTGTTGCAAATGGGAAAAATTTCTGGAATTTAAAACCTAAATGGTCTATGCTTATTGTAGTTTTAGCATGTGTATAAATGATAGATTGTCAAGTTTTATTGATAGAAACCATCCAGAAGATTTTCCGGAATGAAATAAATAGGACATATAAAAATCTTCCTGCAAAGTAGGAGGATGTGAGTTTGGATAGATCAATGGAAGCTTTGTCCCATTTGTCTCGACGAATATCGAGAGGCTATTTTATTACAAGGGAGTAGATAGTTTATGACGTTTCGTGAGAAAATCCAACAATTGCGTAAAGGTGCAAGCGAGGCTCAATCTGCAACAAAAATTATCGATAAGCTCAAGGCCCTTAAAGACAGCAATGGTCCAGATACATCGTATAGATGGATATGGGAGTTGATTCAAAACGCTAAGGATGTCGTGAATGCAAGTGGATTCGTTGATATCGAGATTAAATTTAGCGAAGTTAATAAAACTATTGAATTTAACCATAATGGTCGATTGTTTACGACTGAAAACATAGTTTTTTTGATTGAGCAGGTTTCAACAAAAGAACGCTCATTGACCGCTGAGAACAAAAAGAAATCTACTGGTAAATTTGGAACGGGTTTCTTGACGACTCATTTGCTTTCTGAGAAAGTTCAGGTGCATGGATTTCTACAAGATGATAATGAAAGCCCTCGTTCCTTCAAGACGTTATTAGACAGGACTGGACAAGATAAAACATCAATCATGAATGCCATAAGTGACAGTTGTGATATGCTGGACAACGGAACAGAATGTGCTGTTGATGAGAGTCAAATGAATACAAAGTTTGTTTACGAATTGGATAGAGTAGGGATAGAAACAGCAAAGTCAGGCCTAAAAAATCTTCTAATTTCTATTCCATATGTATTTGCATTTGTGCCAGAGTTAAGTTCAATAACCGTTAGCATGGATAATTATGAAAGAGTGATTCGAAGAGGGGGGAAATTATCTGTAGAACTTCAATCTGCTAATGTTACCGAGGTACAAATCTCAACATCAAAAGGCGAAAACACTACTTTCGACAATAGGTATGTCTTTGTGCAAGCGAATAATGAGGTATCGATCGCTGTAGAAATTAAAAAAAACAGCACAAATGAAAAACATTTAATTGGGCTGCATAAGGAATTGCCACGGATTTTTTGCGATTTCCCCTTATTAGGCACTCATGACTTTGCATTTCCGGTAGTTGTCAATAGTCCATTGTTTAATCCCACAGAGCCTCGTGACGGCATCCCCTTGATTCATTCCGAGCGTTCAGGTGGTGACTCAGATGAGAACAGAAAAAGAATTATAGAAGCAATAAACCTATATAACGATATGCTTGACTATTTTTCAACGAAAGGTTACAAAGACCTCTATAATATTGTTAAGATTTCTGAACAATCCGAAAAAAATTGGCTCGACTCAGATTGGGTTGAGGAAATTCTTATTCATCCAATCAAAGAGCATATAAAAACAACTACTTTCATTCATAATAGTTTGGATGAAATTTGTTCTCTTTATGATGTTTGGGGTACCTCAAGCATTTTGATTATGAAAGATGAAACTCCTGAATATAGAAGTAAAGTTTGGGAGTTGTCAAATATATTGATGCCTGCGAAGATGACCCGAAAAGATGAAATCGAAAACTGGTACAACTCATTGTGGGTGGAGTGCCGCAATTTTGGCATTGTTGATCTAATTAAAGAGGTTGAGGACTGCGGTAATTTGGTGACCCTGAGTACTCGTTTGGGCTGTGATTCGATAAAATGGCTTAACGATTTAATTATTCTTCTATATCATAATTCAAGTAAGTTCATTGCTGAATTAGGGCGTAATCCATCCATTCTTCCTAACCAATGTGGAGATTTCTTACCTTTGGACAGAATATATGCTGAAAACAATATCGGCGAAATTTACAAGGATATAGCCTTAATTGCAGGTATTAATTTCAGAGAAAGATTGCTTGATAACAGGGTTTCAAAAGATTACCTGCAAGGGTTACAAGAATTTAACTTAAAGAATGTATTTAGTGAGCTTATTCAAACCCAAATTAATCAAGAAACAAAACCTGAATTTTATAAAGCTATCATCAATCTTCGTGCAGGAAAAAATGAAAAGCAAAATGAGTTTGTTGATATTGCTAAATGCCTATATCCAAATTGCTTTGATCAGTACAGCAGAGTAAATTATCTTAATGATAAACTGCTCTCCGACGCATTGAAGTTTTGGAGGGAGAAGATTTGTATAGATTTAAGTGACTGTGCTTCTATTAGTAGTGTCCTTGTTCATTATGACTTTCAAAATGACAGAGAAGTAGCTGAATGGGTTTCAAAATTGGCAAACCATTTCAGAATATGTGAGGATGAAAACTTACTTGATAGATACGCTGTATTACCAAATCAAATTGGGGATTTTATGTGTAAGAGTGCAATCTTTTTTGACGACGGAAGTCTTAATGAAATTCTAAAAGACGCGGCTACGTATTCAGGCAATGACGTAAGGGAAAAAATGTTGTTTGAAGGCATTGCAATTGAGTTACCCTTAAACCGAACTATATCGCTTGAAACTATAGCTCCAACAATCACTGACTATGTTAGAAATAACAATAAATCAATAAGACTAAACGATTTCGAGCTTAGAGAAACATTTAGAAACACTTGCGCATGGATTAGGGATAACCGCAAAGATAGTAGAGTTAGTAAGTGTTTTAAAGAACTTATAGAAAATCTTCATTGGTTCTATGACGATGAAGAAATTGCTGAAAGTATGGCAAAGTCAGAACAGTATGATGAAGTTTTAAAAAGATATAATGTAGCTGATATAAATGAATTGGCGAATATACTTGCAACTCAATCATCTGCGGGGAGCGAAGCTATTAGCATTTCAAAAGAACTTCTTGCTCAGTGGGGTATATCATCAGAAGAAGAACTTCGTAAGGCTCTGTCAAAGAACGTCTTTGGCTCTGCCCAGATTCATCAATCTACAAATAGTGCTGAGCTCTTTAGTTACGTTAAAAATATTCTAAATCGCTCAAGAACGAATATTGTAAACTTCTTATATGAACATGATGATTACGAGTTTGACAAAGACAATCTTCAGCTTATAGAAAATACAGCAAATACGATTTTTAGAGTTCGTAAATTAGGGCGAGAAATTTATATTATTGCTAGACCTTCGGATTTTGAACAAATAATTTTGTACTACGATACTGAAATAGATCTGCTGGATTTCGATAAAGATTGTGAACTATGGGTGGAGAATGAAGTTGATCCAATCCCCAAAAAAATTACTCTTGGCAGAATACTGAAATTGACGGGGGTAAACAAAATTCCATTGAGGAGTTTAAAGAATAATGATTGATAGACATACAATCAGTACGTTGTTAGGTTCAACATCTTTTAAGAACCTAGTCGGTGTAGGGATGGAATTAAAGCCGTATGAATTGGCTTTGCTTATGTTGCGTGCATTAGACAACTCTGAAGAATATGGGTATATCGTGATGGGTGTATCTAAGCTTATCAACAATTACGCGGTTGTTGGGTTAAGCCTCACGGTTAAAGACAGTGCTAAAGAACCTATCTCTACTGCATTGAGCCTTATATCCGTTGAACTTGAGGTTGAGTACGATAACATAGATGTTAATGGGAGAAATGTATTTGTAATAAAGTTGAAGAATAGCCCCAAAGCTCTTTCTATGAATTTTACAAGAGATCTCGATTCGCAAGAAGGTTTTATCAAAAATTTAATTGTAGCTTGTTTAACTTTACAAGCAAGAAATTATTATTCTAATGCAAGTGAAGACGAGCGTAATGATTATATTGGTGACATGCTTGCAGCCATCGGTTATAACATAAAAGACCAAACTAGACGAGGAAGTTCTTCGTCAGGCAAAGGTTCTGGTGAACTTGATATATTCGTGTCAAAAGACAGATTACCGTTTACTGTTATTGAAGCAATGAATCTTAGTTCTTTAAGTACAAACTACATTAACGAGCATTTGGATAAGATTTTTTCATACGATACTTCAGGTAATAAATTCAATGTATGCCTATCTTACGTCAAAATCGCAGACTTCAATTCGTTTTGGGAAAGATATTCTGCGCATGTGACGAATCACAGCTATCCTGCACCTTTGCTCTCATCAGATACAAGTATCGATGATGAATATGGGTATTCAGAATTAAGAATAATGAAGACCAATCATAATCGTTCGAGTAGAACGGTTATCTTGTATCATATTTGTGTCAAAATTCATTGATTTATATTAGATAATATGAAGGGTTGGAGTGAAGCTTGCTCTATGATATTTGGAACAATACATGATATGGCATCCTACTATAATAAAAGTTTTATAAATCAAAGAACCCCAGAAAACAGACAAGCATGCCTGGAAATGGCGATTACAAGGTATTTTTCTGATTTGGAAAGTGTTCGAATACTGACAAAAGAAACTTTTTAAAGATTGTAGTTACTTATGGGTATATTAAATGGTGGTGTTAATGACTATCATGAGCAAATACTTCAATTGTTTTCACTGCGCCTTCCCCCACCTTTTTGGGTAAACTACCCCTAAGCAATACTTTACCCAAATTCAACACGAAACGAGGTGATGCCCCATGACAACTCAGAAAGTACCCAATAGATTAGCCAAGGAAAAGTCGCTGTAATTGCTGAAACAGGCACACAATCCAGTTGACTGGTTTCCTTGGTCGGAAGAAGCTTTTGACAAAGTCAAGATAGCTTTAGTGCGCAAAAATTCTAGATAATAAAAAAATTCACCAATAAAACGTAACCACTTATTTTTCAATAGGTGGTTAGTTTTTAGTTTATAATAAAGTTACATAATGTAGAGCGACCTTCTACTAATTCTATATCTATTTTAGAAGAAATCAGAATCAGCCGCAAATAAAATTCGCTTGCAGGAAACAAAAATATTTCTAATGAAATGGGGGCTTTATGAATGGAGGTTAATCCTAAAGATCCTATTGTTCGTTATGCAATTTTGGAAGCACATGGTTTTCAATGCTATTATACTGAAAAATCATTGAATATGTTTAATGCAACAATAGATCATATAGTTCCGCAATCTTATGAAGGTAAATTAGACGAACTAAATGAATATAAGAGAGTACTTGGTCATGATGTAGACATAAATCATTTGTATAATTTGGTTCCTGCAACCTGGAAGATAAATTTATTAAAAAGCAACAAATTATACGAAGTACCACACGCAATTTTTTTAATAAATCGGGCAAAAGAAAAAGCCTCGGAAATAATAAAAAGAATCCAAGAGTTGAGGAATTTTAAAGATTTCGAAAGATATCTTGCGGCAATAAGCGCTTACATTAGTAGTTCAAATAACCCAAGGATAGAGTTTTCAAAAATAGTAGAATTATTACCTGAACAATTTGGTCCTTTTGAGAATAAAAGAGAAGTTACATCTGAGCATTTTTCAAGAAGTCTGCCTTCGGTAAGTCTTATGGCATTTTTACCTAGGATTTATGAGCAGTGTGGTAGTTGTTGTTTTGAATTCAGAAGTGTCTTTGTTAGTGATTGTATGATCACACTTTCACATAAGCAAATTACCCAACAACTGTTTTTAGGTTTGAATACTGATTACAAATTAGAGAAAAGAGGTTTTATAGTAGGTAAGCATTTTAATCTTCCAAATCTGTATTATATACAACTTGGTAATAATCGTTTTACATTAAAGGAAGAAGAAGTTGAAGATCTATGTAAAATAATTGATGACTTTGGAGGAGTTTTTGTTAAACGATTTCAATCAATTGAAAACAAATGGGGAGTATCAAATTTTTGTGAGTTTGATCCATATGAATGTTCAGTAAAACTTATTGAAATTAAAAGAAGTTTATGGAGGAAGATGATTGAGTTTTCGTGGGAATTTGATTATGCAAATGGAAATTCAGAATGGCATATATTTAATCGTACAAATGGCACTATAATGCTTTATCCAAATCGTATAATCTTGACAAGACTAGAACCTGAGAACATAGAATCTTATCATTATGAATCTTATATGAATCCCGATGAAACTTTATGGATTAAATGGAAGAGGTATGATAATCGATTAATAAAGGACGAAGAACCTTGGACGGCGGAACAGACATTTCATTGGTTGACAGAAAAGTTTATTCCTTATGTTGTCTATTACTATGAACTAGTCAATATAAAGAAACGCTGGTTTGAAAAAAGTATGGCTTTTCTTGAATTCAGTAACGATTTTAAAATTGACAACTACATAATAAATTCTAGTTTTCAGATAAAAAGAGACTTTAAACTTATTGACAGTGCTGATGATTTGTTATCTGAGATGTGTTCATTACAAATGTTTTTTAGTACTAACCCAAGTATTTCTTTATCTCTAGAAGAGATCAAGTCTATTTTTTTAGGAATAAAGTATATTCTGATGAATATAGAGTTACCAAACTACTCTTACTATTACATAAAAAAGCAAATTAATTATTCAATGCTTGAAAAAAATAATCATATGGATGCAATAGCTTTAATTAATCATAAATTAGAGACTATTGTTGAAGAAAATATAACTTTGGGGCAAATTGGTGAGTTATTTAAGTGCTATATTGAAGCACTTAAATGCAAGAATGCAATAAATAATCTTAATAAAATAGTCATTAAGGAAGTTATTAAACTACTCGAACCAATTTGGGAAAGATATTATTTTATTGAATACATAAAGCGAATTGGTAAAGATAACAATTAGAATTATTGTGTAGAGCAAGTTATTGACCCACACGAACCTCTCATTGATGGGATGTTCGCGTGAATCAATTGTTAAGAAGCTTCTGCCAAAGGAACTGGCGGAGGCTTTTTGTTTGAAAGTATAAGATTAGTGATCGTCATATTCTTCCATTTAATAGTATAATAAAAACATGCTCCAAAAAGGCTATTTAAACACGATGTTTTCGTTTAATCAATTGTATTCCTTATATTTATGAACTTCGTGAATATTACGTTATATGAAAGATCGGCAATTTAAAAGCTTGACTAGAAAATAAATAATAACAAAGGAATTAATCGATGAAAGTATACTTAATTATCATTCAAGGTTTTTATTTATTGACTCTACTTCCTTGGTTTTTTATTTGGGGATTATCCTTTATGGTATTTGATAATGGAATCTCATTATGGGGTATATCGATAATGATTGTAGTTTCTTTGTATCCTGTTGCTGTTGTAATATGTTCAATTTTGTCTTGGCTATTAAAGGAAAAGGTAAAATCACTAAATATTTTTCTTATTAGCGCAATTCCATTACTGTGGGTGATCTCTTTGGTGGCAGTAATAATAGGGTATTAGTTTTGAGCTCAATCATGCGTTCGTTAATTAGAAACTAGTAAAATTATGGATCTAGATAAGTTGGAAAATGAATTGCAAGAGGAAATTTGATAGTTATTTCGAAGATGACCGATCCATCATATAACACCATATTCACGCATCGGGCCATCCGGCGGTTGAAATACTGGAATTTGTTACACCAAACTTTTTTAGATGAACACAAAATACCAGATAGCGTGCTTGGGAAAGAATTTGATAAAATCACAACAGCAGAGGCAAAAGAACTGGATGAATACAAAAAACGTAAATACAAGAGTTAAAACATTTTCTAATGTTGTACCCAAACATAAAATTAGAGATTGGGTATAGCTAGTTGTTGATTCACACGTACCTGTAATTGATGAGATGTTCGTATGAATCATATATTAATAGAAACTTCTGCTGCAAGAGCAGGAGTTTTTTGTTTCTAGCTTTTGTTTTAACTATATTACACCCACGTAACTTCCTCCCCTTAGATGATACAATATACACATTCTATTATCCGACAATCCCACTTCATTTTTCAATAAACTTCCAAGGAGTCAAACATGGAAATATCCCATACTTTGCAAACCAGAAATTCAATCATTAAAGATCTAAAACAAATCGGCGTTAAAGAGGGCATGACGCTGATCGTCCATGCTTCCCTGAAAGCTTTAGGAAAAGTTGTGGGGGGGCCTGTCACTGTTATTTTAGCGTTGGAAGAAGCGGTGGGGCTGAATGGAAATATTGTTATGCCGACACAAACTGAACATTTGTGTGAACCGATGGAGTATAATGATGGTTTGACTGAAGAGGAAATACAAATAATAAAAGATAATATGCCTATCTATTACCCTGATCTAACGCCAACTTCATATATGGGATTTATCCCTGAAACGTTTAGAAAACAAAATGGAGTGCTCCGAAGCTCGCATCCTCATGTTTCATTTGCTGCATGGGGGAAGAATGCTAAGCGCATAACGGACAATCATAGCTTGGACTATGGGTTAAGCGAGACCTCTCCCCTGGGTAGGATCTACGAATTAGAGGGATATATTCTATTCCTTGGCGTTCCAGCGGATACGAATACTTCATTACATCTAGCAGAGTACAGACAGAAGAACACTTTTATTCAACCGAAAGTCTGGGGAGTGAAGATGCTAGTGGATGGAATTGAACAGTGGACTACTTATAATGACATTAATAATGAATCTGACGATTTCGGTCAGATTTTTGATGACTTCAAGTCCAACAGTGACTTGGTAAAAGAGGGACTGGTAGGAGAAGCTAAGAGTTATCTGATACCCCAGAAAGAAATGGTTGATTACGCTTTAGAATGGATGAATCGGAATAGAAGATAAGTCCTTCTGAGAATTAGCTTACTTATAAAATGCTCCAATTATAAAGGCCCTCAGAGGTTGACTTCACACAGGCAGCAAAGCAGAGCGGAGGGTCGGGGGGATTCAGAAGAAACGATAGTGTTCGGTTTTAACAGCGATCGTAAGACCCCCCCCCCGAACCCGCAGCGGCCTCATCCGGCGCCAATAGCTGATTTAACTTCGATCCATTTTTAAATACTTAAAATTGTAACAATTATTGGGGCCGTATAGCCCTTTCGAGTCATGCTGACAACATCCTTGTGGTGCTATGGTAGATATTAAGGTTTTTGGGAGGGGACAGCCACGTATAAACGAATCAAGCTGATGATCTTGCTGCTTCCGACGCTCATGGTCGGGGTCTGGGAGATTGTTCGCCATCAATTTCTGATGGAATATATCTCTATGGATATGGGGAATTACTTGACACCAGTGCTTGTGTTTCTGCTAAGCATCGTGCTGCTTGTACCGCTGTTCTCGATCATGGAGCGGGGGCAGCAGGAGCTGGAGCAGGAGCGTGCGGTCAAGAACGCCATGGAGGCGCGGGAAAGATTGGCCAAGGAGCTGCATGACGGAATGGCGCAATCGCTGTTTCTGCTGTCGGTCAAAATCGACCGGTTGGAGAACAACCGTAAGAATGGTGAGGTCAGCGAGGACAATGTGCGTCAGATTACGAAGACGGTACATGAAGTGGACCGCTACGTCCGTCAGGCGATAGCCAATCTCAAAATTCCAGTATCAGACCAGGTTCCATTCTCGCTGGAGCAATCCGTCAAAGGCCAGCTGGAGCAAATTGCAGGCGAGGTAATGATCGACGTCTCTCTGGATTGGACGTTGCCGGATCTGGCGTTCACTGCCAAAGAAAAAGCCGAGCTGCTGTCATGCATCCGCGAAGCCATCATTAATGTACGGAAGCATACACGGGCAGCCAGGGTGTCGATCTCCGGCGAGGGCGACAAGGACCATTGGCGAGTGACGGTGATCGACGACGGCGAAGGTTTCCGGCATAACCCGTTTGAGGTGAGCGGTAGCTATGGTCTCCAGATTATGAAGGAACGTGCTGAAGGCATGGGCTGGGGACTGCGGGTAGATTCAGGAGACGAGGGAACCGTGGTGGAGATTACCAAAGGGGGCGTTCCGGTATGAAGCGATTCCGGGTTCTGATCGTAGATGACCATGCTCATGCGCGTGAAGCGATGAGTGAGATTTTATCCATGGATGACAGCTTTGAAGTCATAGGGGTGGTGGCGAGCGGGGCGGAAGCCATAGCTTTTACAGAGCAGTGGATGCCTGACCTCATTCTAATTGATATTCAGATGCCGGAGATGGACGGGCTGGAGACTACCCGGCGCATTAAACAGGGATATCCTTATGTGAAAATCGTGATTGTCACCGTCTCGGATGAAATCTCCTATCTGTTCGAAGCCTTGAAGCAGGGCGCACAGGGATATTTGCTGAAAAATCTCGCTCCGTCAACTTGGATTCAATATTTGCACTCCATTATGCATGAAGAGGTCCCGCTCAGCCGGGAGCTGGCCGTGCAGATCCTTAAGGAGTTTGCTGTTCCCTCTGTGATAGAGGAGAGAGAGGCATTAACCGCACGGGAGAAGGAGATACTAGACTGTGTATCATCCGGTTCCACGAACAGGGAGATCGGTGTCATTCTGGGCATATCGGAGCATACGGTGAAGAACCACTTGAAGAATATTTTGCAAAAGCTTCAGCTGCAGAACCGGACCCAGTTGACCAGATACGCATTAGAGCAGGGACTGGCATCACGATCCTTGCAATTTCCCAAAGAAAAATTATAAATATCACACGATTTAGAAGAGAGGCTACTATGAAAAATCTTTATCGCAAACTAATGACTTTGATCGCACCATCCGTCGCACTTGTACTGCTCTTCGCAGCTGTAGCGAGCGCGCATGTTACTGTTTCCCCATCCCAATCGGGCGTAGGCGCATGGGAAACTTACACCTTAAAGGTACCTGTGGAGAAGGATTCACCCACTGTGCAAATCGATCTGCGTATGCCGGCAGGCGTGGAATTTAAGCAATATGAGGCCACTCCAGGCTGGAAAGTAACCATTGATGGCAATAAAGTGAGCTGGATCGCTACAGGAGACGGTATTCAGTCTGGACAGTTCCAGCGCTTCACGTTTACCGCTAAAAATCCGGATCAGGCTGGAAAAGTAGTCTGGGATGCTTATCAGCATTATGCAGATGGGTCCCTTGTACAATGGTCCGGTGAAGAAGGCAGCGAGAGCCCACATTCTATTACGGAAATCTCCGGTACTGCTGCGGCAGGCGGCCATTCCCACGGTATGGACATGGATATGGGAGAGGGTACGGATACAGCTACATCGTCTTCTACTTCTCCAGTTGGTTATATTGCGCTAATCGCTTCTATTTTGGCCTTGATCCTGGCAGTCATTGGACTGTTTAGACGCCGCCAAGCATAAGCATACGCTTTTCGATAACAATCTTTGTATATCCTATAAACCCTGATGCCCGAGCTGGCGTCAGGGTTTATTTTAATTTTATTTATTAAATAAAAACTCCTCTTAAATTAAGATCAATTTCTTCCGATAAAAATGAGAGAAATAGCATAAAAATGTATGCATAATTGAACAAGAGGGAGTTTAACCAAAGTGAACCAGTTAAAAAAAGGGGTCTTCACCATCAGAAACATGTCTCTTCGGATCAAACTTCCTGCACTGATCACCGGGTTGGTCATCATCGCCATGTTCGCACTGTCGATGGCCGTGTACAGTTTGGGATCTAACTTACTGCTGAAGAAAAGCAAGGATGAAATTATTGCCAGCGCCGATCGCATCGGGGAAGGACTATGGACAGCTGCTCAATTGCAGAAGCAGGCTTCGTACCTAATCTCGACGGACAGTCTCTTAGGTGATCTTCTGAAACTCAGAGCATCGGGTACCTTGTCAGACAAGGAGTTTTTCTCTGACAAGAACACGCTATTGACTTCTGCCAATGAGAAATTGATCAAGATCCAGAAGGAAACTACGGGCAACCAGTCCTTGATTCTTTTGGATGCCAAAGGAATTATGGTCGCTGGGAACAACACGGAATTGATTGGCAGCAACTTATCAGAGCGGGAGTATTACCAGAAGGCCATTACAGGTGAGGCATTTATCAGTGATGCGATCAAGTCTAAGAGCTCGGGCCAGATCGTGATTGTCTTCTCCCAGCCGGTTAAGGGACCAGACGGGAAGGTGATTGGTGTCTATGCATCCACGGTTGCGTCCGATTTCTTCACGGAGAAGCTCGGCAAGATTCAAATCAACGGGGAAGGCCGGATTGAAATTGTTAGCCGCAGTGGTATAGAGCTATATAACTCCAAGGATGAGTCACTGGTCGGAACCAAGATCGAAGGTATTGAAGATCTGTTGAAAATCAAGCCTGAGGGCGATATCGCTACAGGTATAATTGATGACGATAATGGTGAATATGTCCGCTATAACAAAATTCCGGATTCGGATTGGATAGTAGCCGTTATCGACACGTATAAAGATATTAAGAAACCGATTGAATTGATGTTGAATCAGCTGATCATAGTAACGGCTTTTGCGATTCTACTGACTATAATTTGCGGACTTCTGATTTCCCGCGCGATCACGAAACCGATTTTCCAACTCACCAAGCTGTTCCGTCAGCTATCTTCCGGTGACTTGTCGGTAACGGCAACGGGGCGCTATGATAGTGAATTCAGAGAACTCGCGGACAGCTTCAACGAAATGGTTCGGCAGAACAAGGAATTGATCTCCAATATGAACATTTCGATAAATGTATTGAATGAAAGTACCGAGGATCTGGACAATGCCTCCAGACAGGCGGCACAATCTATTTCCGAGACGACTTCTACATCGACGGAAATTGCCAAGGCGATGGAATCGCAAGCCAATGATACCGAACTGATCGTGGATAAGTTTGTCAGCTTTGGTGACAAATTCGTCTCTATGAATGAAAAAGCTCAATCGGCTAAAGACCGGGCGGATGAAATCGTGGAAGTCTTCCATACCAGCAATCAGGTGGTAGAGGAGCTGGGCAAGATCAGTGAGAAGAATGGAACTGAAGTGCAAAAAATCTCGGTCATCACCCTGAAGCTGCAGGAAAGCTCTAATAACATCAGTAAAATTACCGGTGCGATCAATAATATCGCCAAACAGACCAATCTGCTTGCTTTGAATGCGTCCATCGAGGCTGCCAGAGCCGGAGAGTTCGGCCGAGGGTTCTCTGTCGTGGCTGCCGAGATTCGCAAGCTCGCGGAACAGAGTACCAGACAGGCAAGCGAAATTAACGAAATTATCGGACAGAACCTGGCGTTTGTAGCAGAGAATCATCAAAGTGTACAAGAAATTAAAGACATCACTGCCCTGCAAGATGATTATGTGGGTAGAACTAGAGAAGCTTTCCATACCGTGTATAAGAATGTACAAGATATCAATGCACAAATCATTGGAATGGCGGATGAAGTAACCCGTATGCAGCAGGATAAAGAAGAAATGCTGGAATCCTCGCAAAACCTGTCTGCTTCCGGTGAAGAAGTCTCTGCCTCTGTCCAGGAAGTGACAGCAACGATGCATGATCAGTCCGCGATGGTGCAGCAGCTTGCCGAAATGGTGGAGACCATTGACCTGCTGACCAAGGATCTGGCGAAGTCGTCAGCCAGGTTCAAGACGGAATAAGCAAGGGAAATGCAAGTGTGCCGTTCGGAAGAGAATTCCTGTCTAAGCGGGAACGCAAAAAAACAAAAGGACCCATTTGGGTCCTTTTGTCATACATGCACCTATTTCAGCACAAACTCCGCGGTCACCGGATTGTGGTCACTATTCGCAAAATTCAGCTCCTGGCCATGGACTGCCGTTACCTCTACGTTCGGTGAGACGAGAAAACCGTCAATGACGGCCCGGAAGTTCACGCCTTCGCTGTAAGAGACATCGAGGGTGCGGACAGAAGGGATTGCTGGATCAACCGCCCAATGAAAGCCTTCAGGAAGGAAGTCTGCTGGAAAAGGCTGAAGCCATGCCGGCCATCCCTGGGTGGTCTCGAACAGCTTTGAATCTGTGCCGGGCAAGGTATGATTCCAGTCCCCGCCGATGATAAGATAATTGCCGTGTTGGCTTTCTTTTTCGATATAAGCATTAAGATATTCCAACTGTTGCTTTCGGATGTGGCCACCCTTGTCATAAGCGGACAGATGAGCATTGAGCAGTACTAATTCTTTGCCATTGTCCACTGGGAACCTGCTCTCAATGAACGCACGATCCAGCTCAAATAGCTGATAAGGCCAGCTTTCTTTGCCAGGCAGATCATAACGGAGATGGCTGCTGGTTTTGGGCTTGGCCAAAGTTACTAACCCACTCTGTACGGAACCCATCGGATGAAGGACCGGAAGCGGAACCCACGGCGTTTTATAATTCAAAGCAAAGACATGGCTGTAATCCGGCATTTCTGAGGTAATATGGGAGACTTCGTCCACCTTGTAGCTTCTGGAAGACTTCACGTCCACTTCCTGCAGCAGGTAGATATCCGAAGTCGAAGTCTTCAGAAAAGACGTGATTTCTTCAAGATTATTCACCGTTTGGGTCTTACTGCTGGAGCGGGCCATGCTGCCGCCGTCCATAAAGAAATCCTGACCTGCGTCCAGTCCGGCGTAACCGATATTAAAGGTGGTTACCTGTAAAGGCTGCCCTTGCTGTAGCACAGCTCCATTGTTGTTGTAGACGGTGAGCGGTGTAACTTCGGCGGGCTTGTAATCGGTTACCGTAACATAGACCAGAAAACAGCCAAGCGCCAACACGAGGGCAAGGCAGAGCCCTCCTATGATTTTGAATATACTGATCCCCATTTCATCTCTCCCTTTACCTTTGAATGTAACATATAGGGAGTAGTGGGGGCTAGATGATTCTATATTTACAAGGTTTGGCCGCTGTCGACGGTGATGATCTGTCCGGTCATCGCTTCCTGCTCCAGAGCGGCGCAGATCAAGGTGGCTATATCCCCGGGTTCCGCGATACGCTGCAGGAGAAGGTTGGGAGCTAGCTTCTGCATTTGGTCTTCCCGTCCATTCCACCACCTTGTTGCGACAGCTCCCGGCACGACGCAGTTGACACGAATATGAGGGGAAAGGGCTCGGGCCAGAGACTTGGTCAGCCCATGTACGGCCGCTTTAGATACGGCATAAGGCAGAGAGGACCCCAGGCCGGTCTCACCGGCGATGCTGCCGAGATTGACGATGGCGCCCTGGCCGTTTTTCACCATATAAGTGGCCACTGCTCTGGCACAGAAGAACATGCTTTTGACATTGGTGTCGTAGAGTTCGTCCCATACCTCCTCGGTAGCGGCTTCCAGATCAGTAAATAGAATATGCCTAGTGATCCCGGCGTTATTGACGAGAAGATCAACGGTCCCGAACCGCTCCACGACATCTGCTACCATACCCCGTACTTCCTGATCACTCGCGACGTTGGCCTGTATGGCATAAGCTTGACCGCCCTGGCCGGTAATCAATTGAACAGTCTCCTCGGCTTCAGCCTTGGAGCGGCTATAATTGACGGCAATCTTTGCGCCGCGTCGTGCCAGTTCCAGACAGGTGGCCCTGCCGATCCCCGTTCCGCCTCCGGTTACAATAGCTATTTTATTTGTTAATTCCATGTTGGGTTCTCTCCTTGTTATTGTTGTAGATACATATGATTTTATAACTGAGATGAGATTATGTATAATTGAATAATATGAATAGTTCGTTCATTTTTATTGAATTTATTACAGTGGAATAGCGAGGGAGCCTGATGGATCTTAAAGCGTACAAAACCTTTCAGAAGATTGTCAGCACCGGGAGCTTCAATCGTGCAGCCGAGGAGCTGAATTATGCCCAATCGACGGTCACCATGCAAATACAGAAGCTGGAGGCGGAGCTGGGTGTACAGCTGCTTGAACGCGGCAAACAGATTGTACTGACCGAGGCGGGGCGGCTATTCCATGAACAAGGACGGCAGATTCTTAAGGATATAGAGCGGCTGGAAAGCGACTTGGCAGAACTGCATACCGGCGATGCCGGGAGCGTACGGATAGGCGTCACAGACCCGACAGCTACCTATCGGCTGCCGGGTCTGCTGAAGACTTTTCTTAACCGCTACCCCAGGGTGGAGGTAGAGGTGGAAATCGCCGGAACACAGGTGCTGAGTGAGCGACTGCTGCGAGGGGAGCTGGATTGGGCGTTGTGTTCTGCCCCGGAGCTGGGCACCGGACTTTATTTTGAGCCGCTGTTCACAGAGCGATTCTTACTGCTCCTGCCGGAGGGGCATCCTTTGGCTGCCAGTCCGCGCATTACCCCGGAAGACCTCCGGGAACACCGTATTCTGATTACTGCAACCCATTGCCCTTACCGTAAAAAGCTGGAGAGTGTCCTGCAGGAATCCGGAGGCTCCCCACTGCATACGATGGTCATCGGCAGCATGGTCGCGCTTAAAGATTATGTTGCTGCTGGTCTTGGCATCGCTCTCGTGCCGGCGGTAATGCTCAATCCGGTGCCGCCTGGCACGGTGTCCCGGCAACTTGCAGGAACCCCCATCGATATGAGCTGCGGAATTCTGTGTAAGACCGCAGAATATCCATTGATACGGTCCAGCGCCAAGCTATACCATTTTTTACGTCAAGAGCTGATGGAGCAGCCTGCATCTTCTTGATTGGTGGAAGATTGCAGCTGGTTTTTATTTACATATAGTTCCCGATGCTCTATTGTTCAGATAGGAGGGATGAATATGAACGAGTTTGATCGGCCTTACACGGGAAGAAGCACTAAAAGAGGCGGGGCGGGAAGATTTTTTTTATTCCTTATTGTGTTGTTAGTTGCTTTGTTGGCTACGAATCCTGGTAAAGAGGATTTTGTGGATTATGCCATCAAAAATATAAGCGAAGAGAGCGGCGGCAAACTGGGAGCGGGAATCGCCAATATGATCGGCAAGCCTGTGCTTAACTCGGTCACAGAACGGGAGAACTACATTTTGTTCTCTATTTTCAAGCTACCTGTCTTGGATGGCTCTAATAACTATTTGGGGATATTCAAATTAATCTTCATTAAGCTGTAACGATGCCCCTGAATATTATTAAGGAAAACGAAGAGGGGGAGCAAGAGGGATGAAGCTATTTCAACTGAAGTCAGGAGAAGTAGGGCTGCTGAAGGCCTTTTTGGAAGATCATTATGTATGCATCGGTTATTCGGGTCTTGGTGATCTGGAGGGGATCGGCCGGGATGAGCTGGATGGAAGACTAGAGCAGGCATACGGATATCAGGGGCAGGAGCTGGCGGGGCATGCTGAGGTCGTCAACCTATTTGTCCATTCGATGCAGGATGGAGATTATCTGCTTCTTGCGGACGGAGACTGGGTACATCTTGGCGATCTTGGCGACTACTTTTATGATGAACGATTTGATATAGAGGGAGATGGCAGATGCCACCGGCGCGGGGTAACCTGGCTGACCAGTATTCCATACGCAGCTTTGAATTCTGTTGTAAAAGCTCTGCTTGCTGAAGAGGCAGCAGTCTCGATGTTCCAGGAACCGATTGCCGCAGCGCGTCTGGATCTTTGGATCAGGGACACAGAGACGTCCGGCAATCTCCTGAATATAGGCGTTCGTGTGGATGAAGAGACAGTGGCTGAAGCGCTTGATATTCTGAAAAAAGCATTGAAAAGTCCTGATGCGGAGCGGCGTGAACGGGCAGCCATTGCAATATTACAATATGCCAAGTGAAATATTACTATATCGTAAATGAAGCGATTTCATAATATAATGGAGGTTGATTGATTACTAGCGCAACATCTACGGAGGGTATAATGGGAATTCAATATCTTGCAGAAGAACGTATTTTTCATCTACAGAGTAAAGAAACCAGCTATGTCATTCAACTTCTCCACACCGGAATCCCGGCGCATGTGTATTGGGGCCGCAAGATTCGTTCCGGTGCATTGTCATCTATTCTGAAGCGCACTGAGCGTTGTTCTTTCTCACCAAGTCCGTTCCCGGACGATATGACGCTTTCATATGATACGCTTGCTCAGGAATATCCGTCATACGGAGTGGGCGATTTCCGCAATCCGGCCTATCAGATTCAGGCGGAGAATGGAACTACTGCTTCTGAAGCTCTATATGATAAACACCGTATTTATAAAGGGAAGCCTGCCCTGGAAGGACTCCCGGCTACGTATACAGAACATGAAGATGAAGCTGAGACCTTGGAGCTTGAATTGGTAGACGCCGTTGCAGGACTCCGCATTATTTTATCCTACACAGTATTTGAGGAATTGAACGCGGTTACTCGTTCTGTTCGTTTTGTGAATGAAGGACAAGCATCCCTCAAGCTGCTACGCGGATATAGTATGAGCGTAGATTTCCGTTCTTCGGATTACGAACTGCTGCATTTGTCCGGAACATGGACACGTGAGCGGTATATAGAGCGCAGAGCGCTTGCTTCCGGCATGCAGGGAGTAGAGAGCCGCAGAGGATCGAGCAGTCATAACCAAAATCCATTCGTAGCCTTGCTGTCCCATGGCGCAGATGAAGACCACGGTGAAGTGTACGGTGTCAGTCTGGTATACAGTGGCAGCTTCTCCGCACAGGTAGAAGTGGACTCTTACAAGACGGCCCGCTTGTCTATGGGGATTAATTCATTTGATTTCAACTGGTTGCTGGAAGCCGGACAGTCGTTCCAGACCCCGGAAGCCGTGCTGGTATTTTCTCCAGATGGCATCGGAGCGATGTCCAGAACCTATCATAAATTGTATCGTACCCGCTTGGCCCGCGGCATTTACCGTGATCGCACCCGTCCGGTGCTGGTTAACAACTGGGAAGCAACTTATTTCGACTTCAATGCAGAGAAGATCGAGAACATCGCGCGTGCTGGCGCTGAACTGGGAATCGAGTTGTTCGTATTGGATGACGGCTGGTTTGGACACCGTGATAATGACCGCAGCTCGCTCGGCGACTGGTTCGTTGACCGGAAGAAGCTGCCGGAAGGTCTCGGAGATCTGGCAGAGCGCGTGAATAAGCTGGACATGCAATTCGGCCTCTGGTTCGAGCCGGAGATGATCTCCCCGGACAGCGAACTGTACCGTGAGCATCCAGACTGGTGCCTGCATGTGCCGGATCGTCGCCGTACCCTGGGCCGTACCCAATTGGTGCTGGACTTCTCCCGTGCGGATGTTTGCCAGGCCATTGGCGACCAGATCGTGGAAGTGCTGCGCAGCGCACCGATCACCTATGTTAAATGGGACATGAACCGCAATATGACCGAGATTGGCTCGGCATTGCTGCCACCGGAAAGACAACGTGAGACGGCGCACCGTTATATGCTGGGTCTGTACGGAATGCTGGAGCGGATTACTGCTGAATTCCCGAATATCCTGTTCGAGAGCTGCTCCGGCGGTGGCGGACGTTTTGATCCAGGGATGCTGTATTACATGCCGCAAACCTGGACAAGCGACAATACAGATGCCGTCAGCAGACTCAAAATCCAGTACGGAACTAGCATCGTCTACCCGATTAGCTCCATGGGCAGCCACGTCTCTGCGGTTCCGAACCATCAGGTGCACCGCTCTACTTCCCTGGAAATGCGCGGGCATATCGCGATGTCCGGAAACTTCGGGTATGAGCTGGATCTGACCCAGTTTACTGAAGAAGAGAAGGCTGCTGTGAAGGAACAAGTGGCGCTCTACAAAGAGCTGCGTTCCCTGGTTCAGTTCGGCGAGCAGTACAGATTGCTGAGTCCTTTCGAAGGCAATGAGACCGCCTGGATGATTGCTGCTGAGGACAAATCCGAAGCTGTAGTGGTGTATGCGCGTGTACTTGCCGAGCCGAATGATCCGCTTCATTATCTGCGCCTGAAGGGACTTGATCCTGAGGCTGATTATGAGTGGGTTGAAGGCGGAGGCGTATATGGCGGGGATCTGCTTATGTATGCCGGATTGCCACTGCCTGATCTTCAAGGAGACTTCCAAAGCGTGCTCTGGCGTTTTAAAAAAGTCCAAGGGTAATTTGATATAGCCAAACTTTATGTGAGGCCCCAAAAAGATGACTTCCGATATTTCGGAAGTCATCTTTTTATATCTGCCGGCCCTTCCCCCGTACGGTTTCCACTTGAAGATATAGGGTCTTACCCTGCTGGCGTCAGTTCAAATTAAGCTAATTCAGAATAATTAAAGTATAAATGGGCTAAAGCTGTTATTATTTTTATAAACCTTAAAGTTGTACCAGAACATTGGGCTTTAACAGCGCTCGTAAGAACTCTTCGAACCTGTAGTGGTGCAAGAAATAGAAAGGATGTTTGGGATTGGGGAAAAGAGAAGATATCACCGATGCCACGCTGGATTTGATTGATGAGCTTGGATTGCAGTCGGTTACCATTGCTCAGATCTTGAAAAAAGCGAAGGTTGGCTCGGGCACGCTATTTAATTATTTTCGAACCAAGGACGAGCTCGTTCACGAAGTATACAGGCTGGCAAGAAATAAGATGGGCTATAGTCTGCTGGAGGGCTATGACTCCACTGCCAGTCTGTATGAGCGGTTTACCAGTCTTCATCGGAATCGAATACGCTTTGGAATGAAATACCGCAAGGAATTTCTGTTCAGTGACAGCTATTCCTTTTCGCCATATATACCACCTGAACTACGTAATATGGATGAGTCGGGTGAGATCCAGGAGATCATGTCCGTCTTGTCCGAAGGGCAAAAACAAGGTCTGATCCGGGATATGGATGCCAAGTTGTGTCATCAGATTACCTATGGAATTGTAGCTTCGGTATTAAAGGGCTACTATATTCAAAAATACGATCTGGATGAAAAGAGGGAGAAGGAGACGCTGGAAGCCTGCTGGAAAGCGATTAAGCTGTAACCCGGCGTCTGAAGTCAATAAAACCCGCAGAACAGAGGACTTGGTAAGAGCCTCTCCGTCTGCGGGTCTTTTTTAATTACTACAGCTATATAGCTGAACTTAAGAATTAGGCAAGCTGACTGGAGAATGCCCTATAAAAATAAGGATATCATCAATCAGCAAGGTGCTATTCTTAAGTTCACTTTATATAATCACGTTACCTCAAGCTATCGGCTCAATAAAATTCAACAAACTCATTGACTGGCTTACGGTAGCCGCGGGGTCTGATCTTGTGCTGGTTGTCCTTACCGATAGTAATAAGCATCACTGGAACGAGGTTGTCCGGCAGATTCAGGACTTGTGCCACCGCGGCCGGATCGAATCCGATCATTGGGCAGGTATCCCAACCCTTGTCTTTGGCAATCAACATGAACTGCATGGCGGATAGGGAGGCATTACGGATTGCTTCGTCGCGCTGGAATGCGTCGTTACCGATGTAAGCTCCGTTAATGGACTCAATTTGCTCATTATATTCCTCTTCTGACATCGCACCGAGAAGCTTAAGACCGCCATAGATTTCCGGAGCCTGGAGATACGCGTGTTTATCACCGAGCACGACGATGACGGCGGATGCCGTATGGGTCTTGTACTGACCGTAGGCTGCCTCGCGAATCTCTTCTTTTATCTTTTCGCTGGCAACGACTTTGTAGTGGGTGTGTTGCAGGTTATAAGCAGATGGGGCTAGGCGGGCTAGAGAGAACATTTCCTCCAGCTCATGCTGGGGAATCTTGATGCCTTCCACAAAATTGTTAGCCGATCTGCGGGATTGAACCAAATCTGTAAATGTACTCATATTGAACGCCTCCAAAAATATATGTAGTGGTTAATAATCAACAGCTAGTTTTAAATAATGAACTTACTATTAGTTACTCACTTAAAGTATCACACCTTTTATTGTTCGTCAATGATGAAATATACTTTTTTTTCTTGAAAAATAGATCTATATAGAATGAACTAAAAACTTAACATAAGGCTCACTATGAAAGCGTATGACATTTTTGACAAGGGTCTGCTATAATAGACTTCGTTAGAGGTGATCGGCTGGCAGAAACGGACGGGTTCGGTCACGCTACGCTACAGATACAGTCAGAGGAGGATTCTATTCATGGCTTTTAAGAAAAATGACGTCATCCTGTTCCAGGGCGACAGTATTACAGATGCAGGACGCAATTATGAAGACGCTTTATCGCTTGGCACCGGCTATCCTTTGTTGATCGCTAGTCGGCTTGGACATCTCTATCCAGAGAAGAACCTTACCTTCCTTAACCGGGGCATCAGCGGCCATCGTGCCGTGGATTTGCAGGGACGTTGGGACAAGGATTGTCTCGATCTGAAACCAACCTGGGTGTCCATTTATATCGGGATTAATGACACTTGGCGTCGCTATGATTCCAATGATGCAACCTCGGCGGAGAAGTTCGAAGCTTCCTATCGTGATTTGATTGAACGCACGAAGAAGACGCTTGATGCGAAGCTTGTGCTGGTTGAGCCGTTTGTACTGCCTGTGCCGGAAGACCGGAAGGGCTGGCGCGAGGACCTGGACCCTAAAATTCATGTGGTGCGTGAGCTTGCCCGTGAATATGGAGCGCTGCTGGTGCCGCTTGATGGCCTGTTTGCTGCGGCATCCGCCACTGCTGAACCTGCATACTGGGCGCCGGATGGCGTTCACCCGTCTTCCGCGGGTCATGGACTGATTGCCGATGCCTGGTTGAAGACAGTTGGCGCGGAATAATTACTGACCAGGCGTTTTGTTGCATCCGAACTACATATGAACTCATAAACGAAAGACTGAATCCGGCCCAAGTGACCGATTCAGTCTTTTTTTGAAGCAACCGATAATGTTTTTTGTACAAAATTTCATTCATGGAGTTTATCGTTTATAATGGAGTGTACAGTTTTTTGGAGGTGATTTTCCATTCGCCGTTTCTTTCTGATCGTATCCCTTCTTGCAGTGATGGTGTTAAGCGGGTGCCAGAATGCTTTTGGATATATTAATGCAAGGTGGATTCATGAGATCAGCCTGACCTATCATCAACTGGACCAACAAACGGAGCAGCAAGCAGCGAATGTTGAGCCGAAGTCTATTTCTGACGCTGCCCTGATCAAGACGGTAGCGGAGGCGATGAACAAGAGCAGGCGGATTCAGGGAGAGCTTGATTACGCCCCTGATTTTATAATGAAGCTGGTTTACGGGGACGGATACACTGAAGAATATGCCCTCGGCCTTGGAAAAGAAAAGGGACATAACGGGCTGCTCGTTGCTAGCGTTAACAGCGGTAAAGGCTATTCCATACCGGCGAAGCATGCTGACAAACTCAGGGACATGATATACGGGGCGGCCAGTACGGATGGTGAATAGCCGGCTGCGAAATCCGTTCAAGCTACTGCTCCCATTAACGGGACGGGAGGAGTACCTGAATGGGACTGAATTTCAGCGGGTCGATCCATAACGCAGACTGTAGGATTCTTTCTCCATACATAAGGTTAAATGGAAGGGTTCGCTCAAGTAGAGGGCAAACATGGAGTATTGCCGCATATGATGAGGTAAACATAAAGAGATTTTATTGGGCGAGAGGAATGTGAACTAATGATATGTAATACAGCGAAAGACCTGGAAGGCCTGAAGGCAGCAGGGAAAGTGGTGGGCTACACCATTGCCGAGATGAAAAAGAGTGTTGTACCGGGAATGACCACGCGTGAGCTCGATGAGATTGGCGCGAAAATTCTGAAAGAGGCCGGGGCGGCGTCGGCTCCCCAAGTGACGTACAATTTTCCAGGAGCGACCTGCATCAGTATTAATGAGGAGGTAGCTCATGGTATTCCTGGCTCCAGAGTGATTCAGGCCGGGGATCTCATCAACATTGATGTGTCCGCAGAATTGAACGGGTATTACGGAGATGCCGGGGTGTCCTTCCAACTCCCGCCTTATAATGAGAAGCTTCAGCATTTGTGCCGCAGCACCGAAGAAACGATGATGAGCGTAATCAATCACCTCCGGGCCGGCATGAAGGTTAATGAGATTGGCAGAGTCATGGAGAGCGAGGCGCGCAAGCGTGGATACAGAGTGATCCGTAATCTTTGCAGCCATGGAATTGGGAAATCCCTGCATGATAAGCCGAATGAAATTTTGCCATATTATGAACCCCGTATAACCACTGTTCTAAAAGAAGGGCAAGTTCTAACTGTGGAACCGTTCCTCTCTACCGGTGCAGAGTATGTAGATCCGCAAGCGGATGGATGGACACTCAGCGTGGCGGATGACAGCCGGGTGGCGCAGTATGAACATACTATTATTGTAACTAAGGGCGAGCCGGTGATTCTGACGCGTGCTTAACAGCCATGGGCGTCTCTTCTCATAAGGTTAACAATGGAGTAGAATGTAACTATTACTGTTGCATTAAAAAGGGCGCCCTTATCTGAGAATGCTACTGTGAGGAGAGATCAACATGAACATCAGCACCCGGTTTGCGGTTGCTATTCATATTCTGACTTTGATTGACAGCAACAAGGATGGCAAAAGCACTTCGGAGTGGATTGCCAGCAGTGTTAACACGAATCCCGTGGTGATCCGCCGGATCACAGGGATGCTAAATAAAGCGGGTCTGGTGGATGTACGTCCGGGAGTGGCCGGTGCCAAGCTGGCACGCGATCCTGAGCAGATTACCCTGCTTGAGATTTATAAAGCGGTAAATGCTGTGGAGGAAGGTTCTCTTTTTGCCGTCCATGAGCATCCGAACCCTGACTGTCCGGTTGGTAAGAACATCGCCGGAGCGATTGTGCCGGTCTTTGGCCGTGCGCAAACAGCGATGGAGAGTGTGCTGCAGGGCGTCACGCTCGCCGAGATTGCCAACGAAATGCCCGTTATCTGAGCATTGGAATAGAGAAAGGTACGCGTAAGACCAGCGATATGTGGTGACACAAGCGCTGGTCTTTTTTTACGCTGGGGGATTGATGTGAGAAGCTTGCGGCCAGTGGTGAATTTTTCAGAATAGAGTAGCTAGAATCCATTTCAAGGAAATGCCTCTGTTTATTTTAACGATCCTGACGGAAACAATTTAGAATTAATGTGTTTTGTGCAAGTTCCAGATGAGTTGAAGCATATAACTCATAAGCTGTCTTTACAGGAATGGGATGACTTTATTCGCAATCATAATTCTACAACATCTTAATAAACATGGAGGGATCAACGATTGACGAGCATAGCAGATATCCGCTACGAGCCTTACAGTGAACAAGATTTCAACGCCGTCAAAGAGTTATTAAGCTGTGATGCCGAAGCAGGTGACAACATCCTTCGGGTGCTTACAGAAGAACCGGAGTTGTTTGTCACCGCGTTTATTGAGGACAAGCTTGTTGCGCTAGCCCAAGTGAATAAGCCTGTCATTCAGTCGTATTTAACTGTGTTCGTTGCTCCGGCGTTTCGCAGGCAGGGAATCGGTTCTGCAATCGTAAGATACGCGGAAAACAAATTGCGGGCGGGTGGAACCCAAAAGATTAGGAGTTCTTTTCGTTCCGGTTCCGTTCATCAATCGTCGGTTGCGTTTGCGCGCAAGCTCGGCTATGATACATACTTCTCATCGGCTTATATGCAGCGTACCGGGAATCCCTTCTCCCTGGATGAGCTTCCTGTGAGACCGTATGTGGACGGTGACTATGTAGCGAGTCAGTCGCTGTACGCCACGGCTTTTCATGAAATGCGCGTTCGTGTCGGGTCCTTTCCTGATTCTGTGATTGCCCAGCCGAGTGAAGAGGAACGAAGTGTATGGGAAAAGGATGCGAAAGATCGCTTTATCTACTTCATGAATGGGGAAATCGTCGCTTACAGCCATATCAGCGGTAATGAAATCAGCAGTGTCTCCGTTCGTACTGACTTACAGCGGCTAGGGATTGGAAGAAGGTTTGTGATGTACTTATGCAACGAAATCTATCGACGTGGTAATGCAGACGTTACCCTTTGGTGTGTCGTCGGTAATGATGCCAGAAATCTCTATGACAGCCTTGGCTTCAAGGAAAAGTATACGATGGAATTTGTTCGGAAAACGTTGTGATTTCTATTGTATTCTCATGTATAATGAAATCTAATTTCAAAGATGAAGGGACTGAACTATGCGCAGATATCAATATTTTAAACCTGGCTATTAAAATATAATGGAGGTAAAAGTATTGATTACAGTGTTAGAAACAGAACGTTTGCATTTGAGAAAAATGAAGGTATCGGATTCTTCTAGCTTGTTTAAAATTTGGTCTGATCCAGAAGTTACTAAATTTATGAATGTTAGTTGTTTTACTGATGAACATCAAGCAATCGAAATGATTAATCTTCTTGATGATCTTTCTCGAGACCTTAAGGCTATTCGTTTCTCCATAATTAACAAAGAGTCCAATGAAATTATAGGTTCTTGTGGTTATAATTCTTTGGATTTTGAAAATGAAAAAGCAGAGATAGGGTATGACATTGCTAAATCATTTTGGGGAAGAGGATATGCTTCAGAAGCTCTCTCTTCTTTGTTAGATTATGCATTCTCATCTTTGAAGCTAAATCGAATCGAAGCAAAGGTTGATCCCCAAAATGTGAATTCTATAAAGCTTTTGCAGAAGCTCAATTTTACGTTTGAAGGAACACTTAGACAATACGAAAGAGTAGACGGAAAGTTTAACGATCTCAATGTTTATTCAAAATTAATATTAGATTAATTTGAGTTTTTTCCTACTTTGGAACACGAGAGTCTATTAAAGAGTACTTTGTTCTAGGAAGGGCATTCCAAAGAGTCATGAAATGGCTGCTAGGGGATGTCCTTTTTACGTTGAGAAATCGTTGCGAAGGACTTTTGCTCGCTTGCGCTTATGCCTGACTAAGGTTAATCGTTTTTCGTGGAGGTAATTGACAAACTTATGGAATGTTACTATACTAATTATAGTTAATATGTAACTTCAGTGGTTACAAATATGTATGTGAAGCGAGCAAGCTGAGAAAACTGGAAAGAATACTTATGGAGATGGACTTCGTACCGTACCTACCTTTAGGAGGAATTGATATGACTGCTACAGCGATATTGCATCAGGATACCGAAATTGGACTTGTACAGATCAGGGTCAGCAATCTGGAGCGTTCCCTTGCCTTTTATCAAAATGTTGTCGGATTCAAGGTGCTGCGGCAGACAGCGCATGAGGCTGAATTGACGGCTGACGGGGAGACCGTATTAGTTATTCTGCGGGAGATTGAGAATGCCAAAGTACTCCGTCGTAATTCGGCAGCAGGACTGTATCACTTTGCAATTCTGGTGCCAGACCGTCCGAGCCTGGGCCTTGTTCTACGCAACCTGATTGCATCCGACATTCATGTAGGACAGGGAGATCATCTGGTCAGTGAGGCGCTATATATTCAGGATCCTGATAATAACGGCATTGAGCTGTACCGGGATCGTCCTCGCGAGACTTGGCAACGGGATCCGCAAGGGAACTATATCATGACCACCGATGCTGTTGATGTGGACGGCCTGCTGGCTGCTTCGGAAGGTCTGACCTGGAGTGGGCTTCCGTCAGGTACAGTCATTGGTCATGTGCACTTTCACGTCGGAAATCTGAATGAGGCGCGGAAGTTCTATATCGATCTGCTGGGATTCGAACAGGTGGCTCACTATGGCGATGCGGCATTGTTCATCTCGGCCGGAGGCTACCACCACCATATCGGGCTGAATATTTGGGCCGGAGAAGGCGCGCCTGCAGCGCCGGCGGATGCACCGAACATTGATTATTTCACCTTGCTGCTGCCTAGCGAAGAAGAGCGGGCCGCTGCCCTGGAACGTGTCCGTCAGGCAGGATATGCTGTGGAAGAGCAAGATGGCGTACCAGCGATCAAGGACCCATGGAATATCGGGATCAGATTGATCGTGAAGCAATAAGACGAATAGTTTTGAAAAAAAAGGCAGGGCCGGTTAATTCCGGTCCTGCCTTTTTGCTGACCCTGTAATTACTGTTGCTGATTCTGCGTTACTGTTGTCCTTCGGACAATTCAGCAATTCGCCGATTGGCGTCCCCGCGATATATCCCGCCGTGGTAGCAGATCACCGTGTCTATGGGATAGTCGGCCAGCTTGGATAAAGAAGCCACCGCTGTTGCCATGTCAGGGGTAGACGAGCTATCCGGTCCATGAAGCTCACCCTCCCGGACGATCAATGCATCCCCCGCAATAAGTGTTCGGCTGGCCTGATGGTATAGGCAAAGATGTCCGGGACTGTGCCCAGGTGTATGAATGACAGTGATTCCGCCCGCTAGAGGAAGCTGCTCACCGTCTGCAAGGGTGTCATCCACTTTCCCCTTCGGCGGGTTCTTCAGCACGGATAGAAAGGCCTGCCGCCATTCCGCGGGCACATGGGGCGGGAGCATCGCTTCGGCGGCAGCGAGCGCCTCCGGCGTATGCTTGAGTAGCATTTTTTCACCCTCGATATGGGGCTTCTCTAAGGCGTGCGCTAGAACGGTTGGTGCATTTCCGCGGCTAGTCAGAATAGCGGGCAGACTTCCGATATGATCCAGATCCTGATGGGTAATTAAGATGGTGCCAAGCTTGGACCAGGGAACGCCAGCCTTGTCGAAGGCCTCCTGGAAATTCTCCAGCAGACCCAGGTATCCGGTATCGATCAATACCGCAGTGTTCTCGTCATGGAGCAGGACAGGGTAGAGGGTATCACTTCCGCCCATAACCTGTGCCGTGATCTCCAGCATGTCTATTCCTTTGGCAATATGCATGGTATCCCTCCGTTTATGGATAAGAGTACTGCCGTGTGGCTAATGCATATCATAGCATTTTGAATATTAATTTCAATATGTAAATATTTAATCATACCACAAATAAATATTTTTGTCAATATATAATGAGTTCACTCTAAAGCTATAAATGGAAAAGTAACCATACATAGTCGAGAGGTGCCCCGTTAAGTATTTATGGAGACTCTGATCTTAAGAGGGGGAGAGCTTTCACTCTAAAACGGAACTGCTCCGTCCTGCGATTTTGCCAGAAGTTAAGTTTACGCTATAATAATGGGATTACTTGGAGGAGATGATCAACTTGGAGACTTTACTTGCTGTACTGGTGCTGCTTGGGTTAATTGCAGTATCCAATATTGTGAACCGGTTTATACCGTTCGTACCTATTCCCCTAATACAAATTGGCCTCGGGGTACTTGTTGTATTAATCCCACCGGGGATACATATGGAATTGGAACCTGAATTGTTCTTCGTATTATTCATTGCGCCGTTACTGTTCAATGACGGAAGGCGCACGCCGCGGGCCGAACTGTGGAATCTGCGGGCGCCGATATTGATGCTTGCGTTGGGCCTGGTCTTTGCAACCGTCCTTGTAGCGGGCTATGCCATCCACTGGATGATCCCGAGCATTCCACTGGCAGCGGCTTTTGCGCTGGCAGCCATTCTGTCGCCTACCGATGCGGTGGCGGTTAGTGCTATTGCCGGGCGTGTTCACCTGCCGAAGAGCATTCACAGGGTGCTTGAAGGGGAGTCGCTGATGAACGATGCTTCTGGTCTGGTTGCGTTCAAATTTGCGATTGCGGCCGCGGTGACCGGTGTCTTTTCCCTGCGTCAAGCGACATTCAGCTTCATTCTGATTGCAGTTGGCGGGTTGGTGGCGGGTGCCGTGCTGGCGTTCCTGCTTATTCGTCTGAGCGTGTTTATTCGTAAACTTGGTATGGAAGATGTAACGGTACATACATTGCTACAAATTTTGACTCCTTTTATTATTTATCTCGTGAGTGAGGAACTGGGTCTGTCTGGTATCCTTGCCGTTGTTGCGGGTGGTGTTATTTATGCAATTGAGAAAGACCGGGCGGTATCGCCGCAGTATAAGCTTCAGCTTGTGTCGGCCAGTACCTGGTCTGTCCTGCTGTTTATCCTGAACGGGATGGTATTCCTTATTCTCGGGGTGTCCATTCCAGATGTGATCAGCGTAGTCTACCGTGACAGCGCCGTAGATAACTGGATGGTCTTTGGTTATGTACTTGCCATTACTGTGTTGCTCATTGTTTTGCGGTTCCTATGGGTGTATGGATTTACGCTATGGATGCATCGCGGGGAAAAGGCTGAAAAGAGATCTCTCAAAGAGGTGTTGATCACCTCGATTTCAGGAGTGCGCGGGGCGGTTACGCTGGCGGGTGCCTTCTCGATTCCGCTGGTGCTGGGTGATGGCTCGCCGTTCCCCGAACGGAACCTGATGATTTTCCTGGCGGCAGGCTGTATTCTGATGTCGCTGCTGATCGCCAGCATCTTTTTGCCGGCTCTGGCTGGTAAAGGAGAAGAGGGTGCTGGCTCGGAAGAAGGATCAGAGCAGGCTGCGAAGTCAGTGGTCATTGATGCCGGAATGGCGATGATGCGCAGTATGATGGATGGGGATTCGCGGGATTCGGCTCAGCCTGCTTTGAACGAATTCAAAGAGAAAATTCAGAAAATGAGTCTGCCGGGGCAGGATGATGATCCTGCAGCGGAACGAATGCGTCAACTGGGCATGGAGGCACGCATTGTCGGGCTGCATGCTGAGCGCAAGGCGCTGAATACTCTGATAGAGAAGGAAGAGGTTCCGGCGGGTGTAGCGGAGAAAATGACGGAGATGCTGGATTATACGGAAGCCTTCTTCGCCAAGCATTTGAACTCGCAGATCCGGCTGTCCTTGTCTGAGGTAGGGCGGGTGTTCTCTGGCATGTTCGCAGGGCAGCGTGGTCAAGTGGAAGGCTGGCAGGCTGCCGCCGCGCAGTATAAGGAAGTCTCCTGCAAAGCCAAGCTGGTCATGTCGCAGGCTGCCGTGGCAGCGATCCGGGACCACATGAATGAGGAGAACCGTGAAGCCTCCCAGCATGTGATCGACAGATATGAGATGCTGATGGCAAGGCTCAGTGGAGACAGTGGATGGACCCCGGATGGTGTGATGGATGCCCGGAAGCTGGAAGTTAAGCTGAAGGCCATTCAGGAGCAGCGCGACAAGGTGCAGCAGATGTATCAGGAGGGCGCGATTAACCGGAAGGTTGCGGGCAGACTGCGTCATTTTGTAGACCATTTGGAAGCTTCGATATGGGAGGATTAATGTAAAACACAAAGAGCCGCCGGGACAGCCCGTGCGGCTCTTTGTGTTTGTTGCTGCCTACAGTCCTTGCTTTCTCTTTCGGCGGAACATCTGTCCCAGCACCTCGCTCAGCACAAGGCCTGTAGCAATGGCTCCCGAGAGCAGCAATACCTGCGTAGCAATTTGCACGGCATCGATGTAGTCTTTCTCCACGAATTTGCGCATCGCATCATAAGCCATGCCACCGGGCACCATCGTGATGACCCCTCCGACACTAAAGATAATGACAGGCATCTTGAAGGAGCGGGCAAAAATCTGGCTGACCACGCCGACCACGACGGTCGCAAAGAAGGTGGCAATCACCGTATCCCATTGTTTGTCCAATAATAAGTACACCAGCCAGCCCACCATACCGGAAGTTCCGCATTGCAGCAGCGCACGCCTTGGCGCATTGAACAGGATGCAGAAGGTGGCGGCGGCAATAAAGCTGGTAATCAGTTGCAAAATCATGAGTCGCTAACCTCTTTCAAAGGGTGATTATAGCATCGACAGTACAAGTCCGATGCCTGTCCCGATCGCAAACGCAGTCAAAAAGGCGTCCGCACCCTTGGACAGTCCGGAGACCAGATGGCCGGCCATAAGGTCGCGGACTGCATTGGTAATGAGCAGACCCGGAACCAGCGGCATAACAGAGCCGATAATGATCTTGTCCATTTCGCGCCCCACGCCATACTTGACCGAAAAGAAGGTCGATAAACCGATCAGGAAGGCCGCGCCGAATTCCGCGAAGAATTTGACCTGGACCAGCCGGTGCAGGTAGATTACCGCCGCATAACCGAGGCCTGAGACGAATAGTGCGGGGAGCGCGTCCCAGAGGCTGCCCTTGAACATTACAGTGAAGCTGGCGCCTGTCAGTGCCGCGGCAACGATCTGCATCCATATGGGATAGGCATGGGCAGCATTGTCTACTTCCCCAAGCCGCGCCCGGGCTTCCTCTGCCGTGATTTGCCGTTCGCAGAGGCGGCGCGAGATGTCATTGACCTCTGATACCTTCTGCAAATCGGTGGTCCGCTCGGCAATGCGGAACAGCTTGGCCGGTTCTGTCCGGCTGGTCGCGAATACAATCACGGTCGGTGTCACATAACTGTGCGCATTCGGAAATCCCAAAGCATCGGCTATGCGGATCATCGTATCCTCGACACGGTAGGTTTCTGCGCCGCTTTGCAGCATGATTTTTCCAGCTAACAGACAAAGGTCGATAATTTCATGGGTGGAACTGTTGCTGATGATGCCTGTACTTTCCAACTTTCTGTGATCCTCCCCTGGAATAATATATATCCGATTGTCGCCTCATCGCCGGAAAATATCAACCCTAATATAAAATTTTAAATTAAACAGTACCTTTTTAGATAATTTAAAAGATACATATTTGTTGAATTGGCTGTATAACCAGTCCCGTCTATCGTGCGGTGAATATAAATATAGTGATTAGAGTGTAGCGCTTGTCTTATATTTTGAAAGGCACAAAGGAGGAGTGTAATCATGACTTTCGACATCGCAATGACTTTCTTTGTCTTCACTATGACCATGCTAATTATTTTTTGGAGACCTGGCGGTATAAATGAAGCATGGCCAGCATCAATCGGAGCTGCGATTATATTACTTACTGGAATCGTATCTGGCAATGAAGTTGTAGACATCATCGATAAGATTGGGGGCGCGTCTGTTACCATTATGGCGACTATTGTCATGGCTGTCATATTGGAAAGCTTTGGTTTTTTTAATTGGGCTGCTGCACGACTAGCGATCATGTCCAAAGGTTCAGGCTATCGGTTGTACTGGTATATTCAGCTACTATGCTTTTTAATGACTCTTTTATTTAATAATGACGGAAGTATCTTGATTACAACTCCTATTTTAATATTATTACTAAAAAATCTATGGTTAAAACCCCACCAAATGATTCCTTATCTATTAAGTGGTGCTTTGATCGCAACAGCTTCCAGCGCTCCTATCGGAGTAAGTAATATTGTTAATTTAATCGCATTGAAAATTGTTCATATGAGCCTGTACATGCATACAGCAATGATGTTTGTACCTGCAACTATTGGTTTACTTTTTATGTCGTGCCTAATGTTTTTTGTATTGAAAAAAAAGTTACCGAAGGTATTGCCTGCTGCAACATATGATATAGAAGAGAGATTTTTCACTTACAACTTTCATCCATTGAAGAAAAGAATTTCTCTTGAAACCAAGAGAAAACGGACAATATTCATGCTGAAAGTATTACTGTTTGTTTTTGTAATGCGTTGTCTCCTCTTTGTTGCATCTTACTTTACGATTCCGGTTGAATGGGTCGCGGTGTTTGGTTCAAGTATTTTACTCCTATGGAGATGGTACCATCTGGGCACAAATCCTGTCGATATACTAAAGAAAGTACCGTGGCACATCTTAGTTTTCGCTTTCTCTATGTACGTTATTATATACGGACTTCATAATGCCGGACTAACAACCATGCTTGTGAGAATTTGTACCCCCATTGTAGAACAAGGATTACTGCAGGCGAGCTTTATCATGGGCGGACTAGTTTCGATTCTATCTAATGTTTTTAATAACCATCCTGCTTTAATGATCGGAACCATTACCTTAACCGAAATGGGACTTGACCCCATCACATTAAAAACGATCTATCTTGCTAATATTATAGGGAGTGATATGGGTTCCTTGCTATTCCCTATTGGAACACTTGCTTCTCTTATTTGGATGCATATCCTTAGACAAAAGAAGATTGGAATTAAATGGAGGGACTATTTACAAGTCTCCTTGATTGTAGTCCCATTAACAACTGTCGTAACTTTGTTTTTGTTATACTATTGGGTCCAACTGATTTTTGTTTAAAGACTGGAGCGAAGAGGGTGTGATCACGGGCGCTGTAGCGTTCACTTGATGAAGAGCTTCAACCGTTCTTACAGCAGCATGAACGATTGAAGCTGGACTTCTTCTCATCATCTATATATTGGTTGTTTATCGACTTTATTTTCTTGGGTAGTTCACTGTCTGAATATGGTCTAGCGGTGCAAATATACTTTCACCAGTTGGAGTGACAAGCTCAAACATTGGAGCTTGGACTTTTTTTAATAATCCGGCCTTTTGAAAAGGAGCAGCCAGATCTATTACGATGGAACTCCCCTCCATTTTTTCTAGTTGCTGAATGAAGTTGGGCTCTGTCGATACAGCAGAGAGGTCTGAATTCAGCTTATCTTGCTTCAAGGAGTAAGGAACAAATTGTGGGGGATAGGGAACCAAATATTTAAGATGTTTCATATGAACGAGTATCGTATCAAAAATAGGAGAATAGAAGAGTAAATAATCTGCCAGAACTCTTTGAATATAACCGTGAAGTGTATGGGCTCCGGCAACATGAATTTCTGTAAAACTCCCCTGGCTATTCTCCACAAGCGTTTGAAGAGAGATGGTTGTTTCTTGACTGGTAGGTAAGGATATGGGGATATCGTTCTGTTCTCCGATAGCTTCCAGATTGTTTATTAAGGATTTAACGTGGGCAATCGGGATATACAGAAATTTTACTCCACTGCTAATAACTATAACATCAGTTCCCGTATCTACCAATGTCCCTTCTAAAGGCTGGGTAACTCCTGCAACCACTGCGACAACTTGTTTGCCTAGTAGACTATTTAGCAAGTTCATATGACATCTCTCCTTAGTTTTGGGTACAGATAATGTAAATATATGTGCTCTATAGATTAAAGTTATGGTTGTTTTAACTACTTATTAAAATAATAGTTGAATAACTAGTCGCAACTTCAGTGAATCGAATACTATGTATTATCTCAACTGGAAGGGAGTCAAGCAGGATGAAACATGCAGATTTGCGTATCGATCAGAAAGCTGGGGTTGGTCAGGGTTACTTTGTAGAAGAAGTTCCTTTTGGAATTGATGCTTTGGTACAGTTGAAGAACGAGGGCCAGAGAGTGCTTCAGCTTGTGATAACTCGCTACAATGCATCTTCCATTACGACTGATGTTTCACCGCATTCCGATTTTGCAATCGAGGTTGGTAATATTCAAACGATTGGGATTTTCGTTCCGGGCAGCGAGAGTGAAAAGGAAAAAGGAAAGGGACGACTGATTATCATCCCTAATTTTAAGAATATCAATCTTGTATAACTCTTAGTTTAAAGAGTCCTAACGAAAGTATTGTACAAAAATGTCGCATCCCCTGTTATTTTTTCAGGGGAGTGCGGTGTTTTTGTGTTTTTGGTAGACGATACACAGGTTCACTTGTAATGTCCGCCGATTTTGCCTGCCCGGTCCTTGATCAGTCCGGAATCGGTGAAGGAAGCCGCCCGCCCGATAATCGTATCACCATACTTGTTCTTCAGGTTGTCAGTGGCCCGCTCCAGCTCCCGATACCGGGGGCGGGTCTCAAACAGCGTCAGCTGGTACTGGTTCTCATCGCTAAGCTCAGACAGACTGAGGTTCACCCGGCGTACAGGCTGGCCGTCCCAATGTCGCCGGAAGAGGGCCACGGCCGCCTCGTATACAAGGCTTGTGGCGTTGGTGGGATCACTCATTTTGCTTTGTCTGGAAAAGCCGGTCGGCGCTTCGAAGCTGGCGCCTTGGCAGCCAACGGATACGACGGCGCCATTCACCGCGAGGCGTCGGCAACGCCTGCATACCAGCTCTGCGAGTTCCAAGAGCACGGTCTTGATCTCAGCTAGCGTGTGATAATCGCGGGGCAGTGTCATCTGATGACCGACACTCTTGGGCGGAGCCTCGTAGGTTGCCGGATGCACGGGGCTATCGTCCAGACCACCGGCGATTCGCCAGTAGAGCTCTGCGTCAATATCGCAGTTCTTGTGGAACTTCTCACGCATGCGCCATTTCAGCTCGGCCAGGGGCATTTGGGCGAGATGGCCGATTGTTGTAAGGCCCATACTATGAAAATGGGCTGACATACGGCGGCCCACCATGAACAGGTTGCCGATGGGCTGCGGCCAGAGCAGTTCCGGGAGCTGCTGACGTGCCAGGGTGAAGAGGCCGCCCTTGATTTTTTTGGCCCACAAATCGCAGGCCATCTTGGCCGTGACCTTGGAGTAGCTGATGCCGATCCGCGCATATACGCCGGTTTCTTTGGAGATTTGGTCCTGAATAGCAGCGGCAATCTGCTGCGGACTGCCGAACAGGGAGGTGCTGCCTGTAATATCTATAAACTGTTCGTCGATGGAGTAGGGCTCCACGAGGTCGCTGAAGGTGCGCAGAATGCCAGTGATTTGGGCGGAGACATCAATGTAATGCTGCATGCGGGGCCGGACCACGATGAGTTCAGGGCATTTGGCCAAGGCTTCCTTCAGAGTTTCAGCAGTGCTTACACCCTGTTGCTTGGCGAGGGGGCAGGCGGCGAGAATAATACCGCTGCGTCTGGCCGGGTCTCCGGCAACGGCGAGGGGTTTGCCGTTGTATTGGGGATTGGCGGACTTTTCGACTGAGGCATAGAAGCTTTGGCAGTCGGACAGCATAATGATGCGTTCTTTATTCATATTCGTCACTCTCCAGGTAAAGGCAGTAGAAGCAGATACGTAGAGGCGTTATTTTGACGGGCGGGATAGTTGATTGTTATTATAATACGAACATATGATCGTGTATATGCATATTTATTTCCATTCGTTTCAGTCTTGCAGGGTGCAAAGTCCGGTAGCCACTGCGCCGGAGGCGATGGTGAAGAGGGAATGAACAAAGGTCTCCTTGGAGATCAGCAGGCCGCCAGCACCAATGATCATAGCATCCGTCACGAAGATGATGACCCCGACGTTCAGTGGCACATAGCGGGTAATAAAGTGGGCAAGCAGATCTGTGCCCCCGGTGCTGGCTTCAAAGTGCAGCATCAGCCCAAGGCCGAGTCCCATCAGAAATCCGCCGATAATTGCACTTGAGATGGGTCCAAGTTCTATGTAATAGAGGAAGTGGTACTGGAAAGGGGCCACGAGCTCAATAAGCAGAGATGAACATAACAGGCCTATCAGGCTATTGAGGAAGACATCGCGGTTCTTGAGCCAGGCCAGCAAAAACACGGGCAGGCTGCAGACCACAATGGCGATTCCGATATTGATACCATACAAATAGTTGATAATGAGAGCTATGCCGATAATTCCGCCATCCAGAACTTTATAAGGGACAAGGAAAAAGTTGGTCCCTGCGGCAATAAGCAAACTTCCCAGCAAAATGATGGCGTATTTGGACCATGACCTCATATTCAACATCTCCACATTTAGGCATGTCTTATGAATATGCTTGTCATTGGTAAAAAATTGCTTCTGAAAGAAGAAAAAGTCTTACCATGAACCTCCCATTACCATGGGGCCGCGTAAGCGGAGGATGCCTTCAATAATGGAAAAAGACCCTGCTTGCGCAGGATCAGAGAGAAGGGATTAGACCGGCACGGGTTCCGGGCGTTTAAGCTGGAGCGGGGGCGGGATGAGCCAGCCCTTCTGCTTATTGATCCGTAGGAGTGCGAGTCCAAGGGAGGCCATGGCGGCATGAATCTTCATGAAGAGGGCGCCGACATCCTCGCGGATGGACATGCCCATAATCTGGCTGCATTCGACGAGGCTCATGGCCACCCCGGCAGAGAGCGCAGCGGCAATCTCGGGATCGGAGAATCGGGCCCCTGCTGGAATGTCCGCCAGCTTGGTGGAAGGCCGATCCGGCAGTGTAGGGGTAGGGAAGACGCCGGAGGCTTTAAGGAGCTTGTCGCATTCTTTGATTTCCCCCTGAGCCTGATCCATCAGATCATCAATAATTTTCTTCAAGTCCTGATCGCCTGCATGATAATGGTAGGCCTGGAGGGCGGATAGCGTCATTTTTGCTTTGGCGGAAAATTGCCACACACCGAAGATTTCGCCGTAGTGCATGGGTTCGTCTTTAGGATTGCCACTTAGAATGCCCATTGCGTATTGCTCCTTTATAAATAGTTTATGATCGTGTAAATAGCTTGTCCGGCAACAACTGTTTTATTCCGCTATTGCTGCGGGAGGGAATTTAAGGCTTGCAGCAGTGATTAAATACAGCTATATTATTAATAGTAATTATTACTATTAAATAAGCGCTAAGGTCAAGGAGCGAATAGAAGAAAATGGATTTTACATATAGAGTGCTGGAAAGTGATATCGATCTGCTGGCCTCGGCGTTATCCGAGACTCTTGTAGCGGTGGCTGTCAAAGGCGGGGAAGCAGAGGATATTCTGGAGCTTGGCGGACGGATTTGCGAGTATACCCCTAATTGTGTTCGCATCCGTGGGTTGTCATACAGCCGGGAGCTGTATGAATTTCGTGTTCTGACAGGCGGTTGAGTCTGGCAGAAGGCGAGAATAACAGCTCAATCACAACATAAGGGACCCCGCTGTCGACAAGCGGGAGCAATCGTTTGTATAAGAAATCGGGAGAAAAAGTGCATTGAACAAAGGATCAGCTGTAGGTTACCATTGTTCTTGTCATCATATGAGAATGATAATCAATTACAGTTGAGGTGGAGAAAGATGCTTAGATGGGGTCAAAAGGCTGCATGGACAGCTTTGTTAATGGTAGCAGTACTTGGGGTGACAGCTTGCGGGGCCAATAATACGCCTAAAGAAGCAGCTGCAACGAATAATACAGAGAAGACTCAGCCAAGTACTGAGACGGCTGGCAAGACCGAGAACACAACTGAAGACAACGCTGAAGACAATGCAACACGGAAAGTAACCGATGAATTCGGAGAGGTGGAAATTCCGGTTCATCCGAAGCGCGTAGTCGGTCTATATATTGAAGATTATCTAAAAGCACTGGGAGTCACACCGGTGGTTCAATGGTATCATCCGAACTGGGGCAAACAGGATTATCTTCATTTGGATGTTCCATTGTTTGATTTTAGCGGCAACTTGGAAGCGCTGCTGGACCAGGACCCTGACCTGATCATCGTGGATGGGGGCGTGGACAAGGAGAAGTACGATCAGTATTCCAAGATAGCACCGACCTACCGGTTGAAGGAAGCAGTTCTACAGGACTCTGCCGAGACGCTGAAGGCTGTTGCAGATGTGCTGGGCATTCCTGAGAAAGCGGAGAGTGTGCTAGCCGAATACAAACAGAAGGAGGAAGACGGAAAGGCTAAGCTGCAACAGGCGGTTGGAAAAGAAACCGTGGCGGTGATCCGGCTGAATGTTGCTGATAAGACACTGGCTTTGTTTGGGATTAAGAACCGGTATACCGGGGTTATTTACAGCGAATTTGGACTTGAGCCTGTTCCTATGGCAGCCAATATGACGGATTCTCAAGCGATTATTTCAGAAGAGGTTATCCCCGAGCTAGAAGCGGATCATATTATCGTGTTCCCGGCCAACGGAACCTGGGATGACCCGGAGAATCAGGAAGCCTACAAGACATTGGAAGGTCCCCTGTGGAAAAACATCCCGGCGATCAAAAATGGCAAGGTGTACAAAATGGAGCGTTCCCACTGGCAGTCAGGCGCCATCACCGCTAACTCCATGAAATTGGACGATCTGTTGAAATACATGGTGAAGTAAGACAAATATCAGAAGAAAGCTCTCAACTTCGGTTGAACAGCTTTCTTTTTTGTTTTACACTGAATTAGTGAAAATCATTCTCAATTAAGAAGGAGCGGAAGAATGTCGTGGATCATAGGGAGCCACCAAACAAGGAGGCGTTGTTATACGCTTTGAACCAAATAGAACTGCTAAACAGACCTGCGGATTCCAAAGAGATGCCTAAATTCTTTCAGGAATGGACCCTAGTGGTGGCGGTAGAGGGACAAGGACGGCTGGTTGCAGATGGAACGGGATTTTCTCTAAAGCAAGGTACCGGATTTCTGCTTTCTCCCGGCATGACGGGGGGATTGGAATGCGGGGCACAGGGACTTCGCTATTATCAGATTGGTTTTGAAGTGATTAGGCAAAGCGAGGCGGGATATAGGCGGGTTAGCTTGGCGGAAGCTGGAGAACTGGTGGTGCCTGGACCTGTGGATTGCCAACCGTTCTCTAAGTGTCTTTTGCTGCTGGAGACGCTTCACCAAGACCAGGCCGGCAGCGGGGAGGCTGCCCGTCTTATGGGTCATATTCACTTTATGGAGCTATTGCTGCTGCTCTACCGGCAGAGGACAACGGACAAGCATGAGCATACCGTTCGAAGTGCTGTAGAGCAGTCTATTGAGTATTTAAAACAGCACTATAACGAGGTCTGGACGGTAGACCGTTTGGCAGACATAGCCAAGATCGGGCGTTCCCGCTACACCCGAATGTTCAAGGAGATCACGGGGCAATTCCCCCTGGATCACCTGAATGACCTGCGCATTGATCGTGCACAACAACTATTGTTGATGACGAATGACCGTCTTTACGACATTGCCCAGACGGTGGGCTACAGCAACGAGTATTATTTTAACCGGCGCTTTAAAGGGGCAGTAGGAGTTACGCCAGGACAATACCGCCGCACCCATCAGGACAATATTCGTGTGTTCGCTCCATTTATGGAGGATTACCTGCTGGCGCTTGGCATCATTCCCGTTGCCCAGTGTGCACACGCCCAGTGGGGTATGCAAGATTATCTCGGCCTCCACCAGGTTCCGCCGTTCGAGATTTCGTCCGGAAACTGGGAGTCACTCTCCCCGTATGAGCCAGAGCTGATCCTGCTGGATGAAGGGTACCAACGCTGGGGCCTGGAGCAATGCCGGACCGTAGCCCCAATATTCAAGGTGCCGATGATGAGCAGTGAGGACTGGCGCTCCACCCTGATGACCGTGGCCTCGGTGTTCGGAAGAACCGGCCAGGTGGACGAAATCATCAGTAGCTATGAGCACAAAGCCAGGGAAGCCAAACATCTGCTTAACCGTTCCGTTCGCAATCAGACCGTAGCCTTTCTCCGGCTTTCGGCTTGTGGGATTACGCTGTATGGCAGCGAGGATTTGGGCTACACGGCAGGGGTACTACACCATGACTTGGGCCTCCAGCCGCACCCGCTGGTACAGCAGCTAGCCCGGGGCGAGCGACGAATTAACCTCCCGCCAGACTTGTTAGCCCGGCTGGATGCCGACCACCTGTTCATTACCTTCGATAAAGGCGAAGGAGAGGGCAGAGAACTGCTCCAGACGGAGCTCTGGCAAAGCCTGCCCGCGGTCCGCAATAACCACGTGTATGAGGTGGATTTTCTCAGCTGGATGAATTACGGGGTGCTGTCGCATAGAAGGAAAATTGATGATGTGCTGCGGGTGTTGGCTTGAGGGGATTTTATGAAAGAAGAGAGTAGCTATGATAGGAAGCTAAACGGGAGTTAAAGCCGGACCCATTGGTCGGGCTTTTTTAGCTTGCAATAGGATCGTATGTTCGTTATCATTCGAAGTAAATACTTGGAATTTATGTATGGGAGATGATGTGGAGTGCAATTAGGATGTACCTATTTAGTCGTTAAGGATATGAACCGGTCTATCACCTTTTATGAGGCATTGTTGAATATGAAAGCTATATCCAAAAATCTCGAAAGATGGGCGCAATTTCATTGCGGAAATACCATTGCCCTGTGGAATCCGGAGTATGACCAGCGGCTCATCAAGGATAGTGAAGATATATCCGTTCATTTTAATGAAGCATATTTGAAATATAAACAAGATCAAGCTACCCAATATGGTAACAATGTGGTTTTAAACTTCAATGTTCCTGACTTGCAGAGAGAGTATGAGCGAATTCAGTCATTGAATATTGGGACCGTGACCGAAATTCTATATATCAATGTGGTGCAGCCGTATTACTGCTTTATGCTGAATGATCCGGATGGGAATTTGATTGAGATTACGGGGATTACCCACTCCTGAAAAGAGCAGATCACTCGCATTCCAATAATGGATAACACATATTGTCATATTAAGGAATAATGTTATAATCTCTTTGACTCATGAAGGAGGGAATACATGAATTTAGCTAATAAAATAACCATCGCAAGAATACTATTAATTCCTATCTTTATTTTGCTCTTCCCTATATATCCTGAATGGTTAATCAAGGAAAATACTATCATACATCACATAGATCTCTATGGAATTTATTATGCTGCAGCAGTTTTCTTACTTGCCTCAGTCACTGATAAATTAGACGGGTATATTGCAAGAAAGTATAATCAGATAACAAACCTAGGAAAGCTGCTAGATCCATTAGCAGATAAACTCCTAATTTCCACAGCTTTAATTTTAATGGTAAGTCAGCAGTTAATATATACTTGGGTAGCCTTTGCTATTATAGCAAGGGAAATCATAATTACCGGGATTCGAATCGTGGCAGCATCTCAAAAAATCGCGTTGCAGGCCGATCGATTCGGAAAAATAAAGATGGTATTTCAGGTTATTGCTATATCAGCGGTTCTCTTGAATAACCTCTCATTCCGTTACATCACGGAAATTCGTATCGACCAGGTACTTATGTATGCTGCATTAATTCTAACTATATATTCAGGCTATAACTATATAAAGGATAATTATCGAATGCTAAAACTTGAATTTTGATCAAGTGTGGTTAAATTAGCTAACAAGGAAGCGGATGAGAGTTTATACTATCAGAACTAGTTCGGGTAGTTTTTTCTTTTAAAAAAATAATTGCATTTATTGCCCAATCTATGGTATATTATATTTCGTTGCAGGACGGTAGCTCAGCGGGAGAGCACTATCTTGACAGGGTAGGGGTCATGGGTTCGAACCCCATCCGTCCTATACGCAGAAAGCCTTGTATATCAAGGCTTTTTTTGTTTTGTTTAGAGATAAGTTGGAACGGGAGATCCAGACTAATCTAGCTCTTCCCAGTTTTACATCTCCCAAAATACAAAAGAAGCCCAAGATTTTTAAATAACCTGGGTCTATCCACACTCTGAAGGAACCAATACATCGTATTGGTTCTTTGTGCTGATTCCGGCTTTACCATTGTTCATTCGAATAAAAGAAAGCTGCCCCAAGTCACAACCACAAGATGGTGACTTGGAACAGCCTCAAATAAATTATCTGTTATTTAATCTTGCATATCTAACATTTTCACAATAACTGTTGCCGCTTCGGCCCGGCTTACCGGCTTATCGGGGCGGAATGAACCGTCTGAGTAGCCTTGGATAATTCCTCTGCTTGCAAGAGCCTTCAACGAATCAACAGCCCATGAAGAAATGTTTGCCTTGTCTTTGAAGTTTAATGTTCCTTCATTGCCTGTTGTCATATTTAATGCCCGGGCGATAATTACCGCCATTTGCTCCCGGGTAATCTTAAGCTCTGGCGCAAAGGATGATGCGCTCACGCCTTCAATGATACCTGCTTTAGCTGCTGTTCGAACCATGGCATCAGCCCAATGTCCGTTCATATCCTGGAACGATGGACCATTATCTTCCTTGAGCTTGAGTGCCTTCACGATAAGGGCAGCAAATTCAGCACGTGTCATTTCCCGTTCCGGCTTGAAGCTTCCGTCTGGATAACCGCTGACGATATCCAACTTGCTTAATTTGTCAACCGCTTCTTTTGCCCAATGCTTGGACAAATCATTAAACGTGACAGATCCGGTTGTCGGTACATTGCCCTCGGCTGGCTTTTGCGGCGAAGGCGTTGGCTTCGGCTGCTCAACAGACGGAGTTGGAGTTGCAGTTGGTTGTGGTGTTGCTGCTGGTGTTGGCGTTGGAGCCGGAGATATACCGCCGCCGCTATTACCATTGTTGGAAGGAGGAGCGCTGACATCAATGCTGACTACAGCAATATTGGAGTCGGACACACCGTCATTCGCTTGGTAAGTAAATGTATCTGTTCCTGTAAAACCACTGTTCGGCACGTATTTAAATGATCCATAGGTTGCATCCGTGACCGTTAGCAAACCGTATTTTGGTTGGTCAATGATCCGGTAAACGAGAGCATCCGAATCCATATCACGGGCATTCATGTGCCCATCAACTGCGTTATTCACCGTCGTTTGAAGCTGAACATTGCTTGCCACTGGTGCGCTGTTCGGTTCAATATGAACAAATACATAAGCTTCATTGGTTGTTCTGGTTTCATCGCTGATTTGGAAAGTGAACACGTCTATGCCGCTCTTTCCGGCATCCGGCTTGTACTCAAAAGCTCCGTTGCTTCCCTCTGTCACTGTCACGTGCCCTTTTTCAGGGAGTTTTAACAATTTAACATGTTTGATTTTATCATGATCTTCCTTGTACACGGCGTCGGAAACGGTAGCAGTTAATGTTTGGCCTTGCCGTACCGAGTATTCAAGATTCGAAGCCTTCCAGTCTCCTGAACCCACTGCAGAATCTTCAATCTGTACAATGACGGCAGCTTCCGCGGATTCATTTTTACCATCTGTTGCGTTATAAATGAAATAATCTGGACCCGTTTGTCCATTGTCCGGTACATATTGGAAAGCACCCGTGGACGGATCAATGAACTGAATCGTTCCTTTGCTTGGCTGTTTCAGTAATTTAAATGTAAGCATATCGCCATCTGCATCATCGGCTTTTAACATCCCGTTCAATGGTTTGCCAGGAGCGGTAGCTAGGCTAATATCTTGTGCGACAGGGGGATTATTCTTGATAACCGTTATGCTAACACGGGCAATGTTAGAATACGCTTTGCCGTCATAAGCACGGTAAGTAAATTGGTCAGATCCGTTATAATCGCGGTTAGGAATATAAACGAATTTCCCCGTTTGCTTATCAACCGTTACCGAACCATTCGCTGGTTTATCCATAATTTCATACGATAACGGGTTCATGTCTGTATCAGTAGCGGATAGTATTCCATTGTATTCTTTGTTCTGATTTGTTTCTACGGTCATATCGTTACTGACGGGTATTTCATTCTCATTCATGAGGAACTCCGAATGATCCAATGCATGATCCGTAATGCGGATTTCATTAATCCCGCCATTGAATCCTTTTTCGAACACATTATCGTAAGCATATGCGCCGACGATCCACGGTACATATTTTCCATTTCTCATAGCTGTAGCTAATCCTAGAGGCTCCCCGGATTCACCTTCATCGTTGCGAAGCACTGGAGATCCGTTAATGTACATCTTTGTCGAATGGGTATCGTTAACGATGGCTACGTGAACCCAGTCGAAGAACGTTTCACCCGACCAGTTTGTCTTAAGGCCGTTAAGATTTGTCGGGTAGGCTGCCCATTGCACCTCTTTAAGCGTAGAGATAGACAGTGTTGCAATAGGCTCTTCCTTGTCCCCGTCTGTTTTACCGGCTTCTGCTCCCGTACCTCCGCGCCCCAAGATACCCATCCAGCCGTTCTTCGACGCGTCGAAGTTTTTGGCTATCCGGAAATATGCTTCGATCGTATAACCATTTTGAAAGGTCATTTTATTCAACATTGCATCGTCACTTGTGCGAAGATAGGATAATTCCTCGGGCTTTTTACCGTAAGAGGAAATCTCAAGACTCCCGTTGCTTTTGGAAAAAGGAGACTTGTCATCGGACCACTTCATATCGATATCCGGAACATCTCTCGTCATAAGGTCTACTCGGTACAGATCATTGCCGTTGCCGGAAATATCCTTAACATTGAAGGAGCCGTCAGCCGGCTTTTCGAATCTCCAGTGAGCTACCTCTCCATTGCCGGCAGATGCATCGCGAATATTAATTGTTGCTGTTCCGACGTTGGAATCAACGAAGCCATCGTTGACTTTAAATGTGAATGCATCTGTACCCGTCATGCCCGCTGCCGGTGTATACAGGAAAGATCCGGTAGCAGCGTCGGTCAGCTTCACAGTACCTTTTGTCGGAGGAGAGACGATTGAATAAGTTAATGCGTCCGCATCCTTATCCGTTGCCTTAAGCTTGGCGCTCAATGTTTTCCCATCGGCTGTGTTATAGAAGACGTCTGTCGCCTGCGGTGCGTTATTTTGTTCATCCCAAATTCCTTTGAACCGCTCTTTAAAGTCCATGTTCACAGTAAACTTGTTGTTGGGATCGGTTAACTCTTCAATGTCATAGGTTGCGTCACGCTGATCCGCAGGTAGATTCATAACCCACGGGGAGAACGTCTTGGCGGAAATTGTGCCGGCATCAAGATTGAACTCTAATGTTCGCATAATTCCGTTACCGCCCATGTAGTATCCCTGGTAATCAATAACCGACATAAGTACATCATGTCCACTATCATTTTTTTTGACCATTTGAGCACTTCCATGATGATGGCCATTGAGCGTCAGAAAGATTTGATCATTACCTTTTATCAATTGATCCCACAAAAATTGGCCGTTATCGGTCATCACGGCTGTTTTTCCATCGCTATCAATATTCAAAAGTTGGTGTGTTACTAAAATGGTTGGGTAATTCGGGTGGTCATGCAGAACTTGATTGGCCCACTTTAGGGTGTCTGAACCAGCTCTCCAGTCAATGAATAGTACGAGGAATGTCTTTCCGGCTCCTTGAAATGTATAGTAAGAGCTGTAGCCTTTAGGTGAGGTGGCGCCAAATCCAGGGTTGCTGCCCATGCGGGAAGCAGGCTTGAAGTATTGATTAAAAAATTGATTATATCTGTCATTATCGTCACGGCTATCGTCATCCAGCCAATCGGCAATATCGTGATTTCCTGTCGTATAGCCATAAGGAATCTTCGCATCATCCAATGTCTTCATTGATTTGTCTGCATTTTTCCACTCATATTCCTGTGTGCTTCGATCGACAATGTCACCCAAATGAGTGGTGAATACGATATTTTCGCTATACTGGAATTTTTTGACCCAGTCTGTTTGGGCATCAAATATTTCTGGTTTATATCTCGAATACATTTGGGTATCAGGCAATACAGCAATTTTGAACGTTCTCTCGGTAGCTGCTTGAGCCTTCTGAACAGTTGATCCCGCTAATGGGGATAATGTGATGGGCAGCAAAATTGCAAGAGAGCATAAAACCATGGATGCTTTTTTTAACAGTGACATCATGATGTCTATTCCCACCTTTTTGGTTTTGTATTCGATTTGAGTCCTTCAGAGGTATTTATGGAGTTCTCTACATGGTGCGTCACCTCCTTAACGAATGGATTAAACCTGCAGCATCACTTAGAGAAACAACCGCTCGATCGACCAGAAAGCACCGATCAATGCTATGATGGTTGAAGCAATGATGACACCTTGCCTTTGATAACGCGTGCGTTGGCTCCAAGTAAGCAAAGGAAGAAGCAGAGCTACTAGCGTAAGCTGTATGACCTCAATGCCGGCATTAAAGCTGACTAAGGAAACAGCCAAGTGAGATTTTGGAATATCCATCTCGCTTAAAATACCTGCGAAACCTAAACCATGAATAAGTCCGAATAAAAAAGTAATGATCGTCCGGTGTGATATTTTTTTAAGAAAGAGATTTTCAATCGCAACATAACATATGCTGAGCGCAATTGTGGCTTCCACAAAGCGTGAAGGTACGCTTACGATTCCTGTTACAGCGAGGGTGAGGGTGATGCTATGCGCAATGGTGAATGCAGTAATGATTGACGCATATTGTTTCAGGGTCTGTTTTCTAAGCAGCAGTGCTAATAAAAATAAAAGGTGATCATATCCCGTTAGAATATGCTCGGCTCCCAGTAGCAAAAAATCAATCCAACCGCCGGGTAGGGTAGAATGGTGTGACCCCTCCTGAACTTCTCCCAAGACGGCTTGCCAATGCCTTTCGCCCCCTTTCAGTACAGTTTCAGTAACGGAATCTCCCTCTTTAAAAACAAGAAGATTCGTATAGTTAGAGCTATTCCCCATATACATGGCATCGTCCAGACTTATGGTTTGTCCGTTCTTGGCGTTCGGAAAGTTATAAACGACTCGTACCAAAGTCAGTCCTAACTCCCGTTTATCTTCGAGCTCCATTGATTTTAATTGTCCTGCCTGTGCAACATTGTCGATTTTTACAGAGAGCATTTTCCGTATCCATTTGTCGATTGTTTCATGTGATTCCTGCAGTTTCTTTTTATCGATCAACCCCACATTTGTAGATTCGGTAACGGATAAAAGATCTATGGAGTATACAAACTCAACACCATTTCCGGTATTCGTTACGGTACTGTAACTCACACTTAACGGGTGAGCTGACACGGAAAACGGAGGTACAATGCATAAGGATAGTAAAAATAACAAACAACCGATTGTAATGCCCTTAAAAAATCGTTTCATTGATTTCCCATCGCCCCTCTGAGTTGTCCAATCTACAAATAGAGATTAATCGGCTAATGTGAATTTTGTTCTATATGATTTAAAAAATAATGTAAACGAAGCCGGATGGATGTAATACTTATGAAAAAAGAATTGTTTACGACATCGTTGTCAAAGGAGATGGACAGGATTATTTAGAAAAGATGGCATGCGTGGAGGAGATATGCCTACTGAGATTTCAGCGAATTTAAGAGGGGTTTTAAAAATGCAGATTTATTTTGAGGCTGCAGAGGCAAATTATAATAAGACAAATAGATTTAGTAGCAGATGCTAAGGTGTTTTGAAAAATAATTAATAATTTCTTATATAAAAATCGAAAGAAGGCTGGCCCCTATTCATGGTTTAATAGGGTCAGCCTTCTTGTATTTACGAACTATTAAAATTAGATCAGTATTTTACTTCATCTTCATACCGATCACTAGGGAAATCACCGTTAACACTCTTCAGATATCCTGCAATGGTGAAGGAAGCGATGAGTCCGCCGATAACCCCCATGATGACTATGAAGAGGGAGAAGCCGTAGATACCGCCCAGCGCAAGAACAGATAATACGGTGATGATTAAGCTAACCCATTTCATAGGACATTCTCCTTTAGGTTTTTTTATAATTATAGTATTAAAATGGAAATTGAACAATCATTTAGTTCTTATAACAACTTAACTGATTGTAAAAATTCGCGCGTTTAGGATGTGATGAAACTCTTTCACCATTTTCCCCGTATTACCCGGTACGAATATCCCCCCCTTATATAGAAGGAATTTTTCTAATAGGTATGGTAAAATACGTAAATCTAATAACAAAACAATGAAGGAGCTCGAGACTGTTGCCGCAAAATGTGCCGAATAAAAAAACTTCCACTCCGCTGAAATGGCTGGGCGGCGGGGCAGCAATGCTCCTGTTGAAGGGAAAGGCGATTCTGTCGCTATTGAAAATAAGCAAGATCGCAGGTCCGTTAATTTCGATGATGGTGTCCATTTGGGCGTATGCATTCATTTATCCATGGGGCTTCGCGATTGGCATCGTCCTGCTATTGCTCGTCCATGAGCTGGGTCACGTATTCGCGGCCAAGCGAATGGGGCTCCCTGTCAGTGCACCGCTATTTATTCCGTTTATGGGTGCTCTGATCGCGTTGAAACGGCAGCCGCTGGATGCCAAAAGTGAAGCGTACATTGCTTTCGGTGGTCCTATACTGGGTAGCATCGGGGCGACAGCCGTGTTTGGGGCCGCGTATTACTTGGACAGCCCTTTGCTGTACTCCTTGGCTTACGTGGGATTTTTGCTGAATCTGATTAATTTGCTGCCGATTCATCCGCTGGATGGCGGGCGAATTGTCACGGCGGTTACACGCTGGTTATGGCTGGTTGGACTTGTGGGTGGATTGGCGGTCATTATTTATCTGAAATCCATTTTGTTTTTGATTATCTGGGGTTTGTTCGCCTACGATTTGTATACCAAATACGTTAAACGGCGCAAGCAGAGCAAGAGACAGTTCGTAACTCGTAGCTTCATGATTCCTGTGGAGCGTCTTATCCAGGAAGGGTATATGATCCCGGGGCCGGAGCATAAGCGAGAGCTGCCTTTTACAACGTATAGCGATTTGAACCACCAGCAATACATCGGGGTGAAGTGGGATAGTCTGGATTATTATGGTACAGCTATGCTGCCGCAGCAGGTCATCCTGGAGAAAGTGAAGGTCACTCAGCTGGAGCGAATCGAACTGGAGAATGGACTGCATCTGAAGATGAGCTGTGAGATTGAGTGTACTCCTTTTGAGAATGACAAATATTATGATGTGCCTGCCGCCACTCGCTGGAAGTATGGAATAGCTTATTTTGCGCTAGCGGGCTTCCTGGGCGGCATGATGTATATGGTGCATCTGGTGGGGAATGTGAATATTTAATGGAGCAGTAAGGGAAGTCCAAAGGTTTGAAAATCTCCAGAGTGGTTAATAGATTATATTCGACAATGATTAACGTCTGGAGATGATTTTTGTTGAAAAAGACATGGGGTATCGCTTCCGCCGTTGTTGGCATGCTCGCTACAGGTTCGGCAGGCGTATATGCTGGCAGCAATCTGCAGCAGATTAAAGCCTTCCTTAATTATGGCATCGCGATTCAGGTCAATGGAGCCGCTTATGCACCAGTAGATGGCAGCGGCAAGAAGCTCACGCCAATTACGTATGACGGTTTGACCTATCTGCCAACGCGTGCTATTGCCGGAGCGCTTGGGGTTCCCGTGTCTTATGATGCAGTAGCCAACAAGGTGATCATCGGCAGTGACCCGGGGAGTACAGGCGGTTCCCCAACAAGTAGCGTCAAAAAATCGAAGAATTTACCTGCAGATTTTCCGGTAGCCGGGGATGCCATCATTACGGATTTGACCGACAGTGTGGTGGACGGGAAGAAAAAGGTTGTACTAGTTTATTTGACGAAGGACAGCATTGAGACTATGGGGAAAAAGTATACCGATTATGTCGATGGAAAGAACATCACTCAAGCCTCGAAGGTTATAGACAAAAGTTCGATGGTGATTACCGGTAAGCTGGGCGGGAAAAGCCCGGTATCTATCATCGGGGGATTATCTGCATCCAAAGCAGGATACACTGAAATCACGATTACATGGTCAGAAGGATAGACGAAATCCAACTGCAGATATACTTATATACATAAGAATTGCAATAAGAGCTGAACCCCATTTTCCGATTCCAAGCGGAGAGTGGGGTTTTGTTTTAGACTGGATCATAACGTTGATTTGTCTTTGTTTTTCCCTATCGAGAAATTATAGCGCGTTCTACTGATACCGCATACTTGAACCTGTTGATCAATTCTATAGAGCGAGCTGTACTAAGGATCCAGAGGTGCAATTAACGGCATTTTTGTACTCTAAATACTCTGCAGCTAAGGGTTCATGGGAATTAAGTGCAATATTGGATGTTAAATTCGCAGTAATCCCCCTTTTGGCGCGATTTTTAGAAAATAAGATACAATAATGCTCTTATTATCCTTTTTATCCATTATTGAAGAAATATAAGGTACGAAAATGCTCTTAGTTGGGAAAGTGGACCATTTTCACTGCTAAGAAGATGGGTACAGGAGATTAGGTACAACAGCAACCGGAAGTCTAAACATGCACAGTAGTGTAGGAGTGACGACCAACCCTTGAGTGAGAATCTTAAGAGCGTCTTATATGATCTTCTGCTTGATTTTTAATGTCCCTTCATAGAGCCTTGTTATAAAAAACTCTCAATCGTCAAAACTGTAGAGAAAGAGCTACAGAAAGGGCGAAAGGAGAATACGAATGAATATACAACCTTATCGACGTAGGGGATTATCAGCATGGTGCTTGGGTCTATGCGCTGCTGCGCTAATCGGATTAACCGGGTGCAGTACGGATGCGCCGGCTTCGAGATACCAAGAGGTCAACAAGCTATCTACGCTGGATGGAGAGCTAGAGCACTCCCCGGAACCTTCGCCAGTGCTGATAGATGTCTACGACCGCTCGATCCCGCAGGAGGTTTATTCGGGGGATTAACCTATATCGCTGCCAATGCTGCCAGCTAGGCCTTAACTATACAGAAAAACGAATATTCTGTATAATAGACCGACTATTGTCTTTTACATAGAGAGGAGTTTTAAGGTCATGGCGGCAGAAATCGTACGTGTAACGAATGAGGAACAGCTCCGGCAGGGGTTTGATATTCGCAAGAAAGTGTTCGTGGAAGAACAGAAGGTACCGGAGGAAGAAGAGATCGATGAGTATGATGTGATCAGTCCGGATGTGCACCATATCCTATTGATAGATGACGGGATTCCGGTGGCGACAGGCCGATTGATCTATTATAAAGCAGCCACGGCCAAAATGCAGCGGATCGCTGTGATGAAAGATTACCGCTCCAAGGGGTATGGACGGGTGCTTCTCTTGGCGCTGGAAGAGCTTGCGCGTGAGCTGGGACTCCAATACTCCATTCTGGACGGACAATGCCAGGCGGAGAATTTCTATCGCAAGCTGGGATATGAAGTGATCTCGACAGAGCCTTTCTATGATGCAGGGATTCTGCATGTGCGGATGCAAAAAACGCTCTAGTCGCTGCCTAGTCAAGCGCATATTTCAATGATGCTGCGGACATGCTAAAGGTTGCCTGATGATGGCAAATCCATGTCCAAGGAGTTGATCTTGCGTGACGATCAGCGATGAACGCGAACGTTTTATAGCGACCCAGAAGAATGGGGATGGGGATCTGACGAGCTTTCAGACCTCTTCCGGAAGGGTGCTTGATTACGAGCAGGCCCTGCAGGAAGTACAGGCTGGCAAAATTGCCGGAGTCAATGTGTTCAAAGGCAAGGATGGTGCACTGCATATCCGCGGAGATGCGGACGGTGACCCGACCAACAATCTGGATCAGCTTCCGTTATTTTAGCGGTGATATCGATGGCCGGACAGGCGTCTTCTCGAAAGACGTTACTGTTCGGCCTTTTTATATACATAGGACTATGACTTATAAGGTGTACATCACATGCTGCTCCAGAAACTCCATCTCTCCGGTATGTCCTACATAATCCGGCTTCTCATCGCCATAGTGCATAAGGTAGATCAACTTCCGGACATCTTCCGGTAAAGATAGCAATTCTTCCAGCGTTGTATGAACATGTCCAGTTCCGGTGAGCTGACAGTCGTGCAGAATCCGGCGGATGCCCTGTTCCCGTACCAGATCGATCAGCAGATCGGGTTGAAATACGATATCTGCACTATAGAAAATATCACCATTCACAATCAGGGAATAGCTGTCTTTGCCCGGTACATGTGGGGTTTGTAGCAACTCCAGCACAAGATCTTCGGACAGACGGTGGGGGACACCGGGAGATAGCGGTCTAACCTCGAAGATATCCTCCAATGAGGACACAACACCTTGTTGATACATACCGCCCATCAGCGTATGGTCCCACAAGGGCTCCACCAGAGCTTCCGGTAAAAGCAGGGTCATCTTGCGATTATATTTATGCTTAAGTGTAAGGGCCTGTTCTTCCAGGCCTCCGACATGGTCGGCGTGGATATGGGTAATCAGGGTGGCGTTGACATCCCGGAAGGATCTGTTCAGCTCGTGCATCGCCAGCGGGGCCGTAACACCGCAGTCAATCATTAAGGTATAATTCTTGTCCAGGAGAAGCCCGTTGTTGTTGAAATAATTTTTGGCTAAGGCGTTGCCGGTACCAAGCATCTGCAGGCTTATACTCATCGGAAGAACCTCCAATAGTAAGGGATAGACATACTATATCATGGGTTTGTTTGCGTGATGTTATCAAGATGAGGGACAGGAATGAAACTTTTTCCTGCCACAAGCGCAACTTGCAGGACAGAAGCTAGTATACATTAACAGTATGAATTACTTGGGGGTTTCTAGCGATGAGATGGAAAAAAATAGCTTTATGTGTGCTCGTCTTTTCCCTGATGGGCGGCTCGTTACTATTCGCTGATTCGGTGAGCCAGAAGATTAAGGTCTGGAGCAACGGAAAAGAAATTACGGACGGCGGATATCTGATTGACGGGAAGACGTACATTCCTGCACGGGAGGCAGGCGGAGTTGTAATCTGGGATGGCTCCGGTAAAGTAACCATTCTCAAACCGAATGTGCATATTGTCCTCTTCAAGGGAGACACAGTGTTCGGCAATGTGAATTTGGGCAAGCTAAAGTTTAAGGTACTCTCGCAGGTAGATAGTCTGACAGACGAGATTTCTTCGGTCAAGGTGACGATCACGGATCCTTCGGGAAACAGCAAAGATATCGACTCGCGCAACATGGAAGGAACGAAGAAAGAGGATTTCTGGTTCTCCAGCTCCGAGATTACGTATGATTTCAAGGAAGCAGGAAAATACCGGGTAGGCTTCTATATCAGACCAACCAAGAATGGAGACTATGTTCTTGTGTCGGAGAAAGTCATAACTGCGCTAAATTAGTAAGGTTTGACCACTCCCAAAATTGACCTGAAGTTGTTCTACGTGTTACGATACGATTTGTAGGCTAATACAATTCAAAGTGAGGTATTTCAATGAGCGATCACAAACATGAGCATGGCCATGAACATGGGGAAGCATGCGGTTGCGGACATGATCACGACCATGAGCACGAGGAGTTTGTGCTGACCTTGACGAACGAGCAGGGCGAAGATGTAGAGATGGTACTGGTAGAAACGTTTGACGTAGGCGAGAAGTTGTACGCGCTGCTGTTGGAACGCGAAAACCCTGAGGCGGATGGTATTATTCTGCGTCTAGAAGAAGAGAATGAAGAAATGGTGCTTTACAATATCGAAGATGAAGCTGAATGGAAAGCTGTTGAAGAAGCATACAACGAGCTGCTCGCCCAGCAAGAATAGATTTTCGGTGATAGAAAAGGACTGGTCCAGGATTTTCCTGGCAGTTGACTTCATAAGCAAAAACCCGATACTTTGCAGTATCGGGTTTTTGTATGGTTGGCGACGGTGTGAAGAGAAAGCCGATCAGGAGATCGGCTCGGCCTCTACAACTACCTTCACATTGGTGATGGTGCGGTCCTCAGGTCCTTTTACCGGCAACCCGATTTCTACATGGTCGATGATATAATCGATATTATCTTGGGTAATAACTTCACCAGGGAGGAGAATCGGAATACCCGGCGGGTATACATAGATGAATTCCGCGATAATATAACCGGCTGATTCCCGGAACGGAACGAGCTGAGTATCTGCGTAGAACGCATCTCTTGGGATCAGGGCAAGCTGCGGAATCTCAGGCACCTGAACCTTGAGCTCGTATATTTCTCCCTTGCTGTAATGAATGGCAGACAATACCCGCAAGGCAGCAATTAACTTGTCCACTGATTCTTGGGTATCACCAGGGGTAATAAGGCAAAGAATATTATACATGTCGCTAAGCTCGACTTCGATGTTGTACTTGTCACGCAGCCAGTTCTCCGCTTCGTAGCCGGTAATACCGAGATGGCGGACATGAATGTTCAATTTGGTTGGGTCATGGTCAAAGGTAGCTTCTGTCCCGAGAATTTCTTTGCCAAAGCTGTAAAGGCCTTCAATGCTGTTGACAGCATCGCGGGCATAGTTGGACAGGCGAATCGCTTCCGCAGCAATCTCATGACCGTTTAGGGCGAGATTGCGTCTGGATGTGTCCAGTGAAGCAAGTAAAATGTAGGAAGTTGACGTCGTAGTCAGCATGCTGAGAATGGTCTGTACCCGCTGCGGGTTGATGAGGCCAGTCTTCGCATTGAGATTCAATACCGAGCTTTGGGTCATGGAGCCGCCCAGCTTATGTACACTGGTAGCTGCCATATCCGCGCCGGCCTGCATGGCCGATGTCGGCAGATCTTCATGAAAATGAATCAGTACTCCATGCGCCTCGTCCACAAGTACGGGGATACCATGACTGTGGGCCAGATTCACAATGGAACGCAGGTCGGCACATACGCCGAAATACGTCGGATTGATGACCAGAACGGCTTTGGCGTCCGAGTGACGCTTCAAGGCCCGCTCCAGGGCGCTGGTGGTTATGCCGTGATCTATCCCTAGATTCTCATCCTGAACAGGAGAGACGAACACAGGCTTGGCTCCGGAAAAAATAATGGCCGACATAACAGACTTATGAATGTTACGCGGTACAATGATTTTATCACCGGGCGAGCAAACAGAGAGGATCATCGTCATGATAGCGCTGCTCGTGCCTTGTACACTGAAATACGTGTAATCAGCGCCGAAAGCTTTTGCAGCCAGCTTCTGAGCTTCCTCTATCACGCCTTTGGGCTGATGAAGATCATCAAGCGGCGCGATATTGATCAGGTCTATGGATAGAGCATTATCGCCGATAAACTCACGGAATTCGGCATCGGTTCCTTGCCCCTTCTTATGCCCCGGAATATGGAATTGAACGGGATTGCCGGCGGCATGCTTTTTTAGAGCGCTGAAGAGGGGAGTACGGTGTTGATTCATTTAATGCTGTCACAACCTTTCGTGAAGAGTAATTTTTCAAGCAGACATCAGTATAACAAATCAATGACCATAATACTAGGATGTGATAGAATGTCCGGCAAAGCACAGCGGATGCATATTAATTTGACTTCGCCGTTTATCGTGAAAATGTGGGTTATCATCTTTTTAGTGGAGTTTGTAAAAGGATCTCTGTTAGTTGCCTTGCTCCCTGTCTATATGGAGCATATTCTTGGATTGTCGGTTACTGTCGTCGGATTTTCCTTCGCGCTGCAGTATTTGGGTGATAACTTGTTCCGCAGTCCTTCAGGCTGGGTGATGGAGCGGATCGGGTACCGCTGGACGATGACCGGCGCACTGCTCTTGATTCTGCTTGCTTTAACTTTGATTATCGTTGCTAAAAATGCGGCGTTGCTGTCGCTGGCCTGCCTCATTCTGGGGATCGGGACTTCCCCGCTCTGGCCCTGCGTCATGACTGGCGTAACGGAGCTGGCCGGCTCTACGCAAAGCGGTAGCAGCGGCGCAGCTATGGGCGCAGTGGAGATGGCCTCCCTGGCCGGGACCGGGATCGGACCCATTACCGTGAACTTTCTCATGGATCATGGCGGATACAGCTATCGAACAACCTTTTTTGTCCTGCTGGCCTGTGCAGTGGCTGTCGTTGTAGTAGCTCTTCTGCTGCCTAAGCGGATCGATCCGGATCATCCGGCACCTCTCAAGGTTGCCAATGCGGTGGATGGCGCAGGATCATCATCCAAAAAGGTCAACCCGCTACAGAGCCTGAAACGAACGCTCACGCAGCTCAAAACCACGCTCAAGGTGAGCAGGCTGCTCTACCCGGCGCTCTTTCTGCAGGCGTTCGCCATCGGACTGATGACACCGGTAGTCACACTGTTCGCACGCACAGAGCTACATGTCTCGCCAAATCAGTTCAGTCTTCTGCTTATTGCCGGAGGCGGGATCACGGTACTGACGCTTATTCCGGCAGGACGCCTTGTGGACCGTATCGGTACTACGTTGTTTCTCAACATCGGCTTCTTGCTGGCTGCGTTCTCTATGACGCTGTTCTCGATGGTGCGATGGCTGCCCTTTGTGTTCGGCGCCGTGGCTCTGGTCGGTATCAGCTATGCGCTGATCCTCCCCGCCTGGAACGCTTTTCTGGCTAAGCAGGTGCCTAAGGGGGAACGCGGGACGGTATGGGGGTTGTTCTTGACTCTCCAGGGTTCCGGAATGGTCGCAGGGCCGGTGCTGTCAGGCAAGCTTTGGGATTCGGTAGGCCACGGGGTGCCTTTCCTGGTCAGCGCTTTTGTGATGCTTCTGCTGTTCGGCTTACATCTGCTTATCGTCCGTAGAACGGGCAGAAAGGTTCAGGCGCTCTAACAAGCTGCTGGATCAAGCAAGTTATAGAACATAAATAAGCCGCTTGTTGCACGGATAAATTCCGTATAACAGGCGGCTTTTTATACAAATTAAAGGGGAAGAAGTTGAATGGACTTCTAAATTGTACGGAAAAACGTTTGGAGCAGGACCGTTGCGGGTAAAAATAGTCAATAAACCAAGTTACCGCTACATAAACTGAAGTATAAAATAAGAGTAAGAGTAACGCAAAACGCATTTTGTCGCCAGTGGAGGTTCTGCGGTCATTGTTGCTTCCGCATCAACGTAGCTTAGGCTTGTGAAGCTGGCTTTGCCGGAGCAAAGCAGTTAGGGGGGAGTGCCATGAACAAGAATGACGAGGTGGAATATTGCAATCTGGAGCTGAGGTTTGAGAGAGAGCATATCCAGGACCTGATTAAGGATTTGATTCAAGAAGGCTATTCCCTGTATTGGAGTGAGAACGAGAACGTCTTTGTTATATCCGTACGTACGGGACGCAAGCTGGTGAAGCTGCGCTTTCAGCGGATTAAGGAGGGCTACAAGCTGGTCGGAGACTATATGATCCGCGATGCCCGCCTGTCCGAGTGGATGGAGAAGCTGATCGGTGACAAGAGGGGCCACGCCATCGTCAAGCGGTTCCGCGACCGGCAGATTATAATTGAGAATATTTTATTCGGTGAAGTGATACGGCTTGTAGAAATCTCCGGCTATCAGCAGCGTGTGCTATTCCAGAAGGGGCCACTGTTGACCGATCAGGAGCTGACAAAGCTGTTCTACTCGGTGGAAGGGGAGGAACGAATTCGTTCTTGCCGGATTGAGGTTGACGAGCAGCTGGACCTGCTGAATGAGGCGCTGGCTACCGGGAATGCCGAACAGGCTGCTCAGTGCAAAGAAAAGCTTGCCTTACTGACCAAGGAATTGAACATGCTGGAATGGTGAATGCGGACAGCAAGAGCAGACCCTGAGGCACCCTGTGGTTGGGGTGTCTTCTGTTTGTGCTGAATTTATACGTTCAGGGGGTTCACTTCTGTGCGTAAAAACGTTAAAATAGTCATTGTGAATCTATTCCTGCCGAGAGCAAGAGAATAAAACGCTTTTCTATTTCGCCATGTGCTTTGCAGTCTCTGGCAAAGGGTGGTATTCTTACATATAGGCAAGTCAAGCTTGTCTATATTTCGACAGGAACGGACAGGCAGTACCTACAATGGGAGACAATGCCGTTTCTTCTCGATTCTGCGAGAAAATGGATTTCACAAAAATATAGGGTGCAAAGGGTGGAGGACCAGATGGCAAAACAACAAATCGGCGTTATTGGCTTGGCGGTAATGGGTAAGAACTTGGCTCTAAACATCGAGAGCAAAGGCTTTTCCGTATCGGTATTCAACCGTTCGCCTGAGAAGACTCATGAGCTTCTGAAAGAGGCAGAAGGCAAGAATTTGACAGGTGCCTTCTCCGTTGAGGAGTTTGTAGCTTCCTTAGAAACGCCGCGCAAAATTTTGATCATGGTACAAGCTGGTAAAGCAACTGACGCGACAATTGAGTCCTTGCTGCCACATCTTGACCAAGGCGATATCATCATCGACGGAGGTAATGCTTACTTCCCTGATACTGTTCGTCGCAGCAAAGATTTGGAAGAAAAAGGTTTCCGCTTCATCGGCGCAGGGGTATCCGGTGGCGAAGAAGGCGCACTTAAAGGACCTTCCATTATGCCAGGCGGACAAGAGAGCGCTTATAAGCTCGTAGAACCAATCTTGACAGCTATTTCCGCCAAAGTGGACGGAGAGGCTTGCTCTACATATATCGGACCGGACGGTGCTGGTCACTATGTGAAAATGGTGCACAACGGTATCGAGTACGGCGACATGCAGCTGATCTGTGAAGCATACCAACTGCTTAAAGATGTACTTGGTCTGGATGCAAAAGAACTGCACAGCATCTTCAAGGACTGGAACAGCGGCGAGCTGGACAGCTACCTGATCGAGATCACTACCGACATCTTCGCACAATATGACGCAGAAACCGGTAAGCCAATGGTGGATGTTATTCTTGACTCCGCTGGCCAAAAGGGTACTGGTAAATGGACAAGCCAAAGCTCGCTGGATCTCGGCGTGCCATTGTCCATGATCACTGAATCGGTATTCTCCCGCTTCTTGTCTGCTATGAAGGATGAGCGTGTTGAAGCCAGCAAAGTGCTGAGCGGTCCTGAGACCACTCCATTCCAAGGCGACAAAGCTGAGTTCATCGAGAACGTGCGTAAAGCATTGTTCGCAAGTAAAATCGTATCCTACGCACAAGGTTTTGCTCAATTGCGCGTAGCTTCCGATGAATACGGTTGGGATCTGAAATACGGCGAGCTGGCTAAAATCTGGCGCGGCGGTTGCATCATCCGTTCCCGTTTCCTTCAGAACATCACCGATGCTTACCAAAACAATGCGGATCTGAAGAACCTGTTGCTTGATCCGTTCTTCAAGGACATCATGAGCTCTTACCAGGATGCTTGGCGTAAAGTTATCGCATCTGCGGTTACTCTTGGCGTTCCAGTTCCTGGTTTCTCCAGCGCGCTGGCTTACTATGACAGCTACCGCACTGAGCGTCTGCCTGCGAACCTGCTTCAAGCACAACGCGATTACTTCGGCGCTCACACCTTCAAACGTGTGGACAAAGAAGGCGTGTTCCACCACAACTGGTTGTCTGCTGAGTAAGACAATTAGCATAGCCGTAACGGGCGGCCCGGAAGGCCCTGCAACAAGGGGAGCCTTCCGGGCTTTTTTTAAAACTATATATTTTATCCCACATAATATCCCGCTTGGCGACAGGCCAAGGAAAGCCGATTGTCTAATCTTTTAACCCTGTGTTATGATATGACAAATGTCGCGGCTTGGAGGAACGCAATGACTTCAAATAACATTATTCTAGTAGGCATGATGGCCACAGGAAAGTCTACGGTTGGAGCTATTTTAGCAGAGGAACTGGGCTATGAACTGGTCGACCTCGACCATGTCATTGCCGAGAGCGAAGACCGGAGTATCCCAGAGATATTCGCAGAAGAAGGCGAAGGCTACTTCAGAAGACTTGAATCAGAAACGCTGGAGCGTATGCTGCAAGGGGAGAAACGAGTGATTTCCACAGGCGGAGGCGCTGTACTGGCTGCTGGAAATGCCGAACTAATGCTGGCTAACGGCTTGGTAGTGGCACTTACTGCCGATGAGGAAGAGATTCTGGCGCGGGTCAGTGAAAATCTGGATCGTCCGCTGCTCGCCGGCAACGCGAAGGAACGGATCGCACGCATCATGGAAGAACGCCGGGATGCTTACCGTTTTGCGCATTGCACGGTCGATACAACGGGTCTAACTGCTGTAGAAGTGTCTCAGCATATTTTAATGCATCAACGCGGTTGAGCTTTTAAGTGCATTGGTGAGACTTTAGTCTTCCGCGGTTTCATTCCAATCAATCATGCCACCGCTCAGGTTGGCAACGGAGTTATAACCGAACTGCTGCTGCAGGTATTCGCAGACACGTTGACTGCGGGCGCCGGAACGGCAAATGAAGACGACTTCGGCATCGGCGGGAATTTCCTCTGTCCGCTGCGGAATTTCGCCCATCGGGATATGTTGTGCACCGGAAATCATGCCGAAGGCAACCTCATCATCTTCACGCACGTCGATAAGGACAAGCTCTTCGCCTGTGGCTAGACGCTGCCGCAATTCCTGTGCTGTAATTTGGGGTATAGGATTCATGGATGTGACCTCTTTTCGTCAGAAGAATGGTTTAATGATAACACAAGCATGGAATACCGTGTCAAACGGAGCCATACATAACTTATTATAAAAAAAGGAGCGCTAATTACTATGGACGTTATTGTCAGACCCACGCCAAACCTGCAAGGTGAAATCGGAGCCCTCTCTTCTAAAAACTACACTACCCGTTACCTGCTGGTTGCTGCCCTTTCCGAAGGAGTCAGCACGATCTATCATCCGGCTCACAGTGAGGACAGCGATGCTATCCGCCGCTGTATCGCCGATCTCGGCGCAGTGCTGACAGAAGATGATGAGAAGATTGTAGTGCAGGGCTTCGGTGCACGCCCGAGTAACGTTAAGGAACTGAATGTAGGCAATGCCGGAGCGGTGCTGCGTTTCCTGATGGCTGTCGCTGCGCTTAGCCCTGAAGTGACATTCGTGAACACGTATCCAGACTCGCTGGGCAAGCGTCCGCACGATGATCTCATTACTGCTCTTGGCCAGATTGGCGTAGAGGTAGAGCATAACGAAGGCAAACTGCCAATCACCATCCGTGGCGGCAAGCCAAAAGGTGGGAAAATCACCGTTTCCGGTGCAGTCAGCTCCCAATATCTTAGCGCTCTTCTCTTCCTGACACCTTTACTGGAAGAGGACAGCGAGATTATCGTGCTGGATGACCTGAAATCGAAGGTGGTTGTAGGTCAGACGCTGGAAGTTCTGGAACAGGCGGGAATCGTGGTACATGCTGCGGACGACTACATGTCGTTCAAGGTACCAGGCGGTCAGAAATATGCTGCCAAGACTTACACGGTGCAAGGAGACTATCCAGGTTCTGCTGCTGTTCTTGCTGCTGCCGCAGTAACGAAATCCGATGTGACGATTCAGCGTCTTGCGGAGAAGAGCAAGCAGGGAGAAAGAGCCATTGTTGATGTATTACGGATGATGGAAGTTCCTCTTACCCATGAGAATGATGTTGTACATGTACAAGGTAACGGCATCCTGAAAGCCGTGGAATTCGACGGAGATGCGGCGACGGATGCTGTACTGGCTATGGTAGCTGCTGCGGTATTTGCAGAGGGGACTTCACGTTTCTACAATGTGGAGAACCTGCGTTACAAGGAATGCGACCGGATCACCGACTATCTGGCAGAGCTGACCCGCGCTGGAGCAAAGGTTGAGGAGCGCCGTGACGAGATTATTGTACACGGACAGCCGGACGGGGTTGAAGGTGGAGTGACGATCAACGCTCACTACGATCACCGGGTAATCATGGCATTGACCGTTGTAGGCTTGCGGGCACGCCAGCCGCTGCTAATCAAGGATGCGCATCATGTGGCCAAGTCGTACCCGCAATATTTTGACCATCTGAAGGCGCTTGGTGCTGATGTGGAATGGGTAAAGTAACTAGATAGGGAGCTGTAATTCCCAAGATTTGATGATGCGCCATAGGATGAGATCAACCTTACTTAGAAAAGGGGATATGAACATGGGCTTTGAGAATCCTTCCCGGGAGCAGATCGGAGATATTCTAGCCTCCGCCGGGAACATTGCAGTGGTAGGGCTGTCGGATAAAACTGATCGCACCTCTTATATGGTGGCAGGGGCGATGCAGAGCAGAGGATACCGGATTATCCCGGTAAATCCTACGGTAGATGGAGAAATCCTCGGCGAGAAGTGTTACCACACGCTGGCGGAGATTCCTGAACCGGTAGATATCGTCAATGTCTTCCGCCGCAGTGAGTATTGTGCAGAGGTCGCGCAGGAAGCGGCTGACATCGGCGCACGTGTGCTCTGGCTGCAGCAAGGCATCATCAACCAGGAAGCGGCCGATATCGCGGCAGCAAGCGGTATGACGGCCATTATGGATCGTTGTATCAAGGTGGAGGAAGCTATCACGATGCACGGGCGCAGCCGCGCGTAAGCACTGGATCAAGTTCAATGGAATCTGAGTAGGCCTGAAAACGTCCTTCTACCGCAAGCGAATTGTGGTGAAGGACGTTTTTTGATAAATAAACGCTGCACAAACAGGTGGACATTCAGTATAATAGATGTCTGTGAGCAATCTAGGAAATGCTAAATGTATTCTTTTGACAAAACCTGCCACAGCGCGTACCATTTATTATAGTAAGAAAGGAGAGGGTCACCTTGAATTGGCTCGGATCACTGCAGCAATTGGGCAGAGCCATAATGCTTCCTACCATGGTGCTTCCGGCAGCAGCCATTTTGCTGAGTCTGGGCAGCCTGCCATGGTCTGCATGGGGACTTTCTTCAGTATCCGAAGTGGCTACATATGCTGGGCAAGGGGTATTCTACTTTATGCCCTATCTGTTCGCAGTAGGCGTGGCTTGGGGACTATCTAACCAGGCTGGACCAGCAGGGCTGGCCGCTCTTGCAGGCATGTTCACCTACGACCGGATTGTATCGGGGATGGGAGAAGGGCATGTTCAGCCCGCAACACTTATCGGAATTCTGCTCGGGATTGTCGCCGGGGTAGCACATAACCGGTTCAAAAATATTAAGCTTCCAGAAGCGATTCAGTTTTTTGGCGGGTCGCGCTTTGTTTTGCTGTTCATGGGGTTGTTCTCGGCCCTGTTCGCTTGGGTGATGCTCGGTATTGCTCCGCTGCTCCAAAGCGGGCTGGATCATCTATTTCAGGGAATTCTAAGGACCGGCGGCTATGGCGTATTCCTGTATGGGGTACTATATAGGGTGCTGACAGCCTTTGGGCTACATCATATCCTGAACAATGTGTTCTGGTTCCAGATGGGCACGTATACGACGCCTGACGGAAGTGCTGTTGTACAGGGCGATCTGCCGCGTTTCTTCGCAGGTGACCCTACAGCGGGAATTTTTATGGCGGGGCTATTCCCGATCATGATGTTCGCGCTCCCGGCCATTGCATTTGCAATCATTCAAGAAGCTCGTGAGGACTTGAAGCCGAAGATTAAGAAGACTTTTTTGCGTGCCGCACTGGTGTGCTTTCTGACCGGGGTGTCGGAGCAGATCGAATTTGCTTTTCTGTTCGCTTCGCCGTATCTGTTTGCCGTACATACCGTAATGTCTGGTCTGGCAATGGTGCTGACTTATTCACTTGGTATTCATCACGGATTCTCATATTCTGCCGGGGCCATAGATTTCTTCCTTAACCTGCACCTATCCCAGCGGGCGTGGCTGTTGATTCCGATAGGAATCGGCTATGGCATTGTGTATTATAATTTGTTCCGCTGGGCGATCCGCCGCTTTCAGATCCCGACACCAGGACGCGAGGAAGGCTCGGAGCTTGGCGATTGGGCAGGTAATATACCCTATCAGGCTCCTCTCATTCTGGAGGCGCTTGGAGGCAAGGAGAACATCGTACAAGTGCAGGCTTGCATCACCCGGTTGCGTCTGACCGTCCATAATGACCGTTATGTAGATGCCGGGGCGCTCAAAGGCCTTGGGTCTGCCGGGATTATCAAGCTTGGTGGCGGCAACGTGCAGGTGGTATTCGGTACCTACTCAGAGCTGATCCGCGAGGAGATCAACAAGCTGCTGCTGCGCGATCTGCCGCAGGTACTGTTCAGTGCCCCGATGCAGGGCCGGATGCTGCCAATCGAGGAAGTGCCGGATCATATTTTTGCGGCCAAACTGGTTGGCGACGGGGTGGCTTTTTTCCCGGAAAAGGGCGAGCTGGTCTCTCCGGTCTTCGGGAAGGTCATGCACGTATACCCAACCATGCATGCCGTGGGCATCTCGACACCGGAAGGGCTGGAGGTGCTTATGCACATCGGTATAGATACCTCGCAGCTAAAAGGTCCGTTCGAGGCGGTTGTGCAAGAGGGAGACAGCGTGGAGCCGGGTCAGCTGCTGGTCAAATTTGACCTCGGCTATTTGCGGGAGCATGCAGCTTCACTCGCTACACCGATGGTAATCACGAACCCTGACCGTGTTAAATCCTGGAGCTATGCTCCATTCAAAAATGTGAAAAAGGGGCAAACTTCTGTAATGTCCGTTGTATTACACGAAAGTAATGTTGGAGGGATTGAAGCATGATACAAGGCATAGGCGCCGCAGCAGGTGTTGCCATCGGGAAGGCTTTTGTCCTGCCCAATTGGGAATGGAGTCTGCCGGACACGCAGGTCAATCCGGTGGATCTCGCTAAAGAATTTGAGCGTTTATACGAAGGTATCCGCACCTCCAAGGATGAAATTGAGTTTATCAAGAGAGAATTCAGGGAAGTCGTCGGACCGGAAGAATCCAGTATCTTCGACGCCCACCTGGCCATCCTCGATGATCCGGTGTTCATGAGTGAGATCCGGGGGATTATTGAACGTCAGTACAAGGCAGCGGAAGTGGCGGTTAAGGAAGCCATTGACCATTTTGTAGCCATGTTCGACCTGCTTGACGATGAATATATGAAGGAGCGGGCGGTGGACATCAAGGATGTCGGCAATCGTCTTCTGAAGCATTTACTGGGTGCACCAGAGGTTACCCTCCCGTCCGACACCCAGCCGTATATTCTCGTCGCCAAGGAGTTGTCTCCATCTCAGCTGGCTCATTTGAATCCTACCTATGTCCTTGGCATTGTGACGATGATGGGCGGCAAGACGTCGCATTCCTCGATCATGGCCCGGGCCTTGGGGATTCCGCTAGTTGCGGGGCTCGAGAACAAACTTTCAAACCCAATTCAAACGGGAGACATGCTGGTCATTGACGGAGATAACGGATCGATACAACTGCATCCAGACGAGGCTATGGTGATCGATTACACTTCTATCCGGGATAAACAGCATAAAAAGCGGGAGCAGCTAGAACTGCTGGCGACGGTGGAAGCCGTGACAAGAGACGGGGTGAACCTGAGTCTTGCTGGAAATATCAGCTCGGTGAAAGAACTGAATCTGGCGCTGAAATACGGCGCGGAGGGTGTTGGGTTATTCCGCACAGAATTCCTCTACATGGACCGCGATTCCTTTCCGAGTGAAGAAGAGCAGTTCGAGGTGTACAAACTGGTAGCGGAGAAGGTGGGGAATCATCCGGTGGTGATCCGCACCCTTGATATTGGGGGCGACAAGCATCTGGATTACTTCCAGCTGCCGGAGGAGCAGAATCCGTTCTTGGGGTACCGCGCGATCCGCATCAGTTTGGACCGGAAGGACATGTTCAAGACCCAGTTGACCGCGATTTTGCGAGCCAGCGTCTATGGGAAGGTCAAGATGATGTTCCCCATGATTTCTTCCCTGGAAGAGGTGCAGGCAGCCAAAGCTGTGCTGGCCGAAGTCATGGAGGAGCTGGAACAGCGGGGCGTGCCGTTTGACCGGAATATTCCGGTCGGGATTATGGTTGAAGTACCGGCGGCGGTCATGATCGTGGATATCTTGGCCGAGGAAGTAGATTTCTTCAGTATCGGCACGAATGATCTGGTGCAGTATGTACTGGCCGTAGATCGTATGAACGAGCAGATTGCCCATATGTACCACCCCTACCATCCCGCCGTTCTCCGCTTAATCCGTATGACGGTAGAAGCGGCGAAGCATGCCGGGATTGAGGTTAGCGTATGCGGGGAGATGGCTGCGGACGAGCGTTCGCTGCCGCTGTGGCTGGAGCTTGGCATTAACAATCTCAGCATGTCCCCACAGGCGCTGCTGAAGGTGAAGCACCGCACGCTGAACACCGTTGCCGCTGAGGCCCGGGAGGTAGCGAAGGCTTGCTTCCGGATGCGTACAAGCTCGGAGACGGAAGCGAAGCTCAGCGCATATGCCAAGGTTAGCGGCATTGCATTAGGCAGTTCGGAAGCGAAGGAGAAGACCTCCTGAGGCTTCCGAATCCCCTTTGCAGCATCAGCAGCAAATAGAGAGAATTGATTAAAAGGACTCTCATATAGCAGGTTTTTTCCTTGATGAGAAGCCCATTTGCTTAAAAATAATGCGGAAAATAGAACATGGCGGTGTTCAGGAGAGTTCCTGAACCCGCCATGTTCTATTTGTGTTCGACGACCACCTTCTGGAGCTGGGGATAGGCAAACCAAAGCCAAAGCCAAAGCCAAAGCCACTCGGTCATCAGGTGTGCAGATCCGGTAAAATAAAAGTAAACGCCATGCAGCGCTTAGACAACTGGAAATACTCCCGTTAATCTATAGGATCTCCTTCGATTCTCTTATAAAGAGGAAGAACAACTGGAGAATTTCCCTTTAGTCCGGGCAAAACCTTTGAAAGTGGAGAATTAACGGTACATTTTCCTGTTAAATCAGAGCCAAGCTTCCAAGCTAGAGCGTGAGGTCCTGAACCGGGCTCTGATCAAGTCCATCATGCTGCGCGACATGCCGACATACACACTGCGTTACAAGGTCTCGTTTTATTCGCAATTTCTGAGCCTCAGGTCCTGCGCTTTTTTGATGTCTTGCTTGAAGGGAGTGTTCGCTTTTGGAACAATCTCTGTTTATCTTGATTAGAGGTTTATTTTTCCAAATATCAAAACCGTTTGTGGCCTAAAACAGTCAATATATAGGAGAACACAATGCAGAGGGCTTGGCAAAAATTCTGCACGGAGGGAGGAAAGCTAAAGGGATGGAAAGCATTATGAAAGTCCAAACAGCAAATACGGGTGAAGAGGAAGCATTCATGCAAATGGTGCTGGGGCAACAAAGACTTCTTTACGGGATCGCATATAGTTATTTGCGAAGTGAAGCGGATGCGTTTGAAGTATTGCAAGAGGCTACCTGCCGGGCATGGACTAAACGAAGGAGCCTGAAAGATCCGGCACGGTTCACCCCTTGGCTTATCCGAATTGTCATCAATTGCTGCAATGATGAGCTTAAACGGAGAAAGCGGGTACTGACTGTAAAGCCGGCAGAAACGGTAAGCGACATGATGGAAATGAAAAGTGATCTTAGGCTGGATATGGAGCAGGCACTGGATGGGATGAAGCCTAAGTACCGGCAGGTGATTGTACTTAAGTATTACCGGGACATGACAGTAACCGAGATTGCCGAAATATTGGACAGGCCGGAAGGAACGATCAAAACTTGGCTGAACAAAGGACTAAAACATTTGCGTGGCAAAATGAAAATTAAGGAGGGTGCATGATATGACTCTGAGCGAGGAGAAACTTCTTGAAGATTATTTTCACAAGTTGTCATTGGAAGCAAAACGGGTACCCGAGTCTCGGATTCATGCGAACGTTCATCTTGCCCTAAACAGGAGGTCACAACATGCCAGAAAGTTATGGGAAAAGCGCCTGTGGATAGCAGCAACTGCTGCAGTAATTACTTTGCTTTTGCTGGCTTCTGCGGGATCATGGATGGGGGAGGGTACGGGGCTGCGGAGTGCTCTCAGTTCTTTTTCGAAGACGGATCCATTGGAAAAATATCTTACCTTTTCGACTGAAGATACGACAGTATGGTCGGCTTATGAGGCCGGGTTAATGAAGCAGGTTGGTGTGTCTTCCGTGGAGAAGGAGGGACATGTGCTGACCGTTGACGGCGTGATAGCTGATGCAATGGGAATCATTATTCTGTATTCGGTAGACAACAAAACAGACCACAAAACGCGGGTCGATCATCTATCATTAACAGACAGTACGGGGGCAATAAAAGGTACTGCTCTGATTGGAACGCGGGAGAAATTGGGGTTAGGCAGTATCATGAATATAACGCGCCTGACATGGAGTGGTGAAGCCAAGGATTTGCCAGAAGAGGTGGAGGTTCATCTTGCGATCGCCAAGAGCGCAGATAACGATACGCTGTTTGCAAAACCGGAGGGGCTCATAAATCTATCCGTCCCCATCAGACTAGACAAGAAAGCAATGGGAGAGGCTGGTCAAACCATTACGCTTAATCGATCATTCATGGTTGCAGGGCAAACGATAGATCTCAAGCAGATGTATATCGGTAGTACCGGCATCTATTTGGAAACAGCTTATAATAAAAATAATACACAAGACATTTTCGGAATGCTTAAGCCACGAATTTTGTTAGGAGATGACAGAGATACGGAAGGGTTCTATCTACCGAAGCAAATCCAGAAAGAGGGAAGGACATATAGTGTATTTAATAATGACAACACCAAACCTAAAGCACCGCTGCGCCTGACTGTTGACGGAATCTATGCCTTGGAGCCTTCGAAGAGAGAACTAATCATTGATACAGATAAGCAGCAAATTCTGAAGGCGCCAGATAATGCACTCACAGTTGAAGTAGTACAGGATTCCGCTGAGCAGCAATTAATCGTTTTGAAGCACCATTTTACAGATAGTAACATATTAAGTCGTGAGGGTAATTTAATAATGAACATGTCGTTCAAGGATGGTAAGGGAGAGGTACATAAATATGATCAGTCTCCTCACAACTTCGATCTTACGAATTTGTTTAAATCCAAACAAGAGGAATTGAATAAAAGCGGCCTTAATTTGTATTTGATCGGAAAAGAAAAACTCCCGCAGCCGTTGACCTTTACCCTGGACAGCTATCCTAACGCCCTTAAGGACGTACAGACCATTCCGCTGCGCTGATAGATGCTTAAAAAAACAGCGGGCCCTGTCCCTCAAGACGAGCTTGAGGGCAGGGCCCACTAAGTATTCTTTTAAGGGTTGACGTGCGGCCTTATTCCCCAGCCAGTGCGTCGCAAAAGGCTTTGCCGTATGGCGGCAAATCAGGCGGACGGCGGGCGGAGATAATGTGTCCGTCCGTCACCACAGGCTCGTCTTTCCAGATCGCGCCTGCATTTTCCATATCATCGCGGATTCCTGGAGTGGAAGTAACAGTCACACCCTCCAGAATTTTTGCCGAAATGAGCACCCAGCCGGCGTGGCAAATCTGCCCGATCGGTTTCTTCGCTGCATGGAAATCCTGCACGAGCTTCAGCACTTTGCTGTAGCGGCGGATTTTATCGGGCGCCCAGCCGCCCGGAACGAGAATGCCGTCATAATCGGAGGCATCAAGCTCGTCCCAGGAATATTCGGCTTTGGCAGGAACGCCATATTTACCGATGTAGGTCTTGTCTTTTTCGAGTCCGGCCAGATGAACCTCCGCGCCTTCCTCCCGCACCCGGTAGACAGGGTACCAAAGCTCCAAATCCTCAAATTCGTCATCCACTAACGCAATGACCTTCTTGCCGTCGAGTCTCATTATTGGGGTCTCCTTCCTGTATCCATCTTCTATTCTTCTTTATTCTATCAAATTTAAAATTTTAAGTCACATGAGGAGTGGAGATGTCTAGTTCAATTGCCAAATAAATCATTATATGCAAATGAGAAGGATTCTGGAGAGTGAAGTCGAATATAGAAATAAAAAGTCGGAACCTGCGTGCTTTTTAATTTATGCTTGAGGTGTGGCAGATGTGGAAAGATGACTTATTGGAGAAAGCATGCAGTTGCGGCGGTGACATGACTATACATATGCATACGCTAGTGTACAACACAAAGATCAAAATCACAGATGTCCCTGTGTATAACTGTGAGGGCTGTTCGCGTTACGAACCGTTGCCTGCCATTAAGCTCGCTTTGGGCGAACTTGTGCAGCAATTGGGTAGAGAGGGGACTGCGGGAAGTAAGGTTTCCTTGGCGGACGGCAGTGAGTGGGCCTTTGTATTGAAAGAGACATTTTCTAAATTTAGTGGCGAGAGTTTACCGGAACTTGAAGAGGAGATCCGCAAAGCGGTTCAGAGCCGGATTGATCTTTTGCTGGACATTTATAGGTTCGCGGGGGACTCCGAAGATGTTGAGTGGATGCGGGAAACGGGTGACCGGTTGTCACAATTGACCCTGCAATCGACACAAATTGTCAAATAAGTTACAAGAAAAGGATGCTCAGTGGATGTTTTCTTGTTTTCAAGAAATTTTTCTGCAAAATCAATGAAAATATTTCACGAAAGTTGGATTTTTCATGCGCTTTTTGTTACGATAGAAAGAGGTTACATGATTGCACCAATAGGGATGCAGGTTGTATGCGTTCCGGGGTAATGCTTCCGCTTTGAAAAGATTTTTGAAAGGAAAATGAAGCGTTATCATTGCACAAATGTACAAAGTGTCGTATCATAATTTTAATTAGTCGAACGATAAAATTTATCGCAATGGAGAGAGTAATTTGACGGTAACCATTTACGATGTAGCGCGAGAAGCAGGCGTATCTATGGCTACGGTATCACGGGTTGTGAACAATAACCCCAACGTGAAACCGCAGACCCGGAAGAAAGTGTTTGAAGCGATTGAGCGTTTGGGCTATCGTCCAAATGCCGTGGCAAGAGGACTTGCCAGTAAGAAAACGACAACTGTCGGTGTCGTCATTCCTGATATTTCCAACTCGATATTTGCAGAAATTGCACGCGGGATTGAAGATATTGCCAACATGTATCACTACAACATCATTCTCTGTAATGCGGACAAGCGTAAAGAGAAGGAAATTCGTGTCATTAACACGTTGCTTGAGAAACAAGTGGACGGGCTACTTTTCATGGGCGGTACTGTAACGGATGAGCACATTCAAGCATTCCAGACTTCTGCTGTGCCAATTGTACTCTGCGCAACCCGTGACGAGAAGGGCACGTATCCATCTGTGGATATCGACCACGAAACGGCAGCTTTCGACGCAGTGAACACCTTGATCCGCCACGGACACCGTGAGATTGCTATGATTAGTGGCACTCTGCAGGACCCGGCGAACGGCTATGCTCGATTCCAGGGGTACAAGAAAGCCTTGGAAGCAGCTGGCATTGAGTATCAGGAAGATCTGGTGCGTATCGGTAACTATCGCTACGAATCCGGTGTCGAGGCCATGAAGTACTTCCTCGGACTGAAGAAGAAGCCAACCGCTATTTTTGCCGCAACGGATGAAATGGCGATCGGTGCCATTCATAGTATCCAGGACGAAGGTCTGAAAGTTCCAGATGACTTCTCAATCATCAGCGTCGACAACATTCGGATGGCTTCCATGGTCCGTCCGCTGCTGACAACTGTAGCTCAACCAATGTACGATTTGGGTGCGGTAGCAATGAGACTTTTAACGAAGCTTATGAAGAAAGAGACTGTAGAGAACGCCCGTGTTATTTTGCCGCATGAGACGATTCTCCGGTTGTCTGTTAATCACCTGAATAAGTAATCACGGATTTGGATATGCATAGCATGGAAAGCTCCTTCTGGAGCTTTTTATGCTTTATATACTATAAAAATTTGAATTGGAAAATAAGTTTAATTTATAGAGATGAACAAAAGAAAGTAACATAAAGCGAGAAGGAACGAAGGGGAGGGTTTGGAACTGAAGGAGCGAAAGCGCTCGCCTGAAAGCTTTCCGTAGGAAAGCTCGCGTCGGAAGCATGAGCTGGTTCCCAGATTTCAACCGCTAGAAGCGGTATAATTGAAGAAATCTGGGGACAACAGCGACCGGAAGTCCAAACATTCGCCGTAGTGACGACCGAGTCTTACGTCGGAGCTTTAGTTCGTCTTATACATAAACTTATAGAACCATGGGAGGATTCTACATATGAGTGAAGTAATCGGAATTATCGGGGCTATGGATGAAGAAATTGAGTTGATGCTGAAAGAAATTAAAGACAGTGAAACAGTAGTCAAAGCAGGCATCAGCTACCACGTGGGTACTATTTTCGACAAATCTGTAGTGCTGTGCAGATCCGGAATCGGCAAAGTTAATGCAGCGGTCACCACACAAATCCTGCATGATTCCTTCGGGGTATCCAAGGTCCTGTTCACAGGCGTAGCCGGTGCAGTACACCCTGATCTGAACATTGGAGATATCGTGATCTCCTCGGAATGTATGCAGCATGACATGGATGTCACACCGCTTGGTTATCAAAAAGGGATCATTCCGGATCAGGAAGTATCCTCATTCCCTGCGGATGCTGGCCTGATTGCACTGGCTGAAAAGTCCTGCCGTGAGCTGAACTGTCACTACGAGATCGGGAAAGTATTGTCCGGGGATCAATTTATTGCTAGCAGAGAGGTAGTAGCTTCGCTGAGACAAGAAATGGATGGCGCTTGTGTCGAAATGGAAGGAGCGGCGGTTGCTCAGGTGTGCTTCATGAACAATACACCTTTTGTTGTTATCCGCTCCATGTCTGACCGTGCTGATGGCTCTGCAGAGGTTAACTATAAAGAGTTTACCATTGAAGCTTCCCAGCGCTCCCATGCTATTCTGGCACAAATGCTGCAAGCCCTGTAATTTCTGCTAGCCCTTAATACATGAACCGCTGCCTGAAACGGACGCGGTCAAAGGTTTCCTGTGAGGACATCGGTACCTCCCGGCCAATGCGCACCATGAGGCAATTGGCCGGATGGGAACAAATCTCTGGATCATCCGTCGCATACCATACCATATCTACGGTTTTCATCAGCCTCTCCATCATCTGCCGGTAGCCCCACACATCCAGCCCGCTACCCTTCAAATCCCAATGCCAATAATATTCTGTAGTGAATACAATGCAGTTCTCCAGCTGTTCCCCTTCAAAGGCGGTGGAAATCATCAGCCTGCCAAGACCGGCTCCGCGATATTCGTCGGCAACCTCAATCGCTCCCAGCTCGACAAGATCTTTCATACCGCCCTGAGACCACAATTCCATTTCGTCAGGATAATGAAAAGTTACATAACCTATGATAATTCCTTGATCTACTGCGGCAATAATACGTCCTTCAGGCAGTCCGGCAATCTCGATTAATGCTTCTAGCTGCTCCGAAGGCTTGCGAAAGGCATCCAGATCACGGTGAATGTCCAGCTCTTTGATGTCCTCAGGTGACAAGGGACCGTTAACTGTGAGTGTTCTGCCGTTATAACTGAGGGAATGGCTAACCGGAATCTTGCGGTGCTCCATAACCGACTCCTTTCAAAAACATTATAAAATATGGAATGTAACCGTTTGCTGTGATATACTGATTCAGACATAAAATATTCACAAATGCTGCATTGACATCATTAATTATGAAAGAAGTCTTACCCTTAAAGCTTAATTCAAAGAAGTGAGGGAGGCAAGAGTGATGGGTCAAGTCCACAGCGAAATTTTGCCGGGGCGTGTACAAAGCTCCAATATGCCGGATTATGCCCGGGCAGTAGCCGATTTTCGCTGGGAGGATGTGCACAGACATTTCTCCTGGTTTGAGACCGGCAAGGTCAACATGGCCCATGAAGCGGTGGATCGGCATGTACAGGAAGGACGGGGAAACGCCACAGCGCTGCTCTATAGCGATGCTGTACGCGCGGAAAGGTATACCTTTGCTGATCTACGGGAGCGGTCTAACCGGTTTGGAAATGTGCTACGGAAGTACGGAATTGGCAAAGGGGACAGGGTGTTTATTTTTATGCCGCGCCAGCCTGAGCTGTACTTCAGTTTGCTAGGTATTTTAAAAGTCGGAGCCGTGGTGGGTCCGCTCTTTGAAGCGTTCATGGAGACGGCTGTCAAGGACCGGCTTGAAGACAGTGGAGCCGTAGCGCTGGTAACAACTCCTGGACTGCTTCACCGGGTGAAACGGGAGGAACTTCCAAACTTGCGTCATATTATTCTGGTGGGAGACGGCCCGGATGCTTATGAGGGAATCTTGCGCTATGAGGAAGAAATGTCCCAGGCATCACCGGAGCTGGAACCGGAATGGCTTACGCTGGATGATGGCTTGATTATGCACTATACTTCAGGCTCTACGGGCAAGCCCAAAGGGGTCTATCATGTACAACGAGCAATGATACAACATTATTATACAGGTCAGGTAGTGCTGGATTTGCGTCCGGACGACATCTACTGGTGTACCGCAGATCCTGGATGGGTCACGGGGACGTCGTACGGGATTTTTGCCCCATGGCTAAACGGAGTGACGAATGTGGTCCGGGGCGGCCGCTTCAGTCCGCAGGACTGGTATAAGACGATTGAACGCAATGCTGTCACGGTATGGTACAGTGCGCCAACGGCTTTCCGCATGCTGATGGGAGCTGGTGAGAGCCTCCTGCAGGACATTGATCTAAGCAGTCTGCGCCATGTCCTGTCTGTTGGAGAGCCGCTCAATCCAGAGGTGGTTCGCTGGGGCGACAAGTTCTACAATCAGCGTATTCACGATACCTGGTGGATGACGGAGACCGGCGCACAGCTGATTTGCAACTACCCGGCCATGGACATCAAGCCAGGCTCGATGGGCCGTCCATTGCCAGGTATAGAAGCTGCAATCTTGGATGACAAAGGTAATGTGTTGCCGCCGTATTCCATGGGAAATCTGGCGATCAAGACGTCCTGGCCGTCCATGATGAGTACTATCTGGAACAACCAGGCCAAGTATGAGGAATACTTCCGTATTCCGGGCTGGTACATCTCGGGAGACTCGGCGTACATGGACGAGGAGGGCTATTTCTGGTTTCAGGGCCGGATTGACGATGTCATCAACTCTTCGGGTGAGCGGATCGGCCCGTTCGAAGTGGAGAGCAAACTGGTGGAGCATCCGGCGGTAGCGGAAGCCGGTGTCATCGGCAAGCCGGATGTGACACGAGGCGAGATTATCAAGGCCTTCATCTCCCTGCGCGAGGGCTACGAGCCTACAGCAGCGCTGAAGGAGGAAATCGCGGCTTTCGTTAAAGCAGGGCTCTCAGCCCACGCAGCGCCGCGTGAGATCGAGTTCAGGGAGAAGCTGCCGAAGACTCGTTCCGGCAAAATTATGCGGCGGGTGCTCAAAGCCTGGGAGCTGCATCTTCCTACAGGTGACCTGTCAACGATTGAGGATTAGAACATATCGTTTGCACATAAAAACACCGTTCCTTTGACAATCAGGAACGGTGTTTTTGGTATGCTCTGAAAGGCTTCCGTAATTAAACCAGTTGCATAAGCAGTGAGGTCTTTAGTGGGTAGTTACGCTGCCTGTATTGGCACCGGTTCCGCCCGCGGAGTTGCCGCCGCTGTTATTCCCCGGATTGGCGCCTCCCGCAGGTGGGATGTCTGTACTTCCTGGTTGCTGTAAAATCACACCGGGATCATCCGGACTGCCTACCTCTGGGTTATCAGAGCCTGGAGTAGGCTCACTGCCGCTATCCGTGGGTTCAGGTAAATCTGTCGGTTCCGGTGTAGCGATCGGCCCGCCAGCTATAGTGCCCGAAGCCGTCTCATGTCCGCCTACATCTACTGCAGTGACATAGAAGGTAGCATTGGCGCCAGCCGGTGTGCTTGACTGGAATACGGTGCCTTCACCTACTGACAATACCGCTTGCTTCTGGAAGGAACCGCCGTTCAATGAACGGTACAGGCGATAGCCTACAACATCCGGCGAACCGCTTGGCGTGAAGGAGATTACCGCTTTGCCAGTGCTGTAAGACACATTGACATTACCCGGAGGGGTTGGCGGATTGCCATCATCTACACGTGGATCTACCTCAGTTGGCACATCGCTCTTCGCATCCGCCGGCATGTAATAGGACAGCGATTCATGATCTTTCATTTTTGTGAAAGCGGCTAGCAGTTCTTTAACCAATTCTTGAATTGGCTTTTCGCGTTTCACAACAATTTTTTCTCTCAGGAAATCATCTGGCGTCCCATCATGCGGAATATAGTTGACGCCGTTATAGGTGATATATCTGGCCTTGGAAATGCCGTCATCACTGGTGGTTGGTACATATTTGGCATTGAACAAATCGGTATTAAACCGATCAGTCAGGCTAGTCGGAAGCTTGCCGCTGTAAGCAGACACTGTTTTCTTCACAATGCCTTCCGGCTGTGTGAATTTATCGGTGACGAAGAGATCAGGCTGTTTATCAATGACCGCATTCATGACCTTAGCCCACAAGGATTGCGCCTGGCGTCTCTGAGTGTCGCCTTGCAGTGTGTTGATCTGCTCTTTGTAGCCGACCCACATTCCGAGTGTTACATCAGGCGTGTAGCCCATAAACCAAACATCCGCATAATTTTGCGTGGAGCCGGTTTTGCCGACGATCGGAATATCTTTGAAATGCTTGTATTTGCTTTTGACAGTGCTGGCCGTTCCGTCTGTAATTACAGTACGCAGCATATCCGTCATGAGATAAGCAGTCTGCTCGGAAAATACCTGTTCGGGATTAACCTTGTGCTGATAGACAATTTTTCCCTCCGAATCGACGATTTTATCGATCATGTAGGCATCATTAAAAGCACCCTTGTTGCCGATTGCCGAATAGGCATTAGTCAATTCTTCGACCGATACACCATAGCGTAATCCGCCGAGAACCCCTGTTTTGGCACTGTAATCCTGTTCCTGAATCGTTGTAATACCAAGCTTCTTCGCAAAAGCCCAGGCATTATCAATTCCGACCTTGTCATTGAAGAGCTTTAGAGCCGGCAGGTTGAGTGATTTGTTCAGTGCATATCGGGCGGTGACAAGACCCTGGTAACGATTATTGGAGTTCTTGGGGATGTGGAAGCCTTTCCCGCCATCTTTCAAAATAATCGGAGCATCATCCAGTATCCCCGCTGGCTGAATCAAACCAGCATCCAGGGCCGGCAGATAAGCCGCGATTGGCTTCATGGTGGACCCCGGTTGACGAACCATCTGTGTAGCATAGTTCATCTGCTCAATATTGAAATTGCGTCCTTCGATCATCCCGAGAATGGCCCCGGTCTTGTTATCAATCATCATACCCGCGGTCTGTTCGACTCCCTTGGTTTTACTGTCCTTGGTGAAGTTCGAACTATCCTCGGAGATGCTATGCATCGCGCTATATACCTTCTTGTCAATGGTAGTGTAAACGCGGTACCCACCAGTCATCAGCTGCTGCCTTGCTGCTTCCAGAAGCTGTTTGTTGTCTGTAGGGGTTTTGCTCGTGCTTGTACTTGTAGTTGTACTTGTGCCTGTGCCTGTGTTATCCGTCTTGTTCTGATTTAGTGACAGAAGAATCTCCGAAGCTTTGCGTTCGGTTTCGAGCATCAGGTACGGGTAAGTAGCGTAAGCTTTCTTGGTGTACGGAGCCAGCGAGCCCTTGATGTCAAAGGTCAGCGCTTCATCATACTGGGATTGTGTAATCTTGTTCTCTTCGAGCATCCGGCGCAGTACAAGCCGCTGGCGGTCCATGGCCCGGTTAAATGCAGTTTCATTGAACTCACCGGTGCCGCTGAATGCGGAATAGGCAGAAGGAAGCTGCGGAAGTCCTGCCAAATAAGCTGCCTGAGCTATATTCAGCTTATCCAGATTATCCTGACCGAATATTCCCTTGGCTGCAGCTTTGATCCCGTATACGTTGTATCCGTTGGACCCGTTGCCGAATGGTACCTTATTAAGATAAGCTGTTATAATTTCTTGTTTGGACAGGAAGCGCTCCAAGCGCAGTGAGAGCAGAATTTCCTTAACTTTGCGATCTTCTGTTTTGTCCAGATTAAGGAATACGCGTCTGGCCAGCTGCTGGGTAAGCGTACTGCCCCCGGTCTGAACGGATTCGTTCAGCAGCTTCTGCTTGATGGCACGTAGAGTACCGTTGAGATCTATCCCTTTATGCTGGTAGAAATTATTATCCTCGATCGCGAGGACCGCATCAATCACAATCTGGGGAATATTATTGTACTCAACCAGCCTTCGGTCTTCTTCCGTGCGAAGCTGGCCAATCGGTGAGCCGTCACGGAAATAGGCAAATCCGGTGATGGCGTTCTGGCTGACTTGCTGCTGGATAAACTGTTCGGAGCGAACCGGGTCACTTTTCACGATAGATGTAATATAACCGGCCATTGCACCTCCGGCAAACAGAATACCCAATACGCCGAGAATGAACATCCATTTCACGACAGAACCAAATCTACGAAGCCAGGATCTGCGGGTGGGACGCTTCTTGGCGTTTTTTTTCTTGTTCTCCTCAACCATCGACGATAATCCTCCTTTTAACGGAACTATTATAGCACAAATTGACGATTTTGAATGCGTTCCCGTTGTAACCTGTTTTCGGAAGCTGAACAAAGCGAAGCTACAGGATCCAAAATTTGATGTTACGGTGCAGGAGGGTGGTGTAATACAAGTGGGGAAGATAAAAAATTGCGAAACTGATATTGGTTCAAGGAGAGGAGTGAAGACAGAAGAAAAGACAGAAGAAAAGACAGAAGAAAAGACAGAAGAAAAGACAGAAGATAGGATTACAAAACAAGGTGTGTGCTCAAAATATGGAGGCATCGGGTTCCCTGAGATAACAAAAAGCCCCCGGATAAATCCGGAGGCTTTCAGCATACTCGCCGTAAGCGAAATATTAACGGTTGTAGAACTCGACGATTTGTTTCTCATCGATATCCTGGGACAGTTCAGCACGCTCTGGCAAACGAATGAATTTACCTTCGAAAGAAGCGTCAGAATATTCCAGGTAACCTGGAAGGTGGGAACGGTTAGCAAGAGCTTCCTTGATGGAAGTCAAGCCTTGGCTTCTTTCACGAAGACCGATTACGTCGCCCAGTTCCAAACGGTAAGAAGCGATGTCAACTTTTTTGCCGTTAACAGTTACGTGACCGTGGGATACCAACTGACGTGCACCAGCACGGGAGTTAGCAAAACCAAGACGGTAAACGAGGTTGTCCAGGCGGCTTTCAAGCAAGAACATGAAGTTTTCGCCCGCGATACCTGGAAGCTTTTGTGCTTTGGTGAAAAGAGTCTTAAACTGCTTTTCGCCCAAGCCGTACATGTGACGCAGTTTTTGTTTTTCCAAAAGCTGCATTCCGTAGTTACTTACTTTTCTGCGTTGGTTAGCGCCGTGTTGTCCTGGTGGGAAAGGGCGTTTCAGGTCTTTGCCTGTACCGCTAAGGGAAATGCCCAGACGGCGGCTGAGTTTGAATTTAGGTCCGGTGTAACGTGCCATGTTATAGTAGACTCCTTTATAATTGAAATTTCAGGTTAGGGCCTATTTGCGCCGCTTAACGTATGTAGTGGAGGTTTAATAGGTCCACACTGTCGGGGAAGTTCAGCCGCTGCCCTGACAGTAACGATAAGCGTGAGGGTGACACAACGTTACGCCCAAGTAAAAGACCATTACAGTCTTGTTCAACAATAAATATTATATGAAAATAACAGGTAAAGTCAAGCAGAGATTAAAAGTGAATTTGTCAATCTTTGTCGATAGTTCTTTGGTCCTAAAAAAAATCCCGGAATTATGGAAAATATAATGCATTACCGAGAAAAAGAGAGTAAAATATAACCACTTAGATGTTACCGGAAAGTGCGTATTTTAATTGATTTGCAAAGGGGATCCTCTTTATGTCAGAACAAGAAGCATGCGGCCACCGCAGCAATCGTATGCTCTTACAGGACAATGTGCAATCAGGCGGAGATTCGCAAGATCCTGCCGCCTGGCTGAGGGAAACAGATATCGTATCCCACGATCTCCCTTATGCAGCCGATTTGATTGCCGAAAGCTTCCATGAGTGGCAGGGAGGACAAGCTATCCTGCCATTTGCCGCTGCATGGGAATGGTGTGTCCTGAATTTTGAAGCCAAATGGATAGAACATATAAATGAAGAGCAGGAACGTCTAAGAGCGGTATGGGAGGAGACGGGGAGGCACAGTCTTGCCTCCGGACACCCAGAGGTTCTCTCCATCCAGGAGGATGGGGAAGAAAAGATCATCCTGACGATCCCGGTTGTCACGCGCACTCGAGGGGAGATTTTCGCTCTGCTCGGCTGTATGATGCCGACAGCGCAATATGCAGCCGGGGGCAGACATATAGCTGAAGCCATGGCACAGCATTACCGGACTTGTTTTTACCATCAATTTGAGCATGTATTTGTCTCTGATTTGGCAGGGGTTCACTTGCATGCCGAGCGGGAGAGCAACCGGCGTTCCCTGTTGTTCCAGATCGTCCAGCGGATGCATGACAATATTGATGTGGATGCGGTGCTGAGCGAGGTGATCAACAGTATCTCTGCTATGTACCCGGGTGCACGTCTGGACTTGTTCATGTCACAGGATCACCGGAGCAGCCACCCGCAGGTGAAGCCGCTGCCGCTGCTCTGGACGAGCGATGATGTATGTGCAATCGCTTTTAAAGACGGCAGGGTAGCTATTCATACAAGTGGAGAAGGCGGGCGTTTTGTAGAGATTGGACTTCCACTTGGTGGAAAACAGGGGGTATACGGCGTATTTCATATGGTGCTGGATAACCCGGATTTTCCCGATGTTGACGTACGGTTTCTCTCCATGGTGGCAGATACGGCCGGAACGGCCTTTGAGAATGCGAAGCTGTATGAGCGCTCGAACCAACTCATTCGTGAGCTGCGCATGAGCAATGAGCTTACACAGCGGTTGAACCAGAGTCTGCGGCTAGGAGACATTTTCCAATTTGCATTCGAGGAATTGCTGGAGATGTTCGAGGCGGATTACTGCTGCATCATGCACCTGAATGAAGAGAAAGGCGGTCTTGAGGTGATCGCCTGCAACTATACACCGCTACTGAATGAGATTTTGGAGGTAGGGGGAGGACTCGGCGGCCAAGTGTATGCTACCGGGGAGTCTCTGATCCTGTCGGATTATTTGGAGAATTCAAAGGTAAACTCAAAACTGATGGAGGCCACCGGCTCACAGTCACTTATTGCGACACCGCTGTATGTAGGCGGAGAAATCCGTGGTGCCATCATGCTGGCGCACCGGGAGACTCACTATTTTTCCTATGACAATTACAGACTGCTGCAAGCAATGGCAGGGCATATTGGACTCGCAGTGGGCAATGCCCGGCTGCATGCCGAGGTACGACGTTTAGCGAATCGGGATACCCTGACCGGTCTGTATGCCCGGCATTATTTGGACGAAGTGATTCAGGAGAGGCAAACCACCGACTTCTGCGGAACGCTGATCGTGGTAGATATCGACCAGTTCAAAATGGTGAATGATACTTATGGCCATCAGCAAGGGGACAAGATTTTGAAGCAGGTCAGCGAAATCGTGAAATCCTCGATCCGCCAAGGCGATATAGCTGCAAGGTGGGGCGGTGAAGAGTTGGCGGTCTATCTCCCCCAGCTTGGCGTGCAGCAGGCCGCTTATGTGGCTGAGCGTATCCGTAAACGGGTCCAGGAAGAGACTGGACCAGCCGTCACCGTCTCCTGTGGCATCGCTGAATGGAGCTGGACGGATGACCGTGTCAGTGTGGAGTCTCTGTTCTACCGGGCCGACATGGCCCTGTACGATGCGAAGAACAGTGGTCGTAATCGAGTGGTGACGGACAAGAAGAAATCGGAAGAACGATTGAAGAATCCTTGAGGCGCTGCCTCAAGGATTCTTTTTGCATCAGGAACAATTCCGTATAGATAAGGTGAACAAAAGAAATTAACAAAGAGCGAGGAGGAACGAAGGGGAAGGTTTGGAACTGTAGGAGCGATAGCGAACGCCTTTGTTCCCAGATTTCAACCGCTAGAAGCAGTTTGAAAAAAGAAATCTGGGGACAACAGCGGCCGAAAGTCCAAACATTCACCGTAGTGACGACCGAGCCTTACGTTCAGATCTTAAGTCATCTTATATAGATGGCATAAGTCCGTGGGGCAGAGAGAACCCTAACTACTGATAACAATTAACTTTCAAATATGAAAGGATATAGACCATGAGGAAAAGCATAGCTTATAGCGGAATGATCGCAGTAATGTTAGTTGGTATTCTGGGCAGTGGCTGCACGGAAGTAAACAATAAACCGGCACCAAAGGATTTATCGCTGGCGCTGGCCGGGATGGCAGGAAGTGATGGGGTCAGCTTCGAAGGATCAGCCGCGCTGCTGCGAGAGGGGGAGACGACGCCTGCGCTGAGTCAGTATTATGGAGGCAAGATGGAGAACCATAATCAGCTTAGCCTGTACACACTGCTTCCGGACAAAGGAACTTCCAAAACGGCCGCGACAGAAGGTATTCGGAAGCTGGAGAAGAATGGTGCGACAGCTCGTATTCATTCCGGGGAGAAGTCTTATTCCAGCAAGCTTGAGAAGCGGGAGGGCCAGTGGCAAGAGCTGTCCAAGGCCTCCGGCAACAACGAAGACAATCCGCTCCCCCGATTGAACCCGCTGCTTCAACTGGAGCAGTTGAAGGATGTGGACAAAACGGTTACAGAAGAGACCGGTGCGGCCAGGGGCACCAGGGTTTTGCGCATACAATTGACCCCGGAAGCAGCGCGGGCGCTACTGTCCAGAGAGCTGGAACAGGAAATGAATTCGTTCCGTCCTACTAACAGCAGCGTGAAGGCTAAGAATACGAATCAGGCCAAAGCAGATAAGGCAATTGAGGCTTTATGGCAGAAAAAGAACAACGAGATGAAGCAGCAGCTTACTAAGGCTAACGTAAAGGCTGTGTATCATTTGACCGTGGACAAGAAGCAGAATCTGCCCCGCAAGCTGGACTGGACCAGAACAGTTAGCTATGCGAACGGGAAGAAACCGGGGGACCAAGAGTCTTTGGTAGTACAGGTCAATTTCTACGGGTATCATTAAAGCTGCAAATGACATGAGGCCTTGCGCTCTATAACGGTCGTGCTACAATAGTAAAGCTTGCTTATTTACGCTTCGAAGAGGAAGGAAGAGAGAAAGAATGAAAGATCCTAGAATTCAAAAGCTGGCGGAAAACCTGGTAGGCTATTCCGTGAACGTCCAGCCGGGCGAGAACGTGCTCGTCGAAATGATTGGCAACGAAAGAGATTTGATTAAAGCAGTTGTGGAGGAGGTCGGTAAGGCCGGAGGCAACGCTTTCGTACAATTGACTGACCGTACCGTCCTGCGCAGCATGCTGAAATATGCAACCCGTGAAAGTCTTCAGACTTGGGCCGAGATTGATCTGAATCGCATGAAGCAAATGGACTGCTATATTGGCATTCGTGCCGGCGAGAATGTTAATGACTTGGCGGATGTGCCTGAAGAAAATATGAAGTTGTACAATTCCCTGTATTCGCACCCGGTACATAGCGAGCAGCGCGTCAAGCACACCAAATGGGTGGTTCTGCGTTATCCGAATGCCAGCATGGCTCAGCTTGCCAATACGAGCACAGAAGCATTCGAGGACTTCTATTTCGAAGTGTGCAATCTCGATTATGCCAAGATGGACAGAGCGCAGGATGCACTGGCTGATCTTATGAAAAAAACCGATAAGGTACGCATTGCCGGCCCGGGAACGGATCTTTCCTTCTCCATCAAAGGCATCGGTGGAGAGAAATGCTCCGGACAGAAGAATATTCCGGACGGAGAAGTTTACACAGCCCCGGTTCGCGATTCGGTCAACGGAACAATCAGCTACAATGCAGCTTCCATCTACAATGGAGTTACGTTTGAGAATGTGAAATTCACTTTCCAAAACGGTAAAATTGTAGAAGCCACCAGTAACGATACCGCCCGGTTGAACGAAATTCTGGATTCCGACGAGGGTGCTCGCTATATCGGGGAGTTCGCTATCGGCTTCAATCCGTACATTCTGCACCCGATGAAGGATATTCTGTTCGACGAGAAGATCGCCGGCAGTCTGCACTTCACCCCAGGTCAGGCCTATGATGTAACTGATAACGGCAACCGTTCCTCCATTCATTGGGATCTGGTGCTGATTCAACGTCCGGATTACGGCGGCGGAGAAATTTACTTTGATGATGTTCTGATCCGCAAGGACGGTATCTTTGTAATTCCGGAGCTGGAAGGTCTGAATCCGGAAAACTTGAAATAAAATGTAATAAAAAGAAAATCCCTTGCACAAGTAAGCGGATTCAAGGTATCATGGAATGGATTAGTATCTACTTAGTTTATAATAAGTTTCGGAGGGATTCCTATGTCCAGTAACAATGCTGCAATCGTGGAAATTGCTCAAACGGCGAGCCAATTTAACTCTTCTATCGTTCTTCAAGCGGACAACAAGTACATTGATGTTAAAAGTATCCTTGGTTTGTTCACTACTTTGGTTTCAAGCCAAAGCTATGAGCTTCATGTCCATGGAACGGACGCTGAAGAAGCTAAGAAGGCAATGAGCGAAGTATTCGCGAAGCACGGTCTGAACTTTTCAGTAGTCGCGGAGTAAAATAATGGATGGTTGAGGACGTCCTGCCGTTAGCGGCGGGGCGTTTTTTTATATGTATATAAAATGAACTATAAAATTTAACTAAAGGGAAGCGGAGTGGAGGGGGATTTTGGAATTGTAGGAGCCACAGTGGCCGGAAGCCCAAACATTCTCCGCAATGACGACCTAAACCCAGGTGAGAATCCTAAGTTCAATCTATGTATATCCTTATATTTATAAAACTCAGGCTCCACTTTACGGAGCTATTTTGATATAATAGGGCTGATTTTCGAATATACCAAACTGAATTCTTGTATTGGAATCCGATTTCGACTAATATTAAATAAAATGGCAAAAGCAGCAGTAACTTTTGGACATGGGGGGGAAGAAGCATGACTTCATCAGATTTGCAGGAACAGCTTAACCTTAAAGCGATCACTCTTCTACAAGAAGATGCCGATAAAATTCAGAAGCTCATCGAAGTACAGATGGAGAATTTGGCCACACGGTACTGCCCTCTCTATGAGGAAGTGCTGGATACCCAAATGTATGGTTTCTCCAAAGAGGTCGATTTCGCCGTCCGTGCAGGACTGGTGCCTGAGCTTACTGGCAAGCAGCTGGTGAGCAAACTGGAGCGTAATCTGGCCGTATTGTATGAAGCTCTGAACAACAAGGCTAACTAGGGTCACAGGTTGCAGCCGTTCTATCGGACAAGATCATTTATCCGAAAATGATAAAGCGCACACGAGGGAAAGGGGATTCCTCCTGTGCGCTTTTTTGTTGCATATGTGAAGCTAAAGTGGCTGTGTCTACACCAAATAGAAGGAAACCCCTAGAATCAGGTACACCGCAAGGAGAAGCAATCCCTCATACCAGTTGGTGGCCCCATCCTGCGTAATGGACTTAGCTATGAATACAGCGACTGCGATGGCCACAATCTCAATGGTTGTGAACACAATATCCATGGTGTTGCCCATGAAATAACTCGCGAAAATCAGCACTGGTGCAACAAAAAGTGATATCTGCAGACTGCTGCCGACGGCGATCTCGACAGCCGCGCCGATCTTGTTCTTCATGGCGAGCAGAATGGCTGCGCTATGTTCCGCAGCATTTCCTATAATCGCGACCAGGAAGGCACCTACGAACAGCTCACTGAAGCCGAAGCGCTCGGTCAAGGTCTCCAATGTGCCAACGAGCCACTCACTGACAAAAGCGACCATGACGGTAGCTAGAATCAGATACATAATGGATTTGCGTTTGGACCAAGCAGGAGCATGCTCATTGGGCAGTTCTTCCGCTTTATCTTCGGTGACATCCGCTAAATATTTCTTATGAGTGATCATTGAGAAGAGGAGCCAGGCGATGTAGGAGACAATCAGGATTCCGGCAACCACGAGACTGAGAACATCTGTATCTTTTGCCGTAATCGAGTGTGTGTTGAAGAACATGGCGGGTACGAACAGGGCGATGACGGCGACAATCATCAAGGAGCCGTTCATACCGGCAAGGGTGACATTGAAATTCTGCACCTTGTACTTCATGCCGCCAGCAAAAATGCTCAGGCCTAGCACGAGTAGCAGATTACCAATGATCGAACCCGTGAGGCTTGCCTTAACCATGTCGAACAGGCCTTCCTTCACGAGGAAAAATGCGATGATCAGCTCTGCGGCGTTTCCGAAGGTCGCGTTGAGGAAGCCGCCCAGCCGTTGTCCCGCATAATGGGCTACACTTTCGGTAGCCCGGCCCAGAAAACCGGCCACGAATACGACTGCGACCGCCGACAGAATGAACTGCAGCGTATGGTCCCAGCCCGCATAATGTCCGATGGCGCTGAGGACAAAAGTGACCACCAGCAGCACCGGGGATATCCATTTTTTCAACTTAGGCACTCTCCAGTCTACGTATGTATGTTGATTTCTTAATCAATATACCCAAAATGTTCCACTCTGTAAACGGAGATGCGAGAAAGTCATTTGCTTTTTAGCCTGTTTTGGAATTACAATAATTGATATTGAGTGTAGGGGGGATATGGCATGGCAGAACAACTTCAACTGGAAAATGGGAATATACGGATTTCAAACGACGTCGTCTCGAAAATTGCCGGGCTGGCAGCCTTGGAGACTCCTGGGATTGCAGCCATGTCCGGCGGTTTGTCGGAAGGCTGGGCGAAGCGCCTGAGCGGCAAGAACGTGCAGAAGGGTGTTACCGTTGAAGTCGGACAGCTCGAAGCGGCAGTCGATTTGCGGATTATCGTCCTCTATGAAACTCCGATTCACGAAGTGTGCCGGATGCTGCAGCAGAACGTACGCGAAGCTGTGGAGAGCATGACAGGCCTTCACATTGTTGAAGTAAACGTCAAGGTTGAAGGCGTAGCGTTCAAGAATGACGAAATTTCCTAAGAACGCTGCAAATCATTAATGAAGTAGTGTATTCAGGGCGTAATTGCCCAAGGAAGGAAGAGGGTCTTCCGAGCCGAATGAGGCTTGGGGGACCTTTTTCTTATGTTTATGTCGATGGATGAAAAAAAGTGTCCCGCCAGCTTGTCCTGAGCTGAGGAACACTTTTAGATCCGTTGATGCGTTTGCTTGACGGTTCATACGTAATCAAAGCAATTAGCGACCACGGACTTCTCTGAGTTTTCTTACAGTGGTTACAGACTTGGTGACTTCCTCTTTAGCCGGCCGGTTGGTCTCCCGGGAGATGTTGAGCATGATACCCATAGACATCATGGTCATCAGCAGTGAGGAGCCCCCGTAGCTGATGAAGGGAAGTGTTACACCGGTGAGCGGAATGGCCTTGGTGACCCCTCCGATGTTGATGAAGGCCTGGATCGCAATCATCCCCATGACGCCGATGCCGACAAGCGTCCCGAACGGATCGGTACACCTGAGGGCAATCATAATCCCTCGCCAAATGAAGAAGAGGTAAATAAGCAGGAACACGAGTGTCCCGATAAAACCTAGTTCTTCGCCCATGACGGCAAAGATAAAGTCCGTCTGCGGATTGATAAGGTAATGGAGCTTTTGCACGCCTTTACCTAGTCCAGCTCCGCTAATTCCGCCCTCACCAATAGCTGTAAGGGATTGAATAATGTTATATCCGTCTTTGGTTGGGTCCTGGAACGGATCTAAGAAGGCAGTGATACGGCCCATTTTATAATTCGTCGCCAATTTCGTTTCAGGTGCAGGCGGGGACAACGAATCGATGGCCGCCTTGGCACCGAGTACAATTCCAACACCCAGCACAAGCAGGGCAATCGAGCCCATAATATGCTTCATACTGGCGCCGCCTGCATAAATGACCAGTCCGCTGGTAGCAACGAGGATCATACATGAACCGAAATCAGGCTGCATCATGATCAGACCCGCTACAATTCCAACGATCACCATAACCGGAATGTAACCGGTCCGAAGATCCCGAAGACGTTCTCCTTTTTTGGTAATCAGGGCAGCAAGGTAGAGAATGATCGATATTTTAGCTAGCTCGGTAGGCTGAATTCCTAGTCCCATGATGCTAAGCCAGCTACTTGCGCCATTGATTCGTTCGGTAGAGGCCACGAATAGAAGCAGAACGAGAGTAACCAGGAACATAGGTGCGTACCATTTTTTAAATTTGCTGTAGTGGATATTCATTGTCACGAACATGGCGAATAATCCCAAGACAACCCATATGATCTGACGTTTAACGAAGTAGAGCGGATCATTTTTGAAGAATAGACTGGAGCTTGCGCTGAAGACCATGATCAGTCCGAAGCCGACAAGCAGCAAGGTCAGAATCAATAACAGGAAGTCGGGTGTTCCTCTTTTGGGCAGGTTGACTTTGGCATTCGTCTTTCCCTTACGGTTACTCAAGCCTCAAGCAACTGCTTCAGTTCAAGGATCCGCTCAGCAGCAATGTCCAGCACAGGCTGCGGTACCGGTGATTCGTATTCCAGTCCATGAGGGAAGGTTGCTTTGCCAAGGTATACAGCCTCAATAGCGAGAACCGCATCGGGCTTCTCTAACTTGCCCTCCACTGCGCGTGTGTTGACACGTAGGAAGTATTCTCCGCCGTTATTCCGGTCTTCAATCTTGCAATCGTATGTAGCCCGGTAATATTCCCATTGCCAGCGAATGAAACCTGCCTTTTCTGCACTCTCATCCAGATAAAGAAGGTCGCTTCTTAAGCCTACGAGACCCGTGTTCTCAAATATCATAGCGCACTTTTCCCCCTTATGAAGTATAATGATTAATTCGTTTATCCGCTTACAGACGTTCATTCTCATGATAGTATGTTTCCAGAGGTTCTGCAAGACAGGGTTTAGCCATACATACCCAGTTTTTTTGGTTTCTGCTACAATAGAAGAAATATAGCCGCTTAGGCAAGGTGGCAGCAAGGCAATAGGCTGTCATCCCTTGTCAGGCCCGGTTGTCTAGGAAGGGAATGGAGCAGGCATGAAGCAGCCAACAGTTGAAGCATTGATGAACGATATGGTGAAGTGGCGCCGTCATCTGCACAGCCATCCTGAGCTGTCATATCAGGAGAAGGAAACATCATCTTACGTTGCGGCCAAGCTGGAAGGCTTCGGCATTGAAGTCAGAAGAAGTACCTCAGGTTACGGCTTAACAGGGATTCTAAAAGGGGCTCGGCCCGGTAAGATTGTTGTACTCCGTGCGGATATGGATGCATTGCCAATACAGGAAGAGAACAAAGTGGAATATGCCTCGACTAAGAACGGGGTTATGCATGCCTGTGGTCATGACGGGCATACAGCAATTTTGCTAGGGGCAGCAGCCTACTACAGCAGCAGGCGCAGCGAACTGGAGGGGGAGATCCGCTTTCTTTTCCAGCCTGCCGAGGAAGTGTGTCCCGGCGGCGCGGTTGGTATGATTGCCGAAGGTGTGCTGGAAGGGGCAGATGCTGTTTACGGACTACATCTGTGGACGCCACTGCCTGTAGGAACCGTGGGCAGCGCCCCGGGACCTTTGATGGCGTCAACGGATGAGTTCTTTATCACCATCAACGGTAAAGGCGGTCATGGCGGCATCCCGCACCGTGCGGTAGACAGCATTGTTGCGGCTGCAGCCCTGGTGACACAGCTCCAGAGCATCGTTAGCCGATCTGTTGATCCGCTGCGCCCTGCGGTGGTCACTGTGGGCACCATTCAAGGCGGGACCGCCCAAAATATTATTGCGGAGCAGTGCCGTATAACAGGGACGGTTCGAACCTTTGACGATGAGAGCCGTCAGCTGATTCGGCGCAGAATTGAAGAGATAGCGTTGGCCGTCGCAGCTACATATGGAGCCGAAGCGAAAATTGAGTACATGACGGGTTACCCGCCGCTAGTGAATGACGAACAGGAATTCAGCCGGTTTAAGTCAACAGCACCTGGAGCGCTGGGTGAAGAGGTTCAGGTTGTGACGCTGGAGAAATTGATGCCAGCGGAGGATTTTGCCTACTATTTGCACCATGTGCCTGGCTGCTTTATGTTCGTGGGAGCAGGTAACCCCGGCAAGGATGCCATATATCCGCATCACCACAGCCGATTTGATTTTGACGAGGATGCTATGCTGCACGGCATCAAGCTACTCATTGCCATGACGGATTCCCGGCTTAAAGAAACAACTGGAGAATAATGCTGTCCTCAGCTGGACAACCTAATCGCGAAACATGCGAGATTTTAGGAGGGATTCCAGTTGAAGACAATCAAGGAAGTCATGACGGCGGGACCAGTGACAGTTACGCTGAAGGATAATATTTATGAGGTTGCTGTCAAAATGAGAGACAATGGTACCGGCTTTATTCCTGTAGTCGACTCAGAGGGCAGTAATCAATTGATCGGTGTAGTTACAGACCGTGATCTTGTCATTCGGGGGTATGCAGCTAAGCATTCAGGCTCCACTACTGTAGAGACGGTGATGAGCAAGGAGCTGCGCACGGTGACAGAGGATACTTCGGTAGATGAAGCTGCTGAAATTATGGCTGCGGGACAGGTTCGACGTCTGCCTGTAGTCAGCGGCAAGAAGCTGATCGGCATCGTGTCGATCGGCGACCTAGCCGTACGGAATATCTTTGCCAATGAAGCGGGAGAAGCACTTAGCAGCATCTCGCAGCAGACCTTGCATTAAATACTCATACAGGAAGCTCATGTCCGTGTTCGCGGGGGTGGGCTTTTTCCTGTTAATCAGACAGCAGAGTGTGTACATACTGACCATAGAATAGTGTAATGCGAGGAGGGATGGTTATGAATGAGACAGGGTCCTGTATTGTACGTAGGGACCGAACGGTGCTATTGGATTGCGCTCATCCAAACTCTCAGACGGCGGGACGGAAATTGGGAGTGTTCGCCGAGTTGGTCAAGAGTCCGCCAGCTTATCATACTTACCAAATCACACCTTTGACCCTGTGGAATGCAGCGGCGCTTGGGGCTACCGCCGATAACATTATTGAACAATTGCATAAGCTCTCCAGATGGGATATTCCGGCGGGATTAGAGGAGGAGATCAGGCTTCTTCTGTCCCGGTATGGAAAATTGACGCTACATAGCTCGGCCCGAGATCCGGGGGATATCGTCCTTAGAAGCGAAGAACCTTTGCTGCTTGATGAGCTGATGGGGAGCAAAGGGCTGGAAGGTATGGAGCTGTGTAGGACGGGAGCTCTGGACTTATCCTGCAAGGCGGTGTTTCGGGGAGATTTGAAGCAGGAACTGACCCGGCTCGGATATCCTGTTCTCGATTATGCCGGATACCATGAAGGACAGGCGCTGCAGGTAAAATGGCGGGGTGAGGGAGAGTACGGCATCCCGTTCCGGCTGCGGAATTATCAGCAAGAAGCGGTGAAACAATTCCAGGGTACCGTCGGCAGCGGGGGGAGTGGTGTAGTGGTACTGCCTTGCGGAGCTGGGAAAACGGTCGTTGGCATGGCCGTGCTGGAGGCTCTCCAATGTGAGACGCTGATTCTTACCTCCAATACCACTTCTGTCAGGCAGTGGATAGAGGAGTTAGAACGCTGTACGAATTTGACGGAAGATGAAATTGGTGAATATTCGGGGGAGAAACGTCAGGTTCGCCCGGTAACGGTTGCCACCTATCAAATTCTTACCCACCGCCGTTCCAAAGGCGGACCGTTTCTTCATATGAACCTGTTCAATGAACGGAACTGGGGACTGATTATTTACGACGAGGTTCACCTTTTGCCAGCCCCGGTGTTCCGGGCGACGGCAGATATTCAGGCTACACGTCGTCTGGGTCTGACTGCAACTCTTGTGCGGGAAGATGGGCGGGAGGGGGATGTATTCTCCCTGATCGGGCCGAAGCGTTATGAGCTTCCCTGGAAGGTGCTGGAGCAGCAGGGCTGGATCGCCTCTGTGGAATGTACGGAAATGCTGGTCCCGATGAATCCGGAATGGAGGAGGGAGTACACCTATGCGGGGAAAAGAGAGAAGTTCCGGCTTGCGGCTGTGAATCCAGCCAAGATAGATGCGGCCTCCCGGCTGCTGGAGGCGCATCAAGGGGCGGGTGTTCTGGTCATCGGACAGTATTTGGAGCAGCTGACCCAGCTCTCGGCTGTCCTGGGAGCGCCGCTCATTACCGGGAAGACCCCGCAGCGGGAGCGGGGGGAACTGTACGCGGCATTCAACGAAGGCACCCTCCCTGTGCTGATCGTGTCCAAAGTTGCGAATTTTGCTGTCAATCTGCCGGATGCTTCCGTTGCTATTGAGGTGTCTGGTGCTTTTGGGTCCCGGCAGGAGGAGGCGCAGCGGCTGGGGCGCATTCTGCGGCCAAAGGCAGGGGAGAACAAGGCGTATTTCTATACGCTGGTATCCGGGGACAGCCGGGAGCAGGAATTCGCCCGGCAACGCCGGATGTTCCTGACCGAGCAGGGGTATGAGTATCAGGTGCGGGTCGAACAACCGTCCGGGGAGGAGATGACATGAAGGATTTGACGCCCGACGCGCTGGAGCTCCTGGGCAGACTCTGCGCTGTGTATGGTGGTCAGCCTTTCGAAGAGGGGAAAGAAGAGCAGCTGCGTCCCGCATATCTTAGCCGAGCGGAGCAGCGGCTGGCGCTCTCCGAGCTGCGCCGGGCCGGGCTGCTTATGGTCCGGCAGAAGCTTTGGGGGGAGAAGCTGTACCATATCCCGGCAGAGGTACTGGATGCCGTGTCACTCCACTTCTACCCCTATAGCCCGGCTCCGCTTGCGGCCGGTGATGTAAGCCTGTCGATGGAAGCCAGACCGGGACTGTCCGGGGAGCTGTTCCGGGCGCTGCTGTTCACCGCCCGGGAAGGACTGCCCGTGACAGCCAAGGGCAGTATTCACAAGAAGCAAGTCAGCCGGCTTGCTGCACAGCTGTCATTTGGAGACGGGCATCTGCAAGGCCTGACAGCGCTTAGTCCGGATCTGGGCCAAGGCCTTGGGCATGGACGAGGGCATGAGCAACTGCAACGGCCAGGACAACGGTCAGGATTAGCACGAGAGCAAGGACGAGCATTAGGTCTAGGGCGGGTTGAAGAAAAGAGAGGTGGGCGAGACCAAGGGTTAGGTAAAGACCAAGTAATCAGTCAAGCTATAGACCAAGTCACAGGTCAAGTTAAAGGTCAGGCTACGGGTAAAGCGATAGGCCAAGGCAAAGGCCAGACCGCAGGCCAAACCGCAGGCCAAACCACTGGTACCTATCCTCTTGCTGTGACGGTGATAATGGACCTCATGCTGAGCCTCGGGCTGATCAGCCATCAGGAGCCGGGCTATATACTGGAGCCGGATGTACTGAGGAACTGGCTGCAACTGCCGGAGCCGCAGATGGTCAGCATCCTGTACGAAACGGCAGCTGAACGTTACGGCAGCCGGGAGCCGGTCCAGCAGCATTTCCGGCTGCTGATCTCCCGCCAGGACTTTTTGCCCGGCCAGTGGTATGCTCTGGCCGGGGTGCAGGACTGGCTGGCGGCGATGAATCCCGCCGCCTTGCTTGAACGGCCAGTTCTGGAAGCGGCCTGTCTCGCTTGGCTGCGCGCTCTGGCCGGCTTTGGCTGGGCCGAGCTGGGCAGCTTGCAAAGCGGGGAGCTATGCTTCCGCTGGACGGCCGCCAAGCCCCAGCTACAAGGCGCCCGGCCAGCTCCTGCGGGTGCAGCGGAAGAACAGCCTCCGGCGGCTTCCTCTATTGTCCAGGCCCCGCTACAAGGCACCCGGCCAGCTCCTGCGGGTGCAACGGAAGAACAGCCCCTGGCGGCCGCCTTCATTGTCCAGCCCGACTTCGAGGTGCTGGTTCCCCCCGAAGTTCCATATGCTATGCGCTGGACACTGGCAGCCTGTGCAGAGCTGCTCCAGTGCGATGTGCTCTGGAGCTTCCGCCTGACCCGGGAGATGCTGGAGCATGCCGCGGTTCAGGGGATGCCGCCCGGAGAGGTTATCTCCTGGCTGCAGGGTCATACGCCCGGTGGGCTCCCAGAGCAGGTGGAGTATTCACTGGAGCAGTGGGGCCGGGGGATCGGCCGTACAGTCATAGAGGATGTCCGGCTCCTGTCCTGCCTCAGTGAAGTAGAAGCAGAGATGATCGCCGCCCATCCCCGGCTGCACGACAAGCTCACCCGCCTTGGTCCGCTGCATTTTCTGGTTCAGCGGGAGCAAGAAAAGGATGTGCACCAGGAGCTGGCGGAGGCAGGCCTCGCGCCGCAGGGAACGATCAATGGGCGGGAGCCGGAGCAGGCGGCGGAGATGCCGCTGTATCACCGGGAAAGGGAAAACAGCCCTGCGGCCTATGCTGTGCCACCTTGGGAGCAGGGACTGTTGTCTGCGGTGACGGGAAATACACTTCGCCATTTACCTCTCGCTGATCCAGAGCCGGAGGCGTCATTCCTCATGGATGAGGGGCAGGTGCCATCGATGTGGAGCCGGGAATGGCGGGCCTATCATGGCACGACGGCAGAGAAGGTGATGGAGCAGGGATTGCGCTGGGGCGTGAAGGTGCGTATTTCATTGCAGGGGCAGGAATGTCACTTCATTCCTCACCGTATCCAGCGTAATCCATGGCGCGTGACCGGTCATCTGCTGCGGAATCTGGGCCGTGAAGTGGAAGAAATGGAGTTGACAGCATCAGCGTGGAAGGAAATACAGCTTATTCTACCAGCCGCCGCTAGAAATTCCTCTTCTGCTGGAGCAACCGGTTATGTTATGATAGAAAAGTCTACTGCTGATGGTAGAACATTAACACAGAAGTGAGTTGAAGTTCATGAGCGTAGCGGAGATTAACACGGTTGACATGGCCGAAGTGCTGACATACGCCTATGAATTGGGCGATATGATTAATCAATCCGCCGAAGTGTCGGATTATCTATACTGGAAGGGCCGGGTAGATGCCAACCCGCAGATCCAGGCTATGGTTAGAAAGCTCCAAGGCAAGAAGGATCTATTCGAAGAGACCCAGCGGTTCGGGCATTTCCATCCCAACTATCATTCTGCTAAGGATGAGGTGCTGGCTGTGGAAACAGAGCTGGAACAGTTCGAGGAGGTTGTCCGCTTCAAGACAGCCGAGAAGACGCTGGATGACATGCTGCATTCCATGTCGGAAGCGATTGCTTTTTCCGTATCGGAGAGCATTAAGGTTCCAAGCAATGATCCGGCGCCGAAGGGCGGCGGCTGTGGCAGCGGCGGGAAGTGCTCCTGCGGATAGCGTCAACAGAAGAGTGAGAAAGGTTGGATGAGACTATGTTTCCGGAACGTACAGGATATATTGTTTGGGTCAGCGACGTTAAGGCGGCGCGTAATCTGGAGAAATACGGCACATTGCATTATGTGTCCCGGAAGATGCATTATGCAGTAATGTATGTTAATTCGGATCGGGCCGAGGAAGTGATGAAGAACGTCCGCAGACTTTCCTATGTACGGAAGATCGAACGTTCTTACCGTAACGAGCTGAAGACCGAATATACCAGTAACGGACCGGACAAGAGCCGTTATTACGGGCTGTAACTGATGTGATATGGACAGGCGCTATGCGCCTGTTTTTTTGTACAATGATAGAGGCTTATTAGGGCGTCAGCCAAAGATTTTATGGGAAACAATAACTTGCCAGCTTTAAACGGCGGCGAGCTGTTTCCTTTTTACACAGTTTATCTAGATTTAATATATCCTGTGTATGCTGGGGGAAGTCACCCTAGGGAGGAGGTTTTGAACATATGTTGCTCCAGATAGGGGATATTGCGGAGCATATCACGCAGATTTCTCCTGCCAGTAAATGCGAGACCGTGGATCATATTTTCAAAAGTGATCCCCAGCTTCAGGGAGTGGTCGTGACTGACAACGATTATCCGGTGGCCCTGATTATGAGAATTCGATTCTATCAGCAGATTGGTACCTTATACGGGTATACATTGTATATGGGAAGACCGGTATCCCTGGTGATGGACAGGGACCCGCTGATTGTGGAATATAAGACACCGATCACCGAAGTGAGCAAACTGGCCATGAACCGGCAGGTAGAGAATCTGTACGACTATGTCATCGTTACCCGCGAGGGAAGGATGTTTGGCGCCGTGAGCGTCAGGGATCTGCTGCTGAATTTTGCCGAAATTCAGGCGATGGCGGCGAGTTTTCTTAATCCGTTAACAGGTCTGCCTGGCAACATGAGCATCAATGAATGTCTGGTCAAATGCCTGCATCAGGAGCGGTTTAGTGTGCTCTATATTGACCTTGACCACTTTAAGGCTTATAACGATACATATGGTTTCAAGGAAGGCGATCGGATGATTCAGGCAACCGCCGAGATTGCGAAGCACTGCGCGCTGCGTCTGGAGGGTTTTCTAGGTCATATCGGCGGAGACGATTTTATCGTTATCATAGACAACCATCACTATACCGAGGCTTGTAGAATCCTCATAGAAGAGTTCGATTCAGCGATTAAAGATTTCTATCATTCACAGCATCTGGCTCAGAAATATGTTCTGACAGAGGATCGCTCAGGGGTTGTTGGGGAAATTCCGCTGGTGTCCATATCAGTTGCGGTGGTAACTAACCGGTTCCGGCAGTTTGATTCCATTGAGGATATTGCCGGGGAAGCCGCACGTATCAAGAAAAAATGCAAACTGGTGCCTGGCAGCTGCTATGTCGATGATGCGGAGCCTGTACATTTAAAGTAGCTTTAGAGGTGAGAAGTAACACCGGTCACAGTAAAAGATATATCACAGGGCGTGAGCCATTCTCCACAACAGAGGTCAAGGATGCTTGTACAAGCTGCAGCAAATGAGGTAAGATGACAACAATAAGTGCATGCCTAGACGGTGGAGTGTGATGATGATGCGCGACAAGGGTACGGAACGGTGGGGCACCTATGAGCCCTTCCACATCATGCTGAATGACTACAGGGTCGCAGATATTGTGATCACGAATCATGCAAGAAGCCGCTACCTGGACCGGATTAGTGAAGAGGCTGCCGACCCTGGTCAGATATCTGCCTGGCTATGGCAGTGTCTGAAGCAGAAGCGGATGAGAGCTTATTCCGGCAGTGAGCAGAGCGCGTACCTCATTGATGATGACGTGGTGATCATTGCCGAATTCACGGCACTGGAGGGTGAACGAACCGTCTCCGGTCATCCGTTGTATATCATGAACGTCATTTCGTTTCTCGGCGCTCTTTCGAAAGCTCCGGAGCTGCGGGACTTACAGCAGTACTATTCATGGCTGCGTCATTCCCGCCGCATGCAGCTGGCTCGAAAAAGCCGTAAACGAAAATAGCGGGTACAGAAGCTGGGGGCATGCGGTGTAAGCCGCATGTCCTTTTTATAACCTGCTAGCAGGACAGAATCAGCATGGACGAAGGAGTTGCAAGCATGAATTTTCATCAGCTGCATATTTTTTATACCGTGTCCGAACGGGGCAGCTTCTCAGCGGCTGCACAGACGCTGCATATGACACAGCCTGCGGTCACCATGCAGGTGCAGGCGCTCGAGGACTATTTTGGCACGAAACTGTTCAATCGCTCCACCAAAAAAATAATGCTGACCGAAGCAGGGCAGACGCTCATGCCTTATGCGCTACGTAGCCTTGAACTTATGCGCGAGACCGATCAGGCGATGTCGGCATTCACTCATATGCTGGAGGGACGGCTCCAGCTTGGCGCCAGCCTGACTATCGGGGAGTATGTCCTGCCCCGGTTACTGGGTCCTTTTGCCAAGGAATATCCCCACATCTCCATCATGATGAAAGTGATCAACACCACACAGATCATAGAGGAGATTACGAAGCATCAGTTGAATTTCGGTCTGATTGAAGCCCCGGTGACTCATCCAGATATGGTGATCGAGCCTGTTTTGGGTGATGAGCTGAAGCTGATTGTACATCGTGGTCATCCGCTGGCTGCAAGGGAAGAGGTCACACTAGCGGAAGCGTTGGCCTATCCATTTATATTACGTGAGCAGGGCTCTGGGACACGCCGTGTCATGGAGGAACAGCTTCTGGCCAAAGGCCTCGAACCCTCATCAATGAAAATTGTAATGGAGCTGGGCAGCACTGGAGCTGTGAAGTCAGCAGTGGAAGCCGGACTCGGTATCACGATGATCTCCACCTCCTCGGTGAAGCATGAAGTCACGCTGGGTTTGTTGAAAATTGTGAATATCTCGGATGCGTCTTTCAAAAGGCAGTTTTATGCGATCCATCTTAAATCAACGTTGTTACCGATCTCGGCAGTCACGTTCCTGACTTTTTTGCGGGAGCATGCTGGCGAACAATGACGGGATGATGGATTAGCAGGAACCTATAACCCTGGAACGGAGTGGCAGTATGGAAAATGATATAAAGCATAATGAAGACAAGGCGGCGGAGCGTTCGACCCTTGCGGGTCGATGTGATCTGCATACGCATACACAGGCTTCGGACGGCATGCAGCCGCCGGCAGAGAATGTTAGACTGGCGTGGGAGAAAGGGCTTGGCGCGGTAGCGATTACGGATCACGATACCGTGGCAGGCATTACGGAAGCGCTTCAGGCAGGGAAGGAGTACGGGATCACGGTGGTTCCGGGCGTGGAAATCAGTACTCGTTCCGGTGGCAAGGATATCCACGTATTGGGTTATTATGTTGATCCGGGCGATGAAAGGTTCCTCTCTCGTCTGGCTGGACTTAGAGAGACCCGTGACCTGCGTAATGAACAGATTGTAGGCAAGCTGCGAGAACTGGGCATTGAGATTACTTTGGAAAAGGTAGTGGCGGGAACCCGGCGAGAGCTGCGTCCAGATGAGAGTGTCGGGCGTCCGCATATTGCCGATGAACTGGTAAGGCTGGGCGTTGTGCAGAATATGCGGGAGGCCTTTGACAAGTATTTGGCTGAAGGAGCTCTGGCCTTTGTCTCCCCGCCGCGTATTTCCCCGGAAGAGGCCTGTGCATGGATCGATGAAGCCGGTGGCAAGGCCGTGCTGGCTCATCCGGGACTTTATGGTGATGATGAACTAGTACATAGCATTCTGCAGAAAGGGACTTTTACCGGTATCGAAGTCTATCATTCGGATCATGGACGCCAGGAAGAAGATCGTTATTTGACGATGGCACAGGACTATAGTCTAGCTGTGACCGGGGGTTCGGACTTCCATGGCAAGCGCCAGGGTGTTGTCTTTCACGGTGAACTCGGTAGTGTCAACGTCCCTGTGGATGTACTGGATCAGCTAGGTAGAAGTTAGAACCTGATCATGTCCATGGCAAAAGAATTCCCTGGCTGCTGCTACAGCCAGGGTCATACGCAATAAACAGAAGAGCCTCCCGCCCATCCGTATAATATCGGATGATGGCCGGAGGCTCTATTTTTTATGACATGCGTTGTCTCTTTCAATATTGACATACGCTGTCTCTTACAATTAGCTTCTCAACGTATTCGGCAGACCCTTGATCATGTCTTCCACCGGGGTCACAAAGAGGGTCTTCTGATGATCATAGATGACATACCCTGGCTTGGAGCCACTCGGCTTGCGTACATGGCGGATCAGGGTGCAATCTACGGGGACACTGCTCGATTGCTTGGCCTGGCTAAAGTACGCAGCCAATTGAGCAGCCTCTTCCAGCGTGGCATCCCCAAAGCTCTCGCTGCGGATAACGACGTGCGAACCTGGTATATCCTTGGTGTGCAGCCAAGTATCGTTCGATGAGGCCAACCGGTTCGTGAGGTACTCGTTCTGCAAATTATTTTTGCCGACATAGATATCAATACCCTCTGAAGAAGTAAACACCTGAAGGGTAGGGCGGGTCGCTTTTTTCTTCTTCTTGCCCTTCTTGCTCCGATCCCGCAGATATCCCTGTCCCACCAATTCATCGCGGATCTCTTCGATATCATTCAGCGAGGCGTGGTCGAGCTGCTGCAGCAGGCTCTCCATGTAGGCGATCTCTTCATGTGTTTTGATCAATTGTTCGTCAATGACCAGCAAGCTGTTCTTATACTTGTTGTACTTCTTGAAGAAGCGCTGTGCATTGTCCGAAGGGTTCAGAAGCGGGTCAAGCGGTATTGTAATCTCTGCCTGATCCTCGTCATAGTAGTTGACCAGCACCGCCTGCTTATCACCCTTAGATACTGCATGCAGTGAAGCGAACAGCAGCTCGCCCCAAATCCGGTAGCGATCTGCCTCCTGAGCTTCCTCCAGATCTTCCTGCAGCTTCGCCAGCTTCTTGACATTCTTCGTCCGTTCGTTGCCCAGGAAGCGGATGAGGTCGCTGACCCGCTGTTTGACGGTATCCCGTTCAGCTTTGTCCCCATAATAGTCTTCCATGCACTGGCTGATGGATTCATAGTGCTTCGCCTGCTCATCGGGGAGAGAGAGCGGGATCGCTGAGAAGATCAGCTTACCTCTTGCATTGGCCCCGGAGATTGGAGAGAACGTAAAATTCCGTACCGGTTCCATGACTGAATTAAAGGCGTCCCATAAGCGCTCAGCTTCTGATGTACCCGCTGCTACTGTATCAGTGGCTTGATGATAACGATGCACGATTTCGCCTGCGACAAGGGGGCTGAGGCCGCTAAAGGCATGCACGATCCACCCGATAGGGTCGGCGGAAGGAGCGGGTCCGCCCGAACCGTCTTTTTGCGGAGCTTGCGAGAGTTCGTCAGACCCGGTTTCATCACTATCAGTGACCTGAAGGGCGGCGTCTCTCTCAGCTGAAGCGACCAGCTCCAGAAATTCCTGACGTCCAAGTTCCAGAGGGTTTAGCTTGTGCTGTTGAGGCGGCTCAGTATAAGCGAAGCCCGGCATAATGATCCGGTAGCTGCTGATAGAAGGGGTCACATGATGAATGCCGTCTACAATTGTGCCGTTCATGTCTGTGAGAATGATGTTGCTGTGTCTGCCCATCAGCTCGATGATGATTTTTTTGGCGGAAACATCGCCAAGCTCATCTCTCTGCTTAATGTGGATATGGATAATCCGCTCCATGCCCACTTGGGTGATACTTTCTATAGTCCCGCCCTCGCAATGTTTACGCATTAGCATGCAGAACATTGGCGCTTCGGGTGGATTTATGCTGTTTCTCTCTGTGAGATGCAGACGGGGATAGGTGGGGTTCGCAGATAGAAGCAGCTTTCCGCCGCCTCCCTGTCCTCTCAGAATAAAGATGAGGTCATGAGTGGTGGGTTGATATATTTTGCCTATGCGTGCACCTGTAAAGGCTTGCAATTCCTGCACGATAGCCCGGGTAACGATGCCGTCCAATGCCATGATATAGATCTCCTGTCGCCATAAAATTGAAATTGTTATCCCTCTATGATGCCACACTTCGCGGTCTTCGTGCAAAAGGAGAAGTTCGCAGGGTGATATTTTGGGACGACCCCGAATAGACTTGGTCATGAACAGGTGGAAAAGCTGTGCGCCGCCGGAAGTCAAGAAACGACCGGGAGGGGAAAGAAAAGACATGGAACAAAACAGTTGGCACCGGCTCGGTGCAGAGGAACTGCAGAAAATCTTCGGTGTTCAGCCGCAGACCGGACTCCGAGAGGAGGAGGCTACGGAAAGGCGCAAGGAGAACGGCTACAACGAGCTGACCGAAGGCAAGGCCATATCTCCGCTGACATTGCTGCTGAATCAATTTAAGGACTTCATGGTGCTTGTCCTGATGGGGGCAACGTTTATCTCGGGCCTGCTCGGCGAGTATCTGGATGCGATCACTATTATTGCGATTATTCTGCTTAACGGAGTGCTGGGCTTCGTGCAGGAATTCAGGGCTGAACGCTCCTTGCGGGCGCTGAAGCAATTGTCAGCGCCGACAGCGAAGGTCATTCGCGATGGAAAAAGTCAGACCCTTCCCGCCAAAATGCTGTTGCCGGGTGATATCCTCCTGCTGGAGAGTGGAGACCGGATTCCGGCAGATGTCCGCTGGCTGGAATGCAGCGCGCTCTATGTGGAGGAATCTGCACTTACCGGGGAATCCCTGCCGGTGTCCAAGCATTCGCAGGCGATTCATGCTGAAGAAATTCCGTTAGGCGATCAGAAGAATATCGGCTTCATGGGAACTATGGTCACGCGCGGGACGGGCAAGGCCATCGTGGTACGGACCGGGATGGATACAGAGATGGGCAAGATCGCTGATTTGATCCAGAACACGGACGCCCAGGAAACGCCGCTTCAGCATCGGCTGGAGCAGCTCGGCAAGATTCTCATCTACGTTGCGCTCGGTCTAACCATTGTGGTGGTGCTGGCAGGCATTATGCACGGACAACCTGCCACGGCGATGTTCCTGGCCGGCGTTAGCCTTGCAGTTGCCGCCATTCCCGAAGGCTTGCCGGCTATCGTTACGATTGCGCTGGCGCTGGGCGTTCAGCGTATGATTAAGCGCAAGGCTATTGTGCGTAAGCTGCCATCGGTGGAGACACTGGGCTGCGCCTCAGTGATCTGCTCCGATAAGACCGGTACGCTGACTCAGAACAAGATGACCGTGACCCAGGTCTGGAGTGGTGGACGAAGTCTGGAGGTCACTGGTGAGGGCTATTCACCTACCGGTCAGATTCTGCTGAAGGGCCGTGCTGTTGAGCTTAAAAATGATCAGAGTCTGCGCCGTCTCCTTCAAGTAAGCGCGCTCTGCAATAACGCGGAAATCGTAGAAACTTTCCCAGAAGACCAGGGTAAGCGTAAAAAAGGCAAGGACAGCGAAGGCGATAAGGAACAGCAAGGCCAGGCAGTATGGGAGCTGAAGGGTGATCCGACGGAAGGGGCCTTAGTTGCACTATCCGCGAAGATGGGGTTAACTCCGCAGTTTCTGGCAGGCACATATACCCGCGAGAAGGAGTTTCCATTTGATTCGGAGCGTAAACTGATGTCCGTAGTTGTAGAACATCCAGGTGGACGTATGGTTTGCACCAAAGGTGCGCCTGATGTGCTGCTTAGCCGCTGCTCCTACTTGCTTTGGGAGGGTGCTGTAGTTCCTTGCACACCAACCCTGCGCCAGAAAGTGATGGATGCCAATGAAGCGATGGCTTCAGGCGCACTTCGAGTACTGGCCATGGCGTACCGTGATCTGCGTGCGAATGAGGTCGTGGGCGAGGACAAGGAAGCGGAATCCCAGCTAATTTTCGTCGGACTTGCAGGAATGATCGATCCGCCGCGCCGCGAGGTGCGCGATGCGATCAGTGTTACGCGCCGAGCAGGGATTAAGACGGTTATGATTACCGGTGATCACGGGACGACGGCGGAAGCCATTGCCCATCAGCTCGGTATTCTGCAGCGGGGCGGCACGGTGCTGACTGGCAGCCAGCTCAGCCGGATGGATGATGATGAGCTGGATAAGGTGTCAGATAACGTGTTTGTATACGCCCGCGTATCGCCTGAACACAAGCTGCGGATCGTCAAATCGTTGCAGCGCCGTGGTCACGTCGTAGCCATGACTGGTGACGGCGTCAACGATGCACCTGCTATAAAGGCGGCAGATATCGGAATTTCAATGGGGATTACCGGAACGGATGTGACCAAGGAGGCTTCCTCGCTAATTCTTGGCGATGATAACTTCTCCACGATTGTGGCGGCCATTGAAGAAGGGCGGAATATCTATGAGAACATTCGCAAGTTTATCCGCTATTTGCTGGCTTCCAATGTCGGGGAGATTCTGACAATGTTCTTCGCCATGATGCTGGGACTGCCGCTGCCGCTCGTGCCGATTCAGATCCTGTGGGTCAATCTCGTCACGGACGGATTACCGGCTATGGCACTAGGCGTCGATCAGCCGGAGAAGGATCTTATGGAGCACAAGCCACGCGGCGCCAAGGAAAATATCTTTGCCCGCCGCCTCGGCTGGAAGATTATCAGCCGTGGCTTGCTGATCGGTCTGTGCACGCTGGGAGCGTTCTGGCTGACACTGCGTATCGCGCCGGAGAATCCGGATCAACTGATTCTGGCGCAGTCGGTTGCTTTTGCTACATTGGTTATGGCCCAACTGTTCCACGTGTTCGACTGCCGCAGCTCCCGTTCCGTATTTCATCGGAATCCGTTCCAGAACAAGTACCTTGTGTTGGCCGTATTATCTTCCATTATTCTGATGTTGGCGGTCATGTACTTGCCGGTACTGCAACCGGTGTTCAAGACAGTGCCACTGAACTTCCGCGAATGGTGCCTGGTGCTGGTAGCTGCCGGTATTCCTACCTTCCTCATGGGAGCAGGCAGCGTATGGGGTGGCAGACGCAACCGTCACAGCATGAACAGAGGCGGTCGCTCGGTGATAAAAAGTACAAAAATTTCGGCATAAAGTCAATAGCATAAGCTCATTCCTTACGGTATGCTTGTTGCAGCTAAGGCCTGTATCTTGGTGTGCTGGACAGCGGCACAAGTCTATACGGCCCAATATGACAAGCATATCTCTCAAGGAGTGACTAGAATATGGAATTTACTAAAATGCACGGACTCGGCAACGACTTTATTATCGTCTATGGAGAACAGGAACTGCCTGTCAATGCCTCTGAATTGGCTGTAACGCTCTGCAACCGGTTCTTCGGGATCGGAGCTGACGGACTGGTGTTCATCCTGCCCTCCCAGCGCGGGGATTATATGATGCGTATTATGAACTCGGATGGATCGGAAGCGGAACAGTGCGGCAACGCGATCCGCTGCGTCTCTAAATATGTATATGATCATGGCCTCGTGAACTCAGAGGAAATCGTCATTGAGACTATTGGTGCAGGTGAGCAGAAAGTTACACTTAAGGTTAAGGACGGCATAGTCGAGACTGTAACCGTGGATATGGGCGAGCCGGTACTGTCCGGTCTCCAAATTCCGGTTGCTATCGATGCGGAGCCTGTACTGAACCAGCCGATTGAAACGGAAGGGGCGGCATTCAAATTCACTGCGGTGTCTATGGGCAATCCACACTGTGTAATCTACGTGGAAGATGCGGTGTCCTTTGACCTGGCGGTTTGGGGACCAAAGCTAGAAGTGCATCCCCTCTTTCCGCGAAAAGTCAATGTGGAGTTCGCAACTGTTCTCGATCGGGGCCGCGTAGATATGCGTGTCTGGGAACGTGGTGCCGGACCGACGCTGGCCTGTGGGACCGGAGCCTGTGCGACACTTGTATCGTCTGTGCTGAACGGTCTGACCGACAGATCAGCCTGGATCAGTCTCAAGGGCGGGGATCTCTTTATCGAATGGAATGAAGAAGACAATCATGTATATATGACAGGTCCTGCTGAAGTGGTGTACACAGGGACAGTTGAAGTATAAGGGAACCGCTAAACGACCATATGAGTCAAGCCGTAAGCCAAGCCGTCACGTATTGTGACGGCTTTTTTGTCATGTTACAGCCAGAAATCAGCCGAATAATGGAAGAGCCTCCCGTGAATAATAAGCTCCAGTGTGAGAAAGGGGGGAGACCCGGTGAACAGAAACGGCAGGTTCTGGCGCAGCAATGACGGCGGGAGGAAATCGCCGACAGGTTCTTCGAATGGAGGAAATGGGAATGGCAGTGGCACATCCGGGCTTAGCGCTGTACTTGACGAGACGTTGGAGAATATTAGAAGTGAGCTCGGCAACAGCCCGGATCTCAAAATCCGCCAAGTTATTCTCCCCGGAGCCGAACCAGTCAAGGCCGCGGCTGTTCATTTCAGCGAACTGGCGAATGCGGACAGCGTCAACCAATTTGTGGTCGGATCGCTGCTGGAGGTCTCAGTTGACACTTTCAGGGATGGTGGGGCGGATTATGCGAGTCTACCGGACTTTATACTGAACCGAGCCTTGGAGATTGGACAGGCAGCCAGACATGAGGCGTGGAACGAGGTACTGCTGGCCCTTCTCTCAGGAGAGACTCTGATCCTGCTTGACGGTTGTTCTACAGTGATTTCCTGCGAGACGACAGGCGGAGAATGGCGCGCTGTCGGTGAGCCAAGTACCCAGCTAGTGGTGCGTGGTCCAAAAGACAGTTTTGTAGAGTCGGTTGCCACAAATGTATCGCTCATCCGGCGGAGGATCAAGTCGCCTAAGCTCAGGCTGGAGTATATGAAGATCGGCAGTGTTACTCAAACCTATGTGGCCTTGATGTATATACAGGACACAGTGGATGACAAGCTGCTGGCTGAGGTCAAATTGCGGCTGAACCGGATCAAGATCGACGCAGTGCTGGAATCAGGGTATATCGAAGAGCTAATCCAGGACAAGACCTTCACGCCGTTTCCGACTGTCTATAATACGGAGCGACCTGATTCCGCGGTTGCGAATTTGCTGGAGGGACGTGTGGTGCTGATCGTGGACGGCACGCCATTTATCCTGGTACTACCAGCGGTTTTTACCCAGTTCTTTCAATCCTCTGACGATTATGCCCAGCGGTTTGATATTTCCCTGTTGGTGCGCATTATCCGGTATATCAGTTTTATCGTGCTGATGCTTGGACCGGCCGTATACATCGCCCTTACTACCTATCACTATGAAATGATACCGACCACGCTGCTGATCAGTCTTCTGGCACAGCGAGAGAACGTCCCCTTTCCAGCTTTTGTAGAGGCACTGTTGATGGAAGGAGCCATAGAAATTTTGCGGGAAGCGGGGGTGCGCATGCCTCGTGCAGTAGGGCAGACGGTGTCCGTTGTCGGAGCCTTGATTCTTGGTCAGGCCGTGGTGGAGGCAGGAATCATTACACCGGTAATGGTCATCGTGGTTGCCTTGACCGGGATCGCAAGCTTCGCCATTCCCGCCTACAATATGTCGATTGCGGGTAGACTAATCCGCTTCGTCTTTCTGTTTCTTGCCGGGATGTTCGGTTTCTTCGGGATCACGCTAGGTATGATTGTCCTGGTTGCACATATGAACAGTCTGCGTTCTTTCGGCATTCCTTACCTGTCTCCGATCGTTCCACCTTCATTGAAATCCCGTAAAGACACTATTTTAAGACTTCCACTGTGGGCCAAGGGAGCTAGCAAATCACGGCATACGACGACGGTATCCGTTCCACCGGGCAAGAAGATCACCAGTGGACATGAAGAGAACCTCTCGCCCAAGATTCCGGAGGAACATAACGAGACAACCGGTCCCATGGAAGGAAGGGAGCAGTATGAATAGAAAATTCCTGCGAGGGGCAGTGGCAGCACTATGTTGCATCGCACTGCTTGGGCTGACGGGCTGCTGGGACAGTGTGGAGCTGAACCGGAGGGCTGTAGTCACCGGAGTAGCTATTGACAGGGGGCCATCAGAGGAGGAGAAATACGAGCTTTCTTTCCAGGTTGTTGTTGCGGATGAGATTTCGGGAAAAAACGCCCGGGGCACCTCACCCGTTGCAGTCTATACCGGCAAGGGCCGCTCTATGTTCGAAGCACTTGCCGATGCTTCCCGTCAGACGGCTCGATTCCTGTCACTTGGCCACGTCCGGGTACTGGTCATCTCTGAGAAATTCGGGAGAGAAGGCATCAAAGACATTATGGACGTACTGGAAAGGGAGAGTGAGACGCGCCTGACGAGTTTTATGTTCATCTCCAAAGGGCAGACGGCAAAGGATAGTATGACCACTATGACGGTGTTCAGCAAGATTCCTGCCAATGATCTGGTGGAGAAGCTGGAGACCACCTCCAAGCAGTTTGGCTACAATTTTAAAATGGAAGTGGACGACGTGGTCCGGGGGCTTCAGATCCCGGGCGGAGGTCCGCTGATCAATGGCGTATTGGTTTCCGGAGATGAGAAAAAGTCTGACACCAACGACAATCTAAAAAACATTGCTCCAAACGCAACATTGAAGGTGACGGGTATTGCCGCTTTTAAAGCAGATAAATTAGTGGGTTGGCTGGAAGGCAGCGAAGCTGTCGGTACAGCGTTGATAAAGAATAAAATCACACAGATGCCGCTGCTAGTTAAAAGCGGAAAGGGAAACTACGTGGCGTTTAACGTCTATCTCTCACAGGTCAAGGTGGAGGCAGAGGCAGACAATCCTGAAGACCCGCTGATCACGATTAAAATCACCCAGCAGGCAGGCCTGAAGGAATCTCCCAATAATCTGGATCTCACTAACCCCAAGGTGCTGAATGACCTTTCCAGGCTAGTGGAGCAAGAAACCGAAAAACAACTGACGGCGGCGCTGACAGCAGCCCGTAGGATGAATAGTGATTTTCTGGGCTTTGGGGAAGCTGTGGAGAGAGACAACAAGAAGGGCTGGAAGGTGATCGAAAATCATTGGGAGCAGATATTCAAAAAATGCCGGGTCAAGTATGACATTGATGCAGTGATCAGACATACAGATATGCGCAGCAGTTCTTTTCAGGAAAATAGTCCAGCTTAAGGGGGGAGATTATGAATAAAGGCAGCGTCAAGATTGGATTATTCGAGGTTTTTACCCTGACCCTGCTGTTCGAGCTCGGGACGGCACTGGTAGTGAATCTGGGTATGGAGTCGGGAAAAGATGCCTGGCTCTCTATCCTGATTGGAGACTGCATCGGCCTATTTGTTTTTGTAGGGTACGCTTTTCTCTACAGGCGATATCCCAAGCTGCCCTTGACGGGCTACACCCGCAAGCTGCTTGGAAAATATATCGGCGCGGTGGTATCGGTGCTGTACATTATTCTGTTCATAAACCTGGCGGGGCGCGATTTGCGAGATGGAAGTACAATGCTAGTCATGGCAACCATGCACCGGACACCGTTGTTTATTATTTCGGTGCTCATGATTCTGTCCTGTGCCTATGTGCTGCACAAGGGTGTGGAGGTGCTGGCGCGGACATCGCTGATATTCGGGGTGATCGTCCTGATTATCGGGATTTTTTGCACGATTTTGCTGGTCCTCTCGGGGTCGATCGATATCAACCGCCTGCTGCCGGTGATGGAAAACGGGATTCGGCCTGTCCTGTCTGCGGTTGTGCATCAGAATTTCATGTTTCCGTTCGGGGAAATGATCAGTTTCACCATGCTAATGCCATACTTGAGCAACCGTAAAAAAGGTCCTTGGGTCATTGGTGCAACGGTGTTTTTATCTGGACTGCTGCTCAGTTTTACAATGGCTTTGAACATTTCGGTGCTTGGTGCAGATATCGCGAAACGGTCTCCGCTTCCACTAATGCCTACTATCAGCAAAATTTCCATTTCAGATTTTATCCAGCGGGTCGATATCCTCGTTGTGATGGTGCTTATTATCGGCGTATTCTTTAAAATGGCGGTTTTTTTCGCCGCAGCATTAGTGGGACTCTCCGAGCTGTTCAACTTGCCGTACAGAAAAATGGTCTATCCTGTGTCCTTGATTATCCTGTTCACTTCAATGTTGGACGCCCGCAGCTTTACCGAGCATTTGCAGGAGGGCGGGAAGCTGCTTTATACGGTATATCCCTTCTTTATGCTGCTGTTCCCCGCGATTCTGATCCTTCTCTCCTTCATAAGGGGTCACCGTTCGCCGCCCCGCTCAGGCTGATGTCCTGTGATCCACTGCTTAATATCGGGGATCACCAGGCACAGTAGCATAATGAAAGCTGTCAATTTCTCGGAAGGCGTGTAAAGTAAATAGTTTAGGATATATGAAATATTATCCAGGCCGTAGCCGAACATCCAGTCTCCCAAATACAGATAGAGCAGACTCAGTCCACACAGGAGCAGCAGGATTGCGTATTTCCGCAGCAGAAGCTTTCTTGTTTTATTCATCATAGGTACATCTCCCTTGTTCTGGCTTCAGCTAGTATGGGGCAATTGCCGCAGGGACATGCATCTTCAGCGGCAACGGGAAATTGCTTTACTATGAAAGCTTATCATTCATCCCGAATTATGTTACATTAGTATGAAACTAATGTCAGGGGAGGGCTTGCGGTGAAGCCGGATTTACGTTCCGCATGGGGAAACAAAGTGCTTGTCGGTGATGGCGCGATGGGTACATTTTTATATCAGAAAGGCTTCCCTGTAGGGATCTCTTATGAAGAATTGAACTTGACCTCTCCGGAGGTTATTGAGGAAGTACATCGTAGCTATATTCAAGCGGGAGCGGTACTGCTGGAGAGCAATACCTACTCGGCTAACTATGATAAGCTGTCTAAATTTGGCTTGGAATCCAAGGTCGAAGAAATTAACCGGACAGGTGTGAGGATTGCCCGGCGTGCCGCTGGAGAGACTGGCTATGTTGTTGGGGCCGTTGGCTCTATCCGTGCCGGGAAGCGGGCCAATCTGTCCTCTTCGGAGCTTAAAAAATATTTCACACAGCAGATTACCGCATTGTTGGAAGAGGATGTAGACGGCATTATGCTGGAGACGTTCTACGATGTCGAGGAAATGCATTTGGCACTCAAGACGATCCGCAAACACAGCTCGGTGCCGGTGATCTGCCAGTTCGCCATGGATGATACAGCCCGGACACTGGACGGGCTGACGCTGCCGGAGGCGTTCCGGATTCTGGAGCAGGACGGCGCCGATATTATTGGCTTCAACTGCCGTACCGGCCCGATGGGGATCAAGCGTGCTCTGGGCACACTCCAGGGAAGCCTGACGCTACCGGTCTCCATATACCCGAATGCGGGTATAGCGGATTATGTGGATGGACAGTACAAATATGGGGCGTCGCCGGAGTATTTTGGCCAGATGGCGATGACCTTTGCAGAGATGGGCAGCCGAATTATCGGGGGCTGCTGTGGAACAACTCCGCAGCATATTGCGGAAATCTCGAAGGCGCTGGTGGGTTACGAGCCAGAGGCGCTGCCGGAGCCGACAGTGAAGCCTGTTGAGCGTATTACAATTGCAGAGCATTTGAGCGACGAGACCGGACTGGGCGGAGGAGAGCCGACGCTGGTTGACCTCGTTAAGGAACGCCATACTGTAATAGTTGAGCTTGATCCGCCGCGTGATCTGGATATTAACAAGTTCATGAAAGGCGCAGAAGCGCTGCGCCGCGCGGGTGCTGATGCGCTGACACTGGCGGATAACTCGCTGGCTGTTACCCGCATGAGCAATATGGCGCTTGGCCATCTCGTACAGGCACGTACAGGGCTGCGCCCGCTGGTGCACATTGCCTGCCGGGACCGTAACCTGATCGGCACACAGTCCCATCTGATGGGCTTCGATGCACTGGGCGTCAACCACGTTCTGGCTGTAACCGGCGACCCGGCTCGCTTCGGCGATCTGCCAGGATCAAGTTCGGTGTATGATCTGACCTCATTTGAAATTATAAGAATGATCAAGCAATTGAATGATGGCATTGCATTCTCGGGCAAACCGTTGAAGCAGAAGGCTAATTTCGTGATCGGGGCTGCCTTTAATCCTAACGTTAAGCATCTGGATAAAGCGGTACAACGTCTGGAGAAAAAAATCGCCTCCGGTGCGGATTATATCATGACCCAGCCGGTCTATGATCCAGAGCTGATTGCCAATATAGGTAAAGCTACAGCACATCTCAGCGTGCCTGTATTCCTCGGTATTATGCCACTTGCTAGCGGTCGTAACGCTGAATATCTCCACAATGAGGTACCGGGCATTCAGCTGTCTGAAGAAGTCCGAAACCGCATGAGCGGTCTGGAGGGCGAAGCCGGACGGGCCGAGGGTGTGGCGATTGCCAAGGAGCTGCTGGATGCGGCTACGGAGCATTTTAACGGAATTTACCTGATGACGCCTTTCATGTTCTACGATATGAGCGTACAGCTGCTGGAGTATGTATGGCAGAAGTCCGGGCGCAAATTGTCCCCCTTGTTTCGTTAAGTATAATCAATTACAATAGTGTAATGGATGTGATTCCGTTGTCATTTAGCATGACCGGATACGGTCAATCGTCCCTGCAATTCGGCGGTTACAAGATTACGTTCGAAGTCAAATCGGTGAATCACCGGTACTGCGAAGTTGTGCTGCGGATGCCCCGGGATTGGATGGTTTATGAGGATGTACTGAAGCGCAAGGTGCAGCAGCACATCAAACGGGGACGGGTGGATGTAGTTATTAACAGGGAGCGCGATGAGGAAGCCGCTGCCGGCCTGGTGTTGAACCAGGCCGCAGTGAAGTCCTATCTTCAAGCGGCGGATACGCTGCAAGAGTCGTTCGGACTTAAGGGCGAACTCAGTCTGCGCGACCTGCTCTCATTGCCTGGTGTAATGGAAAGCAGGGAGGGAACTGCGGGTCTTGACCCGGTATCCCCCGAAGCTCTGTCTGAAAGGCTCGAGCAGGGCCTGGATCAGAGCCTGCAATCCCTTATGGAGATGCGTGTCCGTGAGGGCGACTATCTGGGTGCAGATCTGGAACAACGGCTAAGCCATCTGGAGAAACTTCATGAGGATATGGTGAAGCTGGCCCCAACGGTTGTAAGTGAATATCGGGACAAGCTGCGCCAGCGGCTTGGTGAACTGAATGACGGAACTTTCCCTTTCGATGAGCATAAGTTTGGGATGGAAATCGCCATTTTTGCCGACCGCTGTAATATTGATGAAGAGCTGACCCGGCTCCACAGTCATTTCGAACAATGCAGAAGCCTACTAAGAGGGGACGAACCGGTAGGGCGTAAACTGGATTTTCTCATTCAGGAGATGAACCGGGAGACGAATACTATTGGCTCCAAATGTAATCACTTGACACTGGCTGGCTGTGCGCTGGAAATGAAAGCGGAGCTGGAGAAAATTCGGGAACAGGCGGCGAATTTAGAGTAACCAAGCCTTGATCCACAAGCGAAGATGTAACTTATTGGGGGGAACAAACGGAACATGGCCATTAAACTTATCAACATCGGCTTTGGAAATATCGTGTCGGCAAACCGTATCATTTCCATTGTCAGCCCGGAATCGGCGCCGATCAAACGCATCATCCAGGAGGCCAGAGACAGGCATATGCTGATTGATGCCACCTACGGCCGCCGTACCCGTGCCGTCATCATTACGGATAGCGATCATGTCATCCTGTCTGCGGTTCAGCCGGAGACTGTCGCGCACCGCTTGTCCAGCAAAGACGACGATAACGACGAATAACGATTAAATGGAGTGTACTATGTCAAAAGGATTGCTGATCATATTATCCGGCCCATCCGGTGTTGGTAAAGGAACTGTCTGTACTGCGCTGCGGCCAAAGATGCCGGAATTGATTTATTCCGTATCAGCTACAACCCGTAGCCCGCGTGCAGGTGAAGAAGACGGTGTCAATTATTTTTTCAAAAGCAGAGAGCAGTTTTTGTCCATGATCGAAGCTGATCAATTGCTCGAATACGCAGAATACGTGGGTAATTATTATGGTACTCCGCGTGATTTTGTGGAACGGACACTGGAGAGTGGAAAGGATATTATCCTGGAGATCGAGGTGCAAGGTGCCTTGAAGGTAAAGGAGAAGTTCCCGGAAGGCATCTTTGTGTTCCTGCTTCCTCCGTCCATGGATGAGCTCAAGGACCGCATTCGCGGCCGTGGCACCGAGCATCCTGATGTCATCAATCACCGTATGTCGGTGGCAGAGGATGAGATCAGCCTAATGCAGCATTATGATTATGCTGTCGTTAACGATGAGATCGATCTGGCCTGCAAGCGAATAGAAAGTATCATTATCGCCGAACATTGTAAGATCAGAGAACTGTAGGTCGGTTCTATCCACAGTAAATTATAAAGAGGTGCTCACGTGTTATATCCATCCATTGATGAAATGATGAACAAAGTGGACAGCAAGTATTCACTCGTTGTCGCTGCATCCCGCCGTGCCAGACAATTGCGCGAAGGCGGAAAGACTGATATCAAAGCTCCTAAATCCCACAAGTTCGTTGGGGTTGCTCTTGAAGAAGTCTATGAGGACCGTATTATCGTAACAAAAGGGGAAGAAAACTAGTCCCAAACAGCTTCAGCATAAACGGACGCCGCCTTCCCAAGAGGCGGACGCTGCCGTTTTTTTTCTGAGTGGAAAAGCTAAAGGTTGAAGTGACAATTTAGCGATAATAGCCCGGACCGGGCTGTTCCTGACAACCGGAAGGTTGTTATTTTTTTAAATATAAGGATGTATATGTTCTACGCTTATATTTCTCGCAGAAACGGATACCGTCCCTTAAAGGACGGCCAAGCCGTTTCTACTTGCTCACATGATCGTTCAATTGCAGGATGAGTATGAGGAGGAGGATCATTTTGAATAGCTTGAAGGGGAAAAGAATTGTACTTGGCGTAACCGGAGGGATTGCAGCTTTCAAAGCGGCTGCTTTAACTAGCAAGCTGGCCCAGAAAGGGGCCGATGTACATGTTATTATGACGAATTCGGCCAAACAGTTTATCACGGAGCTGACGATGCAGTCATTATCCAAGAACCTGGTGTACAGTGATACGTTTCAGGAGCGGGACCCGTCTCTTTTTGCACATATAGACCTTGCCGGCAGCGCAGATCTGGTGCTGGTTGCGCCAGCCACAGCCAATATTATCGGTAAAATGGCCCATGGCCTGGCAGATGATATGCTGTCTACCACACTTCTGGCTACAACAGCCCCTGTCATGGTGGCTCCGGCTATGAACGTGCACATGTACCAGCATCCTGCTGTTTTGAATAATCTTGATATTCTTGCCCGACGGGGTATTCAGTTTATTGAACCAGGTGAGGGTATGCTGGCTTGCGGTTATGTGGGTAAAGGAAGACTGGAAGAACCGGAAACGATTGTGCAATGTGTTGAACGTTTTTTTGCCCAGCAGGAGACGGTGACGTCAGGACCTCTATCCGGTAAAAAAGTGGTTATCACTGCAGGCGGAACCGTGGAACGGATTGATCCGGTCCGTTATATTTCTAACGATTCATCCGGGAAAATGGGCTTTGCCCTGGCCCGTGCCGCAAGGCTTATGGGTGCTGCAGTCACTCTGATTGCGGCCCGTACAGATGAAGCTCTACCGCAAGAAGCCGGTATTCATGTGGTGCGTGTACAATCTGCTGAGGATATGTATAACGCTGTGATAGCGCACTGGGAAGATTGCGATATTCTAATCAAAGCTGCAGCTGTCTCAGACTATCGTCCAAAGTTCAGCGCGGATACCAAAATCAAGAAGAGCGGAGACACGATGACGCTCGAGCTTGTAAAAACAACGGATATTTTGGAAACACTGGGCAATAAGAAAGAAAAACAGTTTCTGATCGGTTTTGCAGCCGAGACGGGTAACGCGGAGATGTATGCGAAGGACAAGCTGGTCCGCAAGAACTGTGATTTGATTGTAGCTAATGATGTAGCTATACCGGGAGCCGGTTTTGGGACAGATACGAATATAGTATCTATTTATGACCGGGATGGACTGGTGAAAGAGCTGCCGCTGTTGTCCAAGGACGAGGTTGCGAAGCAGCTGCTCATCCTGGCGGCAGAACGAACCTCCGGAGTCTCTTTATAATGGATATAGCCAAGGTCATTGTCGATGTACCTGTACGCAGCACTGACCGGCCTTTTGACTATAGTATCCCGGAATCGCTGAAGCTCTGGATTGAAATCGGCAGCCGTGTTGCTGTTCCCTTTGGGCATCGTACGGTGCAGGGGTTCGTTGTATCCCTGGAATCCGGGGAAACCGGATCAGTGTCAGGACTAAAGCCGATTCAGGAGGTGCTGGATCTTATCCCTCCGCTGTCGCCGGAACTGGTTGAACTGGCAGATTGGATGAGCCGGAAGTATGCGTGCAGAAGAATTTCCTCTCTACAGGCGATGCTGCCCACTGCTTTGAAGGGCAAAGCCGAACGGCTGATCTCGTTGGGCGAGTCTGCAGATGACTTGTCCGCGGCGGATGGGACTGACGGATTTTTCCCTGAAGAAGAATTGTTCGCGATGTTTACCGATACAGAGAGCGAAGAGCGGGAGATTACCGAATTTGTGCGGCGGGCCGGGGAAGTGTCGATGAAGCAGTTGACCCGGTCTTTCCCGGATGCTGCGGAGACGGTGAAGTTCATGCTGCGCCGAGGTGTTCTGTCGGAGAGCCAGAGCATCAAGGACAAGATGGGCAAGAAAAAGATAAAGGTCGTAGACCTGACTATGGATGTTGATTCGGCTCGTGAGGCGCTTGATGGCTTCCCGGCAAGGTCAGCACGTCAGAAGGAAGTATTGACCTTTCTAATTGAGATGGCTGCTATGCTGCCGTTACCTCTCAAGAAAGTATTAGCGGTCTTACAGGTGACAGCAGGTACAGTGAAGGGACTGGAGGAAAAGGGGTATATCGAGATCGGTGAGATTGAGGTGTACCGTGATCCTTACCAGGGGCGTGACTTCAAGCCAAGTAAGCCTTTGCCGCTTACGCTGGAGCAGCAAAGTGTGTACTCGCGTATTGCGGCCACAGTGGATGAACAGCAGCATGAAGTATTCCTCCTGCATGGTGTAACCGGTAGCGGTAAGACAGAAATCTATCTCCAGTGCATACAGCGTTGTCTGGATCAGGGTCGGCAGGCGGTGGTGCTGGTCCCGGAAATTTCCCTGACACCGCAGATGGTGGAGCGGTTCAAGGGTCGTTTTGGCAGCGGTGTGGCAGTGATGCACAGCCGCTTGTCGGCCGGGGAACGTTACGATGAATGGCGCAAGATTCGTGAGGGGAAAGCAACGGTTGCTGTCGGAGCGCGTTCGGCCGTGTTTGCACCGTTTACTAACCTGGGATTGATTATCATGGACGAGGAGCACGAGACTTCCTACAAGCAGGAAGAGAATCCGAAGTACCATGCCCGTGATGTCGCGGTACGCAGGGCGGAGCAATGCGGGGCTGCGGTTATTCTGGGCTCTGCGACACCGTCGCTGGAGAGCTACCATGCCGCACGATCGCAAAGTGACATTCACTTCTCGCCAGTGCTGCTGGAAATGCCTAGCCGTGCACTTGGCAACCCATTGCCGAAAGTGCAGGTCGTGGACATGCGCGAGGAGCTGAAGGATGGCAACCGCTCGATGTTCAGCCGCAGATTGCATGCAGCGCTGGCCGAACGTCTGGAGCGGGGAGAGCAAACGGTGCTGCTGCTGAACCGCCGGGGCTTTTCCACCTTCGTCATGTGCCGGAGCTGCGGGTATGTAGCTACCTGTCCGGAATGCGATATTTCGCTAACCTTTCACAGCCGCAGCAACAACCTGCGCTGTCATTACTGCGGTCACGCCGAGCCGGCGCCGCAGCTCTGCCCGGAATGCGGAAGCGAGCATATTCGTTTCTTCGGGACTGGCACGCAGCGTGTCGAGGAAGAGCTCGGTAAGCTTTTTCCCGGAATCCGGGTGATCCGCATGGACGTGGATACCACCACGGAAAAGGGTTCGCATGAGAAGCTTCTGGGCCAGTTCCGGGATAAAAAAGCCGATGTGCTGCTGGGAACACAGATGGTGGCCAAAGGTCTTGATTTTCCCGACGTAACTCTTGTTGGTGTCATCACAGCGGATTCGGCGCTGAATCTGCCGGACTTCCGCGCAGCCGAGAAAACGTTCCAGTTACTCACACAGGTAGCTGGTCGGGCGGGACGTCATCAGCTTCCGGGTGAAGTGGTTGTTCAGTCGTATACGCCGGAGCATTATTCCATTATCCATGCCAGCGGGCATGATTATCATGCCTTCGTACGCGACGAGTTGAAGCATCGCAGAGGCTTGCATTATCCGCCATACTGTCGCCTTATTCTTGTGACGCTATCCCATGAGCAGCTTCCGCTGCTGTTGCGGCTGGCTGAGAATTATGCGCTGAATATTCAGGGCAAAGCGAGGCAGCTGCGATGGTACGGAAGTCTGGACAAGCTGTCTGCGGATGCACTCGATCTGCTGGGTCCGGTGGCTTCACCGCTGCCGCGCCTGAAGGGCAGATACCGGTTCCAGTGTATGATCAAATGGCGCGGGAGTATTGATGCGGTAGGACTGGCGCGACAGGTAGCGGCAGAGCTGGAAGATTCCGCTCGGGATACAGGACTTCAAATCAGTATTGATGTAGACCCGCAAATGTTGATGTAAGGCGGGATCGTGTTACAATAGGCAAACGAATGATTATTGAGCTATCTTTATTAAATTAAAAATACAAACATGTATCAGAACAGGGATGGTGTTGTTGAGATGGCAATACGTTTGATTGTAAAAGAACCGGATGAAGTGCTTCACAAAATAGCAAAAGAAGTAAAGGCTGTAACGCCAAATGTGCAAAAGTTGCTTGATGATATGGCAGACACCATGTATGACGCGGAAGGCGTAGGTCTTGCTGCGCCGCAGGTCGGCATTCTAAAACGGCTTATTGTGGTTGATGCAGACGAAGAGCATGGCCTGATCAAAATGATCAATCCGGAAATTGTTTCCACTGAAGGCGAGCAACTTGGACCAGAAGGGTGCCTCAGCATCCCTGGCCTTAATGGTGATGTCCGCCGTGCGGAGACAGTGACCGTACGTGGTCTTGACCGTGAAGGCAAAGAAATTACAATTACCGGTAGCGGATTGCTTGCCCGGGCCTTTCAACATGAGATTGACCATCTGAACGGCGTATTGTTCACGGACATTGCCGAGAAGGTATACGAATATACGGCTGAACGCAGCGAATCCGAGGAGTGATCTGATGAAGATAGTATTCATGGGAACCCCGGCTTTTGCCGTGCCCAGTCTACAAATGCTGGTGGAAGAGGGCTACGAGGTTGTAGCTGTTCTTACCCAGCCGGATCGGCCGCAGGGCCGAAAAAAAACGCTGACTCCTTCTCCGGTTAAAGAAGCGGCGCTGGCACTGGGTCTTCCGGTGCTTCAGCCGGAACGTTTGCGTCGACCGGAAGCAGTGGCTGAACTGGCGGCTTATGCGCCGGATTTGATTGTTACCGCGGCTTATGGGCAGATTCTGCCCAAGTCGGTTCTGGATCTGCCGCAGAACGGATGTGTGAACGTTCACGGTTCGCTTTTGCCAAAGTATCGTGGAGGCGCTCCGATCCAGCGTTCGATTATTAATGGTGAAAAGGTTACAGGTGTGACCCTGATGTATATGGCAGAAGGACTGGATACCGGTGATATGATCTCACGTGTCGAGGTACCGATCGAAGACGGGGATACCTCCGGTGATCTGTTCGAGAAGCTGAGCCTGGCTGGGCGTAATCTGCTAAAAGCTGAAATGCCTCGCCTTGCGGCCGGTCGTGTGGACGCTGTGGCACAAGAGGAGAGCGAAGCTACCTACGCGCCGAACCTGAGCCGCGAGGATGAGCGTATAGATTGGAACGTGTCTTCACGTGACATCTATAACCGTATCCGCGGGCTCGTGCCGTTCTCCGGCGCGTTTACCCTCTGGAATGGGGAGACGTTCAAGGTATGGGCAGCGACTACTCCTTCGCTGGCTCCTACCGGGAACGGTGGTCAAGCCGCACCAGGCACGGTGCTGGCGGTGGAAGCACAAGGCGTCGAGGTGAAGACCGGCGACGGCAGCCTGCTTTTGACGACGGTGCAGCCGGCAGGCAAAAAAGCCATGAGCGCCGCTGACTTCAGCCGCGGGGCAGCGATGAAGCCCGGCACGGTGCTAGGATGAGCGGCGGTAATAATGGCGCAGGCCGGAATGGCCAGCGCGGACATTCATCCCGCCAGGACGGAAGCCGTCCGCCGGGCGCAGGGAAAGCCGCCGCAGGGAAAACGGTAGCCGCAGGGAAAGCAGCTATCGCAGGAAGCGCCGCTGCTGGCAAAGCCAGCGGTGCAGGCAGCAGCAAGGGCGGCGGTAAACCAGCCTCGGCCCGCGAAGTGGCCTTGGATGTGCTGGTAAGAGTCGAGCAGCAGGGCGCATACAGCAATTTGCTGCTGAACAGCAGCTTGCAGAAATCTTCACTGAGCCGGGAAGATACGGGACTGGCTACCGAGCTAGTCTACGGAACCATCTCTAGAATGAATACGCTGGATGAAGTGCTTGAAGGGTTTGTCAGTAAGGGAATCGCCAAGCTGCAGCCATGGGTACGTAATCTACTTCGTCTGAGTCTGTACCAGATTATGTATCTTGATCGCGTTCCATCGCATGCAGCCGTGAACGAAGCTGTGAATATCGCCAAGAAGCGTGGACATCAGGGCATCTCCGGGATGGTCAACGGGGTTCTGCGCAGCGTGCTGCGCGCTGGTGACCTCCCTGTGCTGCCGGAGAATCTGGGTCCGGCGAAGCGTATTTCTATTCGGCACTCGCATCCACTGTGGCTAGTACAGCGCTGGATTGCCGAATATGGTGTGGAGACGGCAGAGGCGATGTGTGCCTCCAATAATGAGCCTCCCGCTATCAGCGTTCGTGTCAACACAACGATGATCAGCCGTGAACGTCTGCTGGAGAAGATGGCGGCAGAGGGGCTGGAGGTTTCGCCTTCGAAGGTCAGTCCTTACGGGATTGTCATCAAGGGTGGCGGCAATCCGGCGCTAACCTCATGGTACCGGGACGGCTATCTGTCCGTTCAGGATGAGAGCTCCATGCTGGTGGCTGAGGTCGTGGCTCCGGAACCTGGCATGAAAGTGCTGGACTGCTGTGCCGCTCCAGGGGGTAAAACCTCGCATATGGGCGAACTGATGAAAGACGAAGGCACGATTCACGCCAATGATCTGCATCCGCATAAAGCTGCATTGATTGCGGATCAGGCCCGGCGGCTTGGGCTGGAATGTGTCGTGACAGGAAGTGCCGACGCTCTGGACCTGGAGCAGAAGTTTGAGCCAGGCTCCTTCGACAGAATCCTGCTCGATGCCCCTTGCTCCGGCCTTGGCGTGATTCGCCGCAAGCCGGATCTGAAATGGCGTAAGCAGCCGGAGGATATCGAGAGCGTATCTGCTCTTCAGCGGCAACTGCTCCAGTCGGTCTCCCGGCTGCTTAAACCGGGGGGCGTGCTGGTGTACAGCACCTGCACGACAGAGAAAGCCGAGAACGGGGAAGTCGTGGCCTCCTTCCTGGAACACAACCCTGATTTTGTGTCGTTAACCTTCGCCTCGGACGTCTGGAACCGCCTGGAGGGGACGGCGCTGGCTGCCGGGGAGGGAATTCAGCTACTGCCCCATCATTATGGCAGTGACGGGTTCTATATTGCCCGACTGCAGCGAATCTTGTAATATAGTAAAGGCGAAGGTAAAACCTTTACTACCCCGCCCACCGGGCCCGGTGCGGCGGGTTTTCTTTTACCACCTTTGAAATTTGTGTTAAACTAGAAAGAATGAGAAACAATAAGCATATCCTTATGAAAGAACAGGTGCCAATACGAATGAAACCTTTAATATATGATTTTTCTTTGGAAGAGTTGCAACAATGGGCGAAAGACAACGGAGAGCCTGCTTTTCGGGGCGGACAGATTTTTGATTGGTTGTATGTGAAGCGTGTGAATGATTTTGAATCCATGAGTAATTTGTCCAAGGCTTTGCGGACCAAGCTCAGTGAGCATTTCTCTATTGACGTCTTAACTGAAATTACGAAGCTGGAATCGAAAGATGGTACTGTGAAGTTCCTGTTCGGTCTCCATGATGATCATGCGATCGAGACCGTTATTATGAAGCACAACTACGGTAACAGCGTCTGTGTTACTACACAGGTGGGCTGCCGGGTTGGTTGTACCTTCTGCGCCTCTACACTTGGCGGATTGAAGCGTGACTTGACGGCGGGTGAGATCGTAGCACAGGTTGTTCGCTCTCAGCAGATTCTTGATGCCCGGGGAGAACGTGTCAGCAGTATTGTAATTATGGGCACAGGCGAACCTTTCGAGAATTATGACGCAACCATGAGATTCCTGCGTCTGATGATTCATGAGAAGGGCCTGAACATCGGCCAGCGTCACATCACGGTCTCTACAAGTGGTATTGTGCCAAACATCTACAAGTTTGCCGACGAGGATACGCAGATCAATTTGGCGATCTCCATCCATGCACCGAACGATGCGCTCCGCTCCAAGCTGATGCCGGTTAACCGCCGCTTCCCCTTTGACGATGTGATCGAATCCCTGCGCTACTACCAAGCCAAGACAGGACGTCGTATTAGTTTTGAATACGCGCTGATCGGCGGAGTGAATGACCAGCCAGAGCATGCTGCAGAATTGGCCGGCGTGCTGAAGAACATGCTGTGCCACGTCAACCTGATCCCGATCAACCATGTGCCAGAGCGCAAGTATGTGCGTACATCCCGTAAAGATATCTTTGAGTTTCAACGTGTGTTGTCCGATCATGGTGTGAATGTTACCATTCGTCGTGAACAGGGCCATGATATTGCGGCTGCATGTGGACAATTGCGCGCTAAACATATGGATCTGAGGTGAGGATATTTGATCAGGACAGTTCATGTCAGCGACATTGGCCGGGTGCGCTCTGTCAATGAAGATTCAGTCTGGATCGGCGTTACGCGTTACGGCTACACACTTGGCATCATTGCAGACGGAATGGGGGGGCATTTGGCGGGCGACACGGCAAGCAGGCTCGCTTTGGAATCGATAAAGGACACCCTGGATAATCTGGGACCTGATGTTTCCGGTGAAGAACTGAGTGCGACGCTCTCTTCAGCCATTCTGAAAGCCAATGATGCTGTTTTCAAGGAGGCATCCAGTGACGAGAAGTACCATAATATGGGGACTACAGTCGTTGCTGTCTTGCTGAACGGGTCAAACGGTTTTATTGGCCATATTGGAGACAGCAGAGCCTACATGATAAGAGACGGTAACGCGGTCCAACTAACAGAGGATCACACGCTGGTCAATGAGCTGTTCAAGAACGGCCAGATCAGCCTGGAGGAGCTAGATAACCATCCGCGGAAGAATGTGCTGACCAGAGCGCTGGGCACAGATGCGGAGACCTCCGTCGATTTGGCCCCTATCAAGCTGGAGGCAGGGGAAGTTCTGTTACTGTGCAGTGACGGTCTGAGTAATTTTGTCAGCACAGAGCATTTGGCGAAGGTAGCGGGAATCCAAGAAATCTCGCTGGAAGAACGGGCGGATCGCCTGCTGCAGTTGGCCCTGCTTGCCGGTGGCGGCGATAATATAAGCGTCGCTATGTTAGAACATCAAGGAGAGGCCGCAGTGCCCGAAACAAAGGAGTGGGATAGATGATCGGTCACGAGTTGGGAGGCCGTTACCAAGTCATCGAACGAATCGGTGGAGGCGGCATGGCGCTTGTGTACAGAGCCCATGATATTTTATTGAACCGTAACGTCGCCATCAAAGTGCTGCGCAGTCAGTTTGTGCATGATGAGGAATTTATCCGCCGGTTTAGGCGGGAGGCGCAATCTGCCGCATCGCTGTCTCATCCGAATGTGGTCAGCATTTATGATGTCGGACAGGAAGATGAAATTCATTATATCGTTATGGAGTACGTAGAAGGAAAGAACCTGAATGAAATTATTAAGGAGCGGGCTCCGCTGCAGGTGGACGAGGCCGTTCGCATTGCCTCCCAGATCTGCGATGCGCTTGACCACGCTCATCAGAATCAGATCATACACAGGGACATCAAACCACATAATATCCTTATTGGACGCAACGGGCGTGTCAAGGTTACGGATTTTGGCATCGCACGTGCAGTTACATCTACAACTATCACCCAGACAGGCTCTGTGGTGGGATCGGTGCATTATTTCTCACCAGAACATGCCAAGGGAGTAGCTACAGGGGAAAAGTCGGATCTGTACTCTCTGGGAATTGTACTCTATCAAATGCTGACAGGCAGTCTGCCGTTTTTGGGAGAAAGCCCGATCAGCGTAGCTCTAAAGCATCTTCAGGAGGAATTCGAGGAGCCGAAACTTCTCAACCCGCTGATTCCGCAAAGTGTGGAGAACGTGATCTTGCGGTCCATGCGTAAGAACCCCGAGGAGCGCTACCAGTCAGCCAAACAAATGCTGCAGGATCTGGAGAGCTGTCTGCTGCCTGAACGGCGCAGCGAGCCAAAGGCCGAGTTTCAGGATGATGATGATGAGGATAAGACGCGGATTATTCCTGCCATCAAGCCAATTCAGAGATCACAGGGGAACCGGGGTGGCAACGCAGAGAGAATGCGTCATTCCGACGAGCCGGAGGTTCCGGTATCTAGCGGCAAGAAAAAGTGGGGCCGCCCGGCACTCTGGATCGGATTAACACTTCTGATTCTACTCGCGATGGCGAGTGTAGTATGGTATGTGAATGCGAAGCTGGTTATCCCTGAGGTGGCGGTACCAAACGTCATAAATCTGTCACTGAATGATGCCAAGGCGAAGCTGTCCGAATTGGGAATCGAGGTTGAAGAGCCAGTCACCGAGATTTATAACCCTAACTACGGGGAAGGCATTGTCTACAAGCAGAGCAAACAGGAGAATACGAAGGTTAAGAAGAATACTTCGATTCAACTCACGGTCAGTACGGCCAAGCCGTTGACTAAAATGCCGGATCTCTCGAACAAGACATTTGATGAGGCTGTCAAAGCGTTGCTTGATCTGGGTGTGGCACAGAATCGCATTTCCCAGGATACGCGTACGAGCTCTGATGTGGCAGCTGGCAAGGTTATTACCCAAGATCCGTTGCCTACAAGTGACTTTGACCCGGAGGCGGTGCAGGTTACACTGATTCTCAGTAAAGGTGAGGAAAGCGTCACGATGCCAGATCTCATCAACTTGACGGAGAAGGAAGCCAGAGCGAAGCTTGAAGCAGTGAAGCTTGTTCTGGAGGAAGTCAAGGAAGAGGCGAGTTTCTCTGTTGACAAAGGTAAGGTCGTTAAGCAGTGGCCTTATGATAAGGGGGTTCCAACACCTCCAGGTACGAAGATTACTATTACCTTGAGTTCAGGATATCCGCCGGAGGCCTTGAATTACACGTATAATCTTCCGGTTGCGCCGACCCAGGAGGGTAAGAAGACCAAAATCCGTATTGAGTACGCGGATGCCCGCAACAACGGTGAGAAGCAGGAGTGGGGTACCCGGACGATTACCAAGAATCAAGTACTCTCCATTAACATGTTACTCGCTCCTAACAAAGATGGTGTGGTCTTGATTTATCGCGATGGTGAACTCTATGATACGTATCCAGTGTCCTACGTGGATGCCAAGAACGGAACGGTTCCTGTTCCGACGCTCCCAGAGCCATCCCGCACGCCGGACCCGACCCAGGCGCCTACGGAACCACCGCCATCGGAGCAGCCGACAAGCGATCCGGCTATGGCTCCTGATCAGGGAGGTAACAGTACCGGTAATGGCACCGGAAACAATGGTGGCGATAACGGTGCGAATGGAACCGGGAATGCCGATCAGACGGGCTTCGTACCCGGTAATGGGCAACAGGGAGACAGTGCAAAGCATGTTGCCAGCAACAACGGCAAGAACAAAGATAAGTCTTTGAAACATAAAGATAATAAAGACCATTAGCAGCTGATCAAAGGTCAGTAGCCAATGGCAGAGCGAGATGACCCGGGGATAACTACTTGGGTCATCTTCGTAAATTAAGGAGAGGAAGGCCCACTATGTATGCCTGAAGGTGTAATTGTTAAGGCTTTAAGCGGTTATTATTATGTAAAGCCGCTTTGTGACGGACTTATCGTCTCTGAAGAGACGTCGGTACAGTGTAGAGCTAGAGGAATCTTCAAGAAAAAAGGGGTATCTCCTCTGGTAGGCGATCGTGTGATTTATGGTTTGACGGAGAACGGAGAGGGCATGGTAGATCAAATTCTCCCCCGGGATTCAGAGCTGATTCGGCCGCCAGTGGCCAATGTTAAGCTTGCCGTGCTATTATTCTCTTTGCGTGAGCCGGATATGAACCTCAACTTGCTCGACAAATTCCTGGTGCATATAGAGCATTCTGGATTGGAAACGCTAATTGTGCTGACTAAGCAGGATCTGGCGGCAGGTGACGATGAAGCGACAGCCACGGTGAAGGCCCTGTATGAAGAAATCGGTTATGAAGTACTGGTAACGAGTTCGCTAACAGGTGCGGGCAGCGAAGAGGTTCACAGACGGCTCGCAGGAGGAATCAGCGTGTTCGCCGGACAATCGGGAGTGGGTAAGTCTACCCTGCTCAACCGGATCGTTCCCGGCCTCCTTCTGGAGACAGGAGAGATCAGCCTGCGGCTGGGCCGTGGCCGTCACACCACCCGCCATGTCGAGCTAATGGACATTGGGGACGGAGGCTTTGTAGCCGATACCCCTGGCTTTAGTCAGCTCGATTTCCTGGAGCTTGGTGTAGAGGAGTTGTCCACCTGTTTCCGAGAGTTCGCTCCATATGCGGAAGCTTGCAAGTTCCGCGGCTGCAGTCATCTTCATGAGCCGGGCTGCAAGGTCGTTGAAGCACTGGAGCAAGGGGAGATTGCCCCGAGCCGCTATGAGCATTACAAGCTGTTTTTTAATGAAATGAAAGATAAAAAGCGGAGGTACTGATCATGATTATTTTAGCCCCATCGTTGTTATCCGCGGATTTTGCCGCACTTGGAGCAGAAGTGAAGGAAGTACAGGACAGCGGCGCTGACTGGCTTCACGTAGACGTAATGGACGGACGTTTTGTCCCGAATATCACTTTGGGACCGCCAATTGTCGATGCCGTTTCCAAGCATACTTCATTACCGCTGGATGTACATCTTATGATTGAGAATCCTGAACGTTATATCGGAGATTTTGCCAAAGCCGGAGCCGCTGTTATTACAGTACATGCTGAGGCTTGCGTGCATCTTCATCGTGTAATTCACCAGATCAAGGAGCTAGGTCTCAAAGCAGGCGTAGCTATTAACCCGGGCACACCGGCATCTGCCGTGCGTGAAGTGCTGGAGGATGTGGATTTGGTGCTTGTAATGACTGTGAATCCAGGCTTTGGTGGACAAGCCTTTATACCGAGTACACTACGCAAAATCCGTCAAATTCGCGAATGGGCCAATGAGGTCCATCCAGATCTGCTGATTGAAGTGGATGGAGGCATTGCGGAAGCTACGGCACCACTGGTTGTGGAAGCTGGCGCTAATGTACTGGTCGCAGGCAATGCGGTCTTCGGTAGAAGTGACCGTGCAGCGGCTATCGAGTCGATTCGAAGCGCGGCAACACAGGTCAAGCTATAGAATACACTGTTCAGACTGCTGGTATAGGCCAAGTCTGCAGCGCATAAATATGGTTACATGAGCAGAAATCTCATGTAGCCTTTTTTTTCGTCGTCTCCGGCCGGAACCTGAGGCAAGCTGAAGGAAGGGTCCAGGTAGCGGAGAAATTCTGGCGAATGGGAGAGGTCTGCAAGATGTAACCGTCAGCGAAAGAGAATATAAAGTCTCCTACCGTACGGCACGAATTGATGGGAGGGTAAACCATGAAATTTTACACGTTCAAGCTGCCAAAGTTTTTAGGAGGTTTCGTTAAAGCGATTTTGAATACTTTTCAGAAGAGTTGAGGCTGTAAAAGAAAAAAAGACATGAAAAAAAGCACCTTACATATGTAAAGGGTGCTTTTTGCTTGATATGAGATATCGCTCGATCTAAAATGCTAAAGACTAGACGCGCTCAACTTTACCGGACTTCAAAGCACGGGTGCTGACATAGACGCGTTTCGGCTTGCCGTTCACGAGGATACGGACCTTTTGAACGTTAACTCCCCAAGTGCGACGGTTGTGGTTGTTCGCGTGAGACACGTGGTTACCACTGCCCGGCTTTTTGCCTGTTACGATACATTTACGGGACACAGATTACACCTCCTTGTTACTTACACCTGCATAAAACAATACTTAAATATAATATCACAGTAAAAAATGCTTCGTCAACCGCTCAAAAACATTTATTTCTTTAGTCTCTTATAGTACAATATAAATTAGTGTATTATGTCCAGTTAATCCTAGTGTTGATTAGGCATGAAGTTAGGAAGGGGAATTCTCATTGAGTAAGCGTTCTATCAACGGAACAGATTTTACCGCAATGGTACTCACCGGTGCGGAGAAGCTGCAGCAGCATGCAGAGCACGTCAATTCGTTGAATGTTTTTCCGGTTCCGGATGGAGATACGGGAACAAACATGAATTTGACGATGACCGCAGGCGCGAATGAATTGAAAAGGAATAATACGGCCTCTCTTGGCCAATGTGCAGGTGTACTCTCGAAGGGCTTGTTAATGGGCGCCAGAGGGAACTCAGGCGTTATTCTCTCCCAGTTGTTCAGGGGGTTCAGTCGCTATGCGGCGCAGCTTGATGAGCTGAACACACAACAGTTTGCGGCAGCGCTGCAGAACGGAGTGGATACAGCATACAAGGCAGTTGTAAAACCTGTAGAGGGAACAATACTTACGGTTGCCAAGGAAGCTGCGCGGCATGCGGTTTATTTTGCACGGCGCACCAATGATGTGACAGAGCTGATGACGGAGGTATTGTCCAAAGCCAAGGAAGCGCTGGCGAATACGCCTGAACTTCTGCCTGTGCTCAAGCAAGTCGGAGTAGTCGACTCCGGTGGACAGGGGCTTGTCTATATCTACGAAGGTTTTCATCAGCACCTGACCAGTGGAATCACAGGTATAGCTGCTCAAGGACAGGCTACCATTCCTGCACCGATTGCAGTGACTCCAGGTCCGATCAAACCAGAGCTTAATTTGGCCTCGGTACAGACATCTGCACAATCGCAGCTTTCCACGGAAGATATTGAATTCTTATATGATATGGAATTTTTTATAAACCGTCAGTTGGGCGGTTCCGCGAGAGCAATTTTTGATGAGGATGTATTTAGGAAAGCGCTATCAGTGAACGGGGACTCCATCATCGTTATTTCGGATGACGAAACAATCAAAGTTCATGTTCACTCCAAAGCTCCCGGCGAGGTGTTGAATCTTGCTTTGCTCTATGGGGAGATCACCCAGATTCATATTCTTAACATGCGTGAGCAGCACCGGGATTTGCTGACAGCGGGTATGGACATTGCTCCGATGCCGGATGTGTTCGCCGATATTCCGAAGGAAGAGGTCAGCATACAGGCCCCGGCCGTGCCACCAGCTGATGATCTGGCTCCATATGGATTTATCGCTGTCTCTTCGGGTGCGGGAATTGCTGATATTTTCAAAAGTCTTGGCGTCGATGTTGTGCTCGCAGGCGGACAGACGATGAATCCAAGCACCGAAGATTTCGTAAATGCCATTTCTTCGATTTCTGCGAAGCATGTATATATATTGCCTAACAATTCTAACATTGTACTGGCTGCACAGCAGGCCAAAGAACTGCTCGCTGATGAGCGGGAGATCACTGTGATTCCTAGCAAGAGCATTCCGCAGGGGATTTCTGCAGCATTTGCGTTCCAAGAGGATGATGCGGTGGATAGCAACACAAGCAATATGCTTGAAGCTATCGCACAAGTGAAGTCCGGTCAGGTTACACATGCGGTTCGAGATACACTCTATGATGAGCTGGAGATCAAATCCGGTCAGTTTATAGGAATATCTAATTCCAAAATTGTGGCCGCAGCGGATGATTTGCTGGCAACGAGTCAGGCGCTCCTGACCAACATGCTGGAGAACGGTGACGAGATTGTAACGATCCTGAGCGGTGAAGATGCGCAGGAGGATGTCACTGAAGCGCTCAGCGAGTGGATTAGCTCGGTGTATCCTAATGTAGAAGTTGAAATTCATGAAGGCGGACAGCCGCTATACTATTACCTGTTCTCCGTGGAGCCGTAGGCTGAAACGATCGTGATAGGTAAAGGGTAAAGTGAAATAAGATGTTCTGATTTGTTGCTTTGAGGGTTGACCAACTATAGTTTGGGGAGGAAATTCATGAACCGTACCATAATCGTCACTGACAGCACATCCGATATTCCACCGGCCCTGGCCGAGAAGTATGACATTGAGGTTGTGCCGCTGACATTAATGTTCGGTGATCAATCCTACCGGGACAATGTGGATATGACACCGGAGCAGTTTTATGAACGTCTTCCTAATTCACAGAAGCTGCCCACTACTTCGCAGCCGTCGCCGGTTGAATATATGAATGTTTACCGCAGCATTTTGGACCAATACCCGGGTAGCCCTATTCTGTCTTTTCATATTTCATCCGGTCTCAGCGGTACCTTTCAATCGGCTATGCTGGCAAAATCCATGCTGGAGGAGGACGGGGAAGAAATTACAGTCGTGGATTCCCTATCTGCCTCCTATGGTTTTGGAGTAATGGTAGTACATGCTGCTAGACTGGCGGCAGAGGGGAAAAAGCCGCAGGAGATCCTTGAGGCAGTAGAAACACTACGTCAGTCCCGTAAGCTGTATTTCCTTGTCGATACGCTGGAGTATTTGCAAAAAGGAGGCAGAATCGGCAAAGCGTCAGCCATTCTGGGAACGCTACTTAACATTAAACCGATCCTGTCCATTGATGCTGAAGGTATTATCTACGCAGTAGAGAAAGTACGGGGCCGCAAGAAGGCCGTTGCTCGCATGATCGAGCTGTTCAAGAACGATCTGCCGGGTGTGGACAAAATCAATGTGGCCGTGGGACATACCGCAGAACCGGCTTCTGGTGAAGAGTTCCTGAGTGAACTCGACAAGCATTTTACGCTTGAGGAGAAAGTGCTGACCAACATTGGTCCTGTGGTAGGCAGCCATGTTGGGAACGGAACGTTGGCTGTATTTATTTGGCCCGCATAATGAGGGATGAACATGACACTTTCTTTGAATGAAATTGAAGTGAAAAAAGTAACTGGCGTGAGTGCTCAAAAGCAAGGCGAGCTTCACGCCTTTGGCATCTTTACAGTGAAGGATCTATTGGAGTATTATCCATTCCGTTACGAAGATTACCGGCCGCGCTCACTTAGCGAGGTTAAGCATGGGGACAAGGTCACGGTGGAAGCCAAGGTGATTGGTATTCCGGTACTTCAGCGCTTTGGCGGCAAGTCCAGGCTTAGCTGCAAAATGGTCTCAGAACCGTTTATGTTCACCGCTACCTGGTTCAATCAGCATTATATCCGTGAGCAGCTCACCGCAGGACGTGGTATCGTGCTATCTGGCAAATGGGATCAGAAGCGCAGCCAAATTACTGTGACGGATTATGAATTTCCGGACCGCGGAGAAGGCAAGACGGGAACTTTGCAGCCGGTCTATTCTGTTGGAGGTAAAATTACACAGTCCTGGATACGGAAGTCGATTAGTCAGGGGCTGCAGCAATTTGGAGAGCTGATCCCGGAGATTTTGCCGCGGGTGATTTTACAAAAATATGACTTTATGCCACGTAAACGGGCAATTGCGACCATCCATCAGCCGGAAGACAGCCGGGAAGGGCAGCAGGGACGCCGCCGCATGGTTTATGAGGAGCTTTTTCTGTTCCAATTGAAGGTCCAAGCCTTCCGTGTGCTAAATCGCGGGAGAATGGACGGAGTAGTCCATACGGTGGACAATGCGACGGTTCGGCAATTCGTCCGCAGCCTGCCTTTTGAGCTAACTGACGCTCAGAAGCAGGTCGAGCTGGAGATTTTGCATGATATGCGGTCTGCTTATTGTATGAACCGTCTTCTTCAAGGAGATGTAGGCTCTGGTAAAACGGTGCTTGCAGCTATTTCGCTGTATGCCACGGTAAAGTCCGGTTTTCAGGGTGCGCTAATGGTGCCTACTGAGATTCTCGCGGAGCAGCATATGCGTTCTCTTACGAGAATGTTCGAGCCGTTCGGCCTTACTGTAGCGCTGCTGACAGGAAGTGTGAACGGACGCAAGCGCAAAGATCTGCTGGCTTCCCTGCAAATGGGAATGATTGATGTGGTGGTAGGAACCCATGCACTGATCCAGGAGGATGTTTTCTTCAAAAATCTCGGGATGGTAGTCACAGATGAGCAGCATCGCTTCGGGGTGAACCAGCGCAGTGTATTGCGCCGAAAAGGCTATAACCCGGATGTGCTAACAATGACGGCTACTCCTATACCGCGTACACTGGCCATTACTGTATTTGGCGACATGGATGTGTCCACGCTATCTGAGCGGCCGAAGGGGCGTGTACCGATTACGACTTACTGGGTTAAGCATGATCTGATGGAACGGGTCTTGAATTTGATTCGCCGTGAAATCGACCAGGGCCGTCAGGCGTATTTGATCTGTCCGTTGATTGAGGAGTCGGAAAAGCTGGATGTGCAGAATGCGATCGATCTTCATATCCAAATGTCCCAAGCCTTCCCGGACTATAAGGTCGGGCTGCTGCACGGACGGATGACACCAGGGGAAAAAGATGAAGTGATGCGTGCGTTCTACAGCAATGAGCTGCAGTTGCTCGTGTCCACCACTGTCGTGGAGGTCGGCGTCGATGTGCCGAATGCAACCCTGATGGTCATTATGGATGCGGATCGCTTCGGCCTCTCCCAGCTGCATCAGCTGCGGGGCCGTGTGGGCCGCGGGCAGCACGCTTCGTACTGCGTGTTGGTGGCTGATCCGAAGTCGGAGATTGGCCGCGAGCGGATGACGGCTATGACGGATACCGATGACGGCTTCGAGGTGTCGCGTCGGGATCTTGAACTGCGCGGGCCGGGGGATTTCTTCGGGACTAAGCAAAGTGGACTGCCGGAATTCCGCTTGGCAGATATGACGGCTGATTTTGAAGTGCTGGAGCAAGCCCGTGACGATGCCGCCGAATTGCTGCGGGATGCTTCCTTCTGGACTTCTCCTGACTATGCGCCGCTGCGGAATTATTTGCAGAATGAGCAAATTTTTCAGGGGGATTTAATTGACTAAATAGGCACATGGGGCAAGGCTCCCTCATATACTTTGAAAGATTGGATATGACGGGAGGTGCTGCACTTGGGTTACCAACAATATGGAATCAGTCCCCAACTCGTTGATCGCATCAAGGTCAAGATGAAGAATAAGGCGGTCAAGGAACGCATCAAAACTATGATTGAAGGAGTTTCAAAGAAAGAGCTGCAGGAAACGGCAACTGTCCGCAAGCTGGTACGGAATTCATCTGCTGTGCTCAATGAGAAACTGACCTCTGCGCAGGAAGAACAGATTGTGAGATTTGTGATTGCGCAGAAAATAGACCCGAACAATACGTTTCACCTGATCCGGCTTTGGGGAATGTTCCGTTAAGGAACCCCACAGTCTGGTCAGCCTTCTTCACAGCAAAAAAAGCGTCCCCTGTCGTCTGACGGGGAACGCTTTTTTTGATTTGCAAAATCTGAAATCCAATCAGACTGCTAAAGCACAAGAGCTATTCTTTCTTATCATTTAAAAATAATCTGCGTCTCCGGGCGCTCTCGGAGGATTTGAAAACAATCCGTGAATCCGGATCGGCCTTACGGATCAATTCAGTTAACACTTTCTCCTCTGTCCTGTCTGTGAGGCAGAACAAAGTGCCTGGCTGGCCGTCATGCCCACCTTCGCCAATAAGTGCCGCCTCACGATCCAGCTGCTCCTTTAGGACCCGCTGGATGTCCTCACAGCGGTTGCTGGTAATCCAGGCGGATCTGGAGGGCGAAAGTCCGCGAAGAGTGAGGCGTACGCCTTCAAAGGCGAGCAGGTAGGCGATGATGGAATACATCGCTTGATCCCAGCCAAAGAGTGCCCCTGCTGCAAACAGGATGGCGCAATTCAGCAGCATGATTACAATCTCATAAGATCGGGGCGGCCCGCCGCTCAGCAGAGAGTAACCCTGATCGCTGGCGCTGGCCTCCTGATTCATTCCGCCAAAGCGGACGGAGATGCCGACCCCAAGACCAAGACAGATACCTCCGGCGATGGCCGCGGGCAGCGGGTCGCCGATGATGGCCGGGAACTGGTGTAATGCCAGAGAGCCTATCGTAAGGCAGGCCAGCCCCAGTACTGTATAGAGAGCAAACCGCAAATTGAGTTGTTTGCGGGACATAAAGATAAAGGGCAAATTAAACAAAAACAAAAACAGTCCAAGCCGCATTTCTGTAGTATGAGCAAATAGGGCAGACAGCCCAGTGATACCTCCAACGACCAGGCCGTGGGGCATCAGAAACAATTCGAGGCCAACTGCAGCCAGAAGCGCGCCTGCGATGACAGCGAGAATGCGAAATCCTTTGCTGCCTGGGCGCCTCCGAATGCCGGCGAAGCCGGTCTTCATAAGCATTCCTCCCTTCAGCAGGGAACATTTTATTTTAAATAGTGCGTCATGTAAGTCTAATAAGCTGCTACGAATTTTGAAGTGAATTTTAAAGGGTCCAGCCATTGTCGCAGCAACCATTTATAGATTAGCGGACAGAAAAGTATACAGAGCACAGGCAGAATAACATATTCAGGGGCCGGGACGGTGTTCCCTGATGGCTTTGTTTTTAACACAGGTGTGACCATGTCGTTATGGGGCTTCAGGCGTGCATGAGGCATGCTTCTACGTTCATAACGTTCGGACTCGTAATTCTCTGCTTCCTGTTCGCTGCTGTTAAAAGTCTCGAAAGACCAGGCTGGCGGAAGGGTCAAAGAAAGCACTACACTGAGCGTAATATTCAACAGCCAAACTAATGCAAAACGGCTTGCAGATCGTACCAAGGGAACACCTCCTTTCCTGCATTTATTACTAAAAGCATAACATACGTTCTGAGATTGCTCCAAACCCGATTGCCAAAAAACAGGCCTTTCCAACGATGAACGAACGAAACCGAGCCCCAATAACCGCGTAAGCTGTAGTAAAGAATGCTTTAATGATAATTTTATGAACAGGAGGGATGGATTTGAACGGATGGGACGATTTTGGCGCTTTTCGCAAGCAAAGTTTCTTTGAAGGGTTTCTGGGAGATGTCCCTACATTCTTCAAGATTTTTTTCGTGATCTTTCTGCTTGTTTTTATTTTTATAATTTATAAAATGGTACAGAACTGGTTAGCATATAAAGCCAGCCCGTTGACCGCAGGGTATTATCAAGCCGTTGCTAAACGCAGCGAGGTATGGGGAGGTTCAGGGGACCACAGCGCCAGCACTAGTTACTATGTGACCTTCGAGGATGAGGGCGGTAACCGTGTAGAGCTCCAGGTTCCGAATTCGGTATACGGATATATTATTGAAGGCGATACCGGAGAGCTAACCTACCAGGGTACAAGATTCAAGGATTTCCAACGGCAAGGAAGCAGATCGGGTTCACGGCTATAAAGCGGGACCGATACTTTCGGGGGAAATTGAAAACGATGGATGGCGAAGCCGCATTTGGAAATATCGTGATTGTAGAGAATATGAAGCTGTTCATCTTATTAAGTGGAAAAGGGAAGACCAGAGGGGGATCTCCCCAGGTCTTCCCTTTTTGTGATCTGACGAGAATGGCTACAGCACCCGCTGCATGTGCAAAACGACATTGCTCCAGTAGCCGGTGTCCAGCTCGCTGATCTGAACGCCGGGATCGCCCCAGGTGTGAATGAACTTTCCGTCGCCGATGTAAATACCGACATGACCTGGAATGGCATTGTTTTCGAACCGTCCGGGGACGGTGAAAAAGATCAGATCGCCAGTCTTCAGCTCGTTCCGATTTACACGCGACCCCAGATTGTCCTGATCCTTGGCCAGACGGGGCAGATTTAACCCGAACTTCTTGAAGACATACTGAGTAAAGGAAGAGCAATCGAACTTTTTACTTTCTTCGTATGGGGCAGCGCCGAATTCATAAGGGACACCAAGAAAGGATTTTGCGTATGACACAAGCTCATTGCTCTGAGAAGGAGAAAGACTCTGGATCTTTAATGGCCTGGCTAGTTGGTTCTGACCTTCTTCAATTGCGGTATCATTTACCGTTGGGGTTGCGATATTAATCTCCCCGGTATACGGGTTCCAGGCCACTTTCGTCTGAAGTAGCTTCGAAAGCGCCTTGGGCGTCATATAGATCTGGCCATTACGGAGCTGAGGGGCATCACTTAAGGAAACCTTTTCACCCAATGACAAGACCTCGGTTGAACCAGGACGAAGCTTGTACATCACATCAGTGTAACCAATGCTGGTATATCCGTCCGGCTTCTTCTCGTCCTTCATTTGGTAGCCGATGGAGGCAATAGCAGGGGAGAGAGGGATCCAGAACTTTCCGTTAGCGTCGGTGATCTTGGCTTTCTCATAATAGCTGGTAGCAGGCGACCCATCAGGAGTCAGTGATCTTACTTTTGCGGTTTCCTTGGGCTGATAATAGCTGCAGGCTGTACAAGCCAAGACAGTGCACAATAAAAGGGCTGCTGCAGCGCTATTTTTTTTGGAATATTTCATCATATCACACGCTCCATATCGTAAGCTTTAATGTTAAGTTTGCACAGGTAGCACTTTTTTATGTGAGCTTAAGATAGTTAATCCATTCCAACCTGTTGATTGTGTCAGTTATTCTCCATAATGGAGGGAATTTTGTTAGGATATTGTTAAATGTGAGCGTGTTATATGTGATTGACGGATATACGACCTCCATATAATATAAGTTTAATAGATTCGCATGTGCTTCTGTGAGATTCGTGTAAGCTTTCGCTTTAGTGCATTCATCTATAAAAGCAATAATGCTTTACCACTACTTCTGATGCACGCGCTGATACTGTACAAGAAAAGGGGTTATCAAATGAAGAAAAAGAATATTTTGCTAAGTTTGAGCATGTGTATGTTGCTGCTTGTGGCAGCGGGCTGCGGTTCCAACAGCAACAATGCGGCTGTTAATTCGGGAGCTGGGAATTCGAAGGAAAGTGCTGCAGCTACGGAAAATACGGGTAGCGGGGATGCCAAAACCTACAAGATTGCCATCTCGCAGTATGTTGAGCACCCGTCGCTTGATGCTACTCGTGAAGGTATTCTGGCTGCACTCAAGGATGCAGGAATTGTTGAGGGCGAAAACCTGAAGGTAGATTTTGAAAATGCCCAGGCAGATCAGGCCAATAACCTGTCCATCGCCCAAAAGATTGCAGGGGATAAAAATGATCTTGTACTGGCGATTGCGACACCTTCTGCACAGGCGGTAGTGCAGTCCATCAAGAATGACACACCGATTCTGTTCGCGGCAGTAACGGACCCGCTTGATGCGAAAATTGTCAAGGATCTCGATCATCCGGGCGGAAATGTCTCCGGGGCATCCGATACAAATCCGGCAGCAATCACTGAGCTAATGGATTTCATTGCGGCACAATTTCCGAATGTGAAGAAGCTGGGTCTCGTTATTAATGAAGGAGAGCCTAACGCAGTAACGATGGCGGGAATAGCCAAGAATGCGCTCGACAAGCACGGCATTGAACTGGTTAAAGCAGCGATTACAAATACTTCCGAAGTGAAGCAGGCTGCTGAATCGCTCGTTGGCCGTGTCGATGCATTGTACGTCACACTGGACAACACTGTGGTAGCGGGGATCGAGCCGATCATCCAAACGGCAAATGCCAATAAGCTTCCTTTCTTCTCCAGTGACCGGGATACGGTTGAGAAGGGCGCTTTTGCCACAGTAGGTTTCAAATACTTTGACCATGGTTACCAGGTTGGACAGATGGCTGCTGAAGTGCTGAAGGATGGCAAAAAACCGGGAGACATGAAGGTTAGCATGCAGGAGAAGCTTGATGTTATTTTGAACCTGAAAGCGGCAGCAGCACAGGGCATTGAGGTTACCGACGCGATGAAGAGCGCAGTCAAAGACCCGGCTAACAGCATTATTCAATAAGACATGACACAAGGGGCGATTCTGAAGAACGCCCTTGCCGCTTAGGGAGGAAGTCAGCGATGATGAATTCGATGCTTGGTGCTACGGAACTGGGCTTACTTTATGCTTTTATGGCTTTAGGGGTATACATTACTTTTCGCATTCTTGATTTTCCGGATCTTACGGTGGACGGAAGCTATACTACCGGTGGCGCAATAGCCGCTGTTATGATCTCGCACGGGTACTCGCCTTGGTTGGCAACGCTGGCAGCATTGGCCGGAGGGATGGCCGCAGGCATGTGTACGGGACTGCTGCATACCAAGGGTAAGATTAACGGTCTTCTATCGGGTATCCTCATGATGATTGCCTTATATTCGATTAACCTGCGCATTATGGGCAAACCCAACGTGTCGTTAATGGGTGAGGATCTGATATTTGGCTCCATGAATCCGTTGTATGTCATGCCGTTTGTGGTTCTTGCCGTAAAGCTGCTAATGGACCTGTTCCTGCGCACTGATCTCGGCCTGGCCCTGCGGGCCACCGGAGATAACGCGCGGATGATCCGCAGCTTTGGGGTGAATACAGACAATACTACGATTCTGGGGATTAGCTTATCAAACGGTCTAGTGGCGCTTTCAGGAGCCCTGATCGCTCAGTACTCGACCTTTGCTGACTCCTCTATGGGAATTGGGATGATCGTTATCGGCCTAGCCTCAGTAATTATTGGCGAAGCGATCTTTGGCTCCGGGAGTGTATTCCGGGCAACACTGGCGGTCGTTCTGGGGTCCATCGTCTACCGGATCGTGGTCGCACTGGCCTTGCGGGTGCCGTGGCTGAATGCCTCGGATCTTAAGCTCATTACAGCTGTTATCGTCATCGTTGCGCTGGTATTCCCTTCGATTCAGCGTTACTTAAAGCAGAAAAATGTTGGACGCAAGCGGACAGAAGAATTGGCTGAGCAAGCGCTCCGCAGTAAGAAAGGGGGCGCACTCGATGCTTAAACTGGACAATGTATCGAAGCTGTTCAACCCTGGAACATCTGACGAGAAAATTGCTTTGCTTGGTATCGATTTGGAGCTCCATCCTGGTGATTTTGTTACGATCATCGGGAGTAATGGTGCCGGTAAGTCTACGCTGATGAATATTATTTCCGGGGTAATGAAGCCTGATCTTGGCGAAGTGCTGATTGAGGGCAGTTCTATCAGTGGTCTGCCTGAGTTTCAGCGCAGCCGCTGGGTGGGTCGGGTCTTCCAGGACCCGATGGCAGGTACAGCTCCGCATATGACGATTGAAGAGAATCTGGCAATGGCCTATAAACGAGGCAAGAACAGAGGGCTGAGCTTTGGGGTTAATGCGGCGAGACGGACAATGTTCCGCGAGCAGCTAGAGCGTCTGGGCATTGGCCTGGAGAATCGGCTACGGGCCAAGGTAGGGCTGCTGTCGGGCGGGGAGCGGCAGGCGCTCAGCCTGCTGATGGCGACCTTCACGCAGCCGCAGATTCTGCTGCTGGACGAGCATACGGCAGCGCTTGATCCTTCCCGTGCGGAGCTGATCACGAAGCTGACGGAGTCCATTGTCCGCGAAATGAAGCTGACCACCTTGATGGTCACCCATAACATGGAGCAGGCGATTCGCCTGGGGAACCGGCTGATTATGATGGATAAAGGATCGATTATTCTCGATATCGATGCCAGCCGGAAGCAGGATTTGACTGTGGAACGCCTGCTGGGAGAATTCGAGGCTATTAGCGGGCACAAGCTGGCAGATGACCGGATCGTGCTTGGTTAATGGTAAAGCCCGTATATCATAAGTAATTAACAGCAGGCAAAGAGGCAGGGATATAAGGTCCGTTGAGGACTTTATATTCAGGCCTTTTTGTTGTACAGAAGATACGCTGCCGATTCATGCACTCGTATGCGAGGTAAAGGTTAGGGAAAGAACTGATCTTGAAGCATGCAATATGATAAGGAGGATGGACATCCATGGCAGAGAACCAGTTGAAAGGTAAAGTAGCGATAGTGACAGGTGGAGGATCAGGTATAGGCCGAGCGGCAGTGCTTGAATTCGCCAGACAAGGAGCAAAGGTGGCTTTATTGGACCGGACAGTGGATAAGGCGGAAAAGGTGAAACGACAGGTGGAACAGGAGGGTGGCCAGGTTCTGGTCATCGGATGCGACATTGCCGATCCCGGGCAGGTGGAGGCAGCAGTTAGACAAGCGGCTGAGGCTTGGGGACAACTGGATATTGTCTTCGCCAATGCCGGTATCAATGGCGCTCTGGCCCCGATTGAGACGATGGATATCGAGAGCTGGGATCAGACTATTCAAATTAACCTACGCGGAACGTTTGCTACCGTGAAATATGCGATTCCTTATTTGAAAGAAAAGGGTGGCAGCATCGTCATTACCAGTTCGATCAACGGAAACAGGGTCTTTTCCAATATTGGATTTTCCGCATATAGCACGACGAAAGCTGGTCAGGTGGCCTTTATGAAGATGGCAGCGCTGGAGCTGGCTCAATTCAAGATTCGCGTGAATGCAATTTGCCCGGGAGCCATCAAAACCAACATTGATAAGAATACCTTTCCTTCAGATGATTTAGGTGAGGTGCAAATTCCTGTGGAGTTCCCCGAAGGGGATCAGCCGCTGGAAGAGGGTCCAGGAAGTTCGGAGCAAGTCGCCAAGCTCGCACTGTTTCTGGCCTCTGACAACTCAGATCATATCACGGGTACAGAAATCTACTGTGACGGGGCAGAGTCGCTGCTGCATGGCTAGTTCCGACTAATTCGATCCGACCTTGCATATGATGAACTGAACGTTTTTTCTACCTAAAACGGATTTCCGCCCCGCAGCAGATTTACGGTGTATCAGGCCGTGCCTCTCAGGGGTTGAAATTCCGTTTTTGCTTATAGAAAGGGGCAGGGCTTTCAGTTATAATGGATTATCTGTGAGGAGAGGAGAATACAGGATGGAATTACATTTTGAATCGATTATCAAACTCTGTGTGGCCATGCTGTTCGGGCTGTTCATCGGTATCGACAGACAGATTAAGCAGAAACCGCTGGGGATTCGGACCAGTATGGTCATCAGTATTGCGAGCTGTCTCGTTACGCTCGTATCTATTCATGCGTTCGACAAGTTCGCTGGACCGGATCATCCCAATATGGACCCGATGCGGCTAGCTGCGCAAATTGTGAGCGGGATCGGTTTTCTGGGAGCAGGTGTGATTCTGCGTAGAGGAGGCGATGCGATCTCCGGATTGACCTCTGCAGCGTTGATCTGGACGGCTTCTGGCATCGGGATCGCGGTGGGCGCAGGATTCTATGAGGAAGCGGCTTATGCAGTTGCATTGCTGATGTTTGCTGTGAACGCTGTTCCGCACCTGATTAAGGCGATCGGACCGCAGGTGCTTAATAAGCATGAGGTTTCCGTCAAAATCATTATGGAACCCAATTACGTATTGACAGACGTCATTCTTAAAATTGAGAAGCCTGAAGCCATCTCGCAGAAGCGGCCGAAAGGCTATGTCAGAACCATTCGCCGCATAAAAATTAAGGATTTGGATGACGGCAGGCAATTGATTGATATGGTCCTGTCTACGCCAGACCGGGATTATGCCACGGAAATCTATTATGATATCAAGAAGATTGAGCATGTTATGAGTGTGGAAGTAGAGCAGTTATAAGAGGTCATGTTAACGCTTGCGAAGATGTGGTAATCTAACAAGTGGAGAGTATTTCTGAAGGTACTGAAGGGAGACTGTACACAATCATGTCGATTACAGCATTTGAAGGGCAATATGAAGGCGAAGCTGCCATCTGGCTTAAAGCCGGGCGTTATGAAGCGGCTCTACTACCGGGGATCGGCGGCAACTTGATTTGCTTCCGTGATACGGAAAACGGTTACCGTTTCCTGCACGAGCCAGGAGCGGAAGAGATGGAAGACTTTAAAGCCAGTCCTGGCATTCATGGTATTCCGGTACTATTTCCACCGAACCGTTACGAGGATGGTAAATTTCCTTGGAAGGGACATACCTATCAGTTTCCTGTGAATGAGGCGGCAACCGGCAATCACTTGCACGGGTTCCTTCATACGACAGCCTGGGAGGTTGAGGAGTTCGGCAGCAGCAAGACAGAAAGCTTTGTTACCGTCAAAATAAAAGTGGATGAGAATCACTCCTCTTATCAATATTTACCGTTCAACTATACGATCAAGTTGCGCTACAGCCTCGGAGAAGGCGGTTTGTCCCAACAACTGCTGGTACATAATGACGGCCAAGAGGAAATGCCTTGCCTCTTAGCATTCCATACGGCGATCAATGCACCGTTCGCTCCGGGAAGCACCTCACAGGACTACCGGGTGAAGCTTACGCTTGGACAACGTTGGGAACTGAATGAACGGATGCTTCCTACCGGATCTTTCCAGGAACTGCAGCCCGAAGAATTTCAATTACGTGATGAAGGTGTGAATCCGTTCTATGCTTCAATGGATAACCATTACACAGCCGTGGCTCAAAACGGACGCAATCGGATGGAACTGACAGACAGTCAAGCCGGCGTTACGCTAGTCTATGATGTAGGTGCCTCCTACAAGCAATGGATGATTTGGAACAATGGTGCGAAAGAGGGCTTCTTCTGCCCTGAACCGCAGATTAACCTTGTAAATGCTCCAAATGTAGATCTTCCGGCGGAAGAGATTGGTTTGTTCAGTTTAAAGGCGGGCGAATATTGGGAAGAGACCAGCCGTTTATATGTAAAATAAGGTAGGGTGTTTCTTCAAAATTAGTATTTGGTAGATAGGTCTTAAAGTCCTATATCGAACTGGAAACCGCTCTTTTGAAAATGGGAACAGAGACCCTGTACCATGAAGAGAGCGGTTTCTTCTATTTCTATATCCCGCGTATACAAGGCTCTTCAACGCCTTTATATTTCACCGCTTTAAACTGTTATTGTAGCATGTGGTATTTGCGTCTTTATGCAATATCCAGTTAGTATGAATTTTACATATTAGTAGAAGGGACAGGCTTGCGATTGAAGATAAACCATTGGATAATAGGTTGAAAATCAATCTGTCCCTTCCCGAGGCAAAAGGAGGAGTGGAATGCAGATTCTTGCAATGGTGACCATGCTGATCGATCATATCGGCGCCATCTTTTTTCCGGGCGAAATGACCTGGAGATATATAGGAAGAATTGCTTTTCCAATCTATTGCTATGCACTTGTACAGGGGCACATCCATACCTCATCCCGTTCCAAATATGTACTTCGGCTGCTCTTCATCGCCTTGCTTGCCCAGATACCATACAATCTGGCCTTGAATCCGGGTGGATGGAATGTCGTATTTACACTATTGCTTTCGGTGCTTGTGCTGGTCGTACTAGACAAACTGCCCAGTCCTTGGTTGGGTGTACCGGTCGTTGCCGCTGCTGTGCTATTGATGGAATATTACCCGCTGGACTATAACGCTTACGGTCTGCTGCTGGTTCTCATTTTTCGCTATACGAGATCGCATGGGCTGGTGCTGGCACATCTGGCGCTCAACATATTCTATCTATTCTACTACGGCTGGCTGATACAAATGGCGAGTCTTGTTCCGACCCTGGCAATTGTATACGCACCAGCCATATGGACAACTCTGCAGCGTCGTCGTGTGCCGCGCTGGGTGTGGTGGTCTTTCTATCCGGTTCATCTTGCAGTGTTAGCTTTGGTACGAGGGCTAGTGAATGATCATTGGATGCCTATAGGCTGGATGCAACTGCTTAAGCTGTAGTGGAACATCATCGACAAGAATAGCGTTTACAAATCTTGGCTTGGTTGAGATAATGAATTGATTTCACAAAATTCGGAAGAGGAGACATGCTATGAGAAAAATCAAATCGAGAGCCCTATGGTTTATGCCTTTCATTGCGCTTGTGCTGGTTCTGGCAGGTTGTCAATCAGTTGGTGGATTCGATGTTAACAAGGCGCTGCTTGGAGATTTGGATGTAAAGTCGTCCGAATACAGCACGAAGTTATCCTTGGCTGCTGTGCCGTCTAGTGACAAACTTAGTGAAGAGGATCAACAGATTGTAGATCTTATTAATTCTTTATCTTTGAATGTAAGCAACTTGAAGCTGCAGGATAATGGTGATATTTCCGCAAAAGGAACTGTGGGCTACAAGAAGTTGAACTTGCCGTTCGCATTCTTTATGGATAAGGAAGCGATCGTACTTAATGTAGAGGGTGCGAAACAGCCGTTCTATTTCCCAATTGCTTCTTACGAGAAGGAGTTTGGTGTCGCAGGTCTGGATCCAGCCAAAGCGGAAGATCTGTCCAAGCTGATTACGCAATTTGTTGTTAAAAATCTGCCGAACCCGGGTGTAATTAACGTCTCGAGCGTTAGTGAGGCAGTCTATGGCGAGCAGCTTAATCTGACTAAGCTGCATGCAGAGGTGACAGGCCAAGAATTGCCTGCACTTCTGAAAACATTCCTAAAATCGATATCTAAGGATACCGAGGGCTTCACTACTTTGATCAGCGGTCTTTATGACTATCTGTATCCAATTGTTAAGGCCTCGGGTGTTAATGCAGACGACTACCTCAATCTTGGTCTCGGCGATCTTCCGCTGGATGATAAAGAGGGTGTTGTAACCGTTCTGCATGACGCGGCGAAGCTAGCTGTAGATTCCTTGCTGCTTGTTTATGACAAGGAGCTTGATAATCTGTATGAATACGAACCTGAATTGAAAACAGTGCTGAGTAAGGATACAAAACTTCAAGTTGACCTCTATGTCGACAGTAGCTTCCATATCCGCAAGCAGAATATCGATCTGAATATCGCGCTTCCGCAAGTGGATGGCATTCCGCTGAAAAGTATTTCTCTGAAGGCAGAGTCGCAAGCCTGGAACATTGGGGGCAAAGTAACGGCTGATCACCTCAGCACAGAGGGTGCTCTGGATGTTAATAAGGTGAACTTGACTCCAGGAGAGACGCTGAGAAGCTTTGAACCAGGGTCCGATGTGTACCGTCTGCTCAAGGACGAAATCGGCATCACCAAAAAGTCGCTTGTGATTGCTCCAGATGATGATTATTACTATCCGGTTGTGATTGATAATACGACTTATGTACCGCTGCGCTACTTGGCAGAGGATTTGGATGCAACCATTAAGTGGGATGGAGCAACGAGAACGATTACTGTCACTGATGATTTACAGGGTGACCAGTTAGTGTTCAAAGTCGGTTCTGCTCAAGCTACGCTGAATGGAACCAAGATTAATCTTGGTAAGGCTGTATTTATTGATGAGTACGGCGATGCCAATGTGCCACTCCGCGTTCTGGCGGAAGCCCTGCATGGCAAGGTAACCAGAGACGAAGAGGGCTGGATTTACATTAATCGTAATTAGTACACGTAAACAATTATAGGCAAGAGTAAGGCCGCTTTCTCTGCGCAAAGAACTTGCGTGGAGGGCGGCTTTTTATGTGTCGGGGTGGCTCTTGTCCATGCGGTTTATAAGCTATCTTCCTAATGGTGAATAATAAAGCACGAGGACAGCGAAAATAAGCAATGAAAAACATTCATATCCGACAATAAAAGTAGAGTATTAGTGTTGCAAATCTCGAAAAAAAGTGCTAAGATGTAAAAAAGTAAGCAACTAAAATTAATGGAGGTAGTTATTTTATGTCCAAGAATTTTTTTGAAGCCGTTAAAGGTAGACGTTCCGTATATGCCATCAGCAAAGAGTCCACGATTTCCGACGATAGAATCAAGGAAATTGTTGAAGAGGCTGTATTACATAGCCCATCTTCTTTCAACTCCCAAAGTGCCAGAGCTGTAGTTCTGCTCGGTGAAAATCATGATAAACTTTGGAATATTGCGGAAGACGCCCTTCGTAAAATCGTTCCAGCGGATCAGTTCGAAGCGACTGCACAAAGACTAGGTGCTTTCAAAGCCGGTTATGGTTCCGTCTTGTTCTTTGAAGACCAAAATGTTATTAAACAACTTCAAGAAAAATTTGCAACCTATGCTGACAACTTCCCGCTCTGGTCTAACCAATCTTCCGGTATTCTGCAATTCGTAGTATGGACTGCATTTGCTGAAGAAGGTTTGGGTGCATCCTTGCAGCACTACAACCCGCTGATCGATGATGAAGTGAAGAAAGAATGGGGCATTCCGCAAGAGTGGAAGCTGATCGCTCAATTGCCGTTCGGCAAGACAGTAGCTGCGCCTGGACCGAAAGAATTCCAACCGATTGAAGAACGCGTGAAATTCGTTAAATAAGAATGATTCAGTAACAAGAAAGCCTCCATTCCCTAACATAAGGGACTGGAGGCTTCTTATAATTGCAGGCATGTTGTAAACAAGTAATACCCGCACAGCTATTGATACTTATTTTTTCGGAGCTTCTGTTGCTGCCGGTGCTTCAGATGGAGTAGCTGCTTTCTTGGCATCGGTCAAAGTGTTGGTAATTTTAGCTTTCTCAGTTTGTTCTTGCAGCCAAGTTGAGGACAGTTCAGAGATCTTCTGAGAAACGAGAATTTTGCGAATCTCATCCTTCTTCTCGTCCAGGGTATAATGCTTGGCTTCCTTGCGGTCGGTTACCTTGATGATGTGATATCCGTATTGGGATTTCACTGCACCACTTGTTTCCCCAACCTTCAGCTTAAATGCTGCATCGGCGAACTCAGGCACCATATCGCCGCGTTTGAAGAAGTTCAGGTCTCCACCGTTATCCTTGGAACCTGTGTCCGTGGACTTTTCTTTGGCAACCGTTGCGAAATCTTTACCATCTTTCAATTCTTTCAGGACGGCATCCGCTTCTTCTTTAGTTTTCACCAGAATATGGGAGGCGCGTACTTCTTCTTCGGTATCGAAGTGCGCTTTATTGTCATCAAAATATTTCTTAATTTCATCATCAGTAATCTTCACTTGTGGCTCAAGGATTTTACGCAGCTCTACCTGGAGTGGCATTTGCTTCTTGAGGTCATCCAGGGTCATTCCACTTTGGGCCAAAGCGCTGTTAAATGCCTCTTCGCCTCCGAATTGGGCCTTCAGATCTGTAAGCTCTTCAGCAATATCAGCATCGGTTACAGTGATGTTGGCTTTTTTAGCTTCCTGTGATACCAGTGTAGTGGTGATCAAAGATTGCAGAGTAGATGGGCCACCGGCTTCCACCATCTTGTCGTAAAGCTGGGATTTTGTAATATTCTCACCGTTAACCGTTGCTACAGCTGTACTGTCGTCTCCCTTTTGGAAGGGGGGCTTGATCAGAACAATAATGAGCGCGGCAGCCAATACGATAGAGGCGATCATCCAGCCTTTTCCGTTTTTAGGAGCTGCAGGAGCTGGCGGAACGTTTTCGCCGACTTTGTTCATGACGGGAACGCTTTCTTCATTTTCCAGTCCGACCGGTTCAGCAAGCTTGTCCTCTTGTACGGTCTCAGAAGGGGTGCTGCCCTCGATAACTGTCTCGTTTACAGCTTCGGGAGAATCCGGTTCTTCCGTCTTACCGTTGTTGTCCAGGTGTTCATTTTCATTCAAATCTTTTTTGTCCATTAGAATTAATGACTCCCTTCAATATAGGTGTTGCCTGTCTTTCTACAACTTTACCAGAAATCGTGTTCCCAAACCTTAAGAAAGTATAAAAATGCACAATTTCTTTTTAAGTTTTCATTAAGATATGGAAAAAAGCCGGAAGACTCATGTAATCATGAGCTTCCGGCTTTTTGGGAAAAGACAGATCAATGTCTCCCTAGGCGTGACGTTTGTTAAGCAAATGGCGGATGCTTTCCTGTTTGCGTCTAGGTACACGGACATTTTTGGCGTATGCTCCCATTTCTCCGAAGTAGATGCAATCATCTGTGATGGAGCTAATCTTGTTAAGATTGACGTAACAGCCTCCATAGACCTGATAATAATTCGGATTGGATAACAAGCGTTTTAATTGCTCGGCAGTCATTCTTTTTTTAATGTTATAGTTTCTGCCGTGAAAGATGACCAAATCATGGTCTCCGACCTTAAAGAACAGAATGTCCGTCTCCACCTCGAAGTCCTCATATACGTTTCTGGCTTCCAGCAGGATGCTACTCATTCATGTTCCCCCTTTATAAGGATTAAAAATTAGATGTTAGCGCTTTCATTATATCATAACAATTTACCCGTGGAAAGCCTTATTTTTAAAATAATTTACGACATTTTTAACGTTGTATTTGTCATGGACGCTGAAAAACTGTAAATTAATAAGGATAGCTGCTTGGCCATCCACGGACAAAAAGCCCTAAAGAGAACTACTATGGAGGAGGAACATGAAATGAGTGAACATAACAGACTTTTATTGTATACAGGTGCCTATGCCAGCGCAGAGGAGAGCGGCGTTCAGGTGTTTGAGTTTGACGGCGAGGCTGGAGGGACGCTTAAGCTACTGGATAGGGCTCAAGGTATTACCAACCCAACGTTTGTCAATGTAGACCCGGTTAGGTCACGACTATATGCTATCGGTGAGCAGCCAGACGGAAAAGGCAGTAAAGAAGGGGAGATCGTGACTTTTGCGATAGATCCGCAGACTGGTGGGTTGAAGCGTCTGGGTGTTATCCCTACTATGCCTGCAGAAGGTGGGAAGCAAGCGACAACCTGCCATATTAACCGTGAGCCGCAGAACGAATTCTTGGTGGTATGCAGTTATCATGGAGGGACTGTTGGATTGATCTCGCTGGATGAACAAGGAGTGCCAGTTGCCTTAACGGACACAGCTGTACATAGCGGGCATGGAGCTCATCCGGAGCGTCAGGATCGCCCACATCCGCATTCGGCTATTTTCAGCCCTGACGGTCGTTTCCTGTTCGTATGTGATCTCGGACTTGATCTTATCCGCACTTATGTCATCAATCGTGAGAAGAAGACTCTGGAAGCGCAAAGCGATACTGTGCTGCATCCTGGATCGGGTCCACGTCACCTGGCCTTCCATCCAGACGGTAAATCCGCTTATGTGATCAACGAAGTGGATTCTACCATCACCTCGTTTACATATGACAGTGAGACAGGCACACTGACGGCGGTTGTTACAGTTCCTACGCTGCCTGCAGATTTCACGGAAGAGAATACTTGCGCCGAAATCGCCTTGACGCCGGATGGCCGTTATTTGTACGGTTCCAACCGTGGACACGACAGCCTTGTGGTATTTGCGGTTGATGCTGCAACAGCAGGTCTGACACTGGTAGAGCATGTTTCTACACACGGCGGCCATCCTCGCCATTTCACGTTAACTCCTGACGGCGCTTATCTGATTGCCGCTAACCGGGACGGAAACAATCTTGTCGTTTTCTCCGTGGATAGCGGCAGTGGCAAGCTGACCTTCACAGGGAACACAGCGGAGCTGTCCAAGCCGGTTTGTGTGAAGCCCGCTTTTCTTCCATCTGTGACTGCTGCGCTGTAGTGCTGGATTGAACCCTTTACATCCCAGGGAAAAACAAAGGGAACACCGGATAATAACGGTGTTCCCTTTGAATTAAATAGGGTGAAACATTGGATGGAGATTACTTTTAATGGAGACCTTATTTAAGAGAGACAGGCTTGAGCGGAACAATGGTGGAAATCGCCGATTTGAAGAGGATATTCTGCCTGCCATCACCCTGGCCTTGCAAGGAAATGGTGTAAGCGTCATATGCGGTAACAAGACCCTGCATTTTGACCCCGTTAGTTGTAAAAATCGTTACCGGCACTTTTGTTGAGATCACCTGGTTCAACAAACGTTCCTGCAGTTTTAGACTTTCCACTTTGGCAGCACTCCATCTTCTTTAGATTCAATTTCTCTAGCAAGTATACCACGGGAAGACCTCCATGAAAATGTGGTTTGCTGCTTCATGTACAGACAGGGGGATTCACACTGAATTACCGACAATGGCCCAGAGGGTATCGTCTTTTTATATGGTTTGCGTTAGTTTTCGGACTGATCGCCGCATGGGTGACACTTGGAAATGTATCTTCTTTTGACAATCCTATCATTCATACCGTGCAATCTATGGAATCACCAACATTAACAGCCTTAGCGAAAATGCTATCTCTGGTGGGTTCCTCCAGACTAGCAATTGGCATATCTGTGCTGACTATAATTCTGCTCTACTTCCTGCTCAAGCACCGGATGGAGCTGCTTTTGTTCATATGGGTTGGCCTAGGCTCACAACTGCTCAACTCGTTAATGAAGCAATGGTTTCACAGAGAGCGGCCCAACATCCACCGAATTATTCAGGAAGTAGGTTACAGCTTTCCAAGCGGACACTCTATGGCGGCTTTCTCTTTATATGGAGTAATTGCTTATCTGCTCTGGAGGCACTTGCCGAGACGCCGAGAACGGGCTATACTGGTTATTCTTGCCGTATTAATGACGGGAGGCATTGGCTGGAGCCGCATTTATCTCGGGGTACATTATCCTAGTGATGTTATCGGCGGATATGCAGCAAGCGGGGCTTGGCTGATGTTGTCCATCGGGTGGTTTGAATCTTATCGTTCCAGAAGAAAGCATACAACCGCAGCATGACAGACGACAGGCGGGTGACCCTGAGAATGAGAACAGGGTACCCGCCTGTAGATATTCCTAGATGTTGTTACGGTGAGGATTAACCGAACGATCCTGGAATTGTCCGACTTGGCCGATTCGTTGTTTGAGGATAGCGGGCAAGCCGGCTTTCAGCTTCTGAGCTTCGGCATCCGTGATCCGGCCTTCCGTAACAGCTTTATCCAGCCGCTTGCCGGCTGCTTCACATAGCTTCTGCACATATTGATCTTTGTTCCAGCCCTTTTTTTCCTGGGCGAGAGCATACAGTGTTTTGCCGCCCTTCAGGCTCTGGACAAGATCGGACCGATCCATCTCCAGCAGCTTGGCAGTTTCGTTAATAATGAAGTGGCCGCTGCCAGTACGGAATTTCCCTTCCCTGCCCTGGTGGTGATGAGGCTCACGTTGAATTTGAGGGGCATGGGACGGTGTCGCACTCTCAGCTTGGACGCTGTTTGGGAGCGTTAGTGCCGAGGCAGCGGTGAACAGTAGCACAGCGGCGTAAGCCGCTATTTTTGAGACAGAGTTGTTCATGGAATCACCTCTTGTAGATTTTTAAATGGTCAGGCTCTTGAACTAGTATCCCCGAAAAGCTGAAACGATCCTGAATAGAGGCTTAAAAGAGTCTAAATTTCGTCACCTTGCCTCAGGGGTAATAATGTTTGTACTATAATGAGAATGAAGACTAATAAAGGAGGGATGGATTTGGCTTTTGGAGCCCGCATTCTTAAAACAGGGATGGCAGTTACCCTGGCCTTGTACCTGTCTGTGTTGCTGCAATTTTCATCTCCAGTCGGCGCGGCGATTGCTGCTATTTTCGCCATGCAGCCTTCCATTTACCGATCTTGGCGCTATTTCCTGGACCAGATTCAGACGAGTACGATGGGGGCGGTACTGGCCTTACTGGGCGGCATGCTGCTGTCCAATGAACCGATTGCCGTAGGACTGGTATGTATTCTGGTGATTATGATAAGCATGAAAATGAAACGGGCCGACACCATTGGCCTGACGCTGGTTACTGTAATTTCCGTCATGGAAGCATCGGGGCAATGGGAATTTGCCCTGACCCGTTTTCTGCTTACGCTGACGGGGATTGTCTCGGCCTTCTTAATTAATATAACTGTATTTCCGCCTAAGCCTCGTAAGCAGTATATCCAGCAAATTGAGAGTGTCTTCGCGAGTCTGTCCCTGTTACTAAGGACTTGCGTGTCGCATGAGATGAAGGAAAGCGTGTTCCGTGATGAGAAACAGGCGCTGGAAGGCTCGATCAAATCGCTGTCGGACAAATACAGCCTGTTCGAAGAGGAGCAGAAGCAGCTCAGACGGGCCAAGTATAGCCAGACCAGGCAAATGGTCGTGTACAAGAACCTGCTGGCTTCCCTGCTGAAGGGGTATGCGGTACTGGAGGCAGTGGATCGCCATTATTTTCAGGCAGAGCGTACAGAGGAGACGGATCAGTTGTTTGACCGTCACCTGGAACTGCTGATCAAATATCATGAGCATATTTTGCTTAAATTTGAAGACAAGCTGAAGCCCGGAGCAGCCGAGTGCAGGACGCTTTCCGAAGAGAACGACAAGTTCCTGGAGGCTGCGATTGAGGGGTACAATGGTGAGAAATTTGGGCAACTGCGTCTTTCTGTCGTGGCCGGAGCCATTTACGATTACGGATATCAGCTGGAGCGTCTCGATAAAGTGGCGGATCAGATCCACCGAATGTCGGAGGAGAAGGAATAGCTTTTAAGGGAAACATGGATATGATTTAATAAGGACCAGTCTGACTCTGAGAAGGAGCGGACTGGTTTTTTATTACATTAAGAGACGGGAAAAGTATTAATTTCATTAATGGTAAATATTGTTTTGAAAGTTCAATAAAGCATTGTTATCATGAAAAATATGACATTTCAATTGATTAAAGGTAATACTTTTAAATAATTTATCTTTAGTGAATGGCAGGAATATTTATAAAAGCTGTCTCAGGATTTGTCTGAATTGATATGGGGGGAAACATTCAATGCAAATCAAAAAATCAGTATTTGTAAGTTCGTTAGTAGTGAGTGGATTGGTCTTTGGTGCAATCGGAGTAGGGGCTTCGAATGGTATCCAGAAAATTCAGGCTGCGCTAAACTCAAACATCAAGTTTGTTCTAAACGGTTCTTCCTGGACTCCCAAAGATAATAATGGCCAGAAGCTCTCTGCACTCGTCTATAACGGTACGACTTATCTGCCACTAAGATCAACGGCAGAAGCACTTGGCGTAGAACTGGGCTGGAACAATGCAACCCAAACCATTACGCTGACGAGCGGTGACGGGGGCAATGATGGAATCCCTTATAATGATGCGTTGGGCTCGTCATCAGCGCCTTCAGGGTCGACATCAACACCAGCACCAGCGGCTTCAAGTTCCTCTTCATCAGGGGCTGCAACATCGGCCGGCGTCATCAAGTATAGTGGAACCACAGAGCAAATGACGGCTGCCATGAAAGAACAGGCTGTTCTTTTAGTAAAGGCTTATGGAGATGCGCTAAAAACCGGGAAAATGGACAAGTATAATGAATATTTGGACAAATATACCTCCGAGAAAGATAATACTTCAACCGGCCGCACTTATTATAAAGATAAATTCAAGAAATTGGTTAACTCCACAGTGTCCGCCAATAAGCCAGATGTCATTAATGAATATGCTAACGTATTGCTGAATGTTAAGGCATCTGACATCGAGAAAAGTTGGGTTAGCGACAAGGACGAATACGGGCAGGCCTTCGACTATTCGTATTACCCTGATGGCTGGAATGCTTTGGGATCAGGTGTCCATATCTACTTTAACTTTGCTCCATTGCAAAAAGGTAGCTCCAATTTAGTTTTGGTTGAGGCTTACATAAGCTAAAACTGAATTTCAATTCTGCATGTATTCTTGAAGCAACACGAAAGAGACTGTCCCAAACGTAGTTTTTCTAACGATCGGGCACAGCTTCTTTCATTCTAACGACAAAAAAGTAAGCAGAGCAGCGATTCTTCCGCTATTGAAGAATCGCTGCTCTGCTTTTTTGCTCCTCTGTGGCTTGCTTCAACACGTTATGGGCAAGTGAAAGCCATCCGACCGGGGTGTCACTTTCTCTATGCCGTGAAGCAGAAATCGCTGGAAACCACGTCGCACTTCCATTTTACCAAAAGAGAGAATTTTTTTGTTTTTTAAAGTTTGAAGATATTCTCCCACTTAAACTGTTCGTTCGCGGAGCGTCCACCCAAGCTAAAACATATATCTTCCTGAAAACCAAGGGGTGTCCCAAGCAGCTATTTCATAGCTATTGGGACACCTCTTCATCATCAGTGCTTGCCAAAACGATTGCGTCAGAAGGTTGAAACTCATGTATGGGGGCTAACGGACCCTATCGTCGTTATTTGCATATGAATCAGCATGTGGGACATCTAACGGACTCAGGGGACGCTATTTCCTCCCAAACCATGGATTTTAAACGGGATTTCTATTCATAACGTCATTGGAGTCCGTTATTTTCTAGAATGGACAGTGGTTAGGAAATAACGTCTCTGGGGTCCGTTACCAGACGGAATAAGAAGCGAGTACTGAGCTCGTGCTAGATCCATAAATCTAATGATGGATGTTCTCAAAAAACTACGTTCTCAACAGTCTGACATTTCCCAGCAAAAACAGAGCCCAGCTTCCCAAATTAGGGCGTGAAGACCTGAACCGGGCCCTGACTTGTTCACTATACAGGGTGACCTGAGCGCAGTGTGCAAGGTCCCATTTTGTTTATAGTTACTGCAATACTGCACTTTATTTATAATTTCTGAGCTTCACGCATGCGTTTGAAATGAAGCCTAGTATGATAAAGCTCTCCTGGTCTTAGCAGGGTTTATGATAATTTCTTTCTTCATGAAGGGGACCGTTTACTTTCGAGGAAAACCCCTTTTTGCTATCTTCCCACTTGAGCGCACTCAACAAAAAAATCCAGTCCCAAGGGGACCGGATTAATTATAATGTATTTGTTATTGCTGCATGTAAGAGAATAAAGTTACTATTCAACTTGAAAAAAAGAAATGAAATTGATACAATATAAAAACGCCAGATAAGAAGAATTTGTGAGAAAACACAATTATTCAATATGAATTTTATCATGAACAGTTTGAAATGTCAACCTTCAAAAGGGGATGAAATGTAGTGGAAAATCAGCAAGAGGAATGGAAAGAAGAGCAGGAGCGGGTAACTCAGGTAACCCAGATCTTGTCGGGGCATATCCGGCAGTTATCTGAGGAGCTGGGGCTGCACCGGACCGATGTGGTGGATATGCGTAAAGAATTTTGGGAAGAGGTAACTGTCAACTTCAGTAGCCCCGACGATTTGGGGGAGACCTCAACCAGTTTGCGCCAGCAAGCACAGATTCTTAACGAACGGGAACGCCATCATCTGCAGTCCAGCAAAGCTCTTAAAAAATATAAAAAGTTGGTCGTCTCCCCCTATTTTGGCCGTATAGATTTCTCAGAGGGTCCAAATGGTGAAACGGAGCAGATTTATCTAGGGATTGGATCACTTATGGAGGATGACGGCCATTTCCTGATTTATGACTGGCGTGCGCCGATCTCAAGTCTTTACTATGACGGAGCGCCCGGACCGGCTACCTATGATACCCCTGGAGGGATCATTTCCGGAAATATGGAGCTGAAACGCCAGTTTGTGATTGATAGCGGGACAATCGAAGTCATGTTCGACACCGGGGTGACCATCGGGGATGAACTGCTGCAACAAGTGCTCAGCCACAGTGCGGATGACAAAATGAAGAGCATTGTCGCGACAATCCAGAAGGAGCAGAATGCCATTATCCGCAATGATAAAAGCCGTATGCTGGTCGTTCAGGGAGCGGCCGGTAGCGGTAAGACTTCGGCAGCGCTTCAGCGGGTGGCGTACTTGCTCTACAAATACAGAGCGGTGCTGCAGGCAGACCAAATGCTGCTGTTCTCGCCCAACCCGCTGTTTAACAGCTATGTGTCCACCGTTCTACCTGAATTGGGCGAGGAGAATATGCAGCAAACCACGTTCCAGATGTATTTGGAGCATCGGTTATCCCAAGAGTTTCAACTTGAAGATGTCTTTAGCCAGACGGAAAGCCTGCTGAACGCGCCGGACGGTCCCGAAGCCCGTGTCCGCAGAGACGGTATTCAGTATAAGTCCTCGGTAGCCTTCCTGGATGCTATTCGCCGTTATGCCACCATGCTGGAGAAGGAAGGTATTCAGTTCAAGCCGGTCGTATTCATGGGCCGTATCGTGGTTACCAAGGAAGAGATGGCGGCTCAATTCTATAGTTACGATTCGGCGATCCGGCTGGCAAACCGCGTGGAGCTGATGACTGGATGGCTGCTCAAGAAGCTGGCGGCCTACAGCCACGAGGAGCGGGGCTCAGAATGGGTAGAGAGCCAGATTGAGCTGCTGGATTCCAGCGATTATCACCGGGCTTACCAGATGATGCGGCGTAAGAAGCGGGGGACTGAGAGCAGCTTTGATGATTTTGACACGGAAAAAGAGGTGCTGGCCCGCTATGTGGTGAGTCAGCGTCTCAAGCCGCTTCGCGGCTGGATCAAGCGCGGGCGCTTTGTGGATGTTAAAGCGCTATACAGCAAGCTGTTTAGCGATCGCAAGCTGATGGCAAGCTTGAACGACAGTCCTCTTCCAGCTGAATGGGATGAGATTAGTCAACAAACCGTGTCTGCTCTCGCAGAGAATCATCTTTATTACGAGGATGCCACGCCATTCCTTTATCTGAAGGAACTTAGCCAGGGATTCCGGACCAATACCCTGATTCGGCATGTCATTGTCGATGAAGTTCAGGATTATTCACCGTTCCAGCTGGAATTCCTGCGGAGGCTGTTCCCGCGGGCGAAAATGACGGTGCTTGGCGACCTAAACCAGGCAATTTATGCCCAAGGTGAGGTACTTGGTGAGCTGGGTAATCTTGTGAGCATTTATGGGGAAGAGAATACGGAAGTTATCTCGCTAACGCGAAGCTATCGCTCAACGTATGAGATTGTCGAGTTCACGAGATCGATGATTCCCGGCGGAGAGCGGATCACACCGTTCAACCGGCGCGGCGAGGAACCGCAGATACAAGTCGTATCAACTGGTGGGGAGCTGCTGGACGCAGTGGAGAGGGATATTTTGCAGCTGCATGCCCAGGGCTATCATTATGTGGCGGTGATCTGCAAAACAGCCGAAGAGAGCGCACGTGTTCATGCCGCACTTGAGAACAAATTACCAGCCAGGCTGGTGACGAAGGATACGCCAAACTTCCAAAAGGGCACGTTGGTGCTGCCGGCTTACTTGGCGAAGGGTGTGGAATTCGATGCCGTTATTATTTATGATGGCTCGGATCAGCAGTATAACCGGGAGAGCGAACGCAAGCTGTTCTATACGGCTTGTACCCGGGCGATGCATTTGCTGCATATTTATTGTCTGGGACGTCCCAGCCGGTTTATGCCGACATCTAAGACTGAGTCACTCACAGTTGGCAGTGTATAATGTAAAGTAATTCAATTTTAAAAAATCCTTAAAAACCGTCTTCGCCCCGCGAAGTACGGTTTTACTTTTTTTCACAGTCTACAAACGGCTATTTATTTACATCATGGTGTATAAAGAGAGGGGAACAAACCACAATAAGGGGTAATGTCAACTAAGATAAAGGTGGTCAGTCCATGAAGGATAAAAAATGGGATCTGGTTGCACTGGCTTCCATTCCGCTGATAATGACGCTAGGCAACTCCATGCTACTACCAACTTTACCGCAGATTGAGCATGCCCTGGGAATCAATTCTTTTCAGGTCAGCATGATCATCACGGTTTACGGTCTGATTGCCATTTTAATGATTCCAGTTGCCGGTTTTTTCTCCGACCGTTATGGACGGAAGATTGTGATACTTCCCAGCCTTATGTTAGCCGCTATAGGCGGGGTTGTTTGTGTAATCGCCGCCTGGTTCATGAAAGGGTACAGCGCATATTGGGTGATTCTTGCCGGGCGACTGCTTCAGGGAATCGGTGCTGCCGGCGCTTTTCCAATCGTGCTACCGTTCGTGGGGGATCTGTTCAAAGATGAGAAGGAGGTCAGCAAAAGTCTAGGGCTGATTGAGACCTCCAATACCTTCGGCAAGGTGCTTAGCCCGATTTTAGGCGCATACCTGGGGACGCTGCTCTGGTACGCTCCATTTATCGCGATTCCGTTTCTCTGCATTCTTTCATTTGTGCTGGTACTGTTTCTGGTCAAGCCGCCGAAAAAGGAAGATCAGGCTGCAGAGGAGAAACCGACACTGCGCAAGTTTTTATCCGATATTAAGGACATTCTGCATAAAAGAGGGCGCTGGCTCTATGCGATATTTGCGATCGGTGGCATTTGCATGTTTGTGACCTTTGGAGTACTTTTTTATCTATCCGAGATCCTGGAAACTAAACATAAGCTGCATGGGGCAATGAAAGGGCTGGTGCTGGCGATCCCGTTGGCACTGCTATGTCTCGCATCCTACGGCTGCGGGAAGATCATCGGTCAGAACAAGGCCCTAATGAAATGGCTGGGCTTTGGCGGAATGGTATTGCTGACGGGGGCGATGGTGGTTACTGGCTTCAACAAAGGGATTTATATGATGGTAGCGTTCCTGACGGTGAGCGGTATCGGTATTGGGGTGGTCCTGCCCTGTATGGATGCGCTGATCACTGAGGCTTTTGAAAAGGAGAACCGTGGAACGATTACTTCGCTATATAGTAGTATGAGGTTCATCGGGGTGGCGCTAGGGCCTCCTGTCGTCTCGCTGCTAATGACCCGGGGTCATTGGGTGCTATTCGGAACTATGACTGTATTGGGAGCTGTGGGTGGTTTGTTGAGTTTGTTTGCTGTAACGCCAAGCAAAGAAGAAGGTGGAGAGGATGGAGTCAAAAAGACAGCGAAATCGTTCTCGATCCGGACTCAGCGGGCCCGGGTCCGCTGAACTACCGAAAAGAGCCGGGCTAGCACACTCTTTTGCATTTATTTTAGGCTCTGTCTTTATGGATGAATGCCAAGTAATTAACTAACGATACTAAAAAGCCCTTGTCCGGATACTCGGACAAGGGCTTGGTGTTCACCATCAATTAAAACTATATTTAAGCTTTTGGAACGGTCTCCCAGTCCTTAAGAAAACGCTCGATACCATTATCGGTCAGAGGGTGCTTCCAGAGTGAAGGCAGGAGGGAACCAGGAATTGTAGCGATATGTGCACCTGCTAAGGCGGCTTGCTCCACATGAGCAATGTTACGGATGCTGGCTGCGATAATTTCGGAAGTCAGGCCGTAGTTGGTCAGGATAGTCTTAAGATCTCTGATCAGCTTCAACCCGTCCACGCCGATATCATCCAGACGTCCTACGAATGGGCTGATATAGGTGGCGCCGGCCTTGGCGGCCATCAGGCCTTGGGCGGCGGAGAAGATAAGCGTCACATTGGTTTTGATGCCTTTTTTCGTGAGCTCGTAACAGGCTTCCAGACCATCCTCGGTCATAGGCAGCTTAATTACCACATTCGGTGCCCACTCAGCGATTTCATACGCTTCCTTCAGCATTTCGTCAGCCTTCAGGCCGATGACCTCAGCGCTGACAGGCCCTGGCACGATCTCGACGATTTCTTTGATAACGTCTTTAAAGAGTCGGCCTTCTTTGGCGATCAGTGAAGGATTTGTCGTTACGCCATCCACCAAACCGAGGCGGGTGATACGTTTGATCTCTTCAATATTCCCTGTGTCCAAGAAAAATTTCATTGCTGATATCCTCCCTTGATTTCCTAATGGATTGGCTAGCCGCTTTCATTTTTTATTATGGGACATGTCCAAAAAAGTTTCAACTGTTATTTTGAATATTTTAAAATGACTTTATAGGATGTATCCCGTAGTCCCTGTTATTATGGTTCACTGGAAGGCGAGACATACAGAAGGTGGATTACAAAATCATATGTCTGCAAAATCCCCACTCCCGTCTGTCTTGCTGCCGTGATAAGATAAAGGAAGTGTTGTTAATTAGGAATGGACGGTGAGGATGGATGATCCTGGCGGTATTGGCTGCTGCACTCCTGTTGCTGCTGGCTTCGGGATGGCTTGCTTATCAGAACAGCCGGCTGATTGCCGGGCGCAAGGCGAACGGAGCAGCAGTGCATCTGCCGTCCCCGCGTTATTCTGTATTTAGCCAAGCTACACCGAGACAGATGGGGGATTCTGGAGGGGAATCTTTATTCAGCTTGAGGTTGCCTCTGGAATCAGCTGCATCAGTGACTGAAGGGCAGGAATACGCCTGGGTTACATTATGCAGGGATGACACAGGGCAAGGAGAAATGTTATTGCCGGATGCACAGCGCTATATGCTGAGCAGGATCAGGCAATTGGCCGGTGAGAAACAGCCGATCGAATTTGTTGCCTATGTGGAGGAGGGCGTCAGTGATCTTGAGCAGGAACTGATCCTGAATCTGGAGAAGGCGGTAAAAGAAGCAGTCTAGCTAGCCGAGCAGCCTTGATGGAATGCAGTAGATTATGAGAAATTACAGAAAATGCATGGAGGGAGTAACATATGCTGCCTGTTACAGATGTGGAATTTGTAGTTGTAGCTCCGGATAACAAAGATTTGCGGGAGCTTATTGTCACTCTGGATGAGGAACTGCTGGAGCGATATCCGCATGAGACGATTTATGTAGTGGATTTTAGCGATCCCAAGGTTCAGGAGATGACATTCGTAGTAGCTTATGTGAATGGACAGGCCGTGGGTTGCGGTGGATTGCGTCCCCTGGATTATCTGGATCCTGGGAGAAGGGCAATGGAGTTGAAACGCTTCTATGTAGATTCCAGCTGCCGCAAAATGGGGATCGCGACTAAAATGCTACTCTTCCTTGAAGGTAAGGCCTTGGCCGCCGGGTACCGGGAAATCCTGCTGGAGACCGGGATCAAGCAGCCGGAAGCCATTGGCCTGTATGTCAAGCACGGCTACCGGCCGATAGATCTGTTTGGTCCTTATGTTGGAGATCCTGACAGTCTATGCTACGGCAAAACGTTAATAGAAGAATAAGCGTCAGGCGTGATATTTACCGACGGGTGCGTTAAGTACCCATTCCAGCATTAGAATCATATCTTCGAGTCGTACAAGCTGGGCCTGCAATGAACTGCGCTGGGTATCTTCCTCTGCCAAGGGGGCGAGGCGTGATTCCAGCGATCTGCGCTGCAGGGTTAGTTCATTAATTTTGGATTGGATTTGGTTTTCAGTTCTCATCTTGCTCCTCCTGGAGTTTGGTTAGTCTTCATTTGCATCATAATATTATATCGGAAATGTGGAGGGAATAAAATGAGTGTTAATGTAAAGCAGTTAGCCGCTGAGAAAGCAGTAGAATATGTGCAGGATGGTATGAAGGTAGGTCTTGGTACCGGTTCGACGGCTTATTGGGCGATCCGCAAGCTTGGCGAACGGGTGGCTGAAGGGTTGAAGATTACGGCTGTTGCCACGTCACAGGCTTCTGAGGATCAGGCACGTGAGCTGGGAATTCCGCTCGTGGGCTTCGGTGACATTGACCGCCTGGACCTCACGATTGACGGCGCGGACGAGCTGGATGGCAAGCTGCAATTAGTGAAGGGTGGCGGGGGCGCCCTGCTGCGCGAGAAGATTGTCGCTATGGGGAGCGAGCGCATGATCGTAGTTGCTGATGAGAGTAAAGCAGTGGAGACACTGGGCAAGTTTCCGTTGCCTGTAGAGATTGTTCCATTCGCTTGTGAATGGACGCTTAGTGATCTCGCCAAGCTCGGTTGTGAGCCGGTACTGCGCCGTACTGGTGATGACCTGTACAAGAGCGATAATGGCAATTACATTGCTGACTGCCATTTTGGAGCAATCCATTCGGCGCCGGAGCTGGCTAAGGCACTGCAAGGCATACCAGGCGTAGTTGAACACGGTCTCTTCATTGGCATTGCAGACTTTGCGATTATCGGCAAAAGCGATGGCAGCATTGAAGTGATCGAAGGGGATAAGCATCGTTGATCTTCCTTCCAGGGTCCGGACCCAGGCGTAGACGCAGGCGCGGGGTGCAGGCCGTTCTTATTTTATACAGTGCGCTGCTGCTCTACTGGATGTTTCTCGGTTTCGGTCGTGAAGCCCATATGGGTGGACCGTGGCAGTATAATCTGGTACCATGGAAGACCGTCTCTCTTTATCTGGACATGGGGAACCGCCTTTCCATTTGGAATCGGGCGGTAAATCTGCTGGGGAATGTGGCTGTATTTGTTCCGTTCGGGTTGTTGTTGCCCCTGATTTGGAACAAGCTGTCTTCTGCGGCAAGACTGGCGCTAGTCATGATCCCTGTTATTCTGCTGCTAGAATGTCTGCAGATGCTTCTGCACGTTGGAAGCTTCGATGTGGACGACCTGCTGCTGAACATGCTGGGGGTATGGGCTGGCTATGCTGTAATTCGGCTGGGGAGAACTGGAAGGAATTCATAAGATGGAGGGATTACATACATGCTGATTGATTTGACACCACGCATCGGAACACCTGAGGTGAATGAACTGCTGGAGTATGCGGTGGTTGAGGAAACCGAGACCCTTCAGCAGACTTCGGAGGAATACCGCAATTCATCCGGACTGCAGTTGTTTGGCTGGGAAGAAGAGGAATTGCTCCTTGGTCTGGTAGGATTCGAGGAAACAGAAGATGGCTCACTGGATATCCGCCACATTGCCGTGCTGCCGGAGAATCGGGGTAAAGGATATGCCCGTGGGATGATTTTGGAGCTGCTTACTGCTAGAGAGCCGCGTTACTTACTGTCAGAGACCGAAGATGAGGTAGCAGCCGATTTCTACCGGGCCCTGGGCTTTATGGTCTATAGTCTCGGCGTGAACGCAGCCGGAATCGAGATGTTTCGCTGTGTATATGAGGTTGAAGAGTTTGAGGATGAGGAATAACCTCACCCTGAACGACATAGAATGGCAGGCCAAGGAGTTTTGTTGGCCTGTCATTTTTTTTCATGCAAATACAAGCACTACGTCATTACATTTGACTTTTGAGTGCTGAAGACATATAGTTCTAAAGTGAAACTATTCTACACATGAACTATTGTGGGGTTGTAAGGAGGATTAAGCTTTGGATGAAGTGGCAGAACAGTGGATAAACCGTTATCTGGATGCCTACCTGGCGGTATCAAGAAATATCAGTGCTCAAATCAGGGATAGTATCGCTGGCGGACTTACGACAGACCAATACCTGATCTTGCGGCTGATCAACGGGAAGGAGCGCTGCACCTCCACATATCTGGCCGAATCGTTCGCTGTAGGTAAAAGCTCGATTACAGCAATCAGCAACCGGCTGGTCGATGCGGGACTTTTGGTGCGTACGCGCGACGAGAATGACCGGAGGCAGGTCTATCTCTCAATGACGGAGCAGGGGCGTGAGGTATTTGAAGTGGCGGGTAAGCATGTCATGGATACGGTGTCGCCGTACTTCTCCCATTTTGGAGACAAAGAGATCGAGAATTTCATTATGATGTTCGAAAGGCTGGCAAGAATGATGCAGGACTCAGGAGGGAAAGAGGATTGAAGACCATACTTAAGGCCAGATGGGCCATCATTGTGATCTGGATTGCAGCGGCTGTTGTATTGATGTTGACAGCACCTGGAATGTCCGATCTAGTCCGCGAGAAGGGACAGATTGCGGTTCCGGCCGGATATCCTTCATCCAGAGCAGCCGAGATTATGAAAGAAGCTGCTGAGGCCAAAGGCGGGGAGACGCTCCATCAAGTTGCACTTGTGTTCAACAAGCCGCAAGGCATTGGGGCCAAGGAAATGGAGAGTATTAAGCAAGGCGTTGAGAAGCTGAACCAGAATAAAGCCGATCTCAAGCTGGACTCCATTACCGACCCGTTCTCGCAAAGTGAGCTGAAAGACACGTTGATTGCCAAAGATGGCAAAACGATTATGGTGGCGTTGTTTGTCGCTGGTAGTGATGAAGACGTCAAGGTGCTTCCAGGTAAAGTAGACGCGCTACTGAAAGATGTGGACGCTGATCATTATCTGACGAGTGAAGGTTTGATTACCGAAGACACGATTGCCAGCTCCGAAGCGGGGCTGAAGAAATCGGAATATATAACCGTAGTATTCATTCTTCTAATTCTATTCTTAGTGTTCCGGTCGTTCGTAGCTCCATTTGTTCCGCTGCTGACTGTGGGACTGAGTTATGTGGTGGCCCAGTCAGTGGTAGCGTTTCTGGTCGATCGTTATGATTTCCCGCTATCCACGTTCACCCAGATCTTTATGGTGGCCGTATTGTTCGGGATCGGGACGGATTACTGTATCCTGCTGATTAGCCGATTCAAGGAAGAGCTGGCTGCTTCGGCGGATACCAAAACTGCAATTATTGAGACTTATCGTAAAGCAGGCGGTACGGTGTTCTACTCCGGCCTTGCTGTATTTGTAGGCTTTGTAGCCATCGGCTTCTCCAAGTTCATGCTGTATCGCTCGGCGGTGGCCGTGGCTGTCGGCATTGCGGTGATGCTACTTGCACTAGTGACAGTTGTACCTTTCTTTATGGCTGTCCTGGGCAAAAAGATGTTCTGGCCGTCGCGCGGCAAGCTGGAACACAGCGAAAGCCGAATCTGGGGGGCGGCAGGCTCCTTCTCCCTGAAAAGACCATGGGCGGCGCTGCTAATCGTAGCAGCCATCGTTGTGCCTTTCCTGGTCACCTACGATGGGAAGCTGTCCTATAACAGCATGGATGAGATTGGTTCGAACTATGCCTCGGTTAAAGGCTTTAATATTATATCCGAAAGCTTTGGCCCTGGTGAATCTATGCCAGGCAAGATCGTGATCAAGAATGACGATCGAATGGACAATTCGGAGTATATCGGGCTTGCGGAGAAGATCAGCCGTGAGCTGGAGAAGGTGGAAGGGATCAAGACCGTTCGCAGTATGTCGCGTCCGGCAGGCGAGGCGATCAATGACTTCCTGATTCCTACACAAGTCAAGACACTATCAGAGGGTCTGGACAAGACAAATGACGGATTGTCCAAGATTCAGAGCGGCTTGTCCGAAGCCAGCAAGCAGCTTAGTGACAATGCGCCCAAGCTGGCTGAAGCCGTGTCCGGCAGCGAGAAGCTGACGGAGGGAACGGCCGATTTGAAAGCGGGGATTGTCGCTCTTGGCGACGGTCTATCCCGGATTGAGAGCGGCATTAAGAGCGGCTCTGCCGGGGCAGGCCAGATCAAAGCCGGACTTCAGCAGGCAGCGACAAGTGCACAGCAGTTGGCGGATGCCAATCAGGCGCTGCTTGCCGGCTACAAAAAAATCGGCGCAGGTCTGACGGCGCTAGATGGCGGGCTAGGCCAGATTCAAGGCCAGCTGCAAGGCGTAGCAACAGCCTTGAACGGCCTGGGCACTTCCTTCGCTGGGCTTGAGACCAGCTATCCGGATCTGCTGCAGGATGTCAATTACCAGACCATTAAAGGCACAGTGACTCAGTCCGGTACCGGTGCTGCTGGACTGGCGGCAGGCCTCGGCCAGATTTCCCAGAACTTGAAGGGTGCGGCTGGCGGCCTGACGGAAGCCAATGCCGGTTATGCCAAAGCTGCGGCCGGACAGACTGCACTGGCACAGGGCTTGCAGAAGCTTGTGGCGGGGATTGGTCAGCTTCAATCGGGACTTAACCAGGCTGCTGACGGTCAAGGTCAGATCGTTGGAAAAATCCCATCGATTACGGGCGGTCTGGATCAGCTGCAAGGTGGACAGAAGCAACTGGCGGACGGCTTCGGTCAGCTAACCGGCCAGATCGGTCAGTTAACTGCCGGTCTAAGCGATAGTGCGGATGGGCTGAAGCAGATCTCCGGTGGCCTCGGCTCAGCACAGGATTTCCTGAACCAGATTCATAACGCTAAGGATGATGAACTGAGCGGATTCTTTGTGCCGGATGAGGCTCTCAAAGCCGACGGCATCCAACAGGTGTTCGACAACTACCTGACACATGACCGCAAGATTATGACCCTTGATATTGTGTTCGCACAGAACCCTTACAGCAAGGAAGCCATCGACAGTGTTAGCAATATTCAATCTGCTGTTGAACGTGCGGTGAAAGGAACGAAGCTGGAGAATGCGGAAATTGCCATCAGTGGCGTTACCAGCACCTACAATGACTTGCAGAACATCTCCAATGCGGACTATAGCCGGACAGTAATCTTGATGCTGGGCGGTATATTCATCATCCTGGTCTTACTGCTCCGTTCCTTCATCATGCCGCTTTACCTGATTCTGTCGCTCGTGATTACTTACTTTACGGCGCTGGCGATGACGGAAGCGATCTTCGTGAACATGCTCGGCTATTCCGGAATCACCTGGTCCACGCCATTCTTCAGCTTCGTTATGCTGGTAGCGCTTGGCGTTGACTATAGTATCTTCCTTATGGCCCGGTTCAACGAGAACAAGTCATGGGATGTGAAAGAAGCTATCCTGCATGCCATGCGCAACATGGGGACTGTTATTTTGTCAGCTGTAGTTATTCTGGGCGGTACCTTTGCCTCGATGTATCCATCGGGCGTGCTCTCGATGATGCAGATCGCTACAGTAGTGCTTGCCGGCTTGGCGTTGTATGCCTTCATCTTCCTGCCGTTCTTCGTGCCGGTGATGGTGAAGATGTTCGGGCGGGCCAACTGGTGGCCATTCCCTGACAGCTCTAGTGCTGCTGAGGAGAAATCAAATACACTAGATGTGTAGAGTATTGTCACTTAAGGTCCAGATCGTAGCCTTGTGAGAAGACTACACTTCCTTGCAAAGAGAGTGTCCCGCAGCAATTGCTGTTTACTGGGACACACTCTTTTTTTCTTTTTTACAAATAAAGAGAAACCTTTTTCCCTTCCCGGGCATCTAATCAGCATAAAGAGCAGGAAATGAGTGGAAAAGGAATGGGGGCTTTACAGTTGGAAACAGATGTGACAGAAGAGGTCAGACGTGCCCAAGCCGGGGATAAAGATGCTTTCATCCATCTTGTGAAAGAGCTGGAGCTGCAAATGTATACAGTGGCGAAAGCTATTGTGAAAAAGGATGAGGACTGTGCGGACGCCATGCAGGAGACGGTGCTCAAGGCCTATCAGTCGATTGGCGGTCTGAAGGAACCGTTATTTTTCAAAACATGGCTGCTACGCATACTGATTAATGAATGCAATCTACTCTTGCGCAAGAGTGCAAAAAGTGTCGTGATGGCTGAGCTGCCCAGCCTGCATAGAGAGAGTCCTGACTATGAACATATCGATCTGCGCGAAGCCGTGTATCAATTAGAGGAGATCTCGCGGAATATTATTATCCTGCATTATTTTCAGGATCTGCCACTTAGCCAAATTGCGGACATCCTGGAGCTGTCTGAAGGTGCAATCAAGACAAGGCTGCATAGGGCTAGAAAGTCATTATACCAGTGGCTGGCAGATCCAGCAGAAAGGAAGGTCAACGTATGAACAACCCTGATTTCGAGGCAGAACTGGTTGGTTTGAAGATGGCTTCCATCGAAGAAGTGCCAGAGCCTGTGCGTAGCAGAATGGACATCACCTATCAAATGCTAGACAGTAGTACCCAAAACCACAGTCTAGCAAGGAAGAAGCGACGGTGGTTGCACCGCATGATCATTACAACAGGTAGTGTGGCTGTAGCGGGCTTGCTCTTTATTGTTCTGGGATTCTTCTCGCCAGCTATGGCGGAGACCCTTAAGCAAATTCCTTTTGTGAAGAGTGTGTTCCAGTTGGCGGGAGATCTTGGTCTTCGTAATGCATCAGAGCGTGGATTGATTCACAGCGTGGATCAGAGTGTTACTCACCAAGGCGTGACGCTGGGGGTATCAGAACTGATGTATGATGGCAGTCGCTTGTCCCTGGTTCTTAGCCGTGAGTCACCTGATACCTCTGGTGCAACATTTATGGAGACGTGGCGGGGGATTATTGGAAGCGTAGTGAATAATATCGACTTTTATGTGAATGGGGAGCTCGTGAATACAGCATGGGGATTGTCCCCCGGCGGCGACGAGTCTCCGAATTCGGTGATCGTGACCACCTTTGAAGAAGTGCAAGTTCCGGATCAATTTGAGTTCAAGATGGTGGTTCGATTGGCTGAGCTTAAGCAGGACTTTACGTTCACGATTCCTGTTACAAAGAATACTGCGGATAGTATTGTACTCACCCCGGCCGAAGTTAAAAGTGATGATCCTATTCATATGAGCATCAAGCGGTTAGAGCTAAGCCAGACGACTACCCTATTGGTGGTAGAGTTCAAGAATGAGCCGGAAGAAGTTAAGGGTGACACAATAAGAAGAATGCGGGAGAAATATAAAATTCACGGGCTCTTTAATATTAATTTTGAGCTTATCGATGAGCAGGGGCGAAGTCCCTTCTATATCGGGGCGAGTCTATACGGACATGAAGGCCTGACAACGTATACCACTACATTCGAACCTTTTGACTCGATGCCCAGAACGCTCATAGTGAAGCCTTTCATATGGCGGGAAGAACAGAAAGAGTATATCTCCGAGCTTGAATTTATAATACCTGTGAAATAACGATATCAGCAAAGAACCTCCGGGGGCCACGTGAAATGTGGATTCCGGAGGTTTTCTTTTTTTACGCTTAAGGATGTAAGAGGATCGTCATCTATCTCATTTTGGCAAAAAAGCTGCGCAGCGCCCAGCCGCGTTCCTGGCGTTTCTTATATTTCGGAAGCGAGCGGTAAATGGCTGTTGACTCTGCAAAAGCACTTTTCGCTTCTTCTTCCCTTCCCAGCGCCCGGTACATCGAGCCAGCCAGATAATAAGCTTCACTGGAGGAAGATTGAATCTCTTGGAACTCGCTGACATAGTGAAGCGCCTTGTCGCGGTCTGTATGACGGAAAATCTCAGCCAGTCGCAGATAGGGTTGACCGTATTGGGCTCTGCGGTTAATATCTAGTCCCTTCAGTACCTGAGCCTCGCCTTCTTCCATCTGTCCCAGCTTCAAATTCACGTGTCCAAGCTCGACCCAATATTCGGCGGATTGTTCATAGCGGTCTTCAATTTCCTGTAGTAATTTCTTTGCTTCATTAAATTTTTTGCGTTCAGACAAATACCGGGCCAGTTCAAATTTGGATGATACATCATTGGGATTAAGCGAAATAGTAGTTCTCAGTTTGGAGATTTGCCGCGATCTGCGGAAGGGTTTTGCTATGCTGGGCAAGATGCCGACAAAGCGGCGATCTAATACATACAGAATAATTAACAGAATTAGCAGAGCAAGAAAAGGATTGCCGATAAATCGAAATAACAGGATGAATCCGAGAATTTTGAACATATTGTCCTCCTAGATGAGTGAAATTAAGATTATGAAAAGTAGTTCTACCTCCCTAACTAACCGCATTTTGTATCTTATATTTTTAAAATAGAGACAAACAAGGGGAATAAGAGAGCTAAGAAGGATCGAAGTGTAATTAACGGCATTTTCGTACCTTAATTCCTCTGCCGCTACCGGCTATTAGAGATTAAGTGCAATATTGTACCTTAAATCTTCCAGAATATCCATCGAGTATGGTTTTTTCGGAAAATAAGATACAATAATGCCCTTATTTGCCTCATTTACCTATATTAAAGTAAAATAAGGTACAAAAATGCTCTTATATAAAGTGAACTTAAGAATAGCACCTTGCCTAATTCTTAAGTTCAGCTTATATAGTTGGGGAGGATGCCCCTCTTTCGCACTGTTAAGACGACTGTTGAAGGGGAAGGGGACTATACGGGAATGTACCGCTTCTAGTGCTGAAATCTGTCGACAGACTATGTTACGGTGCTAGCTTCTCTATGGAAAGCAGTCAGGCGAGCGCTTTGCGTCTACAGTTCCAAACTTCCCCGTTCACTCATCTTTGTTTTTGTGAATTTCTTTTGTCCGGCTTATTTAGGATAAGCTATATTTGTTATTTTAATGTGTTCTAGATCATTTGTCTTGTTATGTATTACGTTGCTGCGGTCTTTCGTTATAATAGGAGGTGTTCAGCCAGGATAATTATACCATAATCTGAATAAGAAGGAGATCAGGTGATGAAGTTATCTCGATCCAAGTCCCTTATGCTTAGTGTTGTATTATGCGTAGCTTTACTGTGGGTGCCCATACCTCAAGCTGTTGGGGCAGCGGAAGTACCCTCTACGGCCAAACTTTCAAATATCAAGAAGATAGTCGCCTCTCCAGGCTTCTGGGGCGGGAACGCCTTCGCGCTTGGCCAAGACGGTACCGTGTGGGCTTGGGGCAGCAATGTCTATGGACAATTTGCTAACGGAGTCGCCAGCCCTGAGGGTTGGACGATCACGCCTCATCGTCTAGCATTCTTGGATCATACCAAAGACCTTGTCCTCGGAAGAGGATATTACTTGGCACTGAAGCAAGATGGAACCGTTACGGCTTGGGGCCGGTTTAAAAAGAAGGACAGCGCTACTCTGACAGGAAAATCTGTAGAGGTACTGTTACCCCAGAACGTATCAGGCTTGACGGATGTGGTCGCTCTGAGTAGTGGAACAGATAGCGCGCTGGCGGTGAAAAAAGACGGGACTGTCTGGGAATGGAACTCCCCGGCTGATTCTGAAACCGGATATACCTCTCTGCCTGCCGCAGTGAAGGTGCCGGGCTTAAGTGGAGTCAAATGGGTTGGCAGTGAAAGATACCACGCCGCGCTCAAGGATAATGGTACCTTATGGGTGTGGGGAACCGGGGCACAGGATGATAACACAGGTCTCCCCAAAGCCCCGACTCCGGTCAGCGGTCTTTACAATGTCAAGTCAGCGGTATTTAACGGTGACAGCCTAGTCGTCCTGACGGCTAGTGGAGCAGTATGGTCATCGGTCGGCGGCTGGAACAGCAGTAACTTCGGGATTCCCAGCTATCCAATCAAGTTTCAGAAGATGTCTTCGCTTTCTGGCATAACTTCTATAGACACGAATGGCTTCATCAACCTCGTGCAGAACCAGAAGGGGGAATATTGGATATGGGGAGCAGGGAGTAATCAGAAGTCGCTTCAGAAAATCACATCACCCAGCAATATCGCCAGATTGGAGCTGAATCTGAACGGTTTTGCCGCTGTCCGGAAGGATGGTACAGTCTGGACGTGGGGTCATATGTATGCTGCCGACGGACAGCTTAGTTTTACACAGCCGAGGCAGATTAAAGGGCTGCAAGCGCCGGTGTCTTTTGCCACAGGAGAAAACAGTAAGTATGCGGTTATGAAAGATGGAACGGTTGCTGCCTGGGGCACGAATATGTTCGGTCAATTGGGCATCAGTGCCCTGGATTCCCGTCCTTTTACGGTTTCCCCCCTATTGAAGCCCGTAACGCTGATTATCGACGGTCAGATGCTGGAACCTCTCCAGCCGCCAATTTTTCGGGAGGGCAGAGTACTGGTACCGCTGCGAGATGTGGCCCAAAGTTTGGGTTATACCATCGGGTCTGTGGGCGGCATCATGACATTGACCAAGGATGGCAAAGAAGTTGTGCTTCAGGATGGGAATTACAAGCTGGGAAATGGCAGAACTATCCCCATGGGCGAGAGCATATTGGTGAGCTACACCTCGATGGTTCCCGCAGCTCAGCTTGCACAGGCGCTGGGTTTTACAGCAAAGTGGGAGGGCAGTTCATACACGCTCACCTTGCAGGAGAATTTCCTCAAACTGATCCAGCAATAAAGTTGTCTTCTAATTACAGGAAATAAATGATATGTTAGGCGTAATCATACTAATGGTTTTTATTTCATAGCGGGGAAAGAAGGATGAGTGATGGAGCAGAACTTGACAGCGGTGAAGCTGCGCCCCCTGGGTCAGTCTTCGCTTTCCGTCTCGCCACTGGGCCTGGGCTGCTGGCAGTTTAGCCGGGGAAAGGGACTGGTGGGCAGCTATTGGAGCAACCTGAATGAAGGCGATATTCTCGAGATTGTGCGGGTCAGTCTTGAAGGCGGCATGAACTGGGTGGATACGGCAGAGGTCTACGGTGGAGGCAAATCAGAGGAAGCGCTGGCACAGGTCCTCGACCAGTTGCGGCAGGAGGGAAGTCCTCAATCGGCTCCGCTGATCGCGACCAAGTGGTGGCCACTTTTCCGTACCGCGGGTTCGATTACCTCCACGATTGAGGAGCGGATTCGATGCCTGGGTGGACGAACCATTGACCTGTACCAGATTCACCAGCCATTCTCCTTGTCCACGATTGCTCAGGAGATGAAGGCGATGGCTGGCTTGGTTAAAGCGGGAAAAATCCGTTATGTCGGTGTCAGCAATTATTCGGCGAAGCAGATGGTCGCGGCTCACCGCTTGTTGCAGCAGCATGGACTGTCGTTGGTCTCCAATCAGGTTAAATACAATCTGCTCGACCGGGCGATTGACCGCAACGGAATTCTGGAGACTGCGAAGGAGCATGGCATTTCAATCATTGCTTATTCTCCACTGCAGCAGGGACTGCTCACGGGTCGTTTCCATCATGATCCGGCGCAGATTCAAGCCCTGACCCGCAGCCGCCGGTTAATGTCCGGTTTAAATGAAAAGAGCCTGACCCGCAGTCGGCCATTAATAGAGGCTTTGGATGCCCTAGGTCGAAAATACAATGCGACCTCAGGGCAGATCGCGCTGAATTGGCTGATTCATTATCACGGCGATACGGTCGTGGCGATTCCGGGTGCATCGAAGGTGCGGCATGCCCAGGAAAACATCGGTGCGATGACCTTCCAGCTTACGGTCGATGAATTGGAACAGCTCAATGAAGCTTCCTGGTTCGCGGTCAAATAACATACCAAGCTATATACAAAGAGCCTCCGAAGGACCCTTGGTCACTTGGAGGCTCTTGTCTGTCTACCCACGCTGAAGCCGTTACACCTCAATAATGATCGGCAGGATCATCGGTCGCCGTTTGGTTTTCTCATACAGGAATTTACCCAGGACATCCTTGATCGTCTGCTTCATGATATTCCATTGGCCAAGATCGGCTTTGTGCATTTTATGCAGCGTATCCGTGACCAATTGATTGATTTCGTCCATTAGCGTTTCCGAGTTGCGGATATAGATGAACCCTCTGGAAATGGTATCGGGACTGTTCAGCAGCCGTCCATCGGTTTGGTTAAGTGTAATGACTGTGATCAGGATACCGTCAGCTGAGAGCTGTCGCCGGTCGCGTAGCACCACATTGCCAATATCCCCGATGCCCAGACCGTCGACGAGGATCTGCCCCGCGGTTAGTTTTTTGCCGGACTGTCTGACAGTCCCCCCCGCAGCTTCAACAATGTCGCCGTTTTTGAGAATGAAAATATTCTCAGGATTTACACCTACCGCCTCGGCCAACAGGCTGTGATGATGAAGCATACGGTACTCTCCGTGCACCGGAATAAAGTATTCCGGTTTCATAAGGGTCAGCATCAGTTTCAGTTCTTCCTGGCTGCCATGCCCGGATACATGAAGCTCGCTGCGGGAGCCGTAGATGACTCGTGCACCCAGAATATACAAGTTGTCTACAATTCGGGCGACATTTCGTTCATTACCGGGGATTGGATTGGCCGCGATCAGTACAGTGTCCCCAGCGTGAATCTCCATTAGCCGATTGCTGGAGTTCGCCAGACGGGATAAGGCGGCCATAGGTTCACCCTGACTGCCTGTACATAACACGGCACATTGTTCAGGCGGTAGGTCGGCAGCCTCCGCAGGCTCTATCAACATGTCATCCGGAATATCCAGATACCCTAATTCCTGGGCTACGCCGACCACAGCCACCATGCTCCTGCCCAGCAGAGCGAGCTTACGCCCAGTATGATGAGCAGCATCCACAACCTGTTGCAGACGGTGCACATTGGAAGCAAAGGTGGAGACAAAGATTCTTTGTTCAGCATTCTTAAACGCTTCTTCCATATGTGATCCTACCAGTCGTTCGGACGGAGTGAAGCCAGGGCGCTCAGCATTGGTGCTTTCTGAAAGTAGGATTTTAACACCTTTTTTGCCGATTTCAGCCATTCTGTGCAGATCAGGGTATTGTTTGTTGACCGGTGTCATATCAAATTTGAAGTCCCCTGTATGTACGACGGTTCCTTCGGGAGTATCGAATACAACCCCGAGGCAATCCGGGATGCTGTGATTGGTGTTGAAAAAGGTGGTGGTGATGGTGCCAAAGTCTAGTGTCGAATCCGCATCAATGCAGTGCAGGCTCGTTTGCCGCAGAAGGCCATGCTCCTTCAGCTTGTTTTCTATCAGGCCTAGTGTCAAGCGGGAAGCATATATCGGAATGTTCAGTTGTTTCAGCAGATAAGGGATGCCGCCAATATGATCTTCATGTCCGTGAGTCACGACCAGTCCGCGTACCTTATCGATATTGTTCAGCAAGTAGCTGACATCGGGAATGATCAGGTCGATGCCTAGCAGACTTTCATCGGGAAATTTGGCACCGCAATCGATAACAATAATATCATCGGCATACTGCACGAGGTACATGTTCTTGCCGATCTCATTGACGCCGCCTAATGCAGCGATCCAGAGCTGTGCTCCTGACATTTTCACAGGCAGTTCCCCCCAACTGAATTTACCTATATTATGGATGAAAATCATGGGGATTATCCTGCTATGAAAAAAAACATCTTTTTAGCATGAAAATGAACTTCAGCTGTTTAAGAGTACGGCATACGGGTTAATAAAGAAGAAAGCAGTCAATGCATGGACATGTTGACAGGGAAAAGATTACGGAAGGGAGGATGAATCCAGCATGAATATGACAGTACATAGTATTATGGCTTTCAATCATCAGTATTTCAGGCCTCAACCCGTGGCCAATTCCAAGCAGAAGAGAGCGGACGAGAAGATGGTCGTCTTCCGTGATGTACTGAAGGAGAAGATGAGATCGGGCAGCGGTCTCAAAAAGTGACATTCAGGCAACTCAACATAGCACTACATAGAAAAGCCGGACGAAGACCCTCTGAGGTCCTGTCGCCCGGCTTTTTAAACTTTTTATAAAGTGGAATCAATTTCTTAATACGGATTTCAATCCGAATAGGTACAATATCAAGTTATACCTAAACCATGTACAACTTGATATTGATGATTAGACGCTCACTTATGGATTTATGAAATTGATTCAGTGGTCAGCGTCTTATCGAATATTGGCAGCCTGCTGCAACCTGGCGGCAATCGCTTTGAAATCTTCTTCTGAGATGCCAGGCGCAAATTCTTCCGGCACTTCAGGTGCCTCAGCAATCGGATACCCCTTAGGTGAGCCTTCTATAACTTCAAGCGGTTGTCCATCTTCGGGATGAGTTCCCTTCCAGATCTGCTTGATCGCTGTGAAATCCCCGTCGCTGTTCGTATATAGCTTGGTATGAAGGCTTTTCTCCTCATACTTTCGTGTTTCGTTGAATGCCTTGTTGCTGAGGGAGGGGATCGGCACCAGCTTGCTGACATCCACACCGGTTGCTACCTCCAGTGCTTTGGCATAGGCCACGACATGCACCCCGCCGCGGACGAGCAAGTATCCGACAACTTCCCGTGCAGCAGGGTGATCGGTCATTTCATAGACCTTCATTTTGTGAGTACGTGCTCCGCACTCCAGGAAGAAGTTATGCAGCAGATCGAGAATCAGATTCCCGCTATTGAAGACATTTTCTCCACTCCAGGGTCGGCCCATGGAATCAATGGGAAGCGCGGACTGTGCGCCGGCTAATCCAAAGTAAGTATTGCGAATATCTTTCAACGGATTAAGCGGCGTTTGATCCGGTTCTTTATATTGCGTGGAGCCACGCAGACATTTATTAACCGCATGGGCAACCAGTTCGACATGGCCCAGTTCTTCTGCAGTGATGCTCGTAACCAAATCGTAGAAGGGTTTAAGCTTTTTTTTACTGCGGAAGTTGAAGGATTGGAACAGGTAGTTGTTCAAGGTCGACATTTCGCCGAATTTCCCGCCCATCAGTTCCTGAACCGCAGCAGCGGCATTGGGATCGGGGCGTTCTACTTCCGGAATCTCAATGGCAATCTCGTCAAAACGTTTGAACATAGGCTAGCACCTCATTATCGGTTGAATTTGCCAAAAGCGGCATTCATCGCTCTTAGTGTCTCCAACCGCGGGGAACTATACCCAGCTTCTCTCCGAATAAGCGCCTTGCACCACTGTTGCCCAATTCTTATTCCAGACGTAATTGCAGTCAGTCTCTAAGGTCTGACCTCAAAGAACTGGCAGTTCGAACGGGAATAATAGGTCAAGTCGCTGACCCGGGATTGAATGACTACATCGGAATCCGTGAAGCGGACAATGAAGCCGCCGGAATTCACCAGATGATCATCTTGGAAGACGCGCACAGGGTACTGCCGATCTACGGCTTCCTGCAGGTCAATATCCGTAAATAGAGGACGATTAATAGGCATGTTGAAACTCTCCTTTATTGATAAACATAAATATAATTTTATACCCTTTATAGAAGTAAAAATAGTATACCTGTCCTCTGGCCATAAATCCAATAGAACACCACCATCGGTTAATGATTTGAGCTTAGTGTGTTGGGTTGGCCGCGTAACGTCCCGGGCTAGAGTATGACATATGTCATACTGCCTACTTGATGTTTGTGTCTTAAAGGATGACATTGTCTTCTCTATACTTAGTAGCAGAAGAGTGTTTCCCCAGCGGGATACATCAAGGAGGAACGACGACCATGCGCAAAGATCAGTCAGCCCAGCTCGCCAGCCTAAAAAAAAGTGTAGCTCCTTATGAGAAAACGGATCGTACACGAAGTATAAAGCAGCTTATAAATACGCTGTTGCCGCTTGTAGTATTATGGTGCAGCGCCTACTTTAGCCTGTCCGTATCCTATTGGCTTACACTGTTGTTTGCAATTCCAGCCGCAGGCTTCGTGATTCGAACATTTATCATTTTTCATGACTGCTGCCATGGCTCGTTCTTCAAAAGCCGCCGGGCCAACGATATCGTGGGCACCATTACCGGCATTCTGACACTGGTTCCTTACCGGCAGTGGAAGCATAGCCATTCTATCCACCATGCAACCAGCAGCAATCTCGACAAAAGAGGGATTGGCGACATCTGGATCATGACCGTGAATGAATATACGGAGGCCTCTTCATGGAAGCGGCTGTATTACCGGATTTACCGTAACCCGATTGTTATGTTCGGCATTGGACCGATCGCTGTGTTCTTGCTCCAATACCGGTTTAACGCCAAGGGAGCCAAGCGCAAAGAGCGGATGAACACGTACCTCACTAATGTCTCGCTTGTTGTGCTGTACGGTGTGCTTATTTGGGCCATTGGCTGGCCGGCATTCCTGCTGGTGCAACTGCCTATCGTCTTTGTATCCGGCTTCCTCGGAATCTGGCTGTTCTATGTACAGCACCAGTTCGAAGACTCCTACTTCGAGAACGAAGACGAGTGGAGCTATGTGAAAGCTGCGGTAGAAGGAAGTTCTTACTACAAGCTGCCGAAACTGCTGCAATGGATTACCGGCAATATCGGCTTCCATCATGTACATCATTTAAGCCCGAAGGTGCCTAACTATAATCTGGAACAAGTGCATAACTCAACTCCACCATTGCAAAAGGCGACTACGATTACGATCGGCACCAGTCTCAAAGCCATTCATTTCCGTCTGTGGGATGAGGAGAATAAAGGCTTCGTGAGCTTCAAGGAGATGAAGGCCCGACTGCGTAATCCCAAGCGTGTCGCAGAAGTGTTAACTGTGCATAAACCGACTCTTCAGGGAGATTGAACACTATACCCAAGGAAGTACAGAGCCGAAGATCATTGTTCGGTGCTGTTCTTCCTTTTGTTTTCCCTTTGAAGCGATACTTGTCAAGTTTGTGCTAATATAAGGATGAACAACTTTGATCAAAAGGATGGCAGATATGCAGAAATGGTATTCTATTTTTCATAAAAGCACCGGACTCAGCCCTTATGTGTGGGTCGTCTTTTACATTCTTCCGTTCTATTTCATTTTCCGGTCTTCTTCCACCTATCAAGTGGTATCCGGCATCGTCATGATCATGCTGTTCTTTGTGTGCTATGTACTATCCTTTATTTCAAAAGGCTGGCTGGTGTACTTCTGGACAAGCGTGCAAATAGTGGTTTCAATTACGATGACGCTATTGTTTGGCTATGTGTATTTTGCGCTGTTTCTGGCGTTCTTTATCGGAAATATCCAGAACAGGGTCGGATTCTTCACGCTATATTCCATTCATCTGTTAACCACCATCGTGTCCATCAATTACGTGCTGCTCTCGCGCAATCCCGTATTTATCAGCCAATTGCCATTTGTGCTGGTTAGTATGATTGCGGTTGTGCTGCTGCCCGTTACCACCTATAACCGCAATAATCAGGACAAGCTGCAGGGCCAATTGGAGGACGCCAACAAACGTATCTCCGAACTGGTGAAGCTTGAGGAGCGGCAGCGGATTGCCCGTGATCTGCATGACACCTTGGGACAAAAGCTTTCCCTGATCGGGCTCAAGAGCGATCTCGCCAGCAAGCTGATTCACAAGAATCCTGCGCAGGCGGTTGTTGAAATAGGTGATGTGCGCCGAACGGCACGGAGTGCCCTGAAGGAAGTGCGGGAGATGGTGACAGAGATGCGGGGGATTCGGCTGGAGGAAGAGTTAATACGTATCCGGCAGTTTCTTCAGGCGGCAGAGATCGATTTTCTGCTGGAGGGTAATCCGAAGCTAACCAATACTTCCCTCATTACGGAAAATGTACTCAGCATGTGCATTAAAGAAGCGGTCACCAATGTGGTGAAGCACAGTAATGCCATGGCATGCTGGATTATGATCCAGCCCTCCCGGACAGATCTGACAATCACAGTGAAGGACAATGGAACGGGGATTTCGGGGGATAACATTTATTCTAAAGGACACGGCCTGCAGGGCATGAGAGAGCGGCTTGAATTTGTTAACGGTACGATGGATATTGTGAAGGGCGGAGGAACCACCCTTGTGATAAGAGTTCCCAATGCATTTAAACAACCGGTGAAGGAGGAGACGACATGATAAAAATAGTAATTGCCGAGGATCAACGTATGCTGCTCGGAGCGCTGGCTTCGCTGCTGGATCTGGAAGAGGATATGAAGGTGGTGGGGCGAGCGAGCAACGGTGAGGAAGCGGTGTCGCTGGTGCAGCTACATAAACCGGATATTTGTATCATGGACATTGAGATGCCAGCGATGAGCGGCCTGGAAGCAGCAGAAGCGCTGAAGAATTCCGGCTGCAAGACAATGATTCTGACCACCTTTGCCCGGGCAGGTTACTTTGAGCGCGCTGTGAAGGCTGGAGTCCATGCCTATCTGCTTAAGGATAGTCCAAGTGAAGAACTAGCCTCCTCCATTCGAAGTGTGATGGCCGGACGGCGGATGTATGCTCCTGAACTGATGGATCAGGCGTACGGTGGAGAGGTTAATCCCTTGACGGAACGGGAAAAGGAAGTGCTGGGTCTCATCGCTGATGGAAAGAACACCAAAGAAATCGCAAGTCAGCTGTTTATTACAACCGGTACGGTTCGAAATTATATTTCTGTCATTCTGGATAAGCTTGACGTGGGCAACCGGATCGAGGCGATTACCCGTTTTAAGGAAAAAGGCTGGTTCAAATGAAAGAACCGGCATTGCAACTGAGGATCGCTACTGACGCTAGCGAAGCCGTCCGGCCCAGAGAAACATTATATGTAGTCGGAGCACAGCTGCATTTGTCAACGCTGAAAACTCTCAATGAGTAGGAACTTCAAGCTTAACTTAATAATATAAGTAAGTTAAATATGAGGATACCTTCGTAGTATGGTGCTACGAGGGTGTCCTTTTTGCGTTCTGTGTTAGACCAACGCGCCCAATTCCTTCTTGTTGACATAGAGTATATCTTCATTCATCTTTGCACGGCTATCCTTCTCAAATAAGTCTATATACTCAGATTTCCTGAGGCAGATTAACCACCTTAGCTATAGGTCTTCCTGCTCGGATTGGAACATATAATTCTTTTTGATATGATAATATGCAAACATGTGATCTTATCTACTATCATATCTCATATCTGTTCGTAACAGGGAGGAATCATATTTTGCTTGAACTTACTTCGTCCTATGTGGATTCACTGGCCCCTAATGCGGCCGCTATCAAGAATGGGCAAGGGCTTGTGAAGAAGAAAAGCTTTGTGGAGCTGAACCGTTCGGAGAATGGTGAGCTACTGTTCGGCCAATGCTCGGGTAGCGGCAAGTCTAATTATGTCTGTTCGGTCGATTTTGTGGTTCCTGAGAAGCCGGTTGCCCGCTGCACTTGTCCCAGCCGTCAGTTTCCTTGCAAGCATGCCTTGGGACTGATGTATGCCTATTGTGAAGGTCTGGAGTTTCAGATTGCTCCCGTACCGGAGGATATTCTCTCCAAACGCGAAAAAGCGGAAAAACGGGAAGAGACAAAGGCGAAGCAGGCTGAGGAAGGTAGCGAACCGAAGCCTAAGAAGGTCAACAAATCTGCCCTGAAGAAAAAAATCACTGCTCAGCTAGAGGGGCTTGATGTGCTGGAGAAGCTGATCCTTTCGCTAATCCGCGGCGGACTTGCGACGATTGACAGCAAAACGGTCAAGACGATCAATGAGCATGTGAAGCAGATGGGCAATTATTATTTGCCCGGTGCACAGAATGAGCTGCGCCGCTTTGCGTTGCTGCTGTCCAGGGGTCAGGATCATGAGGAGAGCTATACATATGCGGTGGAGCAATTAACCAGGCTGCATGCATTCATCAAGAAGGGCCGGACCTATCTGACAGCCAAGCAGGAGGACCCTGAATTGGCCCGTGACCATGAATCCACCATCGAGGAATGGCTGGGGCATGCCTGGCAGCTCGCGGAGCTGAAGGAAGTTGGACTCGTGACAGAGGGAGCAGAGCTGCTTCAGCTTGCTTTTTATAGTTATGATGACGCAGCCCGGCAGGAATATGTGGATATTGGATACTGGCTGGAGCAGGCTACAGGAGACATCCACAAAACTGTGCAATACCGGCCCTATAAGGCCGCCAAGCATTTGCGGGAGGACGACAGCTTCTTTGAAGTGGCGCAGCTTCCTCTATTGTACCGTTATCCGGGTCAAATGAACGTCCGGGTCCGCTATGATGAAATGTTGCCGAGGGCCGTAACTGGTGCTGACCTGGCCGCTGTCTCGGCCAATGCGCAGCGTTCCTATGCGGAAGCATTGAAGAAAGCTAAGAACGAGCTGAAGAATCCGCTTGGAGAAAAGAACCCTGTCCTGCTGCTGCATGCCGCAAGGCTTGGCCAGACGGAGGGCGGGCAATACACGCTGACGGATGAATCCGGACAGCATCTGGTGTTGGAGAACATTCCGTCCTTGCCGCAGGGCACGACAGAACTGCTGCCGTACCTTGCGTCTGAATGGCATGAGGATATTGCCGTTCTTGTCATGCTCGAACATTTGTCTGACCAAGGGCGCCTCGTTGCCCAGCCGCTCACCGTTATCAACGATGCCGGGATAACCCGTCTTTTATACTAATTATCCAAAATTACAATAGGGGGTTATCCCATGAGTACCGCTTTATTGCAAGAGCTTAACCAGGAGCTTAGAAGATTGTATATTGCCGGGAGTGATCTGGCTGCGGGCGATTTCCGGCTTAAGCGTCTTTTGCCGCAGTTTCAGCAGCTTGGTGAACGGTCACCTGTGTTTAAAAGATTAGGGGAGGGTATCTCCTCTCTAGTAGAACAGGCGGAAGAACAAGGAGCAGCTTCAGCCGTGAAGCTCCAGGATCTGGCACTGCTGCTGGGTTCGATACTGTACACCCAGGGCTCTACAGCCCCCCTTGCCGAACCGGATAAGCTAGCGAGCCGCCCCATACTGCTAAAGACCAATCTCTCCTACCGCAAGCTGGCAGAGGTGCAGCAGGCATTGTCCACAACCGGCAGCGGGCGCTATGAGATTGTGAAGGATGCTTATGAACAAGGTGTTTTTCAGGATTTGCGGCTGCTTCCCGCCGCGATAGCTGCGCTCAGAGATCCTTATTCTGAGCTGGCTGAATTCGCGCGTGATGCTATCCTCCCAGCCTACGGCAAGCCTATAACAGCTTTTTTGCTGAAGGACTTTGATCCTTCCGGGGGGAAAAGCGAGTCCCGCAAGCTGCATGTAATTGAACGAGTTAGCGGGGCAGAACAGATGGACTTCATCTGTCAAGCGGCAGAGAATGGTTCGGATGAAGTGCGGACGACGGCTATCAGGCTGCTGGCTGGATATACCGGTTATGAAGCTGCATTGCTGAATTTCTCGATGGAGAAGAAAAAGCCGATCCGGGAAGCAGCCTTCAGGGCTCTTGCGGCGAGCGAAACGGTTCAGGCTGCCGACCGTCTGTACGAGGCATTCAGCGGCAAGGATATCGAACTGGCGGCGAGCGCTCTAAGTGAGTCTGAACGGCTGGACGCACGAATTGTGCGTGATTTTGCAGCTGATCTGGAGAAGACGCCAGAAATAAAGGGAGACAAGAAGCGGGAAGAAAGTCTGCGGACCCGGTTGAATCATTACCAGCTGGCCGTAGTGGGCAAATACAGTGAAGGTCTGACGGAAATCTACAGCAGCATTTTGCAACAGCATTCCCTGTATACTTCATTAGGCTGGATTGAGCTTGTCGATTGGGCAGCTAATTACATCAGTAGCTTGAATACTCCTGAGGGGCTTGCTTTGATTCAGGAAGTGGAGAAGAAGAACCACCGCTATCTTCCACATGCCTTCCAGCTTGCCTTCCGCCTCTGGTCTCCGGCAGTGTTGTATGAGCAGTATGCCGAGCCGCTGGCGAATCAGCCTGATGCAACACCTGACAAGGGGACCAAACAGCGCGAACAAAAGCTGCTGCAAGTTATCGAAGATATGGTGGTGCAACGAGCGTATCAAATGTATGACGCGGTGTGGAGACCATCCTCCAGCAGGTATTACTCCATCTCTTCCCTGGAGCCGGTCTCTCCAGAGGAAATCGCTGATTGCTGGGACCCGCGCTGGCTGCGCTGGTCGCTGGAGAAGAACAAACCGGAGCTTGTCAGTGCATTTGCCAGACCAGGGGAACCCTTGATACAGAAGTATTTGCTGCGCAAGCTGAACAATAATCCGGAGTTCCGCAATAAATACGCAAGTCTCCTGCTCATGGGACTGGAACGGGTCGGAGCTGAACTTGATGTGCGGCAAGAAGCGCTGATGGCTGCGTTGGAGGATAAGCGCAACAACAATTGCTATGTATTCGATATCTATGTGTTTAACCTGCTCTGCGGGCTGCCTTCGTCGTTCTTGTCACGTCTGGAGGCAGTGCTTCCAATGTACAGATATGAAGCAGGCGAGCAGCTGTCGTACGTGATAAGAACTTTAAGCCAAAGGGGAGAACAATAAATGACAGAGCAAGCTCAGCTTCAGGATTACATGCGCCTTCCAGCGGAGGTTCTATACCGCGAGGAGCTGGAGGCGTTGATCAAAGCGGATAAGGGGAAAATTCCTGCCGGCTGGCAGATGTCTCCACGTTCGGTATTGACATTCATCGTAGGCGGCAAGGCCGGTAAGACAGTTATTACACCCAAGTACATCGGCAATACCCGATTAATTGAAATGGCAATCGCTACACTGGTGACGGACCGGGCCCTGCTTCTGATCGGGGAGCCGGGTACGGCCAAATCGTGGCTTTCCGAGAATTTATCAGCGGCGATCTATGGCAATTCGGGTCTTGTCGTTCAAGGGACGGCGGGAACCAGCGAAGAGCATGTCCGCTATTCCTGGAACTATGCCATGCTGCTGGCGAACGGGCCGACGCCTGAGGCTTTGGTTAAAAGCCCGATTATGCGTGCGATGGAAGAGGGCGGGATTGCCCGCTTTGAAGAAATCTCCCGCTGCGCTTCAGAAGTGCAGGACGCGCTGATCTCGATTTTGTCCGAGAAGACGATCTCGGTTCCTGAACTGGGCAAAGAAACCGGGGCCCGTAAAGGCTTCTCCATCATCGCCACCGCCAATACACGGGACCGTGGGGTCAACGAAATGTCGGCGGCTCTTAAGCGGCGGTTCAACATTATTGTATTGCCCGCACCGTCGGACCTGGAAACCGAGCTGTCCATTGTCAAAAAACGGGTGGGCGAGATTGCGTCATCCTACGAATTGCAGGCTGCGGTGCCTGCCGATGAAGCTTTGTTGAAGGTGGTCACCATCTTCCGTGAGCTGCGCAGCGGCATGACACTCGACAAGAAAGAGAAGGTGAAGTCCCCGGCAGGTGTAATCTCGACAGCCGAGGCGATCTCCCTGCTCACGAACAGTATGGCGCTGGCCGCAAGCTTTGGCGGCGGCGAGCTGACAGACGAAGATCTCGCTGCCGGGCTTCAAGGGGCGATTGTCAAGGATGATGACAAGGATAAGCTGGTCTGGAAAGAATATCTGAATAATGTAATGAAGAAAAGAGGAGCCGAGTGGCGCGGCCTGTATCAAGCCTGTAAGGAGATGAACGAGTGAGACCAACTGCTGAAGCGGCTGTGCATATTTTTGGGGTGCGGCATCTGTCTCCGGGCGGTGCAAAGCATCTGCTGGATTACCTGGATGAGCTTCAGCCGACGGCGGTACTGATTGAAGGCCCGGCAGACGCCACGGCAGAAATTCGCCATTTGACGAATAAAGAAACCAAACCTCCGGTTGCTGTATTGGCATTCACCGCTGATTTGCCGGTACGGACTGCGCTATGGCCATTCGCCGTGTATTCACCCGAGCTGCAAGGCCTGCAATGGGCAGAGGCGAATGGAGCGATGGTATCTTTCATTGATCTGCCATCGTCAATCATTCTGGCGTTGCAGGACACTTCAAGACCTTCAGCAGGGCTGGAGCATGATACAGCGCCGGATTCCGGGAAGGCGGGAGAACCAGCTGCGCTGGAAGCCAATCCGGAAAAGGGGACAGAAGAGCAGAGAGAGTATGGAGATGCATCGCCTTCCCTCTACAGCCGGATTGCCAGCGTCGCGGGTGAGCATGATTACGACATGTACTGGGAACGGAATTATGAGCACAACGCCAGCCCAGGCGCTTACCGGGAAGCCATCCTCTCCTTTTCTGCTGAGATGCGGGATCTCTCAGAAGGACAGGAGCAGCGGGAACAGCCGGTAGAGCATGCCTACAACTATGTACGTGAGTCCTATATGAGACGGCAGATTAGAGACACCATTGCCGCTGGCCATGACCCGGAGCGGATCGTGGTTATCTGCGGGGCCTATCACGCAGCGGCATTGGCTGATGTGACGGATTACATGACTGATGAAGAACTGGCAATGTTGCCTTCACGCAGCACGAAGTTGACACTGATGCCTTATTCTTATTATAAATTGTCCACGATGTCCGGATATGGGGCGGGGAATCGGGCTCCCCATTATTACCAGATGATGTGGGAAGCGATGGTAGCCGGAGCGCCGGAGGATTTGCCTTATCTATATCTGTCTTCCGTTGCCCGGCTTGTACGCAGCGGGGGAACCCACCGTTCCACGGCTGAAGTTATAGAGGCGGTCCGGCTGGCGGAAGCGCTGGCCGCATTGCATAGCGGAAGCGCTCCGACGCTGCGTGATTTGCATGATGCTGCACAGACACTGCTTGGTCACGGAGATCTGTCTGTCATCGCGGAAGCACTCGCCAGAGTGGATGTCGGGACGGCTATCGGCAGCCTTGCCGAAGGGGTTAGCCAGACTCCGATTCAGGATGATCTGAACCGGTTGTTCAAGAGGCTGAAGCTGGAGAAGTACAAAACTACGGTAGCCTCCGATCTGTCGCTGGATCTGCGGGAAAACCGCCGGGTATCTTCCACGGAAGCGGCCTTTCTGGATCTGAACCGTTCGATCCTGTTCCACCGGCTGAGCCTGCTGGGCATTTCCTTCGCGAAAAGCCAGCCGAGCGGCCAGGAAGGGGCGACATGGGCCGAGAACTGGATCATCCAGTGGACTCCGGAGGTCGAAATTCAGGTCGTCGAATCCACGCTGCTGGGCGAGACGATAGAGATCGCCTGTGCCTATGTGCTCCGCGAGAAGCTGAACGAATGCCGTTCCATTGCAGAAGCTTCAGCGCTGATTAAGATTGCCTGTCAATGCGGCATGGCTTCACAGATTGAGGAGGGCCGGCAGGTGCTGCAGACTCTCGCTGTAGACAGCCGCGATGTGGTTGAGATCGCAGCGGCTGCGCGGGAGCTGTCGATCATTATCGGCTACGGAGATATCCGCAGAATCGACACTGTACCATTAGTGCCGCTGCTGGAGCAGCTGTTCCTGCGCGGCTGCCTCTTTCTGACCGATGCTGCGGGCTGTAACGATGAAGCAGCCACGGCAATGACCGCAGCGATGAATGAGCTGAACGCCATTGCTCTTGATCATGACGACACCGTCGATGGGGAGCTATGGCTTCAGGAGCTGCTGCATCTGTCGGAGCGGGACGACCGCAACCCGCGGTTGTCCGGCTTTGCCTGCGCCATTCTGATGGAACGCGGCGCGATTACCGCCGCAGAGTGCGCCGCCGAAGTCTCGCGAAGGCTCTCTCCAGGGATACCTGCCGATCTGGGCGCGGGCTGGTTCGAGGGCCTTTCCATGCGTAACCGCTACGGCTTGTTATCGCGCATGAGCTTATGGGAGCAGCTCAATGATTACATCAACTCGCTGCAGGATGATGAGTTTGTGCGGGCGCTTGTGTTTTTGCGCAGGGCGTTCAGTACCTTCTCACCAAGAGAGAAGACCATGATCGCCGAGCTGTTAGGTGAGCTGTGGGGTGTTAACTCGGAGCAGGCGGCAGAGATTCTGACGGGTGAATTGAAGGAGGAAGAGACGAAAATGCTGGACGATCTGAATGAGTTTGACTTCGAGGACTTTTGACCATGGAAGAGAACAGACAGGAACATACATTGAAAAGATGGCGGCTCATTCTCGGAGAGGGTGCAAATGACCAGCTATCCGGCTACTCGGAGTCGGGTAACGTTGCGCTGACTGCGGAAGAGCAAATCATGGATGCGGCATTAGCCGCGATATACGATGATACTGGAGCGGCCAGCAACGCTGGAGGTTCGGCAGCAGGCGGCAAAGGCAAAGGGGCTGGTACGGGGCATGGGGCTGTGCATCTGTCCAAATGGCTAGGAGATGTGCGGACCTTTTTCCCGGAGGATACCGTGTCGATTATTCAGCATGATGCCATGGAACGCAAGGGCTGGAAGCAGCTGCTGTTCGAGCCGGAAATGCTTGCCACCGTGAAGCCGGATATTCAACTGGTGGGCACATTACTGGCGCTGAAGGGCAAAATTCCCGAGAAGACGAAGGACACAGCCCGTCTGCTGGTAAAAGCGGTGGTGGATGATCTGGTGAAGCTGCTGGAGACGGACATCCGCCGCGCAGTCACCGGAGCGCTCAACAAGCGGCAGCATTCGCCGCTGCCTTCCCTCAGTGGCTTGGACTGGAAGCGGACGATTCAGCGCAACCTGAAGCACTATGACACAGAGAGACGGCAGCTTATTCCCGAGCGGTTCTATTATTTTGACCGTGCCCGCCGTAGTAAGGAGTGGACTGTAATTGTGGATATCGATCAAAGCGGTTCCATGGCGGATTCGATTATTTGGGCTTCGGTCATCGGTTCTATCTTTGCCAGTATTCCTGCGCTGCGTACAAGGGTCGTGGTTTTCGATACTGAAGTTGTCGATTTGACCGAGCAATGCGAGAATGATCCGGTGGATATGCTCTTCGGCATTCAGCTTGGCGGCGGTACGGATATTCATAAATCGGTGAAGTATTGTCAGCAATTTATTGAAGAGCCCCAGAAGACACTCTTTATTATTGTCTCGGACCTTTATGAAGGCGGCAATCAATCCGGACTAGTCCGTCGTATGCGCGAAATGCGGGAGTCCGGGGTGCGAACGATGTGCCTGCTGGCCTTGTCGGATCGAGGAAAGCCTTTCTATGACGAGCGTCTGGCGGGGCAATTGTCCCGTGACGGAACCCCGTGCTTCGCCTGCACGCCTGCACTTCTGCCGGGTCTGGTTGAGGGAGCGCTCAAAGGGCAGGATCTGGCGGAGCTGGCGAAGCGGCTGGGTGCTTTTCAAGGCTAATTATCGGGGAACATAGACAAGTCAGAATGTGTATATAGATAGTAGTGAACGACCGTCTTTCATTTCACATATTGTTAAACTTTCATATATCATTTATAATCGGCCTAATGAATGATAGGGAAGTAACTTAAAAGGAAGTGTATGATTTCATGACAACGAAGCTTAGAGCCGGCATTGTCGGCGGTACAGGAATGGTAGGCCAACGCTTTATCGCTTTACTAGAGAACCACCCTTGGTTTGAAGTGACTGCAATTGCTGCAAGCAGCAGATCTGCAGGCAAGAACTTTGAGGAATCCATTGCCGGCAGATGGAAGCTGGATACTCCACTTCCTGATAGCGTGAAGAATATTATGGTTCAGGATGCATCCCAGGTAGAAGAATTCGCCAAAGATGTGGACCTGATCTTCTGTGCAGTAGATATGAAGAAGGAAGAAATCAAGAAGCTGGAAGAAGACTATGCACGTACTGGAACGCCGGTCATCTCCAACAACTCCGCTCATCGCTGGACGGCGGACGTACCGATGGTGATCCCGGAGATCAACCCGGATCATATTAAGGTGATCGAGCAGCAGCGTAAGCGTCTTGGCACCACAACAGGCTTCATTGCCGTGAAGCCAAACTGTTCTATCCAGAGCTATGTGCCAGCACTGCATGCCTTGGCTGCATTTGAGCCAGAGAAGGTTGTCGTAAGCACATACCAAGCGATCTCCGGAGCAGGCAAGACATTTGCTGATTGGCCAGAGATGATCGACAACGTGATTCCTTACATTGGCGGCGAAGAAGAGAAGAGTGAGCAAGAGCCGCTGCGGATCTGGGGCGAGCTGACCGAAGAGGGTATCGTGAAAGCTTCCACGCCTGTAGTCACTTCCCAGTGTATTCGTGTGCCGGTGGCTGACGGCCATATGGCATCGGTATTCGTGTCCTTCAAGAAGACGCCTTCCAAGGAAGAGATCCTGGAGCTGTGGAAGAACTTTAAGGGCCGTCCGCAGGAGCTTGAGCTGCCAAGCGCGCCGAAGCAATTCATCACCTATTTCGAAGAAGAGAACCGTCCACAGACGAAGCTGGACCGGGATATCGAGAACGGCATGGGTGTTTCCACTGGACGTCTGCGCGAAGATTCGCTGCATGACTTCAAGTTCGTTGGTCTGTCCCACAACACGCTGCGCGGTGCAGCTGGCGGTGCGGTGCTGATCGCCGAACTGCTCAAAGCGGAAGGTTATATTCAGCCTAAAGCGTAATAAATAACACTATAATCACCCGTCTTCCTTCTGGATGGCGGGTGATTTGTGTTTTTTTTCGGATTTTTGGCGAAGGTAATGGTATGATAGTCAGGTGCACAACTGTGAAAAGTGCTAAAGAGATACTAATGGAGTGATCATATGGGTGCAAAGAGTAAGGGCGGCGGCACAGGTCGTGGAACAGGCAGCAAGGGGTGGACACGCTGGAATAAGACAGCAAAGCCAGTAAAGCCCAAGTTCTTGAAGGGCGGTGCCTCCGGTGCTCCTGACGCCAAAGGAGCCGCTGGTGCCAAGAGTGGTGCGGTAAAACCAGGCGCGAATAAGAGCGGAGGAAGCCGGTAAGACGGCTTCTGGCATTGCACATAGCAGGGAGAGCAGGTTTAGTATGAGAATCAATAAGTACATAAGCCTGTCTGGCGTCTATTCCAGAAGGGAGACCAACCGTTTGATTGCCGCTGGGCGGATCAGCATTAACGGTAGGGTCTGCGAAGAAGGTGCGGAAGTAGAGCCTGGCGATACAGTGCTTGTGGACGGTCAAGCCCTTCCGGAAGAGCGTTCTGAACCGGTGTATTTAGCCTTGAACAAGCCCGTCGGCATTACTTGCACGGCAGCTAGAGAGGTTCAGGGCAACATTATAGATTTCGTCAACTATCCCGCGCGGATTTTCGCAGTCGGCAGACTGGACAAGGCGTCGGAGGGACTTATTTTATTGACGAACAACGGGGATATCGTGAATAAAATGATGTCTTCGGAGTATGGGCATGAGAAGGAATATGTAGTGGATGTAGACCATCCAGTTACAGATGAATTTCTGCAAGCCATGGCGAGCGGCGTGGGTATTCTAGGGGTTATCACCAAGCCCTGCCGGATCTACCGGGAGAGTGAATGTAGATTTCGGATTATCCTTACCCAAGGGCTCAATCTCCAGATTCGCAGAATGTGCAAAGCGTTAGGGTACAGGGTATTGAAGCTGGAGCGCATTCGAATCATGAACATTACGCTGGACGGTCTGGAACGTGGGCAATGGCGCCACCTGGCAGATGAAGAGCTCCAGAACCTACTGACAAGGCTGGATGAAGCGGCAAAATAGTATGAAAAAAAGGTGGTGTCTCGCAGATTAGCGGACACCACCTTTTTTATTAGGTTTAGTGTGTGTTGACTCTACCCTTAGTCAATACACAGTTACGGCCTTGTATGCGCACGTTCTATAGCCTGTACAAACTCTATCGCCGCAGCAGTAGCGTCTGCGGCTCCGGCAATAGCGGAGATCACCGAAATGCCGTCCGCGCCGGCAGCAATGACCGGTGCGGTATTGGCTGCCGTAATCCCACCAATACCTACAAGCGGGATGTCTATGCCCTTCTCCCTGATCTCCGTGATGAGTCTGGTGCCTTGAACAGCCCGTGCGTCATCTTTGGAAGGGGTAGGGTAGACCGGGCCAATGCCAAGATAGTCTGCACCATCGGAGATAGCTTGCTGCACTTCCGCTAGATTGTGAGCGGAGACGCCGATGATTTTGCCAGACCCGAGACGCTGCCGGATCGATGCCGCCGGCTCATCCTCCTGGCCGATATGTACCCCGTCAGCATCGAGCTGAATAGCCAGTTCAATATCGTCATTGATGATAAAAGGAACGCCCTCGACCCGGCACAAAGTCTGGAGCGATCCTGCCAACTCGAAAAGGGCTTGCCCGTGGAGGGCGGAAGGACCCTTTTCTCGGAACTGAAACATCGTAGCGCCACCCTTGATCGCTGCCTTCAGCGTCTCTTCTGGTGACTTACGGCAATTAGCGGTACCCATAATAAAGTATAAGCTCAACTGCTCTCGCAGCTTGTGACTGTCCACAACACTCATCCCCGATCACCCCGCATTCTGTTCTGATAGGCAAAATGGTTCGTCGGCCCATGTCCCGCGCCAATGGCCAGCTCATCTTCAATAGCCGCCTGAATAAAGGCTCTGGCCGTATGAATAGCTTCCTGTACAGACTGTCCTTTGGCGAGCTCCGCAGCTAATGCTGCAGAGTACGTGCAGCCCGTTCCATGCGTATGAGGGGTGTTCACGCGTTTATTTTCCATATAAAAGAACGAATGTCCATCGTAGAGCAGATCAATTACTTGCTCTGTCGACTCGTCATGCCCGCCCTTTAGAATCACATAGCGTGAGCCCATGCCAGCAATAATACTTGCGGCTTGCTCGCGGTCCTGCAAGCTGGTGATACTGTGGCCCGTGATTAGCTCTGCTTCCGGGATATTGGGCGTCGTTACGAACGCCAAGGGCAGCAGCCTTGTGATCAGGGCGGCAACTGCTTCCTGCTGAAGCAACGGCGAGCCGCCTTTGGCGACCATCACCGGATCAACGACAAGTCGGTTCCAGCCATACTTTTCCACCTTGTCGGCGACAATACCGATGATTTCGCTGCTGAACAGCATACCGGTCTTAACGGCTCCTGGCTGCAAATCCTCTCCAATGGAATCCAGTTGTCTTGTTACTGCCTCCAGTTCAAGGGGATACACGCCTTGCACACCGAGTGTGTTCTGAGCGGTTATTGCCGTCAGTGCGGACATTCCGTATACGCCCAGCTCCTGAAAGGTTTTCAGATCGGCTTGAATCCCTGCACCGCCACCGCTGTCTGAACCGGCTATCGTCAGAGCTTGATAGACGCTCATATAAATTCTCCTTCCGCAAAAACCTTGCTTGATGTATTTGAAGCTTTAGTTCCAGAATTATACTTTTTTAATCAGCGATCTCTTTTGATAAATTTCTGATGTAACCAGCGAAAGCTGGTTCAGGAATTCGATTTGAAAGCTGCCCGGACCCTGTCCACGCGTCCGCTCCTCGGCGATTTCCGCGGCTACGCCATAGAAAGAAATCGCTTCGGCTACAGCCTCCAGCGGTGAATCTGCGCCGACAGCCAGGAAAGCTCCGGTTACGGCACTGAGCAGGCATCCGGTCCCAGTGACCTTGGTCAGAATGGGGTGACCGTTGGCAGCAATGTAAGTCGTTACGCCATCAGTAATAATGTCCTCTTTGCCGGTGACGATCACGATGCAGCCCAGCTTACGCGCAGCTTTTTGTGCCAGCCCTACCGCATCACCGTCACCTGCGCCAGCATCCACGCCCTTAATGGCCCACTGCTCCCCGGCGACATTAGCCACCTCGGCGACATTGCCGCGCAGCGCCGTCAGGGAGATTGCACCGACTAGCTTCTGGACGATCTCCGTCCGGTAAGACGTAGCCCCGGCGCCGACCGGGTCAAGCACTACAGGCGTACCATGGACATTGGCGGACTGTCCTGCCAGAATCATCGACCGGATAACCTGTTCGTTCAGCGTGCCGATATTCAGTACAACAGAGGCGGCCATTTGGGCCACATCGGCAACTTCTTCTTGGGAGTCCGCCATGAACGGGGATGCGCCGAGAGCCAACAGTCCATTGGCCGTGAAATTGGTTACGACAATATTAGTGATATTGTGAATCAGCGGATTCTGCTCCCTTACCTTGGACAAATAAGTCATTGGATTGCCTCCCGGGAATATTGGATTTGTAACGCGGTACTAAATAATCTACCTATTGTTCATCTGGCCTTACAGATTGATAAATGCTTCTTCCGGCGCTGTTTCAGCTGTCAGCAGACCGTTTTCCTTTAACCATTGTTGTACCTTGTTCCACGAAGCCGGATCCTGATAACCAAACGGTTCTTTTCCCGCATCCATTAGTGGAAGCAGAACTTCCAGACTTTTTTTCTCGATATCTTTGTCAAGCGGGGAGCTCTGATCTTCATGCTTGAACAGAAGGGCCAGCGCTTCCTCCGGATGTTCCTCGACGAACTTTTGACCTTTGGCGGCAGCGGTCAGGAATTTTTTGAAATAAGCCTGAGAATTCTGCATTCCTTGTTGGCTGGCTACCAGTACAAGCTCATAATAATCTGGAACTCCATAATCCGTTGGGTTAAGGGAGGTCACTGGATGTCCCTCTTTTTCCAGAATCAGCTGCTCATGATTGATAAAACCTCCAATGATGGCATCAGTCTGCCCTGTGGAGAGGGCCGGAACGAGGTTGAAGCCAATATCCACGAGCTTTAAGGATTCTGGATCACCGCCGCTGCTACGGACCATCGTTTTCACCATGGCTTCATAGAGCGGGATGGAGGAATAGCCTACGGTTTTGCCAGCCAGGTCAGCAGGCGTCTTCACAGCGGAATCGGCTGGAACCATCAGATGGTTCAAGGGATGTCTAACAATCGCCGCAATGGAGAGGACAGGGATCTGTTCCCCGCGTGCCATCAGCACCTGTGGCTGGTAACTCAGCGCGAGATCAATCTTGTTGGCAGCTACGAGCTTCAACGCATCATTGCTGTCAGCAGGCATTTGAATGTCCACATCAAGCCCCTCTTCGGCAAAATACCCGTTCTCCTGAGCGGCGTAAAGGAAGGAATGAACTGCATTCGGATACCAGTCCAGCATCAACGTAAGCTTATGCGGCTTGCCGGACGCTTCTCCGGTTTGGCTTCCTGAGCTTCCAGACTTTGCTGCTTCGCCGCAACCACTCGCAAGCAACACTGTCATTGCAAGCAACAGCAGCGGAACAATTTTTTTGAATCTGTGATGTCTTGTAATCATTTGTGAAATCCTCTTTTCTTGAAAATAATCTTTTCGATCATAGCGATAATCAGAAATAAGCCAACGCCCATCGCGGACAGCAGGACCACTGCGGCAAACATTTCTTTGCTTTGCAAATTCCCTGCCATCCTGCGGCTAAAATATCCAAGTCCCTTGCTGCCGCCTAGCCATTCGCCAATCGTTGCCCCGATCACGCAGTAGACCATCGACAGCTTGAGGCCGGAGAAGTAAGAGGGCAGAGCCAGCGGAATCCGTGTCTTGAGCAGGATTTGGCGGGTGCTGGCGCCCATGGTGCGGAGCAGGTCCTCATAAGCGTGATTCTTCTGCTGTAGCCCATCATAAGCGCCAACCACGACTGGGAAAAAGGCAGTCAGGAATACCACAGCCACCTTGCTCCACAGCGTGTATCCGAACCACATAATAAAGACAGGAGAAAGCGCGATGAGCGGAATAGTCTGGCTGATGATAATAAAGGGATAAAGTGCCTTTTCCAGCGGACGCCACGCGTGCATGCCAAGTCCCAGCAAGGTGCCACAGGTAACGGACAAGGCGTAACCAAGCAGTACCTCTTGCAACGTAGCGGGCAAATGCAGCCCGAACAATATTTTACTGTTTTCAACCAGAGCGGTTCCTATCGACAGAGGCCCTGGGAGAATGAAAGGTGGAAGGACTCCTATCCGCGCCAGCATCTCCCATAGACCGAGAATAAACAGCAGCAGAACAAGGAAAGGTGCGTAATTCTGCAAGTTTTTTCTAAACAGCCGGGTTATCATACAATTTGCGCTCCAGTTCAGCCCGCAGCTCTATAAACCGCGGTTCATAATTCATTTTGCTATGCCGGGGCCTAGGGAGATCCACGAGTATTTCCTCTACACTTCCTCCAGCGCGTCCAGGTAAGAGATAGATGCGGTCACTAAGCAGCACAGCCTCCTCCAGATCATGCGTAATGAAGAGAATTGTCTTGTCCAGCTCATCCAAAATCTCCAGCAACCAGCTATGCATTTCCCGTTTGGTCATGTGATCGAGTGCCCCAAAAGGTTCGTCTAGCAGCAACAGGTCGCCCCCCGTAATGAGCGTTCGGAGAAAAGCTACCCGCTGCCGCATTCCGCCTGATAGTTCATCGGGGAACGAGTTTTCAATACCGGCCAGACCTAAACGCTCCAGCAATTCAATTACCTGACTAGTAACCTCGGCTTTGCTACGGCTCCGCTTGATTTCCCAAGGAAGCAGGCAATTCTCCAGAACCGTCCTCCAGGGTAGCAGCAGATCCTGCTGAGGCATATAAGCGACCTGGCCCAACCGCTTGGCGGTTGCGGAAATTCCGTGAAGACGCAGATCCCCGCTGCTCGGCTCCAGCAATCCGGCGATAATTTTGAAAAGCGTGCTTTTTCCGCATCCGCTGGTTCCAACAACAGAAACGAACTCACCTTGGTGAACCGCTAAGGATATATCTGACAGCACCGGTGCATCTGCGGATTTGGCATAGGCGTAGGATAAATTGTGTACAGAGATGATTTCCGTAATCCGCGTAACCTCCTTAGCACGATAAAAAGACCCCTTCATCTCCCGGCGGAAATAAAGGGGCCTAAAATTTAAGTTTGCAAAAAGAAGTGCCATGCAATACCCGAATTTCAGTTCCACTTCCCTCCGCTGGTATGATCCAGATCAGGTTCCAAGGGTCCGAAGCTTACCGCTTTCGTCTCAGCCAATTCAGGCTCCCCTAGTGAAAAAATACTTTTATCGCTATCAAGTTTCATAATTCGGTTATAAATATACCATATTTTATAGTATTGTAAATAGCAGGGCATATTAAATTCATTCAACTAGGGTGATCTCATTGGAACTAGACAAAGCAATCTGTAGCAGTATCGGAAATTATGAACATGCGCTAACCAAGGGGAAGAAATATGAAATACTAGCCGAAAAAGAAGAAAAAATTAGAATCGTCGGAGACCACGGAAGAAGCGTTTGGATCAGCAAGTATTACTTTAATTTTACTGACGAAGAAGTGCTTATATTGACTGAATGGAAATTCGATGATGATGTTGAAACATTGGAGTTCATTGAAATTACATTAACATTTAATGATCGGGTAAAACGTTGGTGCATCATTACGACACCGGAAAAATTAAAGCAGCATTTTGCTAGACTAGCAGCACCAGAATTACCAGGGATTCATATAGGACACATGATAATAGTGCAAAGGATAGATGTTGATACTGTGAATGCATTTTTGCGTCAATTGGATAGCCAAGGCGAATTACTTAAAGCATCATTACCACTAGGTGAAGGATCAGAAGACGAAGATATTTCCGGCTCTCTTTAAACTGTTAGTCGTGTCTGATAACAACGCTGTAATGAAAGGAGCGTCAAGATGAAAGAAAGGACTGCGAAGTCAACTTTAAAAGTATTTTTGTTTATCTCGATAGTGTTTATCATAACTTCATCGATACAGTTGTTGCTAAATATTGTGCAAGAGGGCCCAGCTTGGGTGTTAACTTTAGTGTCCCTACCCATACCAATGTTTGTGTTTCTTGCGGTTGTGATAATCTTAGATTTAGCGAAGCAGGACATTATAACATTACAAGGTCGATTGACCACTGTAAATGGTAATAAAGTTGTTTTAAAAATATCAAATGGTAGGGTAAAAAAGTTTAATATAACTAGCAGACAAATGAGAGAACTTGAGAAGGATAAAGATATTGAAATAACGTACTATAAGAGAACAAAAACAGTAATAAATGTAACAAATGTTTAGAGGGAATAAGAGGTGTTTGACCTTCAAAAGGAGTAATAAAGTGCAAAGAGCATCTGAAGCGGAAATGTTAAATATCCTTGATTTATTCGGAAGATTGGATGTTGAAGAGTATGGCAATCCTGGTTCTATTTTTAGATATATAGGATTATTAGATGTACACGCTAAGCGCCTATCTGAAGAGGAAGCGGCATCGATATTAAGCTCGGAGCTTATTAGCAGGAATGAAAATAAATTTGAAAATTACTTTCGGCGATGTGTACAAAGCATCCCAGGCCGGATATTTGTTAAGAGATGTCCAATTATTGGAGGACGGGATAGCCATGAGAACATTTTCAAAATAGAAGAAAGTGATGAATTGATGGATATTATAAAACAGATAGCTCGAGAAGAATGCTTTTATAATATCTATTTTGTTGAAGCGATGACAGTAGTCGTTGGAAACTTTGATTTATCATGGCCGATCTATAGTTTTTCAGAAGACTACAGAACATTTAATCAAATAGCAAGAGAGGTAAACTTATACATAAGAAATAATTAGAGCAGCAAGAAGGACTAATACGCTAGAAGAGCTGAAAAGACTAGAAGCAATGATCGTACGTCGACAAAAAAGATGCTTGTATAAGCAATATTTTTGGTGTTTTAAGATGATTAACCGGTGATACTGTAATAAACCTCCAGCTTCGCGCACATGCGCGGAACCGGAGGTTTTTTCAGCATTAGCGCTTCTGATTCAGCAGTTGCGGCTTCGCAGAACTTCAGGAGATTAAAAAAGCTGCTTACATAGAACGCATTAAAGTAACACACAAAGCTCAGAAATTATTACCGATGTGCAATTAACGGCATTTTTGTACCCTAAGTCTTCCTCAGCTATAGGGTCAACGGTAATTAAGGACAATTTTGTATGTTAATTCTTCCACAATAGGCCGTTTAGTGTACTTTTTTTTAAAATAAGGTACAAAAATGCTCTTATTTACCTAATTTACCTCTATTTAAGAAGAATAAGGTACAAAAATGCTGTTAGTTGAGGAGGCAGATCCATTTTTCTTTGTTAAGAAGTATGGTGCAGAGAATAGGAGAGTTGCGGACTAAACTAAGCCTTAACTTCACTAGAATAACGCCTGATCCCCAGTTTGAATCTTAATTTCACTCCATATATCACCCTTTTTTTCTGACAAGCCCGTCAATGAACAAGGTAAGTATCCCCTGAGTAATATCCTCTTTGGTAGATTGGTGCGCCTTCTGCTGGTAGAGATAAAGATCGGGGCTCAGCACGGACAGGAGCGCAGTCACGGTAAAATGCGGGTCAATGTCCACGATCTCACCATTCCCGGCAGCTTGTGATAGCAATTCTGTGAAGATAACATTTACCCGTCGGAAAAAAGGGTGCTCGAATTGGGTGAGCTGCTTCTTGCCCACAAACTCAGATTTGATCAGGTGCAGCAGCTCCGCATGCTGATCAATGAAATCGACCACCTGCTCGATGCTGTTCTGAAGACGCTGAAGTGCCGGATCGTCTGCGTTTGAGCTCTGTGCTTCCCGCTCTAGTTCAGTCAAGAAACGACCCGTGCTGTCCCGCAGAAGGGCTGAGCAAATCTCACCTTTGTCAGTAAAACGGCGGTAAAGGGAGCCTTGGCCGATGCCGGCCTGCTTGGCAATGCTGTACATGCTGACATTTTCCAGGCCTGACGCTTTGAAAAGTTCTCGGGCTGCATTCAATATGCGTTCATGATAAGGATCAATTGTTTGTTGGTTTGCAGGGTCTATTGGGGCAAGCGAAGCTTTCTCTGTTTTTTTCATACGGGGCTCCTTTTGGTTGCAGCGTATATTTTTTGAAAAATAAAAGTAGGGAATTGACAATGCGGACAATTGTCCGTAGACTAATTAATGCCAATACGGACAATTGTCCGTTCACTAATTATAATTTAGATCCATTTCAAAGGTCAATGATTCCTGAGATGGTGATAGAGGAGGGAGAGAGAATGGAACATACGGTACAACCGGAACGTGAATTTCGTATATCGAGCATCCTGATCCCGCTGATTGCGATTATTGCCGGGGTATTCATGGTAGCGCTAGACTCCACGGCTATGAACGTTGCATTACCCACACTGTTGAAGGACTTCGATACAAACCTGACTACACTGCAATGGGTAGTTACCGGCTATATGCTGGCGCAGGCTTCAGTCATCCCGCTGTCGGGCTGGCTTTCCGACCGGTTCGGGGCTAAGCGAGTGTTCTTAAGTGCTGTTGTTTTGTTTACGATAGGATCCATTTTGTGCGCGCTGCCCAATAGTGCGGAGTGGTTGATTACATTTCGGGTCATTCAGGGACTTGGGGGAGGTAGCGTAATTCCGATAGCTATGGCGTACGTCTACCGACTTAGCCCACCTGGTAAGGTTGGCGTTGTGATGGGTCTTATGGGCATTCCTGTTCTGTTTGCCCCGGCAATTGGCCCTGTACTGTCTGGCTGGCTTGTTGAATTCCATTCCTGGCGTTGGATTTTTCTAATCAATATTCCAATTGGTATCATCTGTCTGATAATCGGCATGCGAAAGTTGCCCAAAGTGGAGCGAACTGAGGTCCCGGGGATGGATAAGTTGGGTATGATTCTTGGTCCGCTGGCTTTTGCCGCATTAACCTACGGAGTTAGCCAGGGAGCTGAGAGCTGGACGTCCAGCAAAACGCTGTTTGGTCTGGGTCTTGGTGCCGCTGCCCTGATTCTGTTTGTTATCGTGGAATTAAGAGCACAAACACCGCTATTAGAACTGCGTGTGATGGGTTCCATAGACTTCAGTCTAGGCATCATCGTCCAATGGATCGGGCAGTTCGGGCTGTACGGCGCGTTGTTCCTGATGCCGCAATTCTTGCAGCAGGCCCGTGGTTTCGGTGCTTTTGATACCGGCTTGACGATGCTACCGCAGGCCATTGCTTCAGGACTGGTGATGCCGATTGCCGGGATGCTCTTTGATAAAATCGGAGTGCGCTGGCTCATCGTTGGCGGTCTCGGTTTAATCTCCGGCGCGCTGTATCAGTACTCCCACGTGGATTTGACCATAACATCACGGGATGTAATCTTGCCGCTGCTGATGTGTGGCGCGGGTATGGGGCTGATGATCATGCCGATGAATACGCATCTCCTTAATAAAGCGCCACGCCATCTGGTGAACCGGGTGACTTCGTTGACCAATTCCATGCAACAGGTGATCAATTCCCTGGCGATCTCGACACTTGTGACGATTCTGACCTCCAGAACAGCAACGCATGCACTTGAAATGAAGGAGGCGGCAGCTGCCGCGGGAGTCAGTTCTGCAGCAACTTCGCCGGAAGCGGTGAAGCTGGCAACACAGAATCTACTTGTAAAAGGCTTTGACGACACCTTCCATATTATGATGTTCGTCGCTATTGGTGGCGCAGTACTGGGTCTTCTGCTCCGCAGAGGCAGCAAAAAGGCGGAGGAAGCGCCACATACCGAGATGATGCACGGCTAAAGGATCGAGGGAGGAGAAGCTCAAAATGACTATCGCATTATGGATTGTCCAGATTTTATTAGCACTTGTCTTTTTTATGGCTGGTGGCCTGAAATTGTTTCAAGAGAACAAGGCAATGGAAATGATGGTCTGGGCTAGAGAGGCTTCAAGAAGCTTTTTAATATTTGTTGGAGTGGCTGAAATATTAGGCGGAATCGGTTTAATTTTACCTGGAGCACTAGGGATTTTACCAGTCTTAACCCTTCTTGCAGCCATTGGCACAGCCATTATTCTGATTTTAGCAGCATTATTACATGCAAGAAGAAAAGAAAAAGGCGTGGGGATTAATATTGTATTTTTATTATTAGCTTTATTTGTGGTCATTGGCCATATCCTTATCAAGTAGACAAATAACGAAGAACCTCTAGCTTCGCATATACCGCGAAAATAGAGGTTCTTTTTCATTATAGAAAGGGAAATACTGCGAATATTGAGCTGATTATTCAGCAGCAGCGGCTTCGCGGGACTTCAGGAAGTCGACTGCGTTGTAGACCATGATGGCGGCTTCAGCACGGGTGATTTCAGCTTTTGGATTGAACTTACCGTTGCTGTCCAGTGTGTTGATCTTGTAGACAAGCGAGCGTTGAACGGCACCTTGGTAGGAAGGGTCAAGCTGGCTGTCATCCGCGATGTCGGCAGGCTTGATATTGATCATTGGCAGATTGCCGATGGCTTCCACACCCTGAACCAGCATGCTGGTGAATTGCTCTCTGGTCAAAATTTGGGAAGGCTTCACATCTTTCGGTATGTCCACCCGATTGTAGTGCGCATTAATGAATGCTTCTGCGTACCAGGCATTGTCTTTCACGTTGGTGAACAGGCCGCTGGCTGTAGGGGCAATATTGAAATCAATCGCGGCCAGGCTGAGCTGAAGTCCTCCAGCAATGAATTGTACGCCTTGGGCTACCGTCACTTTCGAAGCAGGCAGGAAGGAGGTCTCTGTAATTCCCTTGATCAGGCCCTGATCTTTAAGGGAAATAATCTTTTCTTTGCCCGCTACGGAATCTAGATCCTTGAAGCTAGTCTCTGCGGCAAAAACTTGACTCCCGAGGGAGAAGGAGAGAAGAGTTACTGTAGCCATCGCAGCAAATGCGCTTTTTTTCAAATTCATGTTCATTCCACCTTGTCATTGGATTGGCCGCTTGGCCATTGCTTGTTCCCTTTGACGAGGCAATGATTGGAAAGGTTGCAGATCATCTAATAGGATTCACGAAAAAGCAGATTGCGGTAAGGATACTTACTAAATGGCGTCTTGAATAAGAGGGCTATACCGCTGTCTTCGATGATTACAGAGCTCAGGGCAGCACTTGTCACGAACTTTCGAACCAAACACTTCACCGTTCTCTGATCTTTACGGCGGATTGCGTAAGCCAAAGCCTTGGCATAACGGCAGCTCGTGGCCAGCTTTCGATAGAATGGCAGTAAGGCACGGGCAATGAAACGGTGGGCTTTAGTATTAAAAGTAAATTGGACCAGACCCGGTGGGATCGTAGTTCCATTCGTATAGTAGCCGACAGGCGGCGTGAAGGGAAAAGAAATAAAGTAGCCGATGGCATTCGTTCCATAATTCTGATTTCCGACCAGTGAAGGAATTCTTGCCAAGAGCTCGCCCATAAGGTTGAGATTCGCTGTAACCACCGCTTTTGACCACTGGCGGGCGAACTTTTCGTCCTTGGCGATTTTTGTATAGAACGGCAGCATGGCTCTGGCAGTTTTGCGCAAAACAAAAGCGGTGACATGAGGCCGGGATTTCTTTCGTACCAATTGCGACATCTTCACCATCCTCCTTCATATAGATTACACCCGTCTATATAAAGTATGGGGGCTGGGCTTATATCTGATTGGGCGCTTGCTCCATATGCGGAAAATTATTTTTGAACTGGATGACGTTTTGGAACACTGGACAAGGGTGTTATAATAGATTTAGACTCTTTTCAAGTGATGGTAAATTTGTTATGCTCATATCGTAATGATTACTATTTAAGGGTTGATTGTTTGGAACAGTATCGTCGTGAGAAAGTACAGGTGCTGATTCGTTTCGGAAAGGCGGGAGACTTATGAATCCAATTGAAAATATTAGCCAGCAGTTTGCAGCACACAAGTATAAATTAACGCGTCAACGCGAAGCCATAGTTCAGGTCTTGCTGGATAACGAGAAGGAACATCTCAGTGTGGAGGAAGTGTACATGCTGGTCAAGAACAGCTATCCGCATTTGGGGCTGGCAACGGTATATCGTACGCTGGAACTGTTGTCGGAGCTGCATATCGTTGAGAAAATGAACTTCGGTGACGGCGTGGCCCGTTACGATTTGCGTGATGACACGCATGCCCATATGCACCATCATATGATCTGTCATGTCTGCGGAAGGCTCGAAGAGATCAAGGACGATTGGCTCTTGGATCTGGAGAAGAGGCTGGAGCGTGAATACGGCTTCACCGTTACCGATCATCGTCTGGATTTCAAGGGTACGTATGGGACCTGCAAGCATACGGGCTGCAAGCGGGACAAAGAGAAGAAGGCGGTTTAAGGTCAAATTTAAAGCCAGTCCAGCCTGGGTGAGTCCAGACAACAACTGGCTTGATAAGTCAGGAGCGGGGGCGACCCCGCTTTTTTATGTGGATAAAAAAATAGACCTAAATGTCCTTTTTGAGATAATAATGGGTGTGTCTGCCTGCATTTTCAAGGGTGCCGAATACTTCAAATCCTAGTTTTTTGTAAAAATCTAAGGCTTGAAAGCTCAAGGTATCTAATTTTAGGAACTCGCAGTTATTCTCTTTGGCGATTCTTTCAGCTTCTAACATTAGTTTCTTGCCATAACCCGATTTTCTAAGCTCCTCGTTAACAAAAAGATATTCGATTTCTAGCCAATTCCAGCAGATTTCCCCAACCAGTCCCCCACAGATTTGATTATCTTCATCCTTTAGAAATAAATTGACCACTTGATATCTGCCTTTTAAGTCATCGGGAAAATGTAACATATTGAATTCGAACATTTTATTCTCAATATAAGACTGGTGCTCTCTATTCGTTTCACTGTGAATATGAAGATTCATTTAGCTGTCACTCCTGTTTAGTTGTTTTAAGGTGTTTCTGGAGCTGTTCAACTATATTTTATCCGTCATACAAGGTAGATAGAGTGAAGAAAATAACTATAATTAAAATATACTTGAAGGGACAAACTAGGCAAATGGATTTTGGAGACAAGCAGCGATTTGGTTTAAATTCTTATTTTGTAAACACAATATTATGATGATAAAGGGTGTTACTTGATGACAACTAGTAGTACGAATCCTAAGGTAGATGAATTTTTAGGTAAGGCTAAGAAGTGGAAAGAAGAATATGAGACGCTGAGAAATATCGTTCTTGACTGCGGATTGACCGAAGAATATAAGTGGATGCATCCATGTTATACGCATGAGAATAAAAACATAGTTTTAATACATGGATTCAAAGATTACTGTGCACTGCTCTTTCACAAAGGAGCTTTGTTAAAGGATGCTAATGGCATTCTAATCCAACAAACAGAGAATGTACAAGCGGCGCGCCAGATTCGTTTTACCAATATTCAAGAAATAGTTGAACTGGAAGCGATCTTGAAAGCCTATATCAATGAAGCCATTGAAGTTGAAAAGTCTGGTCTGGAAGTGGAGTTGAAAAAGAACACGGAATACACTATTCCTGAAGAGTTGCAAAATAAATTCGATGAAATCCCTGGCTTAAAGGATGCTTTTGAAGCATTGACGCCTGGACGGCAAAGAGCATACATTCTTCATTTCTCTGAAGCTAAACAAGCGAAGACCCGAACGGCTCGGGTTGAAAAATATATGCAGCACATTCTTGATGGTAAGGGATTGAATGACTAGGAAGGTGCGCCGGTAAAATAGGTTACGCTGGGATACAGAGTAAACTGGGGAGTTGATCTTTAGAAGCAGATCGGACAAGGATGTTGATCCTGGTCAATATTGAAAATAACGTCATTTTTGTACCTTAAATTCATCGTTTTACTCTGAAAAAGCAAATTAAGTGCAGAATTGTACCTTATTTTCCTGATTTCACCCCAAAAGCAGCTTTCGCGGAAGAATTAACATACAAAAAAGTCCTTAATTTCCTTCTTAGCCTACTCTCAGCCAAATTAAGGTACAAAAATGCTCTTATTTCCGTATTCGCAAGGCGGGAGCAGACCGGTACAGAGCCAGAGAATCCTCATGTTACTCCAGGGGGGAACATGGGGACGCGGCTGCGAACCGGCTTCGGTCAAGCGCTGCTGCGTAGGATGGTTCGTCTGTAAAATAGGTTAGGCTGATTTTATTTTTAGACCAATGACTCCGGTTATAGGGGTTCATTGGTCTATTTCTTAAAGTCTGTCTGAATAATACGAGACATTACAAAGTCAGAATCGAACTTCGTGATCTTTTTACCCGATTCTTTATTAAAGTTATAAAACTCCATGGTACGCTCCTCTTTTTTGTTTAATCTATCCACTAGAAGTTCTTATCCACGTTGCCTTTGGCCTGCTTTGGCCAGAGTGTATAGCTGAAACTGATGGCAAAATCGATCATCAGCACCATCGCCCAGAAGCGGATTGTGTCTGACAGACTTTCGGTTCGGACTGGATCGCCCACGAAGAGAATCATGAGATATAGCGCTGCACAGCCAATTACGAAGGCGAGCAGGTGCTTGAACCAGCCTTTGCGTTCATTGCGGGCATGCGCGGCTCCGTGTTTCGGTTTTGCTATGGGCTTCGGCCCGCCCGCAAAGCGGTGGGCGAATCGGCTGTCCGCCCAGGCGATCATTGCATGCCCGAAGGCGATGGAAGTCCCGATATACACAGCGGCGAGACTATGTGCGAAGGTGGCAGTGGACCCGGACCGCAGGTCAAGAATCGTAGCCAGGATCAACGCCAGATCCACGATGGGAGTACAAATAAGGAGCGCAGCACCTATTTTTTTCTGCTTCAACACATAACGGAAGACTAAACCGGCCAGCACAAATACCCAAAATGCGATCTCGCAGCCGATGATAAAAGCAGTGATCATGCCCTACTCCTCCTTTTATAATACAAATGTACTAAATTGTGAGTAGAGTTTACCATGTTTTTGTTATTTAATACAACTGTGTTATAATCGGGTCATGCCCAAAATAGTGAATCATGATGAACGTCGGAGGCTGCTTGCAGAAGCTGCCTGGCGGATTATACGCCGGGAAGGTCTAGAAGCCGTGTCTGTGCGGAATGTTGCCAAAGAATCTGGAATGTCGCTGGGGTCTTTGCGGCATTATTTTGTCACCCAGGACGAACTGTTGGCCTTTTCCATGAGGCTGGTGTCGGAGCGGGCAGGTGAGCGTATTCGGAGTATGACTTTTTCAGGTGATCCCCGGTGTAACGCAGAGCTGTTGATTGGTGAACTGTTGCCACTGGATGAGGAGCGACGTGCGGAAGCAGAGGTCTGGCTGGCTTTTGTAGGCGGGTCTGTAGCGGCATCTGCCCGGGAATTGAAATTGAAGGTACACAACGAGTTATATGAGTGTTTTCGGGGACTGGTTCATTATCTCTCCGAGCATAACCTGCTGAAGAAGGGAGTAGACTTGGAGCTGGAGAGCAAACGACTCCATGCTATGGTGGATGGCTTAGTAGTCCACCATATTCTTCATCCGGAAGAATTGACCCCGGAGGAGATGATGCGGCTGGTTACGTATCATCTAGACACCCTGCTGGTTTAAGAAAAAGCTGCCATGATTTCATGACAGCTTTTTGTGTTGCTTTATATTCAGAACATTAACCCCGGGTAGGTACAAAAGATTTGATCCAGTTTCCAAAGCTGCCGGGATTCCGGCTCTGTACGAAAATCACGCCTTCCCCGCGGAAGCGGCAGACGAAGGCCTCCCCACTAGTGATGCTGCTCAGCCAGCCGGACGCGGCTTTTTCAATTTTATAATCCATATAATCCGGCCAGGCGACCAGGTGCCCGTTGTCTATGATCATTTCTTCGCCAGGTCCCAGATGGATGGGATGAATGGCGCCGAAGGAAGAGAGGAAGACGGTGCCCCTGCCGCTGATTTCAACAATAAAAAACCCTTCACCGGAAAAGAGGCCCCGGGTCAGATTTTGCATTTTGGTGCTGACTTGAATACCTTGTGTCCCGGCCAGGAATCCGTCCTTTTGTACGAGCAGCCGGTACGAGCCATCCAGTTCAAAGGCCTGCACATTCCCGATAGACCTTGGCGAGAGCAGCACTTCACTGTGTCCCCGTGTGGCCGTCAGCTCCTGAAAGAAGAACTTTTCTCCGCTCAGCATTCGCCCCAGCCCTTTCATAAGCCCGCCGTCCACGGTCCCCCGCAGCTCCACGTTTGGAGACATCGCCACCATCGCACCCATCTCAGCCTTGACACTTTCACCCGGGTCCAGCTCCACCTTCAGCATAGCGAATGCACCTTCATGCACAACCTCGTATTTCATCTTTGTTCCTCCGATTCTATGGATTAATTGCTGCCTGCCATTTGTTCTAAGTATACCGGAAATCCTGCTGGCACTTATGGCCGCCTACGACAAAGGCTCCCAATACTCAACGTTCTTGCCATGCCGTATGGCGTATTCTATTTCTTTCTGCGTGCTTAAACCAATATAACCCCCATGATTTATAACAAGAATACCGTAAGACATGTCTATTTTTTGAAAATGAAGATTTTCGAATAACTTTATTTGTTCGTCTGTAAGCGTGATTCCTTCACTTTGCTCGAAAAATCCAACACTAAGCACAATATAGCCTTTCAAGGTAAGCGCTGCATTTGCTTCTTCAAATTGACGTTTGAATTTGGTGGAACCGCATAGAGTTATGATTCTAGGAGGGTCTGTATTTTTTATAGTAATTCTCTCCTCAATTTGGTATAAAAGCCAATTCTAAATACTATAATATACTAAGCCGCAGTCACGAGAAAGCTTGTCCCTTCGTTTGAAAAATGGCTATTACGGTTATATGAAAGATACAGTGCACTGAAATTCCTGTTCATCCAAGCTTACAATACGCCATACAGAAGAGGTGCAGCTATGAATCCAAAGAATATTAAGAAGTTTGCCGGAAGCAAGCGCAGTTCAAAACATATTGTGGCTTTCCCGTTGATCCTGTTTACCCTGCTTGTGACCTTGTTAGGTCAATCCGTCTATGCTCATCCGGTTCAGGGTAGCGCATTAGTAAACAGCCAGGAGAAGAGCGCTGCGCGTGAGCGGACGCCTTTGATTAAAAAGACTGTACATGCCATCTATGAAGGGCAGGCAGACGGTCATACGGTTGAAGTTTCGGTATACGGCGAGCCGATAGCTTTGCAGTTCAAGCAAGGTCTGGAGCCGAAGATTAGCTTGCTTGAGTCCGGAGATGCTGTGGTCATCACCTACACCGTACAGAAATTTGTTGATGATCCGGTAGTTCTGCTGTGCAATCTGCTGTCCATCCGGAAACTTGAGTCCGGTGAGGTTAAGTATACAACTTTTTAAACTATTTATTACCATGTTTGTAATCCGCTAGCCTGCTGTGTATTCCCTAACAGTGTGTTAAACTTAAGGAGTACAGGAAATCACATGATTATATTGAACAGGAGAGTGGCGCCGCATGGCACGCACAAAAACAAAAAAAGCATTATTGAAAGCAGAGCGCTCGGGAATCTGGACCAATGTCAACCAACGCAGAACCAATGAAGATTACAGCGCCATTTCACAGCACGAACGGGTGACCCCGACCAAACGTCAGCAATTGAACAAAATAAAACACAAGGAGCGGATCTTCCATGATGGCGCTCCTTTTTTGTTGGGTATATATGCATGAAATTTAAGAACCCTTATAGAACCAGTGTTCTACAAGGGTTTTAAGTGTTTGATCCCATAAAAAGATCACGGAAAAATCACATTCCTTGCAATTATAGGTCATTTAGTATCTTTCCAAAGTGTGTTTTGATGCTCTGGTTGAAATTGCTTTCATAGTCTGAACTAACACAGTAACGCACGGCTGCAGTAATGCAGCATTAACCGGGGCGGACCTACTCTAGCTTTTTTTTTGTATTCAGTTATCAGGAGTTTTCTTACACAATATGACGGAATTATAAGCTGGAAAAAGCCAACAACTTAGATTTAATAAATTATTAAAGATCAGTTATTGATACATCTATTTACACAATAGTGAAATTATTGTAGATATAAGTAACTATTCTTAAAAAAAGTAATTATATGTTATTTTAAAAACATTAAAAGAAGAGGGGCTGTAGATCTGAAAAAACTTGTTGCTGTGACTCTTATTGTGGCTAATGTTATCAGTGTTCCTATTATTGTATCAGCTAAAGAAGAAAATATTAATAACGTGACTGATACTGTTTATCAAGAAAGTTCTCCTAATCATGCTATGAACTCTAATTTTGACTTTAGAAGTGAAGCTATAAACTCAAATGCATTGAAAGCTATGGAAGAGTATAAAGCTTTATATAGTGATATAGTACTGAAGAATTACTCTGAATTAAAGCCAGAGGAAATTGATCAGATGTCGGTACATCTTAATAAGTTGCTTGGTATTATGGATTCAATTAGCGATAATGGGACTCTAATTCAAGCCAAGGGGTATGATGAAAGCAATTTGTCGAAAGGGATTGAACTTGTATACAACGTAAATCTTTCAGGTCTCTCTACTTTACATGTTTTAGAGGGGGCAAATGCAACAACACCAGCTCGTAAGGCTGGAGAAGCATACGCTTTAGCTAATGGATGGGGTGGTACAGTTTGGGATAACCCAGCGGATGCATTGAGACATTTTTCGTGGAATTTTTTGATGGGACAAAGAATTGGGGTTGCTTCCGCGAGAAGTATAGCAGATACTCATGAAGCGGCACTTGTAGCAGCAAAAAGAGCTTATGCCGCGATGCCCGGTTTATCATTGACTGAACAATCAATGTATGGTGCTGGATTGATAAATGATATAATTTATTCTACTAGAGCATCGTACAGTACATTTAACTCCACTTTTGATAATTCGTCAATTATGGATATAAACAATAATTCAGCAGGACGGAGATATTCTTTACGCTCTTATGCTAAGGATGATTATATGACGGCATTTAATGACGCTTATTGGGTTGATATTGAATGGTATGATACAGGTGTAGGAAGTGGTGATAGGGAGCGTGCATGGAGTAATTGGCAATAAATTGATGAAGAAGATAATCTTTATTGTTTCTGATGGCTGCTTGCTTGGTTTATACACATATTTAACGTCGTTGTGGGTTCAAATGAGTAGAGCGGATGCATCTTCCTCATATCCTGGTGATCTCTCTGATAGTGAGAAATTGACGTCCCTAATTATTTATCCGTTAATTTTGCTGTTATTAACAGTAGTACTCTCAACTATGTTAGAGAAGAGTAGTAATCGTTTTAAATGGTCTCTTACAATAGTAGTATTGAATCTGGTAGTGTACATTTCAATACTAAATAATGCTCTTTATTCATAAAATTTTTCTAAATAAGTGAATGAAAGAGGATATTAGAAATTTTGTGGGCAGCGTATTGGCTGCGGATGCGTAGCGGACGCCACCGATCTGGTCCGGCTCCCCATAAAGTAACTATATACATACTCCAAGGTCGCTCATTATTGGGCGGCTTTTTTATTATGCAGAAATGGTGATCCACATGGAGATAGCAGCAGAGCTTAAAGATCTCGAAATAACCTGTGAAGAGGTACCAACATCTTTGGCAAAACCTATAGACTCCCCAAGAAGGAACAGCCCTGCTCACTTATCTGCTGGATGACAGTATGTGCTAGAATATCGGCGATTTCTATAAGGCGCTTAAGACTACAGCCCGGACACTGATTATCTAAGCGTGAAGTAAGCCAATGGATACGGATGTTTTCGAGAGAGGAGGATGTTTGTAGCGAACAAGAAGAACAGAGTCCGAACTCCACTTAAATATCCGCCTTAGCAGTCGCAGAAGTGTAAAGGTTGTATTTGGGATTGGAGTAACACAGGTCCGTAAGTGGAATTCCTAAGATAAATGGGCAGCCGCATTGAAGAGTAACGTTACCAATGATTCGAAAGGTAACGTTACTAATCGTGGTGCACCCAAAGGTAACAAGAACGGCGTCGGCCAACCGAGGCGGTGTTCATTCGCCAACACCATGTAACATGCATAAGATCATTTGGTGTTTTAATATCCACGAGCAACTTTTTTGGCGTTATAAAACATTAAAAAACATCACGAAAAGTATGATCTTTATAGTTGAGTAAAATCCGCATACGAACCTGCCAAGACGCTGCAGCTCTAGCTTAAATCTGAGATCTGCTGTGAGCCCGGTACTCTTTCGGCGACATCCCGAATCGGCTTCGGAAAATCCGGTGAAAATAAGTATAGTTGGCAAAACCACAGGTCTCCGCCACATGCTCCAGTGGCATCGGACTGAACGTAATGCGCTCCCGCGCCATTTCCAGTCTGACGTCGTTCAGGTATTTGACAATACTCGTCCCGAAGGCTTCCTTGAACAGGTGGACGGCCCTGGAGACGGAGATATCGACATGACTGGCTACATCTTCTAGTTTGAACGGCAAGGCGGCATGCTCTTCTACATATTGCTTCATACGGTACGCCAGAAACCCCTTGGGGCTAACGGCCGGCTGCTCGGTTGTCAGCCTGTCAATTTCCATACATACGATTTGCAGATAGCAAGATGAGATTTCCGGTGAAAAGTCCGATTGGCGGCGTTGCTCCAGCACGAGCTGGCGGAATAACCCCAGGAAGTTGTCGCTCAGCGGCACACTGACCTTATCCGGACGTTTTCTGCTGTACCACCATTCCTCAATCCAACTCCCTCCGCAATAAATGTGATAATCCCCACTTTCGATACGCGGTTTGCCCGGAGAAAATTCCTCTTCGTCGATGATGAGATTGTAGGGGGCGGTAGGCGTGAACAGCATAATATCGCCCGGCTCCACCGGAGAGATTACTCCATCGATCAAAGCACGGCACCGGCCTTCGCTCTGAAGACGAATAAGGTAATACTGAATCCCCTGGCTTAACGACATACGGAATGGTTTACGGTGAAAAGAAAATCCCGCGGATAGTACATGACAGTCAGCTGCTTGTATCATTAGTCCTCCAATGTTTTTTAAATGATAACCAAATTGTTCATGTTCAAATCATATTATTCATTTTATTATAAACGCTCTCATATTACCATGTAGCTAGGTTCAAGAGAAAGAAATTGAACACAGAAGGCTGAATTAGGGCGCTGTAGCCTGAAAAAGGGCATTTCGTATTTTTAGTTCAAAAATATGGTAATAATGTCCTCATTTTATACATGACCCTATTGTTCATGTCGTTAATTCGGATACTCTCCATAATTTGGTATCCTGAATGAAGATTGCAGCAGAAGTTAACCCTAACCCAATTGGAGTGATTAGACTATGTTGAAGATTGGTCTTCAGCTGTACACGCTGAGAGAAGAACTGGAGCAGGATTTCGAAGGTACCGTTCGTAAAGTGGCAGCCCTGGGCTACCGTGGCGTGGAGTTTTACAATTACTTTGGACGTACGGCTGAACAAGTGAAGCAACTGCTGGATGAGACCGGACTGGTTGCATTAGGGGCACATCGCCCATACGATGCCATGATTAAGGATGCTAAAGAGGAAGTAGCTTTCAATCTGCATATCGGTAATCCGAACCTCATTGTTCCGTACCTTAATGAAGAAGACCGGAAGTGGGAAGATGTTGCGGCTAACCTGCGGGTGATCGGTGAGCAATGCAAAGAACACGGCGCTGTTCTTTCTTATCATAACCATGATTTTGAATTTACCGAGCAAGTGGGAGGCCGTACGGCTTGGGATTATCTATTTGATGAAGTTCCGGCTGATCTGCTTCAGGCTGAACTCGATACTTGTTGGGTGCATTTTGCCGGCTACGATCCGGTAGAGTACATTAACAAATATGCAGGTCGTCTGCCGATCATCCATCTCAAGGATGTGAAGAAACGCGAAGACGGTTCACCGGAAACGGTTGTACTGGGCGAGGGCGAAGTGAACCTGACTGCGATCTTGAAAGCAGCAGAGCAAGCGGGTGTGGAATGGGCCGTTGTAGAACAGGATTACTGCAGCCGTCCAGCGTTTGAAAGTGTAACTGACAGTTTGAACTGGGTAAAAGCATACGCAAATCAAGGGGGAAATATAAATGTCTAACAAGTTGAAAATTGCAATTATCGGGTGCGGAGGCATCTCGAACGGTAAACATATGCCAAGCTTGTCGCGTCAGGCTGACGCTGAAATGGTAGCTTTTTGCGATATTATTGAAGAACGTGCTCAGGAAGCTGCTACCAAGTACGGTGCCGAAGGTGCTGCTGTTTATACCGATTTCCGTGAAATGCTGAAGGACGGCGGGTTCGATGTTGTTCATGTTTGTACACCAAATGATAGCCACTCCGAAATTACGGTAGCTGCCCTGGAAGCTGGCAACCACGTTATGTGTGAAAAGCCTATGGCCAAGACTACTGCCCAAGCGCAGGAAATGCTGGATGCAGCCAAACGTACAGGCAAGAAGCTGTCTATTGCTTACCAGAACCGTTACCGCTCTGATAGCGAATATCTGAAGGCGATGTGTGAGAACGGTGAACTGGGCGATATTTATTTCGCCAAAGCGATCGCGCTGCGTCGTCGTGCGGTTCCAACATGGGGCGTATTCCTTGATGAAGAGAAGCAAGGTGGCGGACCTCTTATTGACATCGGTACCCATGCCCTTGACCTTACGCTATGGATGATGGATAACTACAAACCACGCAGCGTAGTTGGCTCGACCTTCCATAAGCTGGGTGACCGTAAGAATGCCGGGAACGCTTTTGGCGAGTGGGACCCTGAAGAATTCAAGGTTGAAGACTCAGCCTTTGGTTTCATTACGATGGAGAATGGTGCAACCATTGTACTGGAGTCCAGCTGGGCACTGAATGTTGCCGAGTACGGAGAGGCTAAGACTTTGCTGGCCGGTACAGAAGCTGGTGCGGATATGACGAATGGATTGCGTATCAACGGCGACCGTGGCGGACGTCTGTACGAGACCAAGGTAGACTTATCCTCTGGCGGCGTTGCTTTTTACAGTGGTGGTCAAGAGGATGCATCCGACCGTGAAGCGCGTCTGTGGCTGGAAGCGATTAGAGAAGATAAAGAGCCAGTGGTGAAACCAGAGCAGGCATTTGTAGTTACGCAAATTCTGGAGGCTGTTTATGAATCGGCCCGTACTGGCCGTGCGGTATATTTTGACGGAACATCCGATAACTAATAAATATTAATAGTAACACTACTTCAAATAAAAGCAGGTGGAAACGATGAGCGCAAACAAACATTCTCTGGTTATTGTTGGCTTCGGGGGCATGGGCAGTTATCACAGTAAATTGATCAAGGACAACAGCCGTCTGGAAGTTACGGGAACTTTCGATCTGCTGGAAGATCGCCGCAAAGCCTCCGTTGAAGCAGGCTATACCTCTTATTCGAGCTTTGATCAAGTACTGGCCGATCCGTCGGTTGAGGTGATCTTGATTGCTACACCTAACGACGTACACAAAGACATTGCTGTCTCTGCATTGCGGGCAGGCAAGCATGTCATCTGTGAGAAGCCGGTGGCGATGAACAGTCAGGAATTTGAGGAAATGATCGCGGTTTCCAAGGAAACCGGACGTACACTGATGGTGAATCAGAACAGACGCTGGGATGAAGACTTCCTGGTTATTAAGGAAATGCATGCCAAGGGCACAATTGGGGAGCTGTTCCAGATCGAATCCCGTGTTCATGGAGCCAACGGTATTCCGGGCGACTGGCGTCATCTGGAAGCTCACGGCGGTGGAATGCTGCTGGACTGGGGTGTGCATTTGCTGGACCAGCTGCTCTATCTTATCGATAGTAAAATCAGTAGTGTATCCAGCCGCTTGAGCTTTATCCTCGGCGACGAGGTGGATGATGGCTTTGAAGCGTACCTGCATTTCGAGAACGGCGTAACTGCAACGGTAGAAGTGGGGACGACGAACTTCATCCAGCTGCCAAGATGGTATGTTAAAGGAATTGAAGGAACCGCCATCATCGAGGATTGGTCATTGGCTGGAAAAGTCGTGACCAGAAACCATGATTCGGTTAAAGTTGAACCTAAGCCTATTAAGGCAGGCGTAGGTCTGACCAAGACGATGGCACCTCCTTCCGAAGGTGCGACCATAACCGAAGCATTGCCGGCACCATACAAGATGTCATCTGGCTTCTACGATAACTTTGCAGATGTTATTGAAGGAACTGCAGAGCCAATCGTCAAGAATACGGAAGCGCTGCGTGTGTTGAAGCTGATTGAAGCGATTTTTGAATCCAGCCGGAGTAAGCAAGCGGTGACGGATTTTGATACGTATGAATCTTTGGTACTAAACTAAAATTTCTCCCAAATAGAGAGGTGGCATATCATGAAACTTGGCGTATTTATGGTTCTTTTCGGCGGCCGTAAGCTGGAAGACGCATTGGATTACGTAGCATCCAAAGGATTGAAGGCTGTGGAAATTGGTACCGGGGGTAACCCGGGTAAAAGCCACTGCGATCCGGCACTGCTGCTTGAGAACGAGACAGCTTTAAAAGAATTTAAGCACGCGGTAGAGTCACGCGGACTGACGATCAGCGCTCTGAGCTGTCACGGCAACCCGCTGCACCCGCAAAAAGAACTGGCTCGTAAGGATCACGAGGATTTCGTGAACTCTGTGAAGCTGGCTCAAAAGCTGGGCGTTCCAGTGGTTAACACTTTCTCCGGCTGTCCTGGCGACCATGAGGATGCAAAATATCCGAACTGGCCGGTAGCACCATGGCCGAACGACTATCAGGAGATTCTGACTTGGCAGTGGGAGAACAAGGTAATCCCTTACTGGAAAGAAACGGGCGCTTTTGCTGCTCAGCATGATGTGAAGATCGGTCTGGAGCTGCACGGCGGATTCTCCGTACATACTCCGGCTACGCTGCTTCGTCTTAGAGAAGCGGCAGGCGAAGTTATCGGAGCCAATCTGGACCCAAGCCATATGTGGTGGCAGGGCATCGACCCTGTACAAGCGATTCACATTCTTGGACGTCAAGGGGCGATTCATCACTTCCACGCCAAGGATACCGTCATTGATCCGGTGAATGTGAATATGCACGGACTAACCGACATGCAGCCATACACCAATATGCTTGACCGCGCTTGGCAATTCCGTTCCGTTGGATTCGGTCATGATGTGAAGACTTGGGCAGATATCATCAGCGCGCTGCGTCTTGTAGGTTACGATTATGTCGTGAGTATTGAACACGAAGACGGTCTGATGTCGGTAGAAGAAGGCTTCTCTAAAGCCGTTGACAACCTTCGTCAAGTTCTGATCGAGGAACCATTGGCTGATATGTGGTGGGTATAATCACCAATAACTGTAGTATATAGAAAGCTGTAGTATATAAAAGATAGCAAGTTTCCTTCAAGAAGCCGCCAGTAGCTGGCGGCTTTCTGCTGTAGCCGAAAGCATTTTTCCGTAGATGTCTGCAGTATGATCGATAATAAGGGTGGTTATTTCATGGAGAGTGTAATCAAGCCTAAATTAAGTGATGTGCAGCTGGATCTGCTCGTCAAGTCAGCATTTGGTACGGCGATAGTAATCACCCGGTGTACAGAGCTGACCGCAGGTATGTTCAATACAGGATATGATCTGGAACTAAACGACGGCAGAACCGTTATTCTGAAGGTTGCGCCTGCGGCAGAAGTAGAGACTTTAAGCTGTGAAAAAGATATTATGCGCACCGAAGTTGAAGCCCTCAGGCTGATCCGTGCCACTGGACTTGTGCCGGTGCCTGAGGTGTTCAGCTATGATCTGAGTCTGAATCTTATCCCTTATCCTTATTTTTTTATGGAGAAGGTTGAGGGTCATCCTTACAATGAGATCAAGGAAGGTCTCTCTCCGCAGGAGAGGGAGGCGATAGAAACACAGATTGGGCGATATAACAGACTCATTAACGAGGTCAAGGGAGAACACTTTGGCTATTTTCATCAAGAGAAGAGCAGTCTGACATCCTCATGGCGTGCAACTTTTGGAGTGATGATGGAGAATCTACTGCAAGATGGCGAGCGAATAGGGGTGGGGCTACCGGTTGCTTACGCAGAGATTAGGGAGAGAATAGATACACAGCTTCCGGCTCTTGATGAAGTAACTCAGCCCAGGCTCGTGCACTGGGATCTGTGGAACGGCAATGTCTTCGTAAAAGACGGGATGATTACAGCGATCATTGACTGGGAGCGGGCATTGTGGGGGGATGAACTGATGGAGTACTACTTCAGACATCACGAGAATTCTCCAGCCTTTTATCAAGGGTATGGGATGACAACGGATAGTGCAAACCAACGGGCACGCAAAAAGCTCTATGATCTCTACTTTGATCTCATTATGGTCATCGAATGCTATTCACGGAAATATGAGGATCAAGGCCATGTGAAATGGACACATGATAATTTCATTCAGGGTTGGGGAAGGTTTTGCGGTGAAGATTAGGCGGATTCAGTGGTCTAGGGCGCATAGTAGTATATGGTGACCCCAGATAAGCCGGAACCCTCAGAGGTGAGGATTCCGGCCTGTTTGATGTGTTTTAAAGGGAACTTGTGCAAAGATTAGCGGACATTGGGAACACTGACAATAGGATTAGATTCAGCTTCATAATCTATGCCCTCTGTCTCGAAACCGAACAACTGGAAGAATTCACGCCGGTACCCTTGAAGATCTGACAGTTCGTAGATATTCTCTGTAGTGATCTCGTCCCAGAGCTTGGCTATGGTCTCCTGGACCGCAGGAAGCATCTCCAGGTCGTCCAAGCGGATACGGCCTTCTGTATCCACTGGTGTACCTTCCGGAGCATACAGACGTTCTGAGAGCAGTCGATACGCCTGCTGAATGCAGCCTTCGTGTAGGCCTTGTTCTTTCATAACCTTATAAAGTAAGGAAATGTACAGCGGGACGATTGGAATTGCGGAGCTAGACTGAGTGACCAATGCTTTGGTAATGGCTACATAAGCTCTTCCACCGCGCGTAGATAGACGGGCATTCAGTTCTTTGGCTGTCGCTTCCAGGTGATCCTTGGCTTTTCCGATAGAGCCGGCGCGGTAAATTTCCGGGGTCAGCTCTGATCCAATGGAAGAAAAAGCAACCGTAACGGTATGGTCTGCCAGCACGCCAGCTTCGTCAAGGGCATCGATCCACAGCTTCCAATCCTCGCCGCCCATCACTTTTACAGTAGCGTCAATTTCTTCCTCAGTAGCGGGGTCTAAGGTAACATAGTTGACTTCTCCGGTGTGAAAATTGACTGTTTTGTTGGTATATACATTGCCAATAGGTTTGATAACGGAAGTATAGCTGATACCAGTTGCCGGATCAGTTCGGCGTGCCGTGGCTACACTATATACGACAAGATCAACCTCACCCAGTTCGCTGCGGATCAGCTCGATCGTACGAGCCTTTGTCTCATCGGTAAAGGCATCCCCGGTAATACTATAGGATTGCAGGCCCGCTTCTGTGGCAAGTTTCTCAAAAGCTGCGGAGTTATACCAGCCGGTGGATGCTGTGCGGCTATCACTGGCCGTGCTGGGGCGGTAGACGCCGATTGTAGCTGCTTGTGACCCGAAAGCTGCAGCAATGCGTGAAGCAAGCCCGTATCCGGCTGAGGCTCCAATCACAAGGACTTTTTTCGGTCCGCTGATCGGCGGCTGTGAGGTGATATATTCCACTTGCTCCGCCACCTGGGCGGCGCAGCCTTCGGGATGGGCCGTTGTACAAATAAAGCCGCGCGTTCTCGGTTTGATCATCATTATGACGTTACCTCATTTCAATGATAGAATTGGGGAATAGCTATTGACATAGCTCGTTCTTATCTTAACAAGGACTTCTCCAAAGGAGAAGCTGAAATAAAAATTGAACACCTGTTAATTTCAGAAAACGCTTGACGTAGAGCTATAAAACTAGATAAAATTATACTTATTGCTCATCGTGGAATGAGATTTTTTATTATAATTTTCGGGAAATTGAGAGGGTGACGTGATAAGATGGAGCGCCTATTAGAGGTTAAAGACTTAGCGATTTCATTCAACACACGTGGTGGAGAAGTACAAGCCATCCGGGGTGTTAGCTTCCATGTAGATAAAGGTGAGACACTTGCGATTGTTGGTGAATCCGGTTCCGGTAAGAGTGTAACTTCACAAGCGGTAATGAAGCTCGTACCTGAACCACAAGGTACTTATAAGCGCGGACAAATTCTGTTTGAAGGACAGGATTTAATCGGCAAGACTCAGAAGCAAATGCAGAAGATTCGCGGTAAGGAGATCGGTATGATCTTCCAGGACCCGATGACCTCGCTGAACCCGATGATGAAGGTCGGTAAGCAGATTACAGAAGTGCTGTTCAAGCACGAGGAAATCACCAAGGAAGCCGCCGTCAAACGTGGTATTGAACTGCTCTCACTTGTGGGAATTCCTTCTCCTGAGAAACGGTTCCAGCAGTATCCACATGAATTCAGTGGCGGGATGCGTCAACGTGTCGTTATTGCGATGGCACTGGCAGCTAACCCGAAATTGCTGATTGCGGACGAGCCAACGACTGCACTCGACGTAACGATCCAGGCGCAAATTCTGGATTTGATGAAGGATTTGCAGAAGAAGATCGGTACTTCGATTATCTTTATCACCCATGATCTCGGGGTTGTTGCCAGAATGGCTGACCGGGTTGCCGTAATGTATGCTGGACAGATTGTTGAGACCGGTACCGCGGAAGAGATTTTCTATGATCCGAGACATCCGTACACTTGGGGTCTGCTGGCTTCCATGCCAAGTCTGGAGAGCAAAGGCTCCCTGCTTACCGCAATTCCAGGAACGCCTCCCGATCTGATCAAACCGCCTAAGGGCGATGCATTTGCCCTGCGTAGTACGTATGCTATGCAGATTGACATGGAGAAAGAGCCACCACTTTACAAAGTATCAGATACGCATTTCGTGAAGTCCTGGTTGCTGCACCCGATGGCGCCTGCTGTAGAACCGCCTGAAGTGGTAAAGAAGAGACAACGCGTTCTGAAGAACACGTATGAGCAGCCTGTCTTGGTCGAAGGCGTAGTCCTGTAACAATAGATGTACAAGTTAACTTTAATAGCAATGCTTAAGTCCTGCAAGGGGCTTATATAGTAATCGGGTCGCAGCAGCGGCCCGGTTTTTTGTGTTTTATAGAAAATTATCTCAACATCAAAATCAGTGCTTGCCAAAAGGGATTGTTAAATCTGCTTCATGAAAACAATTCTTTTAGCTGGTTGAAATTCAATAATAGGTCTAACGGACTGTATATCCGTTATTTCCAATATGAAGTTGTCCTGTGATAAGGAGCCGACTCAGATGACGTTATTTCCTACCAACAAAGGTTTCATGAGTCCGCTACTTGACGGAGCAAGCACTGATTTTGAGGTAGGCCCATCAAAATTTTATGTTTTTAGAATGAAATTCTGTGTGGTTAAGGATGCAGTTAGCTTTAGTCCTGTAGTTCTCTATAGTGGCAGCCTGTGGTACACTTTATTTATAAAATTTTACCAATAGAATTTATTCTAGGTGAGGTGATTCTTTGAAGATTGATCACTTGGTCGTGAATATAGACGCTTACATACAAGAAGATAAAGAGAGAATAGCCGATATCGAGTCTATAGGATTGCCTTACATGCCCAAATGGGGCAAGGGGACAAAAGGGTTCAAAGTATCCAATCTCTGGATTGGGCAGGAATACTTCGAGTTCGTCAGAATTAAAGCTAAGGACGGTGGGGGATGGGTTCAGGAATGGACTACAAAATATCTTGCCGGGCATAGAGGGCTGATTGGTTTCGCCTTGGAAGTCGAGAACATTGAAGACATCTATCATAAGCTTCGCAGCCAGAGCGTTGATGCAACCCCGCCAGAGCCGCTTAGGTTCCGCTGGTTCTTCAATCTTTTAACCAAGACGATGCCTTGGCGTAACGCATACCTGCCTGAATTCACCGGCGTGCCTTTTCAATTCTTTCTCCAGCAGATGAATGATGAGAAAGCTCGAAAGTTTATGGAGCAATATATGGTGCCGAACAGTCGGGATCAAGGGGTTGAGGGGATTGCAGAGGTAATCATTCACGGTGAACTAACTGTAGATGACATTCGGATCATATGCGCATTATTCGATGATTACGAGCAGAAGGATGGTACCATAACCATTCATTTGGGTGCGCAGCGGATTTGTTTTGTAAATGCAGGTGACTATAAAGTAGAAGTTCTTCTGGCATGCAGCAATCCGCTTTATGCTGGCAAGGAGATAGATATGCATAATCTCCATATACGCAACACTTAGACACTTTAGAAAAACGTACAAATTGGGCAATTCAGGACAGCCGTGCTACAATGGCTTGTGAAGGAGAGTGGTACCATGTCTATTCAAATCAATGTTCAGAACACACCTAATCCCAATGCGGTCAAAATCAACACCAACCAAACTATCTTTGAGGGACCCTCAAGCACATCCCTAAAAAGCGGAGATGCGACAGAGCATCCTTTGGCACAAGCGCTGCTGGCCATTGAAGGTATCGATAACATCTTTGGTATCCGTGATTTCGTAACGGTGAGTAAACTCCCGGATGCGGAGTGGGATCAAATCTTGCCTCAAGTGGAGCAAGCCTTTACAACAGTATACGAATAGGACAACAAAAGCAAAACCCCCAGTTATCGCGAGTACGCGAATCTGGGGGTTTTTATATAAGACGAATTTAAGATTCTCCCATTTAAGGCTCGCTCGTCTCTACGATCAAAGGTTCATCTGACCAGTTACTCTTCGTACTTACGAACCACAATGACGGCGTTGTGACCGCCAAATCCAAAGGAGTTCGAGATACCGATGTTAAGATCCGCTTTGCGGGCTGTATTTGGTACATAATCTAGATCGCACACTTCATCAGGTGTTTCCTGATTAATGGTGGGAGGGATGATTCCATCCTGAAGGCTCTTGATCAGAGCGATCGCTTCCAGGCCACCCGCGGCCCCCAGAGCATGTCCAGTCATGGATTTGTTCGCCGTGATCGGGATACGGTAAGCGGCCTCGCCGAACAGCTTCTTGATCGCCATGGTCTCGGAGCGGTCGCCGACAAGGGTGCTGGTGGCATGTGCACTAATCACGTCCACCTCCTCCGGCTGTACCCCTGCTTCGGTAAGGGCCAGCTTCATGGCTTGGTAGGCGCCGATGCCTTCTGGATGGGTCGCGACCATATGATAGGCATCCGAGCTAGCACCGTAGCCAATGACCTCGCCGTAGATGACGGCGTTTCTGCGCAGGGCGTGCGAGAGAGATTCCAGAATGACTATCGCTCCGCCTTCACCGATGACAAAGCCATCCCGGCTGCCATCAAAGGGGCGACTGGCCTTGGCCGGTTCGTCATTGCGCGTGGAGAGCGAAGTGGCATTGCCGAAGCTTGCCAGTGCGATTTCTGTAATCGCGGCCTCGGAACCTCCGGAAATGACGACATCGGCGCCGCCATAACGAATCAGGCGGAACGCCTCTCCGATCGCGGTATTGCCGATAGAGCATGCTGTGACCGGGGATAATGTAGGTCCCAATGCACCGAGCTTGATGCTGATCGTTGCTGCCGCCATATTAGAGATCAGCATCGGAATCAGTGTTGGGCTGACCTTTTGCGGGCCGCGTGTTTTCAGCACAGCTTCCTGCTCCATCAGGGTCTGGATGCCTCCGACACCTGAGCCGACATACACGCCGAGCCGTTCGCGGTCAATCTCTTCAAGATTAAGACCGGAATGCTTCCAGGCATCCTCTGCGGCGGCCAGCGCAAATTGAGTGAATCGATCCATTCGCCGGGCTTCCTTACGGCCGAATCTGGTTTCTGCATCGAAGTCATGTACCACCCCCGCGATTTTGCTCTTAAATGCTGATGTATCAAAAGAAGTAATCTGCGTGATGCCAGATTGCCCCTGAATCAATCCATTCCAGAATTCCTCCACCGAATTTCCCAGCGGCGAGATTAATCCCATGCCTGTTATAACTACGCGTTCCATAATGCAACCTCCCAAATAAGTGTAGGTTTATTTTTTCATTTTCAATATCCTATTACAAGTTGTAGTTTATCCTAGTATAATCAGTGATATAATAAATTCAGCGTTAAGGAGGGGATTAACAGTATGTCCAATCAGACGAGACTTCAGGCGTTGTCCGATTTTCTAAAGGCACGCCGGGCGGCCATTTCGCCGTCTTCCGTGGGATTACCAGAGGGATCAAGGCGGCGTACGCCGGGCCTGCGGAGAGAAGAGGTCGCGCAACTGGCAGGCGTCAGCAGTACCTGGTATACCTGGCTGGAGCAAGGGAGGGATATCAAGGTCTCTTCGTCCGTCCTGGACTGTATAGCGGCAGCACTACAGATGACCAAGGATGAACGAAAGTATCTGTTCGCGCTGGCTTTGGAGACAGGCGCCGGAAACCCCGTGCTACCGCAAGAGGAGCCTTCGGCCATCAGCCCGTCCCTACAGAAGATTTTGCAGGAGCTGAAGTATTGCCCGACGATTATTTCGGACCGGCGTTGCGGGATTGTCGGCTGGAATGAGGCAGCGGCGCATGTATTTCTCAATTTTTCCAAGCTGCCTGTTGAAGAAAGAAACATGATCCGACTGTTGTTTGTACGCAAGGAGTTCCAGCGTCTCGCTGTGAATTGGGAGCAATTCGTGAGCGGTTACTTGTCCATTTTCCGTGCCTATTACGGTCAGTACGTTGAGGACCAATGGTACGATGATTTTATTGCGGAGATGAGAGGAACCCATCCTGATTTTAATGAGCTTTGGGAGCAGAGCCGTGTCAGCACAGCGCCGGATGTGGTGCTTGAATTCAGGCATGCCAAGGCCGGGAAAATGCTTTTTCATCTCACCTCGCTTCAAGTGCACGGCACTACGGATCTACGTTGCAGTATCTATACGCCAGCAGGAGATTCTAATACAGAAGCGAAGCTGAAGCAATTACTAGAGCAGCACGAGTTGAATTAGAGGGGATAGCCCGGGGTGTTTAAGGATCAGATCTTCATACTTAAAAGCATCACCAACCAAAGTGCGGTCAGTGATGCCAAGAAGGGGAATTAAATGGGTGAGTATGGGCGGATACTCGGTAAATGCGTTAGAAATCGGAGGTAGCGATTTCAATCGTGCCGGATACGGCTCCGGCCAGATTCTCGTAATAGGATTTGCCGAAGACAGGGTGCAGAAAAAAAAGATTGCTGCGGTAATAAGATTGCTATTCCGATGACCTCCTTTTCGCTTTGATAGAATATGATATGCTGGAAATCTATCAATGCCTTCTTAAATGACTTAGGAGATCAGCACATTTTAATAGGGCTAAGCGAAAGTGTCTCGTCTTCAGCTACGCAGCATCCTCTCCCCGGAGAGGCCGCTTACCGTACACCCGGTACAGCAGGAATCCAACGGTCATGCCCAGGAAGGACATGATGGAAATCGTCAAGTATAGCGTTTGACCACCAAAGCTATTGTACATGGCTCCGCCTGCATAAGAGGCGAGAATACCCGATACGCCGAAGAACAGCAGGGCAAGTACGGTCTGACCTGTAGCCCGCCATTCCACGGGGACAATTCGGTACAGATATTGGATCGCGGCAGAATAGAAAACCGGGAATGTCAGGAGCTGTAGAATTTGCAGGTAGGCCAGCCAGTGCGGATCGGTAATCCACGCTGAGAGAAGAAAGCGAACACAATAAAAAGCAGCCGAGAAGGTGATAATAATCAGTTCCTTCCCCTTGCGCAGCCACCAGAAGCTGAGGGCGAACACCGCGATTTCACTGGATGCCGCCAAGAACCATGCCTGTCCAACCAACTCCGGGCTACCTCCCAGTTCTTTGATGTATACGCCCAGGAAGATGTCGTTCATTCGAGCGGGAACGGAGCAGATGAAGACCAGCACCAGGAACAGCAAAGTCTCTTTATTGCTTAGGAATTGCTTGAGACTGCTCAGCGTGACAGGCTTGCTGGCGACTGGCGCATCAGGCATAATCCAGCTTATAGCAAAGCTGGCTACGCCAATGGCTGCAAACAGCCAGGCGATGCTGTGCGCCCCCCAATAAGACATCACATATCCGGTAACCAGAGCGGTCACTCCATATCCCAGCGCACCATATGTACGGATGGACCCGTAACTGACCCCGGAAGCCTCAGCGATGCTGAAATTAAGGCTTTCAGTCAGCGGGTCAATCGGCATGAGGAAGAAGTATAATAACATAGCGAACAAGACGAGCAGGATGTAGCTGGTAGAATCGTATAGCAGATATCCGATAATGCTTGAGAACAGCAGCAGAAGCAGCAGCACCTTGCGGATTGTTTTTGTTTTATCGCTGATCATCCCCCACAACGGTTGAGCGATAAGCGTGACGAAGCCCCCGGTTCCGACTATAAATCCGATCTGGGCCGGGTTCAGCCCCTGTTCGCCCAAATAGACGGGAAGAAAGGGAATAAACATCGCCAGTAATGCAAAATACAAAAAATTAAAGCCTCTTAAAAGTCTTGGTGCGTTCATAGAAGTTCTGATCCCTCACGTATTCCATAGATTATGTTGACTCGTCCTTATATTGTAACATGATTTTCCAGTAGGTTATGAGTAAAACGAAAATAATGAATCTATATAAACCGAACAAAAAAAGAAACTAAAAGGGAGAAGGAACGAAGGGGGAAGTTTGGAACTGTAGGAGCGAAAGCGACCGCCTGAAAGCTTTCCGCAGGAAAGCTCGCATCGGAAGCATAGACTGTCTCCAGATTTCACCGCAACCAACGGAAAAATTGAAAGAAATCTGGAGACAACAGCGGCCGGAAGTCCAAACATTCCACCGTAGTGACGACCGAGTCTTAAGTTCGGATCTTAAGTTCGGCTTATATAAGTTAGAATCAGTGGTTGAACCCAAAACAACAGAGATGGAGAAAATGAGATTATGAAGCTAGTATCATGGAATGTGAATGGCCTGAGGGCCTGTGTGACCAAAGGTTTTAATGATTTCTTTAAAGAGATGGATGCCGATATCTTCTGTGTCCAGGAAACCAAGCTGCAGGCGGGGCAAATCTCGTTGGAACAGCATGAGGAATATCACCAATATTGGAATTATGCGCAGAAGAAGGGCTATTCGGGGACGGCGGTATTCAGCAAGGTCGAGCCGCTTAGCGTGCGATATGGACTGGAGAGCGATGAAGAGGCAGAAGGGCGGATCCTTACCCTGGAATACGGGGGCTTTTATCTGGTAAATGTATATACGCCTAACGCCAAGCGAGACCTTGCCCGGCTGGATTACCGGTTAGAGTGGGAGGATCGCTTCCGCAGCTATTTGCAGGGACTGGATGCCATCAAGCCGGTCATTGTGTGCGGAGACCTCAATGTCGCTCATGAGGATATCGATCTTAAAAATGCTAAGGCTAATCGGGGTAATTCCGGGTTCACGGATGAGGAACGAGGCAAGATGACAGAACTGCTAGACACCGGCTTTATAGACACGTTCAGAACCTTTTATCCTGAGCTTGAGGGGGCTTACACCTGGTGGTCCTATATGCCAAAAGTGAGAGAACGGAATGTCGGCTGGCGCATCGACTACTTCCTGGCTTCGTCCAGATTGGCCCCACAGCTGGTATCCGCAGGCATTGAATGTCATGTGCTGGGCAGTGATCATTGTCCGATTACACTGGTTGTTGAGGGGTTATAACAAAAAGGGCGTTCCGGCAGCCATGTACAATGGTGCGGAGCGCCCTGTCTGTAATTAAAAGATTGGAGGTTGGAGAACTATATTCTTCCGATTATAGCATCACGGTTATCTGTATCAGGAACCACGTTAACTTTTTCCTTCAGCGCAATGGTTTGTTCATCCACTTTTACTTCCACTGTGATGAGGACAGCTGTTTCAATAAACCGGATCGTGTATTCAAACGTATCTGCGTCTTTCCAGGTGAAGGAACTGACTACTTTAAGATCTTTTTCCTCTATTAAACTGCTTCTTCCCGCCAGCCAAGCACTCCGGCCGGCTCTAGTAATATATGAATTTTCCTTGTGGATCATAGTAATCACGGCTTCATTCCCGGTGAAGGTTACAGAAAATGATTGCCAACCATGTGGATCCTCCAGTTTATAAATTTGTCCGTTCATCACTTCCTCATTTTCCGAACAATCGAGACCATGGGGCGGAAGAATCGCCAGCTCCCTTAATTGAACAGCCACCCGTTCTGCTTCGGCCTCATTTGAAGCTAACGGCTCAGGTTCCATCGCTGGGAGCAGATGATCCCAGATCGTGTTCAGAACAATCTGCATATCGCCTTGTGCGCCTGTAATGGCGATTACGGCTTGTTGCTCCGGCATAACCAGACAAAACTGGCCGAAGAAGCCGTCACCACGGTAAGCTTGATGGCGACACTGCCAGAATTGATAGCCATAACCTTGGTTCCAGTCGCTGTCTGGGTTATCACCATTGTCAATTTGCTTCGTGGTTGCAGCTTGTATCCAATCTTCGTCCAGAAGGCGTTCTCCGTTCCATACTCCTTGTTGCAGGTATAGCAGTCCCAGCTTAGCGATGTCTTCTGTTATCAGACTAAGGCCAAACGCACCTGCACTGATTCCGCGTGGACAAGTGTCCCAAACCGGGTTAACAATGCCGAGCGGGGCGAACAGTCTGGGCTTCAGATAGTCCAGCAGACTCTGACCGCTCACCTTCTGGATAATGGCGGACAATATATAGGTAGCTCCGTTATTATAAAGAAAATGAGTGCCAGGTTCTTTCTCCAAAGGGACCCCGAAAAAAGCTTTGGCCCAGTTGCCATCAGGCTGTTGGCTCATGGTCTCCGTAATGTCTTGCGTATGTCCGGAGGCCATCATGAGTAAGTGCTTAATCGCCAGTCGTTCCAAATAAGGGGAGACCTTCTCTGGCAAGTCTTCAGGGAAGAATGAAATAACGAGATCATCTATCGTAAGAAGCTTCTCTTTTACAGCAAAACCTACAGCCGTTGAGGTGAAGCTCTTACTGACCGAATACAGGGCGTGTGGAAGATCTGCACTGTAGGGATTCCACCAACCCTCGGCGGCAACCTGGCCGTGCCGGAGCAACATAAAGCTATGTAGTTCCACTCCGTTGCTGCTTATAGCGGCAAGAAAACGTTCAATCGCCCTAGAGTCTATACCAAGTGCTTCAGGAAGACTTCTTGGCAGGCTTACATTTATGCTAGATGTCATTCTATTCTCTCCTCTGCTCTGATTACGTTGCTTCTTCTATTGTAATCAATTTCCATTGCTATGAACAATCCCTAATTCACAGAAACTGGGGGTATATCCTCTGTTTGGGCCCCTATTTTCTCCGGCCAGGAAATGGCATGTATGGTTCCACTGATGTTCTCATAGAACAGCATGGAGTCTTTCTTGAAGACTTTGATCATCAGATGAATAAAGAATAGAAGATCAACCAGCAGAAACAACCCTTGCAACCGTAGATACCATGCAGAAGATAAGACATCTACTACCTTTGGTTCAAGGAGCAGTACTTGCAAACCAAAGAATACCCAATAAAGTACCCCGTACCGCTTAAGTAGCCCCCAGAGGGAGATTTTTGCTCCATTTAATCCTTGCAGATGAATTCGTACAACCCATTTGCCAACGGTTCGCCCGTTAGTCAACCACGGCAGCAGGATATAGTAGAGCCCTGTTGCAATCCAATAGGCACCTGGTACGTAAAGGAAGCGAAGTGCCAGATAGAAAAGGAAGACTATGCAAATGTCCATCATAAACGCAATACTGCGACGTAGGGAAGTCACCCGTTTATCTACAAGATTGGCCTGCGCATCCAGCTGTTCAATCTTTGGAAGTAATCCAGCTATCCAGGAGGCTGCCCGGAAGCCTAGGATCCCGCCCAGCGTATTGGCCATGAGATCATCCACATCAAAGACACGGTAAGGGTGGTCGTAGATCCCATAAATCCCTGTAATTTGTGTGACCTCGAAGAAGAGGGACAGGCTAAAGGACAGCATGAGACATACCACCCAGCGGGTACGGAAATAATAATTCAAGAACATGCCGAAGGGTACGGTCAGAAGAACATTGAACAGAACCTGAAGAAAGGCTGGTTCACTCAGTATGGACCAGTAGGACTTCGGAGCATCCGCAGATCCCGCACGGAAACTTTGCATGATATCCTGAATAAACTGGAAAGGAATACTCTGGATCGAGTTGCCGGTGGGCGGCAGATTATGCCGGGAAGCCGGAAGTGGGAGAAGGACCAGATAGAAGGCGTTCATCAAGTAGAGCAGGAGCAGATACAGTATTAACGCCCTAACCTTATGGATATAGCCATGTCTACGGTACTGGACGATCATAAACGGCAGCGTAAAGAACAGTGCTGCAATTGGAAACGTCATAAAAGCATAAGAAATAGGAAACAGATACGATTGAAACATGATACACCTACCGTTTGATTATTTTGCATACTTATTTAATCGGCTCTTCAGGCATAGATATGTCATAGAGGAGCGTGATGCAATGGAGAAGAAGGTACAGCAGTACTATAAACTCAAGCAGAAGCAGAAAGAGATTGAGAAGGAACTGGCCGGACTTCGGGAAGAGATAATCGCCTATTGTAGCAGCCAGGATTCCAGTGATGCCGAGCTTGGGAGTTATAAGGTCAAGCTTGTTGTCCAGAACCGTAAGGAATATGATGATGCCAAACTCTATGAGACGCTGTCTGACCCCGAGGTATGGCGTTTGCTGTCCAGAGCAGACCCGGCCAAAGTGGCAAGTCTTGTGAAGCTGAACGTGATCTCAGATGAGCGTATCCATCATACCTATACGTTAAAGACAGTAACTTTGCTTCAAGTGGATAAAAAATAGCTTAGAAAGGTCGCAGACTGCTGCGGCCTTTTTTCATATACTTTTCTCATATTTTTCCCACAGAAATGCCGTAACCGCCTGCTAAGATGAAGATACTTTAAAGAAAGAGGTGTTCAAGATGAACAAATGGACAAAAAAAGTAATCTCGGTGATGGCAGTAGTAAGTGTACTGGGTGGAGCGACTAGCGCGTTTGCAGCAGCAGGACCGGTTAAACCGGCTACCCCAATTGTAAAAACTGTAACGCCTGCAACAACTTCTACCAAGCCAGTTTCAAGTGTTAAAGTCACTCCGCCCCAAACGACTGCTGTCAAACCAGAAACAACCAAGACTGCTACTGCACCAAAAACCACATCACCTGAGAAATCTACACCAGCAACAACACCTGTCAAAGCTACACCAGCCAAAACTACAACAACTAAAGCAACACCTGCAAAAGCTAAGACAACTAAAGCAGCTCCAGCTAAGGCTAAAGCAAAGACTGTGAAAACAGCTGCTGCAAAATCTAAAACTACCAAAAAAGCTCCTGTGAAGAAAACTGTTGCTAAAAAACCAGTAGCTAAGAAACCAGTAGCTAAGAAACCTGTAGTGAAAAAAACAGTGGCCAAAAAACCAATAGTGAAAAAACCAGTGGCGAAAGCTCCGGTAAAAAGCACGCCTAAAAAGGAAACTGCCGCGAATCCGGTAATTGTTCAACCTAAAAAGAAATAAGATTAGCAACTAGGTCACAGTTGTAAAATAAATAATAGTGCAATATTAGGCAATAGACGGGACCGTAAAAGGATACCCGTCTATTGTCATTTATGATAACCTGAAAGAACAGATTTTTGAACAACGAACGGTGAAGGGGCTAGGTATTATGAGCAAAATAGTAGTCGTGGACGACGATCTTTTCATTCTGCAGTTGCTCTCCGAGTATTTACGTAAGGAAACCTACGATGTAACCTCCTTTTCCAGCGGCCACAATTTGGTGGAACATGTCCGTGCCAACACCCCGGACTGTCTCATTCTGGATATTATGATGCCTGGAATTAACGGGCTAAGTCTGTTAACGGAACTACGCAGCTTTACCGAAATGCCGATTATTATGATCTCGGCGCGGGGTGAAGAGAATGATCGTATTCAGGGGCTGGAGCTAGGTTGCAGTGATTTTCTAAGCAAGCCCTTCAATCCCCGTGAATTGGTAGGTCGTGTCAAAGCGATGCTTCGTCTGGCCAAGTCAGGAGGGTCAGGGGGCATTGCTGCTGCAGAAGAAGCTTCTGTACATGAGAATAGTGAAAGTATTTACAAATTCGGTAATGTTGAGATTCAACCGGAGTTTCGCAAAATAACTGTGGGTAACATCTCACTTAGCCTGACTTCGCGGGAGTTCGAGCTGCTGATGTTTCTGGCTATGCATATTGAACGTCCCTTTGAACGTGAGCATCTGATTCAACAGGTGTGGAAATATGATTTTTTTGGCGATGTAAGAGTGGTGGATGATCTAGTGAAGCGAATCCGCAAAAAGCTGGGTGAGCTGGATTCCATGTTACAGATCGATACAGTATGGGGCTTTGGTTACAAAGCCATTGTACGGAAGGTGTAGCATGAGGACGATCCGGGCTAAAATGCTGCTCTCTCTCTTCATTGCCATGCTGGTTACAGTTGGGATCACCGTGTTACTGTTTGTACGCCTGATTGATGATATTCTAGTGAACCAGGTGAAGTCCCAATTGCATATTCAAGCACTGAAGGCAGCCAGGATTCTGCACGAAGGGGATATTGATGGCCTGAGCAGCACTGAATTTCGCTTTGTCGTGAAGGGCCTGATGATGAATGCCGACTATCTTCTGCTCGACAGTCATAACAAGATTATCGACGCCAGCGATACCAGACAGGAAGGGAAGACGCTACATGATTCGGTGGCGGCCAGCGAAGGAATCACTACGCTCCACGGCAAAAAAGTGCTTTACAATGAGGAATCGGTAAGAGGGCTGCCTTATCGTATTTTTGTTTATTCTCCGCTCTCCTCGCTAAGAGCTTTGTATGGATCGCTGATGCGGACCACGCTGCTGTCGATTGCCGCGAGCTTTTTTGGTATACTGGTCATCGGACTTCTGACCGTATCACGGGTCGTTCGTCCGTTGAACCGCTTGAAAGAGGCGGTAAGAAGCTATGAGCCGAATCGCGCCCAGATCCAGGATTTCCCTGAAGGAGATCGGACCGAGATTGGCGAACTGATCACAACCTTTCATTCCATGTCCGGCCGTATCCGGCTGCATCAACGCAACCAGATTGAATTTTTGCAGAATGTGTCCCATGAACTGAAGACACCGCTGATGTCCATTCACGGCTTTGTATATGCTATTCAAGATCAGGTAGTTTCCCAGGAAGAGGGGCTGAACATCATTACCGTGCAGTCCCAACGGCTCATGGATATGGTCGACAAGCTGCTCCAGCTCTCGCGGCTGGAAGCAGTCGACGAGCACTGGCCCGCCGAAGCACTGGACCTTAGAAGTATTGCGGAGGAAGCGGTACAGCTTCTCCTGCCTGCTGCTGCAGAGCGGAATGTCAGGCTGGAACTCGCAGGGGCAGGACTACAGGTAATGATTCCCGGCGAGCAGCTATTCCGCATTCTGCTCAACCTGCTGCAGAATGCTGTCAGACATACTTCGAGTCGGGTTAAAGTGCGGATTGAAGGTCCTGGAACTGGAACCGCCTGGGCTATCCATGTTGAAGATGACGGCCCTGGTTTGAACGACGAGGAGCAAGAAGTTGTTTTTCAACGCTTCTATACCGGTTCCAATGGTGTGACTGGACTGGGGTTGGCGATAAGCCGGGGAATCGCGGCTAGATTAAACGGGGAATTGAGCTATACCCGTTCATCACTTGGAGGGGCTTGCTTTAGCTTTTTAAAATATGAGGATGAGTTTTCTAAAAGCGGGTAGATTCGGCATAGCATTTGACAGTTAGAGTTCGAAGATTAGAGAGATGGAGGAAAATACGATGGATAACTTTGAGCACATGCTAAACAAATATGCAGAGCTAGTAGTAAAGGTTGGGGTAAATGTACAGCCCGGACAGGTGCTGATGGTGCATGCTCCAATGGAAACGGTAGAGCTGACCCGCCTGATTGTAGGCAAGGCCTATGAAGCAGGAGCGAAATATGTAATTGTGGATTGGGAAGATGAGGCAACAACACGTATTCGTTACGAGAAAGCGTCAGAGGATTCCTTCGATTATTATCCGCAGTGGCAGGCCGATATGATGGAGAAGTTTGCTGAAGAGAACGGCGCCATTCTACATATTAAAGTGCCTGATCCGGAATTGTTCAACGGAATTGATTCTTCCAAGGTATCCAGGGCTGTTAAAGCGGCTGCTGTTGCACGTAAGAACTATTCTAAATATACACGTAATAGTAAGATTAGCTGGTCACTTGTTAAAGCTCCAACCCGTGCTTGGGCGAATAAAGTATTTGCTGATCTCCCTGAAGAAGAGCGGATTAATGCAATGTGGGAAGCCGTATTCCAGATGACCCGCGTGGGCAGCGATGATCCTGTAGCAGCATGGAGAGAGCATATTGCTGGGCTGAAAGAAAGTCAGGATAGAATGAATGCTAAACGTTATAAAAGCCTGCACTACCGCGCTCCGGGAACGGATCTGCGTGTAGAGCTTCCAGAAGGGCATCTGTGGCGTGGAGGTGGCGGTGAGAACGATAATGGCGTATATTTTGTTGCGAATATGCCAACCGAAGAGATTTATTCCATGCCGCATCGTACAGGAGTAAATGGTACGGTTGCTAGTACACTTCCTTTGAATCTGAATGGGCGTTTGGTTGAAGGACTTTCGTTCACGTTTAAGGATGGTAAGGTTGTGGCCTATGAAGCTGAATCAGGTCGTGAGCATTTGACGTCATTGCTTGAGACAGATGAAGGTGCGTCTTATCTTGGAGAAGTGGCACTGGTGCAGCATGATTCTCCAATTTCTCGATTGAACCGAATCTTCTATAATACAGGGATTGATGAAAATGCCTCATGTCATTTTGCGCTCGGTAGCGCCTATCCGGTGAATATCGAAGGGGGCACGAAGCTTAGCAACGAAGAACTGCTGGCTAGAGGTGCGAACGTCAGCTTGACGCATGTCGACTTCATGATCGGCTCCGCAGAGCTGGACATTGATGGTGAACTAGCGGATGGAACAGTTGAACCTGTATTCCGTAAAGGGAATTGGGTACTGTAAGTTGGTTAGAAAATAAACGTTAAAAAAGATATGGCCGTAAACCTCACCAGTAAATTGGGTTTACGGCCTTTTTGCTCTTGAGCAGGGCATGCATACCGTCCAGCTGCCATTCCAGGGCAATAGTGCTGTCCAGTGTCCAATGCTCATTGACATAGTATGCATGTCCTGATCGAACCGCCTCCAGAGCCTGCCATGCTTTACTGTGCACGATCTGCTGGAAAGTTTCGCGGGCTCCGGGCATATGGCCGCAGACGATAAAAATCCGATCGGCTTCGTAGTGCGCAAAGCGGTCTGCCGGGATGAACATCCTTGAAGGGGAGACTGCGATCAACTGCTGAAGCGGGAAGGGAACCTCCAGTCCTAGCACGTCATACAGCACGGGGCATTCCTCTGGTCGGTACAAATAGATATTGTCATGAACGACATGGAAAAAAACAGCACTTTCCCCTCTGCGGATACTTGTCCGCGTGCGCTCCTTGAGTTGTCTAGCCTTCAGCCTGTACCGGGCCAGCCAAGCCCGGGCCTCCGACTGCCTTCCCAAAAGCTCGGAGACATCCCTTAATCCAGCAAAGATATCTACGCGCCGGGTATTTAATTGGACAGTGGGTGCAATCTGCTCCAGACCATCCTTAAACCGGGGATCGGTGTAGTCATTGACAAGAATTAGATCCGGCTGAAGCCGGGCGATTTCTTCCAGACCTGAGGAGGAGGTATCAATGCCTTGAATCCCCTCGGTGCAACCATTATCCAGCCATTCTAGCAGGTGCTTTTCTACAGCTAGCGGCTTGGTACCCAGGGAGAGAATGTCACCCAAATGGGTAAAAGCAACGGTTTTCAATTTTGACTTGCGGCTGCGTATGTACTGGCGGGGGGAGGTGCCGACAATTTCTTTGAATCGACGATTGAAATAGTACTCGTCCTTGTAGCCCACACTATGAGCTACATCGGTTAGCGGAGCATCGGACACTAACAAAATTTCCTTGGCCCGGTTGATTCTGAGCTGTGTAATATATTCGTTTGGATTAAGGCCTGTCAGCTGCTTGAACAATTGCCGATATTGCCAGATACCGATATTGGCTTTCTGCGCCAGCTGTTCTACTGTGATATCATCGCCGTAATCTTGCAGCAGCTGATCAATGGTTTCTTGAACGGCCAGTAAAGAGTTTGGCACGCGCTGAACGTTGTCGTTCTGTTTGAACAGGAAATATAATAGTTCCTGAAAATCCAGATGAGCGCGAAGGGCGTTCAGACCACTGCGGCTGGTTTGAAGCCCTGATATTTTGTGGAGATAATCCAATAATTGAAAGAACGGAGACGCATTAAGCTTCCCTTCGTAAGGAAGCAGAGCAGAGGATTTCTGTCCTTGAATTTCCACACTAAGAGGAGTGAAGATTAATTCATAATAGCTTAATTGCGCATTAGTATCATTGGTGATGCTGGCCACCGTATTCGGGAGAAGTAAATAACAATCGCTCCTCTGGAGCTTACGGTGCTGCCCTTTGAGCTGAAGACTACCCGTACCCTCGGTAACGGCAATTAGCGTATAGGTGTTGTCTGAGCAGGTGCTGATGGACGTCCAGTTAGCATCACGCTGCTGTAAGATCAGTGACTGCTGAATAAACAGCAGGTCATTCAGAGGGAAGGATTCGGAAGCGCTCATGCAGCAGCCTTCTTTCTAATTGAGAATAATTATCACAATAGTAAAGCAAAAAAAGAAATCCTTCAACCATCCGGTTGAAAGATTTCTTCACGGTAATGCTATATTTGTTTATTTTACAATTTGCGCCTGTGCTTCTTCCAACTGGGCATATAGAGAAGTAGCGTCACCGAGACCCCATTTGTTGGAGACGGTATACACTTTGTTATTTTTTACAGCATTCAAAGATTTCCAGACACCACTTTCTTTCAATTGTTCAAAGGTAGACTGGGTTAGCTCGCTGTCGTCATCCATCTCCACGAACAAGTGGTCAGGGCTATACTTGGGCAGAACTTCAAGTGATAGGGTCTCAAAGCCGAAGTTCTCGTTCTTATCCAACAGGGGCTTCATTTCTGGAGTTGGCGTGAAGCCTAACTGGCGGTAAAGAGTATACCCGCCGTTGCGGATGCCGGATATACCCAAATCTTTGCCGGAGATAATGAGCAGCAGCGCCGTTTCACCTTCTTTTACCTTTGGTCCAATAGCTTGCTTCACCTCGCTGGCTTTGGCGTGATACTGTTCCAGCCAGCTTTGCGCTTCCGCTTGTTTGCCCAAAATCTCTGCAAGCTGATTAAAATGAAGGAAAGGGTCTTCGGTCCAGAATGGCAGGGTGATTGTTGGTCCAACTTTAGCTAACTGCTCTCCCTCACTGGCATCGCCTGTATCATCGGTCAAGATTAAGTCAGGCGCAGCGGCCAGGACATTCTCAAGGCTCACAGGGCGGTTGCCAACACTTTTAACTCCGTCCAAGGCCGCGCCGTAAGTATGCTTAGCATAGTCCGTCACATAGGCGGGTTTTACGCCAAGCGCTAACAAATCGCCGGCATATTGGATCGCTACGATATTTTTGGGCGCGACAGGGATGGTAATCTGTTTGCCGCTATAATCCGTATACTGGCGGGTAGCACCGGCAGTCTCGGCGGGAGCCTGGGGTGGTGTTGCAGTCTGGGCAGAGGCCGTTGGCGCGGCGGTTGCTGCCACCTCTTGTGTTTCTGCTGCGTTGTTGCCCCGCTGGCAAGCTGTTGCAAGCATAGTAAGAAGAAGGAGCCCGGCAAGCAGGGCCATTCTTGATTTTCTGAATATTCTCATCGTTTTTTACCCTCCAGTAATGATAATCATTCTCACGAATGACTCTGAATAACTATATTACATCATTACACAGAGGGAAATGGATAGAAATGAGTTTATTTTGGGATTAAAGTGTGGCGCCATGTCTATGGATTAACGGTGACGGTCATTCCTTTTATCGGATCTAGATTATTTTTCCATTGAATATTGATGGCTTGGGATTTGAAAAGATCTGCGCCGTCCGATACCTGGAAGTGCAGATGAGGTTCACTGGAATTGCCTGAGTTGCCGAGCAGTCCGATGACATCACCTGTTTTGACCTTGTCGCCGGGCTTTACGGTAGCTGAGTCCTTTTTGAGATGGGCCAAATAACTGTATTCGCCACCGTGATTAATGACTACCACATTGCCTTCAGGATGCTTTTCGTTCATTACTCCGACAGGTACATTGTCGGCGATATCATTCACTACGGAGACTACAGTTCCGTCGGCTGGAGCCAGTACATTTTGTCCAAAAGCGTGGTAGCTTTCATTCTTTAGCGGATCGCCTTGGAAGGAGTAATGGTCAACTGCCCGGATAATGTCATAGGCGTAACGCTGGGCGGCAAAGGAGTAGTGTGCATTCTCCATTTCATTGTTACCGCCCCAGAAGATGTACCAGTCCCCGTGCAGGGGCAACTCATAGGCAATCTTGGTTTTGATCTTGTCGGTATCCGGATGAGTCTCCAGGTGGGTGATGGCCATCTGAAAGATAGTCCCGTTTGGATCGAAAAGGGCCGTAATTCCTTTGTCTCCGGCATCGCTTTTCCAGAAGCGCTGATCTCCGCCATTTAGAAGGCTAACGTAGCCGGGAGTGAAGGACTTAACGCCTGCTATGAAGGAGGCGGACATCTCGCTGAATTCTTTTTCCGTAATATCTTCTTTAAAAGGGTCGCTGAAACGCTGGTAGATACCGCTGAAATTACCATTCAACATTTCCTGTGCCAGTGCCTCGGGTTGAACCTTGGATGTGGCTGTACTTTCTGGCTGCTGCTCTGCAGAAGTGTTCATACTCGCCGTTGCCTGTTGTTGACCCGTTGCAGTTGTTGTCTCCTTATTCTCCACTGCCTTTCCTCCTCCACAAGCGGTGAGCAGAACGGCTAACGCTGCTGTTCCCGCTATCATTTTGGTATACCCTATCGTTCGCCTGCCATATGTCTTGTGCTTTTTGTTCATTTCTGTTCCTCCTTGGCTTGTTGCTTGCCATCTGTTCTTCTCACATCTTTATTGTAACAACGTAACTTTTCGGCTTATGTAACGGGGGCTTATCAGTAGCTTAATTTTTAGCAGAGTAGGCCTGTATAAAACGAATAAAAGAAAATAACAAATAGCGAGAGAGAATGAAGGGGAAGGTTTGGAACTGTAGGAGCGGAAGCATCCGCCTGAAAGCTTTCCGTAGGAAAGCTCCCTTCGGAAGCATACCCTCACCGGATTTCAACCGCTAGAAGCGGTTTCTAAAGAAGAAATCTGGGGACAACAGCGGCCGAAAGTCCAAACATTTACCGTAGTGACGATCGAGTCTTACGTTCGAATCTTAAATTCGTCTTATCTAGAAGAATTAAGCTTCTGTTAAGGTGCGAGTCAACACTTCTATGGAATGAATTCATGTTAAGATGAGGGAAGACAAGAAGTGTGGAGGAGGACCCGGGATGAAAGATGCTTCCATTCTGCTCGTGGATGATGAGGATTCCATTATAGAGCTGATGAAGACCGTATTACGTAAGGAAGGATATACCCACGTTGATTCTGCCGGAAGCGGAGAAGAGGCCATTGCGGCCTGTTCCGTGACTACATATGATTTGATCGTGCTGGATGTGATGCTGCCGGGACGAAGCGGGATTGAGATCTGTCCTTTTCTTAGGCAAAAGACGAATGCACCGATCTTATTCCTATCAGCCCGCGTATCCGACTTTGACAAGCTGACCGGCTTCGCGGTTGGGGGCGATGATTACATAACAAAACCATTCAATCCGTTGGAACTGGTTGCGAGGATCAGATCGCAATTGCGTCGTTATCTGGAAAAAGAAGCCACTACCGGTAGACCAATAGAGCCAGGCAAGGACAGCAACAGCCAGTCGGCTAACGTGTATGATTTCGGAAGATTTCAGGTTGATGAGGTCGCCGGGGAGCTGAGGGTAGAGGGGCAAACGGTTGCCTGTCCCGCGTTAGTGTTTCAACTATTGCTGTTTATGTGCAAGCATCCCAACCGGTTATTCACCAAAACGGAGCTGTACGAAAGTGTATGGGGCGAGGAAGCCTTTTGCGATGACAATACGGTTATGGTTCATATCCACAGAATCAGAGAACGCATTGAACGGGAGCCATCCAACCCGGTCTTTCTGGTGAATGTAAGAGGAATGGGATACAAGCTCGTACAGGAAAACCAGAGGAGATCTTTGTAGACATGAACATCAAGCGACAATTAACATTGAGATTCGTTCTGCATGCCGTCATTGCCGGCCTGGTCGTGCTTATGATCGCCGCTTGCACCATTTGGTGGGTGATGGGGCGCGTGAATGATGTTAGACTGCAGAACAATTTTTACTCAGTAGGGCTGGAGCGACTTGTGGAGTCTTCCCAGTTCGGGGAGGATGGTGTTATCTTCGATCCCGAACTGCTGGAGCAGGTGAAGAAGAATCACGGCTGGCTGCAAAGCCTCAACGAAGAGGGAGAGGTAGAGAAATCCTACAATACGCCAAGCGATGTGCCCAAACAATATGCGCCGGGAGAGCTGATTGCTTACTGGCAAGGACAAAAGGAGTTTCCTTATGGCCTGTATTTGTGGATTCAGGAGAAAAACGGTGTTCTCTACACATTGCTATATGGCGTTCCCAAAACCTTGGAGCCTTTGCTGAAAACGCTCACGGAAAGCAGTCCATCATATTCAGAGGGCAGGTTACTGCTCCCGGAAGGCGTAGCTGATCGTATGTATGCCAAAAAAGGATATGTGCAGCTAATTGATAGTTCAGGCGCGGAACTAGCCTCCTTCAATCGTCCCTCATCGGTCCCGGACCATTATAATGTTCAAGAACTAGCGCTGCGCTCAGAGTATGGTGACAGATACGGTTATGACATCTCATCTGCTTATGATGAAGATACTAGCTTGACCTGGGTGATTGGATTACCCCTTAACGCCAACATTTATTCGGCACAAGAGTTTTTTATTTCGGCAGAGACTCGCATCATTTGGACAGGCGCAGCAATTATGCTTATCGCAACCCTGATCATCTTTGCTCTACTTTCCCTTCTGAACGCTCACCGATTTGGCGGCCCTATGCTGCATATGCTGGCCTGGCTGGATTCGCTCGGCAAATCGTCCTTTAAAGAACCGGCTGACCGGAAAGGGCAGCCGCGCAGCCGGATGAAGTCAGGCAAATGGAGACGACGTTATCGCGTGTTCGGAGATGTCATGTTATCTATCGATAAATTGTCGGACAGCCTGCAGCGCGAGCAGGAGACCCGCCGCCAGACGGAAATCTTGCGTGAGGAATGGATCAGCGGGATTACCCATGATTTGAAGACGCCACTGTCCTCTATCAAGGGTTACGCCCATTTGCTGGCGGAAGAGGAATATGAATGGTCACCACTTGAAGTACGCAAGTTCTCCGCGATAATGCTGGAGAAATCTGCGCATATAGATACATTGATCAGTGATCTGGCGATCTCCTACCGTATCCGAAATGGTATCACGCCGCCGCTGACTGAAGAGATCGAGCTGAACGGCTGGTTGGCCAATGCGCTGGATCAAGCCGCAGCGAATCCCGCATACGGCGAGGGAAGGATCATCTATCAAGCTGCACCCAAAGAGATTAGGGTACATCTATATACGCCTTGGCTGGAGCGGATTGTCAATAATCTGACAGCCAATGCTTTGCTCCACAATTCTCCCGACACGAAGCTTACAGTTACCCTTACCGGTGATATGGGAAAGGGAATGATGATACATTTTAGCGACAATGGGCAGGGGATGGATCAGCGAACGGTCAGCAATCTGTTCGAGCGTTACTACCGTGGAGGCAATACCAGTGCTTCAACCGATGGATCTGGGCTGGGATTAGCCGTCTCCAAAGGACTCACTGAGGCGATGGGCGGCCGGATTGTTGTGAAGTCGGGTCTTGGTAAAGGGACGTCGATTTGGTTAATTTGGAGTTGAAGGTGAGAACGATTATCACTTATAATGAAGCAGGCATGAATGGGAATTTACTATTAGGGGCAATTATAGGGGATTTTGAATAACTAGGTCGAATAGAGACTCTTCATTAAAGAGCGAAAAGGGCTGGAATGGAGATGATTGCGTATTGAATCTGGATGAGCATATTACGCTATGGAACCAAGCTGCTGTGAAAATATTGGACATCAGGCATAACGTGATGAATCCTAGCGAGCTGTTGGAAGCCTATTTGCTACCTGCAAGCGGGTTCCTTTATAGCATCCGCGGCTCAGCCAGCCTAAAGCTGGATGGTATGGTGCATGAAGTGAGGCAATTTCATGTGCTGCACGGGGGGAAGGGGATGCGCCTGGATATAGTAGTGAAGGAGGAGTTTGAATATTACTTATTGTTCTACCGGGCAGTAAATGCTCTTCCAAGGGGGAAAAAGCTTGCACTGCTTATGGAGCTGAACAAGCCGTTTTCGCTTCAATATGGCTTTAAACCGCAGGAACCATTGTCACTGCTTCGCTACCTCGCAGGGATGGAGAAGGTGTGGATGCATGCGAGAGAGCTGGAGCGCTTTAAGGTCAAGGGACTCTTTTACCAATTCGTCCACGAGCTACTGTGGCAGTTGGATTCACAGGGTGTAGAGACACACAAGCCGAATCTCGTCTCCCAGGCGATTCGTTATATCCAACAGCATTATCAGGAAAGCATATCACTGGATTCCATCGCAGAACAGCTGAACTACAGTCCCCGCCATCTATCGATGACTTTCAAGGCGCAGACTGGGGCAAGCCCGATTGACTATTTAATTCAAGTCAGGTTGAGCCATGCTAAGGAACTATTGCTCACAACTGACGCAACCTTACGGGATATTGCGGCAGAAGTAGGATATTCGGATGTGTATTATTTTAGTCGAGTATTCAAAAAGCACACCAGTCTATCACCAGTTCGTTTCCGGACGCTGGGAAGGCAGCGCGGCTTAGCAGAAGATCGTCCATTTATTTTATCGGGATTATCTATTGGAACCGGTAGGCGGCCACGTTATATTGTTAATGATGATGATAATCATTATCGATTAAAACGTGGAGGGTCTATACAAATGAAAAGAAATTCCAAATCAAGCATGGCCTTGGTCTTGTTGTTCACCTTGACGCTGTTGCTGAGCGCGTGCTCGACAGGTGCAGGGAATACAGTGGTTGGAGGAGCTGGTTCAGCATCAGGAAATACAGGATCGACCACGTCCTCTAATGCGACTGACAACAGTGGTACAGTGGCCAAGACGAGAACGGTATCAACGATCAATGGAGAGATTGAAATTCCGGCTGAGTCCAAGCGTATTATAGTTGATTTGTATTTGGGAAGCATGATTGCTCTCGGAATAACGCCGGTCGGGACGCCGGAACTGAATTTGAAAAATCCCTATTACAAAGAATTTCTTCAAGGTGTAGAGAATATTGGGGAATATGAAGCTATCTCGCTAGAGAAAGTACTGGCATTGGATCCGGATCTGATTATTACCGGCAATGATCAACTGTACGAGTCATTTAGCAAGATTGCCCCTACAGTCGTTGTTCCATTCGGAGAGTTAAAGAATGCGCATGAAGAAATCACTTATTTTGGTAAGGCGCTTGGTAAAGAGGCTGAGGCGAAAAAGTGGCTTGATGAGTATGATCGGCGCATTTCAAGTGCCAAAGAACGTGTAGCTAAGGCGATTCCTGCCAACAGTGAATTTTCAATTATGCAATACAATAAAAAAGGCACATTAGCTTTTGGAGACAATTTTGGCCGCGGAGGACAAGCTGTTTACACTGCGCTTGGACTGAACCCTCCTGCAGCTAAGAAAGATCTGCTCATGAAGGAGCAGCTGGTGGAGATATCAGAGGAGGCGCTGCCTGATTTTGCAGGAGATTATATTGTAATTACAACGAATGAGCGTACTATAGAAGATTTCAAGGCTGATCCTGTATGGGGATCACTGGAAGCGGTTAAAAATGATCGAATATATGTCTGGAGTCAGGATAAATCCTGGTACTTTGATCCCATCGCAACGCTCTCTCAGACGGAGGAGCTAGCTGACTGGTTAGCGGGTAAAGATTCCAACTAAATGAGGTTCTTAGCTGTAAATGCCTCGATTAAATTGTCTACCTGATATAACAACATCGGTTGGAGGGTTATCCATGAGTCTAAGCCACAAATTGAATCAGATTAGAGGCGTGAACCCATCAACCACGAAAGAAAAGGTATTTTCAATAGTTAAGGCAGTGATTCTTGGAGTTATCTTGGGTCTGGCAGCAAAACTTGTGGATACACCGAATATGAACCCCATCTTTGACAATATCGGTGGGCGGCTTGGAATCTGGGTGTTTGTGGCCACACTGTTGTCGGTGTTTAGTTCCTCGCCCAAGTTAGCCTCTGTCAAAATATTTTCTTTTTTTGCTTCAATGCTTGCCGTTTATTATGTGTATACAGTGCTTGTTCTGCACTTTTTCCCGCGGAAAGAAATTATGTTTTGGGGGATATGTGCGCTGGTGTCTCCGGTTTGTGCCTATTGGATGTGGTATGCGCGTGGAAAAGGATGGTTGTCTTCTTTTATTATGGCTCTACCAATCACAGCCTTGCTGATAGAAGGGGTCCAATTACGTCATGCGTTCTTACCTATTCACACGCATTATTACCTAATTCCATATCTAATGGGGATTTATCTAGGCATGATCCTTATTTTGCTATTTAACATTCCGAAAAAGAAAATGCAATTTATATACGTTCTGCCGATAGCCCTAATACTGTCAATTATCATGAGCTATTTTAATGTCTTTGGACTGATTTTTGGTGGAATGAACGGTTTTTTGTAGGAGCACTTCAACGTGAGTTGAGTGCTCCTTTTTCTCTGTTCGACGAAAAATTTTAGCCGGAAGTATGACGCTGCCTGGCTGCTTTGACGCAGAATCTGTTACCTATGATCTTTGGGAACGAGGCCACAGCAATACAGGCACAAGCAGCAGGGCAAGAATTCCCCCAGCTAAGGAAAGGATGCTATAGCTGGAGTGGGCTACTACCATTCCGGATAAGGCTCCGCCAGAGGCACCAGCCAGGGCGATTAAGACATCCACAGAACCTTGGACTTTGGCCCGATTGGATGGAGTGGTGGCATCAACTACGAAAGCTGTTCCGCTGATTAAGCCGAAGTTCCAGCCCAGTCCAAGCAAGGCTAGAGCAATGATCAGTAAGATCATAGATTGTGCTGGTGCTATAGCTGCCAAGATCCCGGCTAGAAGCAGGGTAACACCCGCGGCAATCGCCATTGCCCTGCGGCCAATTTTATCGACTAGCAAGCCTGTTACGAGCGAAGGCAGGTACATAGCTCCTACATGAATGCCAATAACAAGTCCTATTTGCCCTAACGCATGCCCATGATGCTTCATATGTACAGGCGTCATGGTCATAACCGCAACCATCACGATTTGCGTTAGGATCATGATGATTGCCCCAATAGCGATCCCGTGTTTATTTACGGATGTAGCACTCAGCTTTTCTTGAGACTGCTGCAGCTTATTTACACTTTGATGCTCAGCAATGGCTTTGGCTACCAGTAATGGATCAGGACGCAGGAATATTAAAAATACCAATCCGGCTACAATATAAGCCGCAGCAGCAAGAATGAACGGACCGGCGAGAGCAGGGACTCCCAGCATTGCAGCAAACCGGCCCATAGGTTCAACCAGGTTGGGACCTGCAACCGCACCAAAGGTGGTAGCGACCATGGCTATACTTACCGCTGTAGCCCGTTTCTTGGAATCGGCCAAATCGGTCCCTGCATAGCGAGCCTGCAAATTCGTAGCTGTTCCGGCACCATAGATGAATAAGGAAATAAAAAGTAGTGGAAGATTAGTGGTTAGAGCTGCCAGCACAACGCCAATGGCACCCAGTCCGCCAGTCAGAAAACCTGCAGCCAGTCCGAGCCGCCGTCCAAAGCGTTGCGAAAGTCTGCCAACGATCCAAGCCGCAGCGGCAGAACCGAATGTAAAGAGAGCCGTAGGGACGCCTGTGAAGCTATCTGCACCCAGCATTTCCTGCGCCAGCAGTGCTCCGACGGTAATACCAGCAGCGAGCCCCGCGCCCCCGAACATTTGTGATAGTACTACAACGAACAATGACCTTCGATATAATCGTTGCTGCTCTTCCGGAGACTGAACATATTGTTCCAGCCTGGATGAGGTTCCTTTAGTTGATGCGTTAGCATCTATTTCTGTATTCATTGTAACGCTTTCCCCCTGCATCTAATGGAATAGAGAATCACTATCTTTGAATATTCAATTAAATAATTGAATTAAAATCATTATAGGATTGACACTTTTTGTTGTCAATTTATTTTCCTCTATTTTCATCCTTCATTATAGTTTAAAATCGCTATAGGATCTTGCGGGACAAAACATACTAAGGTAGTTGGGGTGACCATGGACATTGAAAAGCAACGTTTGAGCATACAAGCAGCGAGACTCTATTATCAGTCTGACTATAGCCAGCAGCAGATTGCCGTCAAAATGGGCTTATCCCGCCCGACTGTCTCCAGACTGCTGCAATATGCCAAGGACCAGGGCTACGTGAATATTACGATCATTGATCCCAGTGAGGATCTGGACCTTCTCGCCAGCGATTTGAAACGAAAATATGGACTGGATACCGTTGTTTTGTGCAATTCGCCCACCAATGACGCGGAAGAGATCAAGAAGCATATCAGTAAAAAAGCAGCGGACTATATCCACGAGACTGTGCAGGACGGTGATATTATCGGTGTGACCTGGGGCACTACAATGCATGCGGTAGCGCTTCAACTGCAATCCAAGCCCGTAAAGGGTGTGGAAGTGGTTCAACTGAAGGGTGGCGTTAGCCATTCTCAAGTTAATACTTATGCGGCGGAGATTGTCAATCTGTTCGCGGAAGCTTTTCGGACCATTGCGCGTTATTTGCCGTTGCCTGTGATATTTGACAGTGTTGCGGTGAAGACCATGGTGGAAGAGGACCGGCATATTCGGCGGATTATCGAGCTTGGCCGGCAAGCGAACATCGCAGCCTTTACAGTAGGAACGGTGGAGGAGGATACGCTGCTGTTTCGCCTCGGGTATTTCAATAAGGAAGAGCAGGAATTGCTGCGCCGGACAGGAGCGGGGGACATTTGCTCACGCTTTTTCGATAAAGATGGGACCATTTGCAGTGAAGAGTTAAACAATCGCACGGTTGGCATTGATCTTGCTGAATTGGGAAAAAAAGAGAAGTCCATTCTGGTTGCCGGCGGTCAGCGGAAAACCGAAGCGATCCGCGCTGCGCTTAAGGGCAGATATGCCAATATTCTGATCACGGACCAGTTCACCGCACAAGCGTTATTGCGTTAAGGGGACTTTGTTTTTTAGCAAAAGGATAAAGGGGCTATACTTTACATGTACGTGTAAATCGACTCGTGAACGTAATTTCATACGTGTGTTTACAAGTGTTCAAACGCGTGATATGGTAGCATAGACTCAAGAATTGTTCACGGGAAAGGTGATGGAATAAATGTCGAATTTAGCAGGAATGATTGATCATACGCTTCTGCGTGCTGACGCAACGAAAGCGGAGATTTCGAAGTTAATAGAGGAAGCGAAGAAATATGAATTTGCATCTGTGTGTGTTAACCCTACATGGGTAAGCTATGCTGCTGAAGGGCTGGCTGGTACCAAAGTCAAAGTCTGTACCGTAATCGGATTCCCGCTGGGAGCGAGCACTAGCGCCACGAAGGCTTTTGAAGCGCAAAATGCGATTGCTGCCGGAGCCACTGAGGTGGATATGGTCATCAATATCGGTGCATTGAAAGATGGCGACCATGCTTATGTGGAGCAGGACATCAAGGCTGTAGTCGATGCAGCAGCTGGCAAAGCTATTGTAAAGGTTATTATTGAAACCAGCCTGCTGACGAATGAAGAAAAAGTGATCGCTTCTCAATTGTCAGTTAAGGCAGGCGCAGATTTCGTGAAGACATCGACTGGCTTCTCTACTGGTGGTGCTACTGCAGAGGACGTTGCGTTGATGCGTAAAACTGTCGGCGAGAATGTTGGTGTTAAGGCATCCGGCGGCGTACGTAACCTTCAGGACATGCAGAACATGATCGAAGCGGGCGCTTCCAGAATCGGAGCCAGCTCCGGCGTGAAAATCATGGAAGGCGAGCAGTCCAACTCTTCCTACTAAAACGTTGTAATCTCAGGTCTGTTCCTACAAGGGACAGGCCTTCTCAGGAGGGAATCATGATGAAAGAACAGTTAATCAAGGAAGCCATAGAAGCACGGAATGCTGCCTATGTACCCTATTCTAAATTTGCAGTCGGAGCGGCGATACTCACCGGGGGCAAGAAGATTTACAAAGGGTGCAATATTGAGAACGCATCCTATGGGCTGACCAATTGTGCTGAACGTACTGCCATCTTTAAAGCGGTCTCCGAAGGAGAGCATGTAATTGAAGCCATTGCTGTCGTAGCGGACACTGAAGGACCAGTGTCGCCATGTGGGGCCTGTCGTCAAGTGCTGGCCGAATTCTGCGACGAGAATACCAAGATTTATCTGACCAATCTAACCGGAAATACCGAGGAGTGGACTATGGCCAAGCTTTTGCCGGGTGCTTTCCAAGCGGATGATATGAGTAAATAGAGAAGGGGTCTTCACGAATGAAGCCATTTGAACGAATCCATCTAATTGTTATGGACTCTGTAGGGATAGGAGAGGCGCCTGACGCTGCCGAGTTTGATGATTACGATGTAGATACACTGGGACATATTGCCCGTGAACGCGGGGGGCTGAACATGCCGAATCTCGCAGCACTCGGTTTATCCAACATCGAAGAAATTCAGGGCGTACCTGTTGCTGACCAGCCATTGGCCTATTATACGAAAATGCAGGAGGCTTCACGCGGTAAGGATACAATGACCGGTCACTGGGAAATCATGGGGCTGTATATTGATACGCCTTTCCGTGTCTTTGAGCATGGCTTCCCGGAGGCGCTGATTACCCAAATCGAGCAAAAGACCGGGCGCAAAATCATCGGTAACAAGCCGGCTAGCGGAACAGAAATTATAGACGAGCTGGGTGAGGAGCATGTGAAGACAGGGGCGCTCATCGTATACACCTCTGCGGATTCCGTGCTGCAAATCGCAGCCCATGAGGACATTGTGCCGTTAAAAGAGCTGTATGAGATTTGTGAGTACTGCCGGGAAATTACGCTCGCAGATCCTTACATGCTGGGTAGAATTATTGCCAGACCGTTCGTTGGTGAGGCGGGTAACTTCAAACGTACCGCGAACCGTCATGATTATGCGCTGAAGCCATTTAACCCGACGGTGATGAATGCCTTGAAGGACGCTAACTATGATGTCATTGCCTTGGGGAAAATATCGGATATTTACGATGGTGAAGGTGTTACACGGAGTATCCGTACAGTGTCCAATTCAGATGGGATGGATAAAATCATTGCCACGCTGGATGAACCTTTCCATGGACTCAGCTTCTTAAATCTGGTAGACTTTGATGCGTTGTACGGCCACCGCCGGGACCCGCAGGGCTACGCCGATGCTCTGGAGGATTTCGATACCAGGCTGCCTGAAGTGTTCGCCAAAATGACCAGTGACGATCTTCTGATCATCACCGCGGATCACGGAAATGATCCAACCTACCGCGGAACGGATCACACCCGTGAGTATGTGCCGCTTCTGGTCTATTCGCCGCGCTTTGCGGGAGGCGGACAAGCCTTGCCAATCCGGAAAACCTTTGCAGATATCGGAGCAACCGTGGCTGAGAACTTTAACGTCACCATGCCGGAGTATGGTAAGAGCTTTTTAGCGGATCTGAAATAATTAACCAGCCTAAAGGAGAAATGACCATGAGTGTTCATATTGGAGCCAAAGCAGGAGAGATTGCCGAAACGGTACTATTGCCGGGAGATCCGCTTCGTGCGAAGTTTATCGCCGAGACTTATCTTGAGGATGTTACCTGCTATAACCAGGTCCGCGGTATGCTCGGATTTACCGGAACCTATAAAGGCCAGAAGATTTCTGTACAAGGTACAGGAATGGGTGTACCTTCCATCAGTATCTATGTTAATGAATTGATCCGCGAGTATGGCGTGAAGAACCTGGTTCGCGTCGGTACCTGTGGTGCCATGCAGGAAAGTGTTCGTGTTCGCGAGGTCATTCTCGCCCAAGCTTCCTGTACGGATTCCAGTGTGAACCGTCACGTATTCGGGGGTTATGACTTCTCGCCGATCGCGAATTTCCAAATGCTAAAGTCTGCCTATGAGCGTGGTACTGCTAAAGGTCTGAAAATGCATGTCGGTAACGTCTTCTGCTCGGACACGTTCTACCGTGATGACAAAGCCATTGTGCAAAAGCTGATGGATCATGGTGTGCTGGGTGTAGAGATGGAGAGCACTGCTCTTTACACACTGGCTGCAAAATACGGCGTGAACGCTCTTACGATCCTGACTGTAAGCGACCATCTATTGACTGGAGAAGAAACAACCTCCGAAGAACGTCAAAGCACGTTCAACGACATGATGGAAGTAGCACTGGATACAGTGCATTCCCTGTAATAGCATAAGCAAGTAAAGACATCCTTGTACCGGAAACGGTCGGCAGGGATGTCTTTTTTATGCAGAATACATTAATCGTATGGGTACACTGAGGCTGTAGTAAGCTCTTTATTCATGTCTTTTCATAAAATATGTTCACTACTCATGGAGTTTTTATTGTGGATGGCGATCGCTACGAATTTCTCGACAAGCGGCTCGACATGCTCCTGTTGCCTTGTGCACATGACTATAGTGTTCTTCAAATTCACACCAGTTACATTCACTTTGGCAAGCTTCCCATGGGTTACATAAGAGTTGGCGACTAGTAATGAAATGAAGCTCGCTCCATAGCCGGCACTAACCGCATGAATGGACCCGCTCATTCCAGTGAATTGCAGTTCAATATTAGGAGGGGGGAGGTGGTGCTCCTCACATAACTGTGTGAGCCGCTCCCTGGCTACACTGCCTGCCTCCCGCATGATAAAGGGTTCAGCCATCATGTCACGCAGCGAGATTACCTGGTTGGCATATTTATGCTCTGGAGACACCACGAACCAGAACTCGTCATCATACAATTCTGTCCAGTGGAGCCCTTGCGCAATTGGCAGGGGCATGTCCCCAAGGCCGTAGATCGCGACATCTGCTTCGAAATTCATTAATTTCTCAAGGGCTTCCCGGGAATTGGCTGTGCTGATCTGCACCTCCACCTCCGCGTACTTCTTCTTGAACAAAGCGGCCCAGGACGGAATCAGAATACTGGTAGCCAGGTAATTGCCGACAATCCGCAGCTTGCCTTTGGGATGGCTGTGATGATCCTCGATGCGCAGCTGCACTTGTTCTTCAAGTGCAAACAGCTTTTGAAGCGGTTGAATCAACTGCTCTCCAAGAGGTGTAAGTACAAGCTGTCTGCCCTGTATCTCAAACAATACAATATTGTGTTCCTTCTCAAACTTATGGATTTGGGCCGAAATGGCAGGTTGGCTGATATTCAGCTTCTGCGAGGCCCGAGTTACGCTGCCTGTAGTGGCAACTGTATAGAACAGCCTCAAGACATGAAGATTTAACATAGATTACGCCGCACCTCTTTATATACTGAAGTTATATATTATAGATATTATATAATTTTAATCTATAGATATACATAGTATACTCCAATTACATTCACAGTGAGGGAGAGATACAGCATGACTGAGACTACATTGTATTTGACGAGACATGGCCAGACCGAGTGGAATTTGCAGGGACGGATGCAGGGACATCAGGATTCTCCGTTAACCATTACAGGGAAAGAGCAGGCCGAATGGCTTCAAGAACGATTGCAGAAGGTGCCATTTGAGGCCATCTACAGCAGTACTAGTCCAAGGGCGATAAGCACGGCCCATATTATTCAGGGCGACAGATCTGGGGAACTGCGGACCAAAGCTGAGTTAAGAGAGATCAACATGGGTCTGTGGGAAGGACAGCTTATTGAAGACATTCAGGAGAAAGATGCGGAGCAGTTTCATAGTTTCTGGGAGGCTCCACACCTGTATCAGCCATCCGGCAAGGGAGAGAGCTACGCGGCACTGCTGGAACGGGTGATTCCTGCGGTGGAGGATATCATGGGCAGACATACTGGAGGCAATGTACTTTTGGTGACGCACCGTATTACCTTGAAGGTCATTATGGGATATTATCTGGGCAAAAAGCTGCACGAGCTAAGAGAGCTGCCCGACATTTTGTCGACCAGCCTTAGCAAAATCGTACTGTGCAACGGTGATGTTCACGTAGAACTCTATGGTGACACCTCACATTATAAAGAATAGGAATTACTCCCAATAGGGTGTTCCGGTAAACAGGAAGGACTCTTCATTGATATAGTGTCTGAATTCTCTATGTGCTAACTTGCTAATATGATCGGGGAACCATTCCATTACAACGGGCAGTCCGAGCCAGAAATTCATGGTTTCAAGCTGTGTAGCGACGAAAAAGCCTTCTAGTAGTAGGATATGATCCTCGGGTAGTGGAAAATGCTTCGCATAGGCCGCAATCATTGGCTGTCTGAACGCCGGATGAATATAAGAGAACGCCCAGCCAAGGTCGCTCAGGAAATATCCAAACCCGCATGCTCCAAAGTCGATCGGGCAGGCTTCACCGTTATTAAATATAAAATTACTTGGGATCAGGTCGGCGTGAATCATCCCCCAGTTGTCCTTATTTCTCTCTAAACGATCCTTCATCAGTATTGCTTTATTGCCAGCTTCAAGCAACACAGCCGTGTCTGCTGGATCGAGTGTACCACTTGCCGCCAAAGTTTTGATTTTATCAAGAGCTTGCAAAATGCGGTTTCGGTCAAAAGAAGGACGGGTGAATGAGGCAGGAACGTTCCATGCTGCTGACTGCTTATGCAGCCTACCGATCATATGCCCAACCTGTTCAGCATCTTCTACGGTAGGGATAAAAGGCTTTTGTTCACCTTCTATCCAGCTGATTAATGTACAACTGATACCATTCACATCGGATACGAAATGTCCCTGTGTATTCCTGTACGGCCTTGGAGTGATTAGATCTTCCTTTTCAGCTAGAGCTTCCAGCCATACCATTTCTGATGCGAGAACATTCGGTTCAGTCCAGATATCCTCCATAGTCGCACTATTGGACTGGTGAAATCGCAGGCTATAGCTATTATTGTGAATATCAGTAACCTTATAAATCAAATTTGCACTTTGACCGATAAGCTGAACGGAATCTGCCTGGATATGATATTGCTGTAGTGCTGAAGCGGCTTTACCTAAGATCTGATCCAAAATCATGCCCCCATCAATGAATTATTTGTTCCATTGTATCAAAGGAGTAGCGGGGAGCTTAAGTGAAAAATTGGTTATAAACGAATTATGCCGGAATACAGGGTTGTTGTACGCAGACTGGCTTTCCGAGTAATCACCCTGCTGGATGAACATATATCTTCGTGCGCTCACCATTGAAAATAAAACCCTCAGATAAATAGCTCCAGCCATATTTCTCGTAATAGTGCTCAAGATCGGTACAGAGATAGAGAGAATTATGTCCCATTTTATGGGTCTCATCAAGAGCATGTTGAAGTAACGCTGCGCCGAAGCTATTGCCTCTCAACTCAGGAGCAACATACAAGCAGGCAAGCCAAGGGAATAGATCCTGACGGCTAATAAGATCATTCCTGAGTAAAGCATATGTACCCACTATGGATGAATCTTGTTGCAGCGCCAAATAAAATTTCGGCAGACTCTGATCCGGCTGACAAGAGTGCTTCATGCAATCATAATAAAATGGGTAATTGGTCTCACTGCCCCATTCTTCCCAGAACAACTTTACAGCTTGTTCAAATAAATCCATTCGTTCATTTAACGCTACAATTTCATACAAAATACTCTCTCCATTCCATAAACTATTGTGTTTCCGCGCATGCCCAAGCAAGAGGCGAATGAACTACATATGTTGTGGTGTATTCAATTATGAGGGTTCATAACGAAGGAGGAAGAAAATTATGAGTGACAAAGTCGCAGGAGCAGCGTGGGGCCACCATCATCACCCTCACGTAGGTTTTACATCCACAGGTGCCATTCTTGTACTGTACATCTTGTTGGTCATTATTCTTAGTGCATGCTTTATCTAGATAATACTTTATTTTGTAAAGGAATATAAGTATTCCAGTGATGACCTCCGCTTGTTGGGGGTCATCTTTCATTGATTTTTCATTGAAAAGGGTTATTTATTTTTGCTTTATTTCTCATTCACCCAAGCGGAAAGGTCAGATATGCATATTCTAAGCTGTACTCAAAAATAAAGGAGGAATTACAAATGAGTGAAGTTGGCGGAGTTGGCGGAGTTGGCGGATACGGTGGTTTTACATCTACAACAGCAATTCTTGTTTTGTTTATTTTGCTGGTCATCATCTCTAAAGCATTCGTTATCTAATCTCTAATTTTTTCTTGTTTTAGGCTTTGCACCCATGTGACACATCGCCAGTATTCGTACTGGCGATTTTTGATGTACATACAACCCTTTAGGGAATCAAATGCTCTGAGGCTTAAGAAAGATTGACAATCCGGCGACGCTTGATGTAACCTACCTAAACCCATACAGCCGAAGGCTGAAGCGTTAAAGTATCATTTGAACTTATGGATAAGAGTGAAGACAGAGGGGAAGAGATGCTTTTGAAATGGCCAGGCTCTATCTATCGATGGCTGTCAGAGCCGTTTAAACGGACGATTCGCAGCAAGCTTATCTTGATTATGCTTTGTATTTCGGTCATTCCAATAATTGTGGTGACATGGCTGGCGACTGAGAATACCCGAAAAGTAATGGAACAAGAGGTAATCCAGTCCAATCTCTCCAAAATCGCCTGGTCTGGTGAGGCGGTAGATAAGAATTTTACCCAACTCAACAATATGATTTACACGATCCTTATCAGCCCGACACTAAATGAGTACACGAAGGAAGAGGACGGAAGTGTGTCAGACCAATTTACCGTCCAGCGCAATGTTATTAATAACATTACGTCGATCTTCTACTCCGGTTATAACAGTCTCGTGGAGATTCAGCTATATCTCAAGGAGAAGAACAAGCTGTTTACCATTAACGATATGCGGGACACTATTCAGTCTCCTGTAGTGGATACTCCAATCTGGCGTGATATTGTGGAGCAGCAAGCGGATTATATTATTAAAGATAGCGACGGGTCATCAGCGAACTTTAACCTGATCCGGAGCATCAATCGTTTTGAGAATAAAGACAAGCTGGGAAGCATCAGGTTCGAAGTGAAATGGAAAATGATGGATAATGCGTTGGGCCTATTGAACTCAGAGCAGGAAGCAGGGGTATATATCGTTAACTCCGGCGGGAAGGTGATGTATCAGCTCAAAGAAGGCACCATGCCAGCTACGAAAGACGTAGATTGGTCCGCTCAGGGAACTGGATATGTGCGTACTCCTGACCACTATATCTTTTATAATTACTTGGAGCCGTGGGGGCTGACGGTAGTTAAGGTGCTGCCTGTAAGTTATGTTATGCAAAGTGGCTCTGTCACTCAAACTTATGGTTTGATTATCGGAGTTATATCTGCTTTACTATCGGCATTGATTGCCGCATTTGTAGCCTACAGAGTGTCGGGGCCTATTATCCGTCTGGCCAGATCCATGAGCGGATTGAATTGGCTTAAGGGTGAGGGGGTTCCCCATTCCAACCGTGAAGACGAAATCGGGATGCTGGAGAAGAGATTCCAGACCATGTCCAGCCGGATTCGTGAGCATATCCGCAACGAATATACCATCAATCTGGAGAGGCAGACAGCCCAATTGAAAGCGCTGCAAGCACAGATCAATCCGCATTTTCTGCAAAACACACTGCAGATGATCGGTAGTATGGCCTATTCCAAGAAACCGAGTGATATCTACAGCATCATTCAATCACTCAGTGATATGTTCCGCTATACGATACGTGATCCGGGAGAGCTGACTACCCTGGGTATGGAAATCAAACATCTGAACAATTATATGAACATTCAACAGCAGCGTTATGCCGATAAGCTGAATTATGAAGTGGAGATACCTCCGCTGTGGGAGGATATTCTCGTTCCGAAGCTGTCGCTTCATCCCTTGGTGGAGAATGCGTTCATGCACGGTTTTGATCGTAAAAAAGGGGTATGGAAGCTCAGCCTCCGTCTGGTCCCACATCATAACGGTCTGCTGATTCAGGTCGAGGATAATGGGATGGGGATCTCTCCGGCCCGATTAGAAGAAGTTCGTGCCCGGTTGGCTGAGCCGCTCGACCCTTACTGGACCAGCGGGAATTCGATAGGTCTGTATAATGTAAGTGCCCGGATCAAGCTCTATTTTGGCGAAAAGTACGGAGTGATAATTAACAATCAACCTGATGGCGGTGCCCGGGTGAGTATGTATATCCCTATAGTGAAGGTTGGTGATCAGCATGAATATTAACGCCATGATCGTGGATGATGAGCAATGGAACCGAGAAATTATTAAAACCTTTGGAAATTGGGAACAGTATGGTATACACCTTGCAGCTGAGGCAGAGGATGGGGAGGAAGCGATCAAGGCAATAGAGACGGGAGATATTCATATCGTCATCACAGACATGAACATGCCCGGTGTAGATGGAGTCAGGCTGCTGCAATATTTGAATGATCACCATCCAGACATTCGGATCATTGTGATCAGCGGGTATGATGATTTCATGTATACACGCCAAGCGATTCGCTGCAGAGCGGACGAATATTTGTTGAAGCCCGTCGATCCCCAGGAACTGAATCAGGTGCTGCTGCAGTGCCGGCAAAAGGCAGAAGATACGCTGCTTAAGAAGTCTGGTGATGGTATGGGTCTAAGATTGGATCTCCTTCAGGCTATCCTAACATTCAGGCCAGCATTGGCCGCTCATTATAATGACTTGAATGCGGAGAGTCTGCAGGACAGTCTGAATGAGCTGAAGGACAAGCTGATCCTGCTGGGGGTCACGCCTTCGACGCTCGCACGTATTGGAGAAGAGCTGCTGCTGCTGCTGCGGGATTTGATGCACAGTAATTCTCAAGAGATCGCGAATGAATATGCAGAGGAGAATCTGGCAGCACTCCATACGGTGGATGAGCTGATGCAGCAAGTGTCAGGGATGTATCTTTCTGCGTTGAAGGAACTTGTGCAGCATAGAAAAAATAAGAACCGCTTGAATTTGGAAGAAATTAAGCGTTTTGTGGATCAGAATTTTACAGAGAATATAAAACTGGAAGCCCTGGCGAGATCCTTTTTTGTCAGCAAGGAGTATTTGAGCAAGGTGTTTAAACAGGAATTTGGGCTGAATCTGACGGATTATATGACCAAATTGCGGATGGAGCGTGCACGGCATCTGCTGCTTCATGATCATCTCTCCATCAAGTCTGTGGCTGAGCTGTGCGGCTATGAGGAGCTGGGTTATTTTTACAGAGTGTTCAAGAAGCAATTTGGCCTGGCACCCGGTGAAATGCGAAAAGGAGAAGGTGAGGTTCAAAATAGTACAAGCTAAGAGACTAATTTCGTCTAATTAACCGCTTTCATTTTGGATGTACAATGAAAGCGTAAACAAGAACGAGACAACATTTGAGGGGGTTTACAGAATGAAGAAGTCATGGAAAGTAACGGCAAGCGCAATGATGACAGTATTGCTTCTGGCTGGTTGTGGTTCTAACAGTGGTGCGGGCAACGGAAGCAGTAATGCCGAAACTGGTGGAAAAGGCTCGGAAAAAACAGTTACGCTTAAAATGTTCATCGGATTGCCGCGTTTTAAGGATCAGTTTGATCAATACATCGATAAATTTGTTGCCAAAGAAAAAGCAGAGAAAAACATAGATGTGAAAGTCCAATTGGAAATGCCTAACTCGGACAACGCATCCCAGATCCTTAAAACAAGACTTGCATCCAATGACGCGCCGGACATTTTCTCCATTCACGCGATCAACGAAATTCCATCTTTCTACAAAGCAGGCTATCTTGAAGACCTCACCAGCCAGCCATTTGTAGGCAAGCTGCTGGAAAGCGTGAAGCCTTCGGTAACCATCGACAACAAAGTCGTAGCAGTGCCGCTGGAAAGCGTATCTTGGGGTTACTTGTACAATAAGAAAATTTTCTCTGACCTCAAAGTAACGCCGCCAACTACACTGTCTGAAATGAAGACGCTTGTAGAAACATTGAAGAAAAACAACATCACACCGTTTGAACTTGCTTATAAAGAATCATGGATTCCGCAGTTGTTCCTGCCATTGTCAGTAGGGGCACAAATTGAGACAGGAAATAAAGACTTCATCGAACGGATGAACAAAAACGAAGGTTCCTTCGCAGAAATGAAATCCATGTTCGATATAATTGATCTGGTTAACGCCAACGGCACGAACAAAGCGCTTGAAGTCGGCGGTGACGACGGTGCGGCTGCCTTTGCGAACGGTAAAGCAGCAATGTGGGTACAAGGTCCATGGTATGCTGAAACCATTCAAAAAGCTAACCCGGACATCGACTTTGGCGTAGCACCACTGCCACTCAGCGACAACCCTGCTCAGACACTGATTAACCTGGGTGCTTCCACTTCCCTGGTTGTATCGCCTACAAGCAAGAACAAAGATGTTGCTCTTGATTTCATCAACTTCGTACTGGATGACAAAGAGTCCAGCGGATTCTACGAAAGCATGAAGTTTAACCCTGTAGCAAGTATTCATAACTATAAGAGCTACCCATGGGTTGACGACGCTACAGTGTATGTAAAAGAAGGAAAAGCTTACCGCGATCCATCCATCCCGCAAGCTGTAAAAGATGAAGTGGGTAAAGGGCTGCAAAGCTACTTCTCGAAACAATTGTCACAGGATGATGTTATTAAGGCACTCGACAAAGCTTGGAAAGACTACAATAAAGTAAACAAATAAAGACTAAAAATAATGGATAGGGAGGGCGGAAAGGCCATTTCAACCGAAATTGCCTTTCTCCCTCTGGTATTTTAAACCTAAAGAGGTGAGTGCCATCATGTTAAAGAAATCCCGCAACCTGCGCTCGATGTTATACTTCGTGGGCCCAGCCTTACTGTTCTATACTCTGTTTATGCTCATTCCAACTATTGGCGGGATGTTCTACAGTATTACAGACTGGAACGGGCTGAACCGAAATTATAGTTTTGTCGGCTTTGCCAACTTTGTCGAAGCGCTGACTGATGACCCTGATTTTATCAATGCTTTACTGTTTACCCTGAAGTACGTTGTAGTAATGGTAATTCTGCAAAACGTGCTGGCTTTGCTGCTAGCTGTGTTTATTGAATCACGGACACGTTTCAAAGGCTTCTTCCGAACCATCTTCTTCATGCCAAATATGATCAGTTTGATCATTAGTGCATTCATGTGGACGTTCGTCTTCACTCAGGTGCTCCCACAGCTTGCTGAAAAAACAGCCTTGCTGTTCCTGGATCAATCCTGGATCGGCGATCCTAAATTCTCCTTCTTCTCGATTGTCATCGTGTCGTTATGGAATGGTGTAGGATACATGATGATCATTTACTTAGCCGGCCTGCAAGGTGTTCCACAAAGCTTGAAGGAAGCGGCAGTTATTGACGGTGCCAATCCGGTGCAAACCTTTAGACATATTACACTGCCAATGATTTCTCATGCGATTACAATCTGTTTCTTCCTCACCCTAAACGGCGCGTTTAAAGTATTTGAAGTTGTATTCGGTTTGACAGGCGGCGGTCCTGGCCGCAGCACACAGGTTATTACGATGAATATTTATGAAGAAGCATTCTCCAATAACTTCCGTTATGGATATGCGAGTGCGAAATCGGTCATTCTGTTCATCATTATCCTGCTTGTCACCTTGATCCAAATTCGTGTAACGAAAAGAAATGAGGTGGAGGCATAATGAAAAGCAGCAAACTGTCCTCTACAATCATCCTGATTGTCCTGATCATCGGAGCTGCGCTAGCGTTTTTCCCGATCTATATGGCGATCATCAACTCCTTCAAGACGCAAGGAGAGATCTTCAAAAACATTTTGTCCTTACCTACCCAGCTTCATTTTGAGAACTACAGTCAGGCCTTCGCCAAGATTCACTTGTTCAATAGCGTGAAGAACTCTGTAATCGTCTCGATTGTCGGTATTGGGGGCATCCTGTTGTTCGCTTCCATGGCCGGATACAAACTGTCCAGAACACCAGGCAAGCTTAGCAGTGCGTTGTTCTTCCTGTTCATCGCTTCGATGCTGGTACCATTCCACTCGATCATGATCTCGTTGTCCCGTGTCACCAGAACGCTGGATGTACAAGGTAGCGTGTTTGGTCTGGGACTGATCTATATCGGACTTGGCGTGAACATGGCCGTGTTCCTCTATCATGGATTTGTAAAAGGAATTCCTAAGGAGCTTGAAGAGTCGGCTCACATGGACGGATGTGGTGAGTTCCAGACCTTCTTCCGGATCATTCTGCCGCTGCTGCTTCCGATCACTGTTACCATTGGTATTCTTGACTTCCTGTGGATCTGGAATGACTTCCTGCTTCCACTGCTTATGCTGACAGACGTGAACAAGTACACCTTGATCTTGTCCACAAACATGCTGTTCGGTGAGTACAACAAAGAATGGTCGCTGATTCTGGCCGCTCTGGTACTGACCGCGATTCCAGTTGTTATCATCTACGCTTTCTTCCAACGCTTTATCATGGAAGGAATCACAGAAGGTGCGGTTAAGGGTTAATACGCGTTATACTGAAGCGACAACTATACTTAATGGAAAACAAGCCGGCAAACACTCGAAAGAGAGGTTGCCGGCTTGTTCTTTATTTGAATAAGGTATCATTAATTGAACAAATTACAGAGGTGGACAGTCGCTTGTTTCAGCCCCGGTTTGCTTCCATCCGCGCGGATACGTAAATAAGCGCATTTTTGTACCTTAATTCCGCGGCAACGAAGGAGAAATGGTGATTAAGCGCATTTTTGTATGTTAATTCTTTGGGAAGGCCGTATTTTTTAGGATATGTAGGAAAATAAGGTACAATAATGCTCTTAATTCCCTTTTTCACGCTAAAATCATCAATTTAAGGTACAAAAATGCCTTTATATAAACACTGAGTAGATTTTGGGAAACTATGCAGACCGGAGAACTCTAAGTGAAGAGCCCCGATCTGTTCATTAATTACTGATCGGAATCATTCTAAGGAATGGAAATGGATTTCAGGGCTTCGTTGCGTTCGATTTTAGGTAGATCAAAGCTCCAGTCCACATCGGTATACCGTTTGTCTGTGATGGTGCGTACCAGTGTCAGCTCCTTAGGTAAGGCAGTGAGTCCTTTGGCGATAAAGTAAGAAGGGCTAGTGCCTGTATTCGGTTTACTAATGGTGGCCTTTTCTCCATCAGTATATGAGCCTCTGAAAACAACCCTGTATTCTTTGCCATCTGGATCGTGGGCTACCCATTGATCGGCTTTGAATTGGTTGGCAAAGCTACCACTGACCATCATCCACGCGGAAATACCGGGTTCATCTTTTATTTCAGTTATTTTCATATCATGGATTTCCAGATGGTCGCCTTGTTTATTAAAAATGACAGGCTGCTGCTTCAGTTCCTCCGGCCGAAACGTTATGCTATCGTTGGATTTCACTGGAATAGAATAGCCATCCATAACAAAACGAACGTTCATGCTGTCATACGGAAGGTAAGAGAAGTAGTAGTTCCAATGCAGTGTAGCGGTACCTTCTTCCTCTTTCATTGTGTAGGCGAAGGATCTGTCAACGTATCCTCCATCCTTGGAACTGTTAATTCGAGACAGCTCCTGTCCTTCCGCGTTCTCCAGATGGAACATCACCGTCAGCTTATTCCTCAGCTCCATTGGAGAGAGGGCAGCTGTAGCTTCGGAGAGCGAGGTCGTGAACTTTAGCTGCACACCTGCAGGAGAGTGTATTAGCTGGTCCATCTTCACATGAAGTCCTTCCGGAGTGGTGTAGGACTGGTTCAGGTCTGACGTCACAACCAGGCTGTTCGCTTTTTTCATGTCTGCGGTGTAGCTGAAGCTCCAGTTTCCCTTAAGTGTTTTATTGCCGTCCTTGCCAGTCTTTAGTTCTTTTACATCGCTCTGTATAAGCACAGTGTCTTTGGGCTCTTTATCTGGGAAATTGTAGGTTAACATAATATACTTCTGTATGGAATTGTCTGAACCATTGCGGGTTTCCATAGGCATAATTCCCCTGAGCTGTCCGATATCTTCGCCTTGCTGATCCTTGAGATGCAGTTGCGCAAAATCAAAACGGTCCATTTCCCGTTCTGCAGGCTGTCCCTTCTCGTCAACAATCTGCAAAGACAGAACCATTCGCGTAGGATCTGCCACAACATCACGTAACATAAGTGTATAGCCCTTGTCAGTCGCCTGAACATTAGCCTGTTGTACCACCCCAAGCGCTTGCGCCTCCATCAGACCGATATCGAAATCCGGTTTGTTGTCACCAAACATCAGGCTGGGCAGTGGTGCTGAGTAAGTGTAAGTCTGAACGATTTGTAGAGAATTTCGTACATAAGCCGAGTAAGATGAGACCAGCACAAAGGCCATAAAGGCCGTTCCAATGGTGACAGCACTGCCCCATTGCAGCTTTTTAATGACTCTGTTTCTGCGCATTCCGGATAATTTCCTTAAGTTCATTCCGGTTGGGGCATCCATTTCTGTGTGACGTACTTGTTCCATGACCTGTTCTGTGAAAAAATCAGGAAGCGTTGCCGGTATTCGCTGCATTTGGCGTGACATCAGCTCATCCGCATCACGATCATCGCGATTGGTAAAGCTCCATTTGCTCACTGGAATCCTCCTTTGCTTGAGACCATTGTTTCTTCAACTTCTGCCGGGAACGATGAAGACGGTTCTTGACCTGATGCATGGACAATCCTGTAATCTCGCAAATTTCCTCGTAGGTTAATTCATTGGCATAACGAAGCAGGAGTATGATGCGATAACGCTCCGGCAGCCGGACTAATCTTCCCTGCCATTCCAGTTCCTCTTCCTTACGCATATACTGTTCCTCTGGTGTAAGGGGGGGACTTGCCTCTCTCAGCAAGGGGAGGGCTGCAAGGCTGACTTTTTTACGCCGTTTCAAATCTCTTAAACGATTGATGGCAATCGCGTATAACCAGGCGGCAAAGCTGCTCTGGCTGTTGTGGTCCGGGAGCTTCTGGTAGGCTTTAATAAAAGATTCCTGTGCCAGATCCTGCGCATCTTGAGCATTCGCGCCCATGCCTAGCAGCAGGCGGTATAAACCGGATTTGTATTTGTCCACCAGTAGCGCAAAGGCTTCCCGATTTCCGTCCAGTACCTCCCTGATCACCAGCTTGTCGTCTATCCCTTCATTCACTTGGATGCCTCCAGACAAAATCGATTTATATATAAGACGTTGCAGACCTGAAAACTTCTCACTTTATGGAAATAATAAAAGCCTGCGACATGCGCAGACCAAGAGAGGGAGAGTATTTTATTTGTGTAATCTCTTTCTATGTACACTTAAATTTGTTTATTGCTGTCTGCTTTGAGGTTGCCTTCTCATGAATTTACCGTCTTCCTTCTCGAATCCGTACTGACTATACAGTCCATGAGCGTCTTTGGTAGCCAGGATACCGGACATCCATTCCAGCTCAGGTGCATTCGTGATCACTTCGATCAGTTTCTTCGAGATGCCTTGCCCGCGGTAGGCTTCCAGCACGAACACATCGCACAAATAATAGGTTGTAGCCCCATCCGTGATCAGTCTTGCGAAAGCAATCATTTGATCCCCATCATACACACCATAGCAGACAGAGTTTTGAATCGATTTCTTGATCTTCTCAGGAGAGCGTTTATTGGCCCAGTAGCTGGTAGCCAAAAAATCGATTACTGTGGGGACGTGAACACGCTCTTGATCATCACTAATCACATATTCTTTGAATGGATACTCCATAAGACACCTCCGGCACACTATCTGCAGTTCTTATTTGTATTATTGAGGTATCTGGTATAAAAATCAATAACGGATGGAGGAAGTATATTCTCTTTTTCCTTTACGATGAGAATGGTTATCAATATAATGATAGGACAGAGTCGTCATAGTGTTGGGAGGATTGAAAAGGGCGATGAAGCTATACGATCACATTGCGTTATGGAATCATGCTTCCCTAAAAGTGCTGGATATCCGCCATGGCCTGCTGGAGACAGGCATGGAGATGCAGAGCTACCGTCTGCCGGTCAGTGCTTTTTTGTATGTTCAACGTGGGAATGCAAGCGTACGGATGGACGATGTGCTGCACACTATGAGCCGTAACCATGTACTGCATGGTGGTCGCGGTGCGCGTCTGAATATTTTAGCAGAGGAAGCCTTTGAATATTATCTGGTCTTGTACAAGGCTGTTCTGATGCTGCCTGCATCTAAGAAATTAATGCTGCAATTGGAGAGAGATAATCCGTTTCTTCATCAATATAGCTTCGTTCCGCTGTATCCACTTCCTCTGCGGGGGAAGCTGGAGGAGATGATGGCGAATTGGATGGGGCAGGATCTGCTGAATTCTTTTCATGCACGGTCGTTATTTTATCAATTTGTACATGAGCTTTTAAGTCAGATCAACACCCAAGGGATTCACCCTGTTCATCCAGATCTGCTGGCGCAGGTCGTTCGTTACCTTCAGGATCACTACATGGAGCCTATAACACTAGACATTCTGGCCGAAGAGTTTGACTGCAGTGTTAGTTACTTAAGCAAGCTTTTTAAACAGCGAATGAACGAAAGTCCGATCAAGTTTCTGACACGTATTCGTATGGGGCGGACTGTGAATGATCTGCTTCAAACTGACCTCTCACTACAAGAGATTGCCGAACGGGCCGGATATCCAGATGCCCATACGTTAAGCCGCAGCTTTAAGAAAATCTATGGATTACCTCCAATGCAATTCAGAACGAGAGTCCAAGCTGGGTCTCCTGTACCGGAATTGCCCGTGTCTAATACGAAATCTGCCCTTGTTGCTGTTGAGTCCCGATGCTATAGTTTCAATGGTTACGAGAATGATTATCATTTAGACAAAAGAGGGGGATATCCATTGTACAAAGTCACCAAGTCAACTTCTATGGCTACAGCGGCGCTGTTGTTATGCTTCATGCTGTTCATTAGTGCTTGCTCCAGCACATCAAATACCGTAAATAACAATACCGCTGCAAATCGTACGCAATCCACAGAGACAAGCCAGGAAACAGCCAAAGAGAATTCGAGTACAGGGAATGCAGTTGCAACAACAAAAACTTATACGGATGCTAAGGGGACAGTTACGATCCCCACTGATCCGAAACGGATTGTGGACTTAACTGGAAGTGCGATTGGTAATTTACTGACGCTGGGCGTTAAGCCTGTGGCTGCGACCCAAGATTCGTTAGCTAACCCTTATCACGAAGGAAAGCTGGACGGTATCATTAATATAGGTGAAGAGCCTAATATAGAAGCAATCCTCGCATTAGAACCGGACCTTATTATTGCATTTGATTACATTGAAGAAGCGCAATATGAACAACTCGCACAAGTTGCCCCGGTGATTAGACTTAAATATGGAGCGGGAACCCCGTCAGAACTCTTGATGGAGTTTGGGAAAATCACAGGCAAGGAAGATCTAGCGCAGGAATGGGCAAAGAAGTGGAAAGCCAAAATTGCTGAGGTGAAGCCGAAGATTACGGAAGTTGTTGGAGACAAAACGGTATCGATCCTCCAGCCGTTCGCCAAAGGCATCTACGCTTGGGGAAATAAGGGCGGCCGAGGCGGCGAGATTTTATATGATGATCTTGGTCTAAAAGCTCCGGAAGTGATCCAGAAAGTGCTCATCGACGGTCCTGAATTCGGAACGGATTTATCACTTGAATTACTGCCCCAGTATGCTGGCGACTACATTTTTACAAGCAATTGGGGATGGGACGACGGTAATGCGAATGTTGTGTACGACAGCAAGCTGTGGAAATCACTCCCTGCGGTGAAGAATAACCGGGTATATTTTATTAGTGAAAAGGGTTCCTATTACAACGATCCGATCTCATTGGAAGCGCAGCTGGATTTGATTGTTACGAGCTTTTTGGGCAAATAAGGGAGGGGCGGTATCCATTCCGTTCTTTAATCAAATACGATATACAAAAACGGCCACCTTTTAGAGGTAGCCGTTTTTGTATATGAGCCCCTTCCCCTAAGGAGCAAACCAAACATGCTGAATAATATATCTAACCACAAAGAAAGTTATGATGATCGAAAAGGCTGTTCCGAGCAGGACCGAAACAATAGCTTTATCAGAGCGTGTAGATTTACTCATATCATCACCTCATGGATTTTCCTAAATTATACAATAAAGAATGGGATTTGTTCATCGTAAAAGTAAATAAAACGGAAGTAACCTAAAGAAGTGAAGAAAATGCTTGACCCTCCAGTTACATGGAGGGTTATTATTTTCTCTATACCATTGTAAATACATCGGAATAGGATTTATTTACTTGAGAGAGCTATTGGAGAGGAATGATTCTATATGAAATCAAGTTTATTCACCATACTGGGTATTACCGCTTTGTCGGCCACGCTCTTGTCTGGATGTGCGAGTAGTGGAAAAGAGCAGGCACAAGGTACTAAGCTGGAACCTACCAGCGTTATTCTGGACTGGACGCCCAATACGAATCATACAGGTTTATATGTTGCTTTAGAGAAGGGCTATTACAAGGATGAAGGATTAGACGTACAAATTGTGCAGCCGTCAGAAGGAACGACTTCGACTTTGATCGCTGCTGGAAAAGGTGACTTTGGCGTCAGCTACCAGGAAGATGTAACTTATGCGCTAACCGGCAAGGAACCGCTGCCGATCAAGGCAGTCGCTACGATCATCCAGCATAATACCTCAGGGTTTGCTGCACCGAAGAGCAAGAACATTCAAGGTGTGAAGGATTTTGAGGGAAAAGTATATGGCGGCTGGGGTTCCCCATCGGAGGAAGCGATTCTTCAAGCGGTTATGGAGAAGAATGGAGCCGACTTCAACAAGCTGAAGCTTGTGGATATCGGTAATGATGATTTCTTCGCGGCTACCCAGAAAAACGTTGATTTTGCCTGGATTTTTGAAGGCTGGACCGGCGTACAAGCCAAACTCAAAGGTGTTGAACTGAATTATATTCCGGCAAGAGAACTTGATCCGGCTTTGGATTATTACACACCGATTCTGATCACTGGAACCAAAACGATCGCCGAGAATCCTGACAAGGTACGCAAGTTCTTAAAGGCAACCGAAGAGGGCTACCAATATGCCATCGATCATCCAGAGGAAAGTGCGGAGCTTTTATTGAAGCATGCACCGGAAATTGATAAAACGCTCGCTGTGGAAAGTCAGAAATTTTTGGCGACTCAATATATTGCTGACGCACTGGCATGGGGGCAGATGAAGACCGAGATATGGAGCGGTTATGCGAAATTTCTCAAGGATAAAGGGCTAATTCCAACCGATTTGAAACCGGAAGAAGCTTTTACTAACGAATTCCTCCCGAAAAAATAATGAAAAGGATGTTGACTCCATGAAACACTTAAAGGTTATGCTTGAATATTTCTACCCTTGGACTAATTCAGCCGGGTTCTATTATGCGCGTGAGCAGGGTTGGTATAAGGATGCCGGACTCGATGTGGAGTTTACGGTGTACGATCCGCAGCGGGGCGACACCTTAGCCTATCTGGCGAGAGGAGAAGCGGATTTTGGTATTTTCCCTAGTAATCGGCTATTGGTACAAAGGGAGACACAGCCGGTGGTTGTGGGCGTAGCAGCCATTAACCATAGGGGAATGGAAACTGTACAGACGGTGCGAAGTACCGGAATTCGTCGCCCGGCAGATCTCAGCGGTAAACGGGTGGCCTTGAATCCTACTCCACGGGGAATGGCTATGATTCGGCAGCTGGTTAGCGCGGATGGTGGGGACCCGGATGACATTATCGTTGTAGATAGTGGTTCAAGAGAGTTAACCCCTGATGATATTGCCGCCGGTGAGGCAGATGCAACCTTCGGAAGCTATTGGGCCTGGGAGATCCTTATGGACACCACAGTTCCGGAAGAAGAGAGAATCGTATGGCCTGTGGATGAGATCGGTGCGCCGCCTTATCACAGTTATCTACTAGGGACACAGGTGGAAAAGACTATTCAAGATCCTGAGACTGTCCGCGCTTTTTTGGCGGCTACGGAGAGAGGTTACCAGGCCTTGGTTGCTGATCCGCTGCTGGCCGCGCCAATCTATGAACGGATTATTCCATTTTTCCCTGCCCACCTTGTGGAGCGTTCATTGCCGCTGATTGCTGGTACCTGGCTGCATAACGGAATTTGGGGCGTACAACGTACGGAATTGATCGAACCTTATTCCGAGTGGCTTGCTGATCATGGCATTTTGCAGGATCGGAATGGCTGGAAGACGGCTTACAGCAATGATTTTCTCCCTAAGGAGAATGAGCGATGAGCCGGGAAGGCAACGGTCCGGATCTACTGTCACATGGCATGGGAACAACCCTTGTCCGGCCGGATTGGGCACCGATTACCCTTGAGGAAGTCAATCAATTGTTAAGCTACTATCCAGAGTTAGAGGAAGCTTCGGAGCTGACTTGGCACAGCCCAAGGCCATTCTCCAGTGCGACGATAGTTATCACCGCTACGGAGCGCCTGTTTGTTAAAAGGCATCATCATACGGTTCGTGATGTAGCGGGACTTCTGGAGGAGCATCGTTTTATCCGCCACTTGCGAACCCAGGGAATTCCGGTTAGTAATATCGTCGCAGGAAGAGATGATCTAACGGCCTTTGCGCTCCAAGAATGGACGTATGAGGTGCATCGCTTGGCAAAAGGGGACGATTTGTACCGGGATGCGGTTTCGTGGAGTCCTTTTCTGACAGAGGGTCACGCTTATGCAGCAGGTGAAGCGCTGGCCCGGCTGCATGATGCGGCGGAGAGCTTTGAAGCCCCGGCAAGACCAGTACGTGCCCTGGTATCAAGCTTCTCAATCTTTGGTTCAGCCGACCCGCGCCAGGAAATGGCGGCTTATATTGCACCACGCGAAGCCTTGGGCAAGTATCTGGAGAGCCGATCCTGGGAGCAGGATTTGGAAACGGTCTTCATGCCTTTTTACGACAAACTTGCGCCTCTACTCAACGAGTTGAACCCGCTCTGGACACATAATGACTGGCATGCCTCCAATCTACTGTGGAGTGACAGTGATGAACGGTCGGGTGTCGAGTCGATTCTGGATTTCGGCCTCGCAGACCGTACGAATGCTATCTATGATCTGGCTACGGCAATTGAGCGCAATACGATAGAATGGCTGGCTTTAGATGATCAAGAAAAGGTTGACATTGTACATTACGCCCAACTTGAGGCCTTGCTGTCAGGATATGAGTCGATTCGGCCCTTGAGCAGTAAGGAGACCGCTGCACTTGTGGCCATCCTTCCCCTGGTTCATGCGGAGTTTGCACTGAGCGAGATGGATTACTTTATGGGGATTGTGAAGTCAAAGTCCAACACAGATTTGGCCTACGACAGCTTCTGGCTTGGTCATGCGAAGTGGTTTCTTGGACAGCAGGGCCAAGACTTACTGACCTATCTGGAACAGAGGGCTACTGAGTGACTGGGCGGTACTGTATATAGAAGTATAGAAGTATAGAAGTATAGAAGTGTAATTAGTGGCATTTTTGTACCTTAAATTCTCTGCAAATAGGAGTTAGTGGAGATTAAGTGCAAAATTGTACCTTAAATCTTCCAGAGGACCCCATCAGGCGTGCTTTTTCGGAAAATAAGATACAATAATGCCCTTATTTCCTTTATTTATCTATATTGAAGAAAAATAAGGTACAAAAATGCTGTTAGTTGCGGAGAAGGTCCCTTTTTCTCACATTAAGACGACGGGTGAAGGGGAATATATCTCTTCTAGTGACATCGCTTCGCTGATTTGAACAGCCATGAATTATAGGTCTTGCTGTCGACAGTCTATGTTCCGGTGCCAGCATTCCTGTGGAAAGCTTTCAAGCGAGCGCTTTATGCTGACAAAGCTGAAACTTCCCGTTCACTCAACTTCGCTTTTTGTTAATTTCTTTTGTTCGTCTTATATAGTTAAAGTTTAACATTGACAGAATGTTATGTGGTTGTTAATTTATAATAAACACATAGGAATTATATGAATTTAAAAAATAGCGATAAAGGACCATACTGCCCATGATCCCGGGATATGGTCTCTTTACTAATCGCGGGAGATAACTACCATGGACAAACTTAAAAAGATAGACGAACGGATCTATCCAATTGCTACCCTTCTCATTGCCGTCATTGTGTGGCAGCTAATCGTGACATTGAACCACGTTCCACTCTATATTCTGCCCTCGCCTTTGGCTACGGTCAGTGCCTTGATCAGCGACTTTGGCACCATTGCGGGTCATGTCGGAACAACGCTGTATGAATCTGTGCTCGGATTTGCATTATCGATCGCATTAGCTTTCGTTCTAGGGATATTGATGGACAGTTTTGTCGTTATCAAAAAATCGCTCTATCCCATCCTGATCGTCTCACAGACCATTCCGACCATTGCGCTAACACCGTTGTTAATCGTCTGGTTCGGTTTTGGCATACTGCCGAAAATCCTCATTATTGTGATGGTCTGCTTTTTCCCGATTTGTATTAGTCTGGTGGACGGATTTGAAAAGGTGGACAAAGATTATTTGAACCTTTTCCATTCCTACAAGGCCTCCAAGCTGCAAACCTTCATCCATTTGAAGTTGCCCTATGCGATGGTGAATTTTTTCTCCGGACTCAAAATTGCAGCGACGTATATGATTATGGCGGCGATTATCGGGGAATGGCAAGGCGGGACGAAGGGGATCGGGGTGTATATGGTTCGCACCAAGAATGCTTATGCGCTCGATAAAGTGTTTGCCTCGATTCTGGTTATCGTAATCATCAGTGTGGGCTTTATTTATCTTATCAATTATATATCTAAAAAAACGACGCATTGGAAATAGTGGAGGTTACGATGCAAAATAAAGCACTATTGGAGAAGACTGTCCCTAATTCCGGCGAGAACAATACCTTAATTACACTTGATGGTATCAGCAAATCATATGGTTCTGCGGAGATATTGAAAGATGTCTCTCTGCATATCCGCAAGGGTGAATTCGTATCGATCCTGGGACCGAGCGGTTCCGGAAAAAGCACCTTGTTTAACATCATTACCGGCCTATTGCCGGCAGATAGAGGAACGCTGGACGTTCATGGAGAGATCGGCTATATGCAGCAGAAGGACCTGCTTTTGCCGTGGAAGACGGTTCTGGACAATATTGTTTTGCCGCTGGATCTGAAAGGCTCTAATAAGGAAGCTTCACGTTCAAAGGCGGTATCATTAATGGACCGGATCGGGTTAAAAGGCTATGAGCATCGCTATCCGAGTGAGCTGTCCGGGGGAATGAAGCAGCGCGCGAGCTTTCTTCGCACTTTTCTGGCCTCTGGAGAGATTATGCTGCTAGACGAGCCCTTTGGTGCTCTGGATTCCATTACGAAAGGCAGTATGCAGGCTTGGCTGCTGGAAGTTCAGGAAGCTTTTAATGTTACCATCCTGTTCATTACCCATGACATAGAAGAAGCGATCTTTCTGTCAGACCGGATCTACGTGCTGTCTTCGAGACCAGGAGTAGTGAAAGAAAAACTCACTGTTAGTTTTAACCAGCAGAATAAGAGAGATCGGCTCATTAATCCTGAGCTATTAGTATTGAAGGAAACCATTAAAGGTCTTTTGTAAGAGTAAGCTCTGAAAAGGGGGAGACGAATTGGAATGGTACACCATTGGAGAAGTGGCAAAGACATGCAATGTTCCGATTCGGACACTTCGTTATTACGACGATATCGGCTTGCTGACACCCGACCGCATCGCTCCTGAAAGTAACTATCGGTATTATTCGGTGGAAAGCATACGGAAGATTCCGCTGATTAAATATTACAAGCAACTGGGCTTTAAGCTCGATGATATTCGTCAGATGCTGGAGCGCTCCAACTTTGAAGTGCTGGAAGACTATATGACTAAAGAACTGCTGATCGTTGAGCAGCAAATGGCGGAGCTGCAGAAGAAACATTTTGCGATTAAGGAATGGCAGCGGCTGCTGAAGCAAGGGGAGACGCTGCTGGCGACACCGCGGAAGGATAAGGATATCGAGATTGCCCCTTTTCCACAATATCGTACGTTGAAGTTCCATTATGAGATTTCAGACCCTCAAGCCGCCAATATTGAAGTGCTTTATAGCAACGTGCTCGTCGGGCTCTGCAACCAGCATAATGTATTCGCGTATGGGCCTTTTATGCTGTTCTTCGAAGATTTTGATCAGCGTATCAATCATACCTTCACATCCGTAGATTGCTACACAGCGGTGATTGAGGATGAAGCCAATGCGGCGTTGACGACAGGGGTGGGAGGATTTCAGGCCATAAGTGTAGTTCACAAAGGAGATTACAGCACCCTCTCTGATACGTACCGGAAAGTGCAGCATTGGGCACAAGAGCAGGACATTCCGCTTCAAGGGGCTTCCTACGAAAGATACATCATTGATCCTTGGAGTACCGCGGTCAGCGATAACTATGTAACTGAACTGATTTTGCCTATTGGAGGAACTGATTATGTCTAATTTAATTCATTCATCTGAGGCTGTATTGCGGCTGAATGATCCTAACACGGTATTTGCGGACGTTCGTTTTGTATTGGGTGAGCCATCAGCCGGTTATGAAGCCTATTTGCAGGGGCATATTCCCTGTGCTGTATTCTTTGATCTGAATACCGATCTTTCGGGTCCAAAAGAGATTCATGGAGGCGGCCACCCGCTCCCCGATTCTGCTGTGTTTGCGGAGAAGCTGGGGCAAGCCGGGATTGATGAGGAAAAAGAAGTGATTGTGTATGACGATCAGGGAGGCAGTATTGCGTCACGGCTGTGGTGGATGCTAAAGCATGCCGGCCATGAGAAGGTGAAACTACTATCTGACGGTTTTTCTAGTTGGAGCCAAGCAGGCTATCCGGTAACGGATGAGCCATCACATCCTGTGGGTACCAAGTTTTCACCCCGGTTTAACGACAGCCTACAGGCGACGATTACTGAGGTTAAGACTGGTATCGGTCAGGAACAAAGAGTATTAATTGATTCACGGATACATGATCGCTATACCGGTGAGGATACATCGAAATACCAGAAGGCAGGTCATATTCCTGGTGCCATTAATCATTACTGGGAAGAAGGATCTCCGAGCGGGGTGTTCCTTGATGGCATACAGCAACGTGAACGCTTTAAGGCCATCCCGGCTGACCGGGAAATTATCGTGTACTGTGGAGCAGGGGTAACGGCTTGCCCCAACGTGCTGGCATTAACCGAAGCAGGATACACAGATGTGAAGCTGTATGTGGGAAGCTGGAGCGATTGGGTTAGTTATGATGAGAACCCGATTGCGACTGGGGAAGAAAAGTAGGGTGAAGCAGATATCCAGGTTATGACTTAGAGTACATCGTTTATGTGGCGATGTACTTTTTGCGTTGCCCTTATAGATTTCGAAGTCAACAGAAGATAAACGTGTACTCCGTGTAACCATTTTCTTTGAGTCCCGAAGTCCTGCCACTGATGGTCATACCAAGACTACACACCTCCCTGAGAAGGGCGGCTGAAGAGCCGCCTTCCCTCCGGGTGTTTATGTTGCTATCTTAAAAGTCAGCAAGTGTTCGGAATAGTCAACGGGAAGTCAACGAAGTGCTGTCTGAAGGTTGTTTGCCGAATAAAAAGGTGGGATTGGCTTCATAGATGGATTTATCGTTTGGTTGAGCAGTATTTATTTTAGAAAACCTCTTTGAATAAGCAAATCTTGGGTATACTTCCATAACCTCTTTTGCATGGTGCCATCTCGGCCAGGCTGTACAGGAGTAATAGGCTTTCCAGTTCCTACATTGAAATACCCTCCAGTCTCCACTTGATATTTTGGGTCTAGGATTAATCTAGTTATAATTTCAGCACCTTTTTGAGGATTACCGATATTAAAAAATTTCAAAATTCTTTCTAGAATAGCTGCAAATTTAAGTTCACGCCCAAGACCTGTCACATTGAATCCTGGGTTCAGGGCATTCACATTTATACTTGTATCGGAGCATTGTCGAGCTAACTCAATTGTAAACATAATGTTCATTAACTTGGTTTTTCCATAAATAGGAGATGAGCCTCGTGCTGTAAAAGGCGCAGTATCAGTTAAATCTTCGGGCAATTTTAACACGCCATGGTTGCGTGAGGCTTCTGATGCTACATTAACTACGGTAGCTTTTCCCGCGTTCTGTAAGGACGGTTTTAAGATGTGTGTCAACAGCCATGGTGCTAAATAGTTGACAGCAACCATTTCAGGAAATCCTTCAGATGTGACGCGAGGTTTAAACGCGTGAATTCCTGCATTATTTAGAAGTACATTGATGATAGGATACGCAGCTATAATTTCTTGACCAATTCGAATAACTTCACTCATTAAAGATAAATCTCCGTAAAAAAAATCTATTTTTGCTGAAGATGTAGTATCTTGAATAATCTTTTTCGTAGCTGCGGCCCGTTCCTTACTTCTAGCCGTTAAAACCAGGTGAAAGCCTTGTTTTGCTAATTCAATGGCTACTATCTGACCTAGACCACTTGTAGCTCCGGTTATGACAACTACTGGACTTTTCTGCATGGCTCATTCTCCTTTATGTGATACAATATTTTCAAAATGAAACAAAAAAATAAACGAGTAATTTAGTTGATATATATCCACTATATTTATTTGATGGATATATGTCAATTAAATTTAGAATTATTTTGTATATACAAGAAAGGTGAAGAAGAATGGAGCATCAACAACATCGTAATAAACCAAGAGAAGAATTAGAACTGGAGTTAGGTATACAAATTAATGCCCTGATTAGTTCTGCACATGCACTAAATGTAAGGGCTGCTAATCTCTTCGATTCGTCTATTCAACCTGCGGCTTTCCATATTATTCGTTGGCTATACTCCTATGGGGCTACAAGTGCCGCGGGCTTGGCAGAGTCAACAGCTATGGACCGTAGTTCTGTAAGTCGCTTAATCAAACAGTTGGAATCACTTGGGTATATAAGAAGGGAACCATCTCCTAATGATGGCCGAGCCATTCTTCTTTCCCTTACAGAATACGGTTATCAACAAACAACTCATGCTCTAAAAGAAAAAGAAACCGCTTTTTATGAACGAATTTCAAAATGGAATGATGTGCAAATACAAGATTTTATCCAAATGCTCAAAGAATTTAATGCAAAATAATAAAAATATGCATCTACAAAAATAAGCGGCGAACCTTATGATCTTGATATACAACATGAAATACTTGTTGATCAGCAATATGCCGTTTTTGCACTGCAAGAAGCTGGATTACAAATGTGAAGCTATATGCTGGCAGCTGGAGGGATTGGGTTAGTTATAACGAGACCCCTATTGCGATGGGAGAAGAATAGATGCGTAAAAATGCATAGCAGTATGTAAAGTTTAAATACATCGCCAAGCGGTTTGTATATCTTGGTGGTGTATTTTTAATGTCAACACGGAGATAAAATGAAGCAACAAATGAAGTAGGCGCAAACGGGTTTATGCGACGAAAAACCGGACTCTTCTTTTCGTAAATAGGTCCGGTTTTTTGCTACAATGTACCAAATAGTAAAAATTGAAGATGTTAGAAAACGATTAGAAGGAGATGAATATGAATAAAAAAATTGGCGAGTTTATTATTTGGGCTACTGAAAACCGTTGGGATATAACCGAAAAATCCGGGTCTCAATTAAATTTGGATAGTAGCATTACATCAAGATTTAAAGAAATCCCAAATGAATATTTAGATTTTTTAAGTATGGTTGAAAAATGTATTACACCAAATGAGAAGACCTGGTTTATTTGTGAGGATGAGTTCAATGATAGCTCAGCTAGTGCATTTAAATGGAATGAATATGAATCGCTTAGTTTAGAAGCAGCAATGGATGATTACATTTGGAAATCCGAAATAACGTCCTGGTGGGATAATTACTTGCCAATTGTGATGTCAGTTGATGGTGGATATTCCTTCTATGCAATTGATTTAACAAATGATAAAGGGGTTATTGTGCGTGGATGTGAGCCCGAATTTGAAGAAATTGAAAAAGTAGCCAATACGCTTGAACAATTTTTTGATTTAATAATGTCAAATTCAGTAGAGTTCAGTGTAACATAAATAGTGAATAACAAAAATATGACCGGAGCGCAGTACACTAAATCGGTCGTATTTTTGTTACAATCATTCAGTTAATGGGCATCATAGTTGAGCTGAGAGAATACTTAAATAAGCGATAGGCATACAAAACAATGTTACTAGTCATTCAACGAAAACAAGGATTAGGCAACTTCCATTATCAAGTGCTGTGGTAATAATTGATATTTTATCGTTTACAACATGTGTTGAAGTTGCGAGTTTTCATATCCCTCCTGAAAATAAAAATGACCCCTCGAAAAGCGGTCTTGGTAATAGTCACAACTATAATGTATTTAAGTGATCATTATAAAAAAAGAAACAACCATCCGGCGAAAGATGCCTTAAGACTTGCCTTTACAGATATCGCGGTGGATCATATCCTATGTTATATCTTTAGCACTGTACTCAGGAGTATCGAGGTCAACAGAGAGAACATCCCTAGAGCGGTCCTAAAATCGCGAAAGTCCACAAGGGTCAATGGAAGGCGACGACGTTACCGCCACGGGACAACCTAAAGTTTTACAAAGTTAAGGTATGCCTGTACCTGTGGTTAATACCAAGACATCCGACTCCAGAAAAATATAGTGAATTAACAATAGGAATGTAGGCACTGTACCCGTTATTTTGTTGTGCTACAATATACAAAAAGTATAGCAACTGGAAATGAAAAAGGAGAGAGGATAACAGCCATGTACGAGCGTTTAGCAGATAAACTGAAGACAACCTCTGCATTGAAATGGTTTTCCGGTCATGGGGCAGAAGAGAGCTGGATAGCGGAAGTAGAAGAGGAATTAGGATTCAGCCTGCCTCCGTCCTACCGCTGGTGGCTGATTCATTACGGTAATGCGCGGTTGAATGGCGGAAATATTCTAACGGTTGGCGATCCAGAACATAGAGATTATGACGATAGTGACCTGCTCTATATCCATAGACTGAATAAAGCTGAGGAGTGGTGGGTAAGTCGGTTTCCGGACAGACTGGACTTGTTCGTTCCAGATAGTGACGAGCTTTACTTTTTTGATATATCTTTGCGAAACGAACAGGGTGAGTTTCCGGTTATGTGTTACGATCTAATGAATGATTTGATCGACACGTATGCCTCGACATTTGTGGAATTTCTAGAGCGGCTGATCGATGAGCATTCATAACTAAAAACCAAAGACAGGAATGGGCACCGCCTATTCCTTAGCTTTTGCCTAAGGGGTAACATGAAGCAAGTTTCTTTATATTATCCACTGACGTATTTGAGGTTGATACAGTATTTAATTTGGAGTACATCGCTCATGTGGCGATGTACTCTTTTGCGTTGTGCTTAGGAGCATCGAGGTCAACAGCGAGAACATCCCTCGAGCGGTCCTAAAATCGTGAGAGTCGACAAGGGTTTAATTCACTTCTTGATTCCCGATCAATTATTTCACTTGCAGCCAGTTGTGCAATCAGCGGAGCCAGTGTAATCGCAGAATGCATCACCGCCAGATAAAGTCCCTTTATGTGATCTTGGAAGCCCACGATCGGATAACCGTCTTCAGGCATTGGTCTCATCCCGACCTGTATGCTTTCCAGTTCCATTTGGTTCCCGTCCTTCAGACTGCGCCGCAACGTGTCGAACGCCCGCATACCGACCGCTTCTGGTCCGTTTTCCTCCGACTCGTCGATATAATCTTCCGCCGCCAGCAGCGTATGATCTGTCAGTTGACGCGCTTCAAACTGCGCATTTGAGATTAATGTGCGTATTAGTTTATTCGGTGTCCTCATCCGGATCAGAATGGAAGGCGAAGAGGTTACCGGCACGGGACAACCTAACGGGTTGCAAAGTTCGGGTAGTCCTGTACCTGCTGCCAATACCACGACATCCGACTCTATAAAACCCTTGGACGTATGGACGCCGATCAGCCGGGAATTTTCTTGCTGCAGCTGTGTAACGTTGGTACCGAACAGAACCTTTGCTCCGTACTCCTGCGCTTTGCTTAACAACAGCTCCGTAATCTCTATAGGGTCCACCGCACCTTCTTCGCTGACAAACATCGCTTCATCCGGATATTCCTGCAGATTCGGCTCCAATAACTCAAGCTGCTCCCGGTTTAATTTTTGAAAGTGGGGTTGCTCTCTTAAGGGCGGAGTCCCCCAAGTCAGCGCTCCATGCCAATGAATTTTCAGTTCGGGCAGCTCCTGCTGAAGCGCATGATATTCTTCCAAAGCCGCATCGTACAAATGCCAGTACTCGGGAGCCACCTTATGAGTCGTATGTATCCAGGCAAAAGATTTTTCCGTGACTTCACGCGCCGCAGCGGGGTGTCGTTCAATAACGGTTACATCTTGATTCCGTTTGGCTAGATGATAGGCCATGGACGCCCCGACAATTCCTGCGCCAATAATCACGATTTTTTGTTTGTTCAATAATGACTCCTCCTTTTGTCGCCCCATTGTAACATGGGCTTTATGATAATCAGACGTTATAACATATGAGGGTAGCTGGAGTGATGGGGTTAGTTAGGTCGAAAACCGATTGCGACGGGGAGTGAGTAAGATCTGAGAGCAGTAACATAGGTTAGAGCGAGTAACTTAGGTCCATCTCGCAAGTTTTACGACTTGAGCGGTGTATTTTTTTGTTTGCGGTCAGAGGTGGCAATCAGCTGTGATATCAGTTTTCTAATTTCTGTTTTGTTCAATTTCCCTACGGAAGTTCTAGCAATGGTCTCAACGATCTTCAAACGGGTAGGAATCTTATACTCAGCGATTTGTGGGAGGCAAAATTGCTGAATTTCTCCCAGGGTGAGCACAGATCCTTGTCTAAGGATGACCACTGCGGTAATTTCTTCACCCTCATCTGGCAACGGTGTTCCGATCACGGCCGTCTCAAGGATTAAGGGATGCTTACTCAATACTTCCTCGACTTCAGAGCAGTACACATTGGAACCACCCACTATAATCATGTCTTTCTTTCGATCCAAAAGATATAAATAGCCGTCCTCATCAAATTTGCCCAAATCCCCGGTATGGAGCCATCCGTCTCGTATCGCTTTGTTCGTCTCTTCAGGGTTGTTCCAGTAGCCGAGCATCACTTGTTCACTTTTACAAACAATTTCACCAACGCTTCCATATTCCACATCATTTCCTGAGTCATCGATTAAACGTATTTCAAATGGTGTTTGACCCCAATTTATGATATGAGATGGATTACCGACCGATAAAAGGCGATGGAGCTTGCCCTCAGCAAAGCATTGGTTTACCGATAGAAAACTGATGAATTGACCGCTCTCTGTTTGTGAATATACCTCGGTTAATTGTGCGTTTGGAAAAACTTCACGTGCTCTGTAAAAGGTGCTTTCGCTGATGGGAGCTCCGCCGCATGATATGCTTTCAATAGATTGTATATTTCGAGTATGTATATCCTCCAAGTTGATGATATCTCTGAATAGAAGTCCGACAGTACCTAAGGTTTTTAGTTGCTCACATTCAATAATATCTACCACCTCTTGAGCTTGCAGAGGATAGGACCCAGGATAGATGAGGCAGCCGCCTTCAAACAGTGTGGTCCAAAGTATAAATTGACCCGTCAGATGAGCCTGATTGGGAACAAGGGATTTCTTCGTGGGATTGTGCCCTCCGCCTCTATCCTGGTTCATGAAAGACCAATAACTGATATTACGGTGAGAATGCATCACACCTTTAGAGCGGCCCGTCGTGCCTCCTGTATAAATAATAAGTGCAATCTCATCGGGGTCTGCTACATACCACTCCGTCAGAGGAGGGGACATGGCAATAAAGCTTTCTATTGAATTGGGGCGCTGCCCCGATTTGCAGGGAATGGAGTATGTAATATTCAGTGACGAGACACATTGGGATATTTTTAAGTCATCAGAGTCGTATACTACTGCAACAGGAGTGGCATCCTGGATGATCTGATTCATTTCCTTAGGAGCTAAACCAGGGAAAATCGTAACCGGAATCGCACCGATAGCGATCGCAGCGCACTCCGCAATAGCAAGATAAGGGCAAGGATCGCTTAGGAGAGCAACCCGGTCGCCAGGTTTTATACCGAGGCTATTTAATCCATGAGCAACCCGGCTCACTTGATTCAATAATTGATCGTAAGTTAAGTATTCGTTTCTATACTTCATAGCATAATTGGTTGGGTGCATCTGAGCAACGTGGGGTAGTATTTTTGAAAGCAGTATTATTTTTTCCTCCTCAAGTTTATATCTGATAATATACATATATTTACCATACTATAAAACTATAGCATTATAAAATCCAAGTGACAAATAGCTATGTATTAAGTAATTAGATTATTCTGCTGAATAGTTACTGCGATAAATATCGCTAATCTGGAGACAGGATTCTTTAGCTTTAATTATTTTCTACGCCTGGAGCGAAACTTGATTATGGTATAATTTCCTAATTATTATGTGCAGATTTCTACTGGGGGTAGGCATATGCTAGAGATTACTTTAGACGATATCAAGATTACAACAGATGGCAAAGACACGGATTATGACCAGATGTGTAACAACCTCTATGAGTACAATGTTCGTGCAACTAACGGGCTGCTCAAAAAGCCGGGGAAGGATATTAATTTATATCTCAAAGATGACTCAGGCAACGTCGTCGGAGGGTTGTTTTGCGAAACCTGGTTATGTGGTCTGTATTTAGATGTTTTTTGGATTGCCGATGAATACCGGGGCAAAGGTTATGGAAAGATCATGATCGCTGAAGCTGAGCGGCTAGGAAAAGAGTTGGGCTGCATATTCGCTCATACCTGCACATTTACTTATCAAGCACCGGAGTTTTATAAGCGCATGGGCTATGAGGTTTTCGCCGTGAACGATGAATATCCAGAAGGGATAAAGCAATTTTTCTTAAAGAAAAAATTATAGATCTCCTGTAGCGTAAAAATGATAATTAATACCACACTGAAAAAGATTGGAATACCATCTATCTATATCTTTTTCCATCTTTTATGATGAAGGGAGATTTTGTAGAGGAGGTCAGCCATGCCACTGATTCAAGTAGATCATCTGCGTAAGGAATTCAAACGGCAAAAGCGCAAGGACGGGTTTTGGCCATTGATGAAAAGCCTTGTATACCGAGAATACGAGCAGAAGGTTGCGGTCGAGGACATTTCATTTACGATTGATCAGGGTGAGATTGTCGGTTATATCGGTCCGAATGGTGCAGGAAAATCGACAACGATCAAAATGATGGTAGGCATCCTCGTCCCGACCAGCGGCAATGTGCGTGTGAACGGACTCGTACCGTTTGAAAATCGCATTGAAAATGCGCGGAGAATCGGCGCTGTATTCGGCCAGAAAAGCCAGCTATGGTGGGATACTCCGGTGATTGAATCCCTTCGGCTGACGAAGTATATGTATGATATCCCGGAGGATCGTTATGTACAGAATATGGCGCTGTTTAGCGATATTCTCGGACTGGAAGAATTCAAAAATGTTGCTGTTCGTTCGCTAAGCCTTGGTCAGCGGATGCGCGCAGATCTGTGTGCGGCGCTGCTGCATGATCCGCAAATCGTCTATCTCGACGAACCCACGATTGGGCTCGATGTTGTGGTAAAGGAACGCATCCGCGAATTCATCCGGCAGATTAACCGGGAACGAGGAACCACCGTCATCTTAACGACCCATGATATGGCTGATATCGAGAAGCTCTGCAGTCGCGTGATGGTCGTCGATCACGGCCGGCTAATGTATGACGGCAATCTGCATACGCTCAAGAACGATTACGGCAACATGGAGAGCATGGAGCTGGATACGGAAGAGGATTTTGTCATGGATGATGCCCTCTTGCGAATGGGAATTTCGTTCAACCGGACTGAAGAGGCCAAGACCCAGCTTGTCTATGATAAGAATAATATTAATTCGTCCGCGGTGATTAAATGGATTATGGATCGCTATTCCGTTCGTGATTTCAAGGTCAAGGAAACGGAGATCGAAGAGATCATTCGAAATCTGTATGCCGGCTTTAGTCAGGAAGAGCCCAAGCGGCAGGAAGTGACCGTATGAGAATTGCACTTTATCGGGAAATGACGCTGAACGCCTTCCGTTCATTGCTTGCTTTTCGCGCTGAGGTACTGCTCTACCTGTTTGGGCAGCTATTTAAAGTCCTCGTGCAAATCTATATTTGGTACGCTTTGTTTGGAGATAATAATCTGTTGAGCTCACAAGCCGGTACAGTTAGTCTACAGGAAATGATCACCTATGTTGTGGTCAGCTCAGTGATCTCGGTGTTTGCCACAAATGACGTGATTTTTAGTGTAAGCTCGAAAGTATCGTCGGGCGAAATTGCAATGGATCTCATTAAGCCGATGAGCTTTCGCTCCGTCATTTTCTGTCAGGCTTTGGGCACGAACATATACCGTATCTTATTTGAATTAATACCGTTAGTCATTATCAGCATGTCATTCTTCCACGTACAGCTCCCCTCGCTGGCTAACGGCCTCATCTTTCTAATTCTCGTCTTCAATGGCTTGATTCTTAATTTCCTGATTACGTATACGATTGGGCTAATCGCTTTCTGGTATATTCTCGTTTGGCAGGTGAACACGGTGCTGGGCGGACTAATCCGGCTATTTTCGGGCGCTTTTATTCCAATCTGGTTTTTCTCGGATTCGCTTGTGCAGATTTCTTACATCCTTCCGTTTCGTCTCATCTACTATGAACCAATCTCTGTATACTTGGGAAAAGTCACAGGCTGGTACGATCTGCTTGCCATCGTTCTACAGCAATTAGCCTGGATGGCCGGTTTTTTGTTGTTGCAAAAATGGATGTGGTCGCGAGCTGTTCACAAGCTTGTCGTCCAGGGAGGCTAAGATGAGATACTTGAAACTCTACGCGCGGTTTATCCCTATTTATTTCAAAAGCAAAACAGAGCACGGCTTCGGCTTTTACATGGACTTTATCGGATTTGCGCTCACGCATGTGGTCAGCTATACCGTGATTTGGGCGTTAATGAGCCGGTTTCAGACCATAAACGGTTGGAATATGTATGAGGTCATGCTGCTGTACACCCTTAATATGCTGACCTATGCGGTAGCAGCGGTCTTTTTCTTTTTTCAAATGAATGATGTTGAAGATGATGTGCATAAAGGCTCTTTTGATAGCCTGCTAGTCAAACCGATCAATCCTTTCATCCATATGATCATTCGCAGTTTTGGTCATTTCTTTCTCGGTGACATTGCCATCGCGGTAATCATGCTGGGTGTCTGCTTCAGCCACCTGAATATCCATCTTCATTGGAGTTCTTATCTTAGCTTTGTCGTCATGCTGCTGGGAGCGGTACTCGTTCAAGCTTCTTTTATTATCATTACTGGTTCGATGTGCTTCTGGATTGTTCGCGCGAGGTCGGTTAAGAATATTGTGATTTTCGGAATTCGCGGCTTTGTCGATTATCCCATTTCAATCTATAGCAAGATTATGCGGATCCTATTAACTTTTGTCATTCCTTATGGCTTCGTCAATTTCTATCCATCCCATCTAATCCTGAATAAGGAGGGAGGCTCGCTGTTCGCATCATGGCTTCCGTATACCACTCCGATCATCGGTCTTCTCCTGTTCTTCATCGCTTATCGGGTATGGAATGCGGGGCTGAACCAATATCAGGGCACGGGGAGTTGAGAGGGGCGGATAAATCATGTTAACGTCATTAGAACATGTGCAGATTCCAGTCCGGCAGTTGGACCGGGCCATCCTGTGGTACACTGAAAACTTAGGGTTTCAATTGAGCAGCCGGGACGGGGAACGTATCGCGTTCCTGACCTTGCCGGAAGGGCCACTTCTGATGCTATGGCAGACCGAAGATGATTCAACATTTGCGCACTTTACAGTGGACGGGACAGATTTCCCCGTGTTGTTATATCGAACAACGAAGATTCATGAGCTGCATGAACATTTGGTAACACTCAATACCCGCATCCAGCTATATCAAAATGACGGTTTTGCCTGGGTACTCAAATTTTATGATCCAGAGGGAAATCTATGGGGTGCTTTACAGTATAATTAATAGATTATTAATACGGGGTGTTTGCGAGACAACGAGTGCACAAAAACAAAAAAAACGCCACACGAAGATTGAAACTTATGCCTGGGGCTGACGGACCCTATCGTCGTTATTTGCACAACAAGCAGCTTCTAGAACATGTAACGGACTCAGATGCCGCTATTTCCTCCAAAACAGTGGATTTCACACAGGATTTCTGCTCATAACGTCTCTGGAGTCCGTTATTTTCTGGAACGGTCGGTGGTTAGGAAATAACGTCTCTGGAGTCCGTTACCAGATGCAACAAGAAGCAATTAATACTGATTTCGAGATAGGTCCATTAATCAAGGGTTAAATGGATTTTCTCGAAACCACTACTTTCTCAACAGTCTGGCGCCACTCCTTCAGAGGAGTGGCGTTATTTGTATTGTTGCATCAGACTCATCCGCCAAATCCATGCTATTCTTCAAAAGTAGCAATGAGTAATATCGATTTACATAATGTTACATTTGTAATACGATATGATAATGTTCAGCCTATTGGTGCTTGTTTCTTTCAGAGAATAGCCAATAAGAGTTCTTTTACATGAGGGGGTTTGATAATGAAACGCTGGTCAAAGCGTGGAGTGTTGGCCCTGCTCTTGCTGCTGTTCTTAGGTTCAGCCTATCTTTACTGTCAAAATAATTGGCTACAAGAAACAACGTACACTGTCACTTCTGAGAAAATTCCAGCCGAGTTTGAAGGCTTTCGTATCATCCAGTTGTCTGATTTGCACAGCAAAATGCTCGTCAACCGCGGTCTGGGCAGTACCGAATTTGGCTGGCGGCTTAACAATCGTCCGGAAATCTCAGTAGTGACACTGCGTGCGAAGTAGGCTGGAGCACTTATCAAACTATAATTTATTTTGGAGGGCCAATCTAGTGAAAGCTAACGAGCGAAAAGAGATCATAAAAGTTACTTATCCTATTCCATTTTACACGCAGCTAGTTGATTTTAATGATGTTAATCTACAAGGATTCAAAAGTAAACAGGATGCTGAACACTGGCAAGTACGTGGTTGCGGGATTGCATCTATTAAAATGATCATCGACGGATTTCAGATTTATCGAGGTAATAAACTAAGTGAGACCTATGGGGAATTCGTATATAGGGGAGTAGAAATCGGAGCGCATTGTGAACGGGGATGGATACATAAAGGATTAGTTGAGCTTGCAAAAGAATATAACGTTTCGGGTCAGACATTTAGACAAAGCAATGTTAATGATGTGCTTTCTGAGATAGAAAAGAATAGGCCTTGTATTACATCCGTAACTGCCGGTTTTAATGGCGGAAAAATGGACAGTAACGGCGAGATCATCAAAGCGGGCGGTCATTTGATAGTTGTTGTCGGAGCTGTGAGAGAAAATGGGGAGCTGCACGGTTTTATTGTAAATCACCCATCATCTAGTACAGAGCTAAATTGGGAAAATCATTTTATACCCATTGATGATTTTAAAAGATCATTTTCTGGTGCCTTTATGTCATTTTGGATGAACGAATAATACGCAAGAACCGCCCAACCCGCAAAGGGAGAGGCGGTTTTTCGCATCCGCTATTTTACAACATAATGAAGCTCAACGAATTGCCCTAGTGATTTCGACCCTTTAAGCGTGAGTTTCTGTTCCGGGTTATCACCTTTGAAGAGTGGAATGCCACTGCCGAGCACAATGGGAGTGATGGTGACTATGAATTCATCTACGAGCTTGTCTTTCATAAGTACATCGAGCACCTCAGCTCCGCCAACGATCCAAATCTTGGCACCGTCCTGTTCTTTTAGCGTGCGCACGAAGCCGGCCACATCTTCATGAATGAAGGTGACATGCGGGCTAGGCGGTTGCTCGGAACGGGAGAATACGTAACATTTTTTATCAGCATAGGGGAATTCATCTGCTAACTCAAAGGTTTGATCATAGGTTTTTTTGCCAATCAGGACCGAATCAATGGTGTTATAAAAATCACTATATCCATTGTCGCCTTCCCCCTCGACATCATTGAGCCAATCCACTCCGCCATCTTCTCTCGCAATGTAACCGTCCAGTGAAGCTGCGATGTATAGTACAACTGGTCGTTTCATAAATTTCATTTCTCCCCTCAGACATTAGATTCAACTTAATCATAGCAGTGATATACGTCATCTTCTGTCATATTAAAAAGAGTGAAAGGAGATTAACTGGAAGTATAGTAATTCGCTGTTACGCTGGATTCCCTGACTATGATTCGTGGTTCAAATTCGACCCGCTCATATTCCGTCACGCTTGCGGATTGAATCCGCTTCAGCAGCAGTTCTGCTGCCAGCCGCCCCACTTCACTCCCCATAATAGAAACCGAGGTGATTTGCGGTGTGGTCACTGTCGCCCACAGGTTATTGTCGATCCCGGCAATGGCCACATCCTCAGGTACTCGAACACCCAACTCTTTGAACCGATTAACAATTCCGATAGCGATCATATCATTGACAGCATAAATCGCATCCGGCATGTGTTTAAGGCTGTAAAAATAATTCGCCGCCATTCTACCTGTCTCAAATGAAAAATCCTCACCAAAATAGACAAGAGAAGCATCCAACTGCGGTAAAGACTGTTCATAGGCAAAATAACGCTCTTCTATTTTGTCCTTCGGTGCGCCGGCGTAAGCAATCCTTGTTCTCCCGATCCCCTTCAAATGCTCCATGACCAGGCGACCTTCCTGACGAGATAGACCAACTACATCAGCCTTCAAGTCTGGACTGAGTTTTTTACTATAATTGATTACAGATATCGGCAGATTGGCATGATTAATTAGGCTCTCCAGCTGTTTAGGATAGGCCAGGGGCATAATGACTAATCCATCTACATGAAGCTTCTTAATCTCGCGCAGCGTCTCTAGCTCCAGTCTTGCATTACCAAGGGTATTAATCTGCACTACCCGGTACCCATGCTGCTTGGCAGCTTGTTCTACGGCCCACGCTATATCCGGAATGATTGCGTTGCGGATATCCGGAACAGCCAGTGCGATCTGAGAGGTCTGACGGATTTTGAGACTTTGGGCTGAGGTGTTCGGACTAAACCCCATCTCTTTAATAAGCTCAAGAATCCGTTCCTTCGTCGCGGCACTGATTCCTTCCTGATTGTTAAGTGCGCGGGAGACGGTGGCAATGCCTACGCCTGCTTTTTTCGCGACATCTGCGATCGTCACTTTTTTTGGATCAGTCATATTTATTCCTTCCAACTCGGAATCGTTTCCGAATCTATATTGATTATTTCATTTCTTATTTTTATTATAGCATAGCTGGCAGTACCGAGGATTATGACTTGTATACAGAAATTTCAATTACAGTATAAGACGAATAAAAGAAATTAACAAAAAGGCGACAACAGTGACCAGAAGTCCAAATATCGCCGCAATGACGATCGGGATTTACGTTCGGATATTTAGTTTGTCTTATATGGATAGGTTGACACTTTGAACAATTTGTGACATGATATTTATCGGAAACGTTTCCGGTTTTGTTAAGAATTTTACTTAACTCATTCATTAAACAAGTGTATAGGAGATGACTCACATGCAAGCGCTCAGATGGCATGGTGTGAAGGACTTACGCGTAGAAACGATTCGTGAGCCCGAGGTTCAGAAAGGTCAAGTTAAAATCAAAGTGGAAGCCTGCGGCATTTGCGGTAGTGATTTGCATGAATACGCGGCAGGGCCGATCTTCATCCCGGAAGGAGCGCCTCATCCGTTAACGAATGAACAAGCTCCAATCGTCATGGGACATGAGTTTTCGGGTCAGATTGTCGAAGTTGGAGAAGGGGTATCATCCTTACAGATCGGTGATCGGGTAGTGGTTGAGCCTATCTTTGCGTGCGGCAAATGTGCTGCCTGCAAACAGGGTAAATACAATCTGTGCGATAAAATGGGATTCCTCGGTCTGGCCGGTGGAGGTGGAGGTTTCTCTGAATACGTGGCTGTTGATGTAAATATGGTGCACAAGATTCCGAGTAGCTTATCCTATGAACAGGGCGCGCTAGTCGAACCTTCTGCTGTTGCGCTGTACGCTGTTCGTTCCAGTCAATTCAAAGTTGGAGATCGTGCAGCCGTATTTGGTACAGGACCAATCGGACTGCTTGTTATAGAGGCACTTAAGGCATCAGGCGCTTCCGAGATTTATGCTGTCGAGCTGTCGGAAGAACGCCGGAATAAGGCAGAGGAGCTTGGTGCCATAGGTATTAACCCTGCTGAGAAGGATGCTGTTCAGGAAATTATCAAGCTGACTAACGGTGGAGTAGATGTGGCTTATGAGGTTACAGGGGTTCCGGTCGTACTGACACAAGCGATTCAATCTACCGGTATCGGTGGACAAATTATGATTGTCAGTATCTTCGAACGGGAAGCATCCATTCATCCGAACCAGATCGTCATGCAGGAGAGAAACATTGCGGGCATTATCGGATACCGGGATGTATTCCCGGCGGTGATCAGCTTGATGGGCCAAGGCTATTTCCCAGCGGAAAAGCTGATTACCAAACGTATTGCGCTGGGTGATATTGTGGAGGAAGGTTTTGAGACCTTGTTAAAAGAGAAAAACCAAGTGAAAATCATGGTTTCTCCGAGACCTTAACGGAAAGTTATCCTATAACAAAACGCCGCCTTAGTGAGACTAAGGGCGGCGTTTTTGCGTGGGCAGCTCGTACTTTGAGAAACGTTGATCCGAAGTGGATGATCCGGGCCACCAATAATTTAAAGGAAAGAAATCTAAATGGATTTTAAATAATGAATATGAAACCACAGGCAGCCAGCCTCTAGTAGGGGTGGGCTGCATTTTTTATCAACACTTATTTGTTGACAAGGAAACAAAAGTGAAATAAGATATAAATGTTTCCGAGGAATCAAACTCACAACTCTTGAGGAGAGAATTACATGTTCAAATCTAGATCACACAATGAGCAGAATGCAGTACTAACCGTTGATAAACACGCTTTAATATTCGGTCTTATCTCTGTATTTCTTTGCGGGGTAGGCTTCAGTATCATAGCGCCTGTCGTTCCATTCTTAGTGCAACCTTATACTAGTAATCCGGGTCAACAAGCTATAGTTGTTACGTTGCTGACCTCTGCTTATGCATTTTGCGTGTTTTTTGCGGCCCCTGTACTTGGAGCTTTAAGCGATAGATATGGCCGCCGTCCATTACTTTTACTATGCCTATTGGGTTCCGCAATCGGGTACATCGTTTTTGGTATAGGAGGAGCTCTATGGGTGCTATTTGTCGGGCGCATCATAGAGGGGATAACAGGCGGGAGCATAAGCACAATCTTCGCCTATTTTGCAGACATCATTCCTCCGCAGCAGAGAACCAAATATTTTGGATGGGTAAGTGCGGTTGTAGGTGTAGGTACCGTCATTGGCCCAACGCTAGGCGGCTTTCTGGCCAAGTTTGGTTATTCTGTACCCATGTATTTTGGGGCAGTCATCACTTTATTGAATGTTGCTTATGGATTCTTTTTTATGCCTGAGAGCCTTGATAAGCGTAATAGACTGAAAAAGATAACCTTTGTAAGACTGAATCCATTTGCACAGCTTGCAAACCTGCTTTCCATGAAAAACTTAAACAGACTACTTATCTCAGCGTTTTTACTTTGGATCCCTAACGGATCTCTACAGGCAGTTTTTTCACAATTTTCAATGGATACATTCAGTTGGAAGCCTGCAATAATCGGTCTTATGTTCTCAATTATGGGCGTTCAAGACATCGTTTCACAAGGCCTGGTAATGCCGCAGCTTTTGAAGAAATTTAATGATAAACAGATAGCCATTCTTGGAATGGTTTCGGAGATTATAGGCTACTGTCTAATTGCAGCATCTGCCTTGTTCTCATTCTATCCTCTCTTTATCGTTGGAATGTTTATATTCGGATTTGGTGATTCGATCTTTGGGCCTTCGTTCAATGGGATGCTCTCCAAGTCTGTCGATTCTAGTGAGCAAGGAAGGGTTCAAGGAGGCAGCCAATCTATTCAGGCTTTAGCAAGAATGATTGGGCCGATCATTGGAGGTCAAATCTACGTGTTACTTGGTCATGCCGCACCTGCTTTTATGGGTATCATCCTAATAGCAGCAGCAATACCGGTTTTATATAAGAGAACGCAAGTAAGTGTGTAAACTACCTACTCTGATTGGTGTCTATGCTAAAAGTTCGCGTCTTCCGATGCGGACTTTTTTGATTGTACATCCGCTCCTGAAGGATAAGCCTTCTTCTGATGATGCCATATACTGAAGAAAATTATGATAATACGGTGTCTAAAGGGGTTTCAACCTGTCCATAAGCAGAGGATCTAGATTATAATGGTAAAAACAGACAAGGGGATGAATTCAAGATGAGATGGAAAACCTTGGCGGTCGCTGGTGTGGCTGTTATCGCATTGGGGACGTATCTATTTGCGAGTAATGCCGGGAACAAAAGTAATCATGAAACTGCAGATATTAAGCAAATGGTGCAAGAACTCAGCACGCGCAAAGTAACGGCGACGTCGGCATCAATCACTTCGAAGCAACTGATCGTAACAGGCGAAGACGCTAAGGAAGTAGCCTATGATCTGCCGGATAACGAATTCTTTCTATCGATTGCCCCCTACATAGAACAAACGCATCCTTGTGCGATCCATAGCTTGACCGGCTGCCAAGGTGAATTGACGGATCAAGAGTTCAATGTGACGATCAACGACTCAGAGGGGAATTCAGTGATTGAGAAGACTGCAATGAAATCCCAGTCTAACGGATTTATTGATCTGTGGCTGCCGCGTGATAAATCATACCATATCATAGTGGAGCGTAAGGGGAAGACTGCAGAGTCGGTAATTTCCACATTTGAGAACGATAATACTTGTGTTACAACGCTGCAATTAAGTTAAAGGCGATCATTTTAAAAGCGACATGAACTTTGCTTCATCGAGATAAGTTAATATCTTGCTCAGGACACATTGCGAATACTGCAATGTGTCTCTTTTTTATTCATATAGTTAAAAATATACAAAATTCACGTATGAATTATTACGTCATTATGTTACTATTGACTACACGAACGCATTAATTCATTAAAGCGGGAAATTTAAGCTTCCTTATTCTTTGTTTTACAAAAAAATAAAGAGTCAAAGTGATGAAAACTCACATTGGAAGCGGTGATTTAAGAGGAGGGGATGTCATGTTTAGTTGGCTGGGATGGAAAACAGGTTTACCGCTATGGTGGTCAAATCGGCTGAACCGGAACTTGGAGTCTGATATTGCCGATATCTTTGAAGGAATTGCAGAAACAAGGAAAGAGATATTACATAATTGGGCTGAATTGTATTGGGGTTACTTAAGCCGGTTGCATGAGCAGTTACGGATGCTTCAAGGAGAGTCTCGTTTTCCTGAGGGGCATGACTATTCGACATGGGAATCCTTATTTGTTGCTACGCGTGGCAGAGCGGCAGACTTTTCGGAGATTTTTGTACTGAGCAAAGAGGGCATGGTAATCTCGACCACCTTTCCCGCACATCGCGGAATGCAGTATGGAGAAGAGAGTGTAATTCGTAAGGGGTTGCAATATGCTTCCGAGGGTGTGGAGGGACAAAAATGCTTATTCGGGCCGTATGCTGATCCAGTTACCCTGCAAGCTGGACCAAGCACCTCATCCTTTTTTGATGAAATGACGTTATTATTTATTTTACCAATTGAAAGACAGGGGCAAATCGAAGGTTTCTTGTGTGGACGTGTGCCTAATGATGTGATTGGGGATCTGATTCAGCGGGAGTCGGGACATATTTATCCTGATTCAGGCGACCATTATCTTTTTATGGCTGGGCCACGCCTACAAACGGAGATTAAACCAGGTACTGCGTTATCCCGCAGCCGATTTGAGGACCGCACCTTCACACATGGCGAGAATCTGAAGGATGGCGTGACGACCCGCTGGGGTACGGTCAAGGTGGACAAGCATACGGAATTGGAGCTGGTGTTCACCGATCCCGCTTCAGGCGAGCTTCATCCCGGTGTGGCGAACACGATTGACAGCGGCAGCAATTTATTTGTTTCTTTTCCCGGATATTCGGATTACCGGCACATTCCTGTCATTGGCAAAGGGGTGACGCTTCAGCTTCCTCATTGCCCCGATGTATGGGGGATGATGTGCGAGGCTGACTTTGAGGAGGTCTACCGGACCCGCAGTCTTGGCTGGAATGTCACCAAAACGATGCTGCCACTATTGCTCGGTATGACTGTTCTGGTTGCAGTGATTGCTGGATTTTTGACAGGGAATACAGAAGTTGGTGCGCTGGGTAGTGCTTCAATAATTGGTGCAGCAGTGCTGGTATATGGGTTGATTAGCTGGCAGATTATTCTCCGAAGAAGCCTTCTTCCGGAAACGGGGCGCATACGACAGCTTAATCGCTTCATACGGCGTAGTACTGAAGGCAGCAGTGATCTAACGCAAAGAATCCCGCTGCAAGACTTTGGGAGAGACGAGCTGTTGGATACAGCCAAATGGATTAACAGTATGATTGACTCGCAGGAAGGAATTCTGGTGAAGGTCAAGCATGCGGCAGATGATGTGATGGTGAGCCAGCGGCAGCTGAGCACTTCAACTTCGGAGACAGAACAATCAACTGAACGTGTGAATGAACGGATTGAAATCATGGTGGAAAGCATCCTTCGTCAACTGCAGGATCTTGATGCTGTCAGCGATGCCGTAGGAGATATGCGCGTAACCCTGCAGGAGCTTGAACAACAGGCTGCGGATCAGATCCGGGTAGCCCGTCAAGAGGTGGAGAACATTGGAGACAAGATGGCTAACATCACCCAGCAGGTATCAGCGACGCATGAGACCATGGACTCTTTTGTAGGCACAACGCGCAGCATAGAGGATGTTCTGCAGATTATTGAGAGAATATCTTCACAGACGAATCTGCTCGCCTTGAATGCTTCGATTGAAGCGGCAAGAGTAGGAGAGCATGGAAGAGGGTTTGCAGTTGTGGCTTCGGAAATCCGTAAACTGGCGGAGACAACAGGTCAATCTGTAGCGGAGATCCAGGGGACCATAGGTCAAATCTATGCCGGTTCTGAGCGAGCGCAGCAATCCATGGCAGAGGTTACACAGGTCGTGGAGGAGGGCAGTGTCAGGGTTGCGGCAGCAACCGAACTGCTGATTCAGGCTAATGATCGGGAGGCTACCAAATCCGAGGTCGTTGAACGGGTAGTGCGACTGATGGAGGAGATCACGGCCGTCAGCATGGATAACCGGAATATTTCCGCCGAGGTTGAACAGAAGCTGGCAGCGCTTAGGAACGATTATGTACATGTACAGCAAAGCGCTCAATATGTAGAGGTTATCGGTGAATTTTTGCAACAACTCATTGGGCAGTTCAGGTTAAAGGAAATCAGAAGAAATTAGATGATGCAGGGATTGTAATTTAGGCAATGGCAACTGATTTATAGTATAGTGGTTAGGATGGACAACAAGAAAAGAGGGAACGAATGCCTACTATACTGGTTGCTGACGATGATGCGAACATTCGCGAACTTGTCTGTTTATTTCTTCGTAATGACGGATTTGAAACAGCCGAAGCGGCGGACGGTAAGGAGGCACTGAGTGTCTATGCGTCAATGCCTATCGATCTTGTCGTGCTTGATATTATGATGCCGATTATGGATGGTTGGGCGTTATGCAAGGAGCTTCGTAGAGCCAATCCTGACCTTCCGTTACTTATGCTAACTGCACGTGGTGAAACATGGGAGAAAGTGAAAGGCTTCGAGCTTGGGACGGATGATTATTTGACAAAACCCTTCGATCCGCTAGAGCTGACGGTTCGCGTCAGGTCATTGCTGAAACGATACCGGATTGGTTCCACACAGACGATCCAGTTCGGCGACGTCACCCTTGACCGGCAGACTTATAAGGTAATGAAAGGGTCGGAGACGCTTGCGTTGCCGCTCAAGGAGTTCGAATTGCTGTATAAGCTGGCTGGAACACCCGGACAAGTGTATACGCGCGAGCAGTTGATCGATCAAATCTGGGGTCTCGATTACACTGGCGATGATCGAACGATAGATGTACATATTAAACGCCTGCGTGAACGGTTTGCGAATACGCATGAGTTTCGGATCGAGACAGTGCGGGGTCTTGGCTATCGCCTTGAGGTGTATGAATGATCAGATCCATCTATACACGCGTTGTCCTGACATTTCTAGTCTCTGTGGTCGGAGGCTCACTCATTGCTTTGTTGGTGGCAACCTGGGTATTTAAAGGTGAAGTGAACGAAAACGCGCAGATCCCCTTGCGTAACTTCGCGCAGGATATCGTTCGGCTCTACAATACATTTCCGTTACATGAAGCCGACCTTTTTGTAAGTGGAATGAAGCAGCTCAATTCCTATCATATTCGAATTTACGATGACACAGGTCAGTTCAGGTCTTACGGAGCGCGAGAAGGACACAATCCTGTCCATGTGACAAGGGAACAAGTGAAAAAAGTGCTTAATGGAGAAGTGGTTCAACTAAGTTTTTTTGGTGCTACTACTAATCTATTAGGAATGCCATTGCAAACGGAAATAGGAACAAAAGCAATGTTTGTGGAGATGCTCACTCCCCCATCTATTTCTTTTAACAGAAAGCTGATATTGAATTTGTTGACCTATGCTTTGATCGCAGGTAGCCTACTGATTCTGGTTGCTGCCATGTTCCTGGTCAGACCAATCAAGAAGCTGACAAAAGCGACCAGGCGTGTAGCAACCGGAGATTTCAACGTGAAGCTGAAAATTAAGCAGACAGATGAGTTGGGTACCTTGGCTCGCAGCTTTGAAGATATGATGCATGATCTACAGCAGCTTGAGCAGATGCGCAGGGAGTTCGTAACGAACGTCTCGCACGAGGTACAATCGCCGCTCACCTCGATATCCGGCTATGCTATTGCACTCAAGCAAGTTGACATCCCAGAGAACGAGCGACGCCGGTATCTCGATATTATCATCGCTGAGGCTGCCCGAATGTCCAAAATGAGCGATAGCCTGCTAAAGCTGAGTGTGCTTGAATCACAGTCACAGCAACTGCGGCTGTCCACGTTCAGTCTGGATGAACAGATCAGACGGGTTATTGTGGCGATACAGCCCCAATGGTCGGCCCGCAACATCACCTTCGATCTTCAATTGAAGGTAGTGAACCTGTCGGGCGACTATGACCTGTTAAATCAGGTATGGACGAACATACTCGGTAATGGCATCAAATTCTCCGAGGATACCGGTGTTATTCATGTCAGCATTCAAACAGATAGCAATAACGTAACCGTCCGAATATCAGACCATGGTATTGGAATTCCACTGGAGGATCAGCAGCGTATATTCGAGCGATTTTTCAAGGCCGATCGTTCGCATAGCCGTAAGTATGACGGTAGCGGTATGGGGCTTGCCATCGTTAAACAGATCGTAACGCTTCATGATGGCGACATCCGGGTAGAAAGCGAACCTGGTCAAGGAACGACATTCATTGTAACTTTACCAATCACAACCTCAGAAGATTAGTCAGACTTATAGGGGGGACCAACGTATAGTCTAAATAGGTGGTCTCTAGATCCCTCATGCTACGGCATTATGTGCAAGCTTGCTTGCAGATGACGCTGTAGCATTTTTTTGTTTGTTCATGCTCCGTTCATAATGCCGTCACGGAGAGTACATTTTCCAAGTATAAAATCCTCTAAGCGGCAGTTTATGACAACGCGGTATAAGCATAACGAGAAGGAGAGAACGCAAATGGAAAATCCAGAAGGACAGAACGCGAAGGAAAGGTCGAAAACAAGAAAAATACTAGTCCTTCTACTTAAAATAATAGGAGCAGTAATTATAGCAATAATCCTTTTTCTTGCCATTGTTTTTACAGTTAATATTATTAGCAACAAATCGGAGCAAGGGAAAATTGTGCCCTATGGCCAGTTAGTTCCAGTAGATGGAAAACATATGAATGCTTTGATTCAAGGGGAAGGTGAAGAAACCGTCGTGCTGCTACCCGGGTTTGGGACCGCATCACCAGTTCTGGACTTTAAATCGCTAATCGAAGAGCTATCGCCTTTCTACAAAGTCGTTGTACTTGAGCCTTTCGGTTATGGATTAAGTGATCAAACTGAAAAGGAACGAAGCACAGCGAATATTGTAGGTGAAATTCATGAAGCTTTACAGCGTCTTCAAATTGACCGTTACATTCTAATGGGTCACTCCATTTCAGGCATTTACGGATTGGATTATGTGAACAAATATCCAAACGAAGTAAGCGCATTTGTCGGGCTTGATAGTAGTGTTCCATCTCTAAGCGAGAAGGAGATTAGCTCATCAACAATAAGTGTTTTAAAGCTACTCAAAAAATCAGGTGTGATCAGATTGAATAGCAAGCTAGTTGATGACCCTACTGCTGAACTTCCATTTGATGATGCTACAAAAGAACAATTAAGATTGTTTGCGAATAAAAACATGTATAATTCTACCACAATGAATGAAGCCGGAAGTATGTATTCTAATTTTAAGGCAGCTGAAGAATTGACCTTCCCTAAAGAGCTTCCGCTTATTTTCTTTGTACAAGCGCATCATCCGGCAACTGACAGATGGCTCCCGGAGCACGAAAAGCAAGTCAAAGATTCTGTACATGGAAAAGTGATGACATTTGACGGAGGACATTATTTACATCGTATTCATGCTAAAGATATCGTAGAAAACCTGAATGAATTTATGAAAGAAATAAAATAAGAGTTCATATTGTCATAACGGGAAAATTACAGTGAAACAAGGGGAGATAATGAAAATGAAGATGGGTCCGAAAATGAAAAAAGCGCTTAATATTTTTCTTAAAACAGTAGGCGTTATAGCAGTAGCAATTGTGCTTTTTCTAGTTGTTACATCTACAGTTAACGTTATTAGTACAAAGTCGGAGACTGCAAAAATACAATCCTATGGTCAGTTAGTGCCTGTAGACGGGAAAAAGATGAATGTAATGATTCAAGGAGATGGCGAGGAAACAGTTGTACTGCTGCCGGGTTACGGAACAGCATCGCCAGCGCTTGATTTCAAGCTGCTGATCGATGAGCTATCCTCACATTACAGAGTTGTAGCGGTTGAGCCTTTCGGTTATGGATTAAGTGATGGAACTAAAAAAGAGCGGACCACCGAGAACATTATTAGCGAAGTTCATGAAGCGTTGCAGCAGCTTAATATTGACCGCTATGTACTAGGAGGCCATTCTATTGCAGGTATTTACGGGATAGCTTATGTGAACAAGTATCCAAACGAAGTAACTGGATTTGTCGGGGTCGATACCAGTGTTCCAACACAAGCTGGAATGGATGCTAAATTGCCAATTAAAGGGTTCGCATTTCTTGAAAAAGCAGGTCTGGTAAGATTGATCAAGAAAGTAGGCAGTGATCCATATACTGGATTAGCATATGATGAGCAAACCAAAGAACAAATGAGATTGATTTCGAATAAAAACTCGAATAATTCCACTAACTTAGACGAAATGCAGCATATCGCTTCTAACTTTGAAGGAGCTAAGGGTTTAACATTCCCTAAAGAGCTGCCCCTAATCTTCTTTATCGATGCGAATAATACCGCTAACCAAGGCTGGCAACAGCTGCATGAAGATCAAATCAAAGACTCTGTACATGGAAAAGTAGTTCCATTGCCAGGAAGTCATTACTTGCACCATACGAAATATAAGGAAATCGCTGAAGGCTTTAAGGAATTCATGGAACAAGCGAAATAAGCGGAATGAATAGAATATACATCTAGTCAAAAGGGTTCGTGTCCGCACGAATCCTTTTTTGTATAGAATATGTTTATTTATACTATACCTTGATAGCAGATGGGGAATATTCCACAATATTACATGAGGGTGGCTAGATATGATTTTCATGATCCCTACTAGAACTAGAAGGAGTGATGGTGTTTTGAAAACAATGAATCCAACAAAAGAGCCTGTGAGAGGTTATTATTGGTAAAATAAGAACCTCTCGTTAGGCGACGGGAGGCAGATATAATATGATGTTGCTAAAAAATATGGTCCGGGGAACAGCAGATGATTCCGTGGCTACACAATTGATTCAGCACTGGGAACATGATATGGGTACGTTGAAGTTTTGGAGAGCAAGCAGCAATTTTATCTATGAGTTTAAAAGAAACGCTGTAACGTATTTTCTTCGTTTCGTCCATGAAGAGGACAACAATATCGATAATATTCAAGCTGAGCTTGATTTTATGAATTACCTAAGATCTGAAGATTACTCGACGGTTGCTCCAATCCTTTCTGTCAACGGCAACTATATCGAAACGATAACGGTAACTGGTGAGGGTAGCTACTTCGGCGTTGTGTTTGAACAAGCGAGCGGAATCCATCTCCCGCTTGAGCAAATGACGAATCAGCAGGTCGAAGAGTGGGGGAGGTCGCTAGCTACTTTGCATATTTTATCGCAATCCTATTCTTCTAAAGAGGTATCCCGGAGAAGCTGGGACGATGCACTGACATTTGTCTCCGCTGTGTTAGAACGTGATCCCGGGGAACAGGCAGCCCTTCAAGAGCTTGAATATTTGCGCCGTCAGCTCTCGGAGCTTCCAACCGATGCAGAACATATGGGATTAATCCATTATGACTTTGAGACGGATAATATCTTCTACGAGGCCGAGAAATCACGGTACTGTGTCATCGACTTTGATGATGCAATGGTGCACTGGTACGCAATGGATATTGTATCGGCCATTTCAGATCTGCTGGATGAAGAAGATGATGATAGTCAGCGGAAAATAGAGCATTTTCTAACTGGCTATCGTTCCATTAAGCCGTTAGAGGAATCTTTTATACAATCGTTCCCGCTCTTCCAAAAGTTTGCAGATCTTTATAAGTATGCACGGCTCCTCCGCAGTGTAGAGGGAATGGAAGTCCATTCTTTACCAGAGTGGGCTGTAAGTCTCAAGGAGAAGCTAGAGAGCGCGCGCCATGGACTGCGTGACCGATTATACAGTGGAGTGCAACTCAGTCCAATCGATCATAGTAATTGGTATGCCTGCACCCAGCTTGAGGTAACAGCAGAACAGAAGGAAGTGTTTCCAGTACCCGCGGTCTATTGGCTCGCAGAATCAGCTTATTGTGGCTTTACACCGCTGGCTATTTACTCTGACGCACAATTAGTGGGGTTGGCAGTCTATGCTGTCGATCCCGAGGATGGAGCTTATTGGATTATGGCCTATATGATCCATCATAAGTTTCAACACCGGGGGTTGGGAACAGCAGGTATGAGAGCGCTTCTACGAACGATCCAAGAAAAGCACGCTTGTGACAAAATAATTCTGGGTCATCGCGCTGAGAATGAGGTAGCCTCTAGGATGTATGTCTCACTGGGTTTTGCAGAAATAAGCCGTAACGAAGGTGAGGTTATACGTGAATTACGATTTATGGCGGACAGTCGATAGACTGTAGATAGCTTGAGGGTATTGTATATAAAAGAATCCACCGTCAAATGAGGAATCTCATCAAGCGGTGGATTGTTTATTTTTGCATAGAGACATTCTTACTCTTCAGTCACATAGTCGAAGCTTATCTCATCATATTGATCGGCAGCATCCTCGAAAACCTCAATCACCGCGGAATAACGTTCACCGTGCTCGGAATCTGCAATCCATATGATCTTCAGGGGGAAGGGGAGATGTCCGGTGACACAATCCCACAACGCATCTAAATTACGACCGTACCACTCAGGCAGCTCAAGACTTTGCTGTAGCCATTCATGTATGTTCTCGTAACGGTCTCCCTCAGACTGTCGTAGTTCCATAACGTTACTCATTCGGGGACACTGCCTTCCTTGGTAATATCCGTAAACGACTTATAATGATCGGAAGTCATGTAGATCAATCCGTCATTGGAGTAGAGAATACGATCTGCTCCGCGTGAACCCTTCTTATAGTTAATGTCTGCTTCGTACCAAATCCGGTTTTTCGCTTTGGGCAAGAGTCCTTCCCGGTTGCCAAAACGGTCCCCGCCGATGCTTTTACCAGGCGCTATTTGATTCAGATTCCCTTTGGCAGCTACCCAGCCGAGCCCTTCGGCTTCCTTCTTTGTAATAAAATTATCCGGAAGAGCATGATGTTGCCGGATATAATCCGAAACCTCCTTGAAGCCGGTAAGCGGAGCCTGGGACTTGTCCGGTGCCTTGGAAGTATTGGACTCTTTCGGGGCAAGGGTGGATTTGGGCGCTACCGCTTGACTGGATGACGTTGGACTTGGTTCATGGACTGCTGAAGAGTTGTTGTTGCTGGTCTCTCCGCAGCCGGTCAGTGCAATGACCAGAATAACCGCCATCGCGGCGAGCCAGGAACGCGACCAGCGGCTCAGTTGTTGCATTAATCCTTCAAACATGGTGTTACCTCACTTCTATTTTTCTTTTTGTCCAAGTGTACCAAATTCATCAGGAATTAAAAAGTGCGGTATCGCTGTTGATTCGGAAGTGATGCTGTTTTCTCCAGCAGGACTCCCGTTGACATCACGATATTGAAAAGTTAAAATTAGAATGATCATTCTGTTCAAGATGATGACTGTTTAAATTTCAATGGGGGATATATACGGTATGTTTGAAAAATATAAGAAATCTAAAAAAGCTGTACTGGAAACAACGCTCAGGCTTCTCAGCAAGCATGATTTACAGGCGACCTCCATGTCCTTGATCTCCAGTGAATCTGGAGTTTCGATGGGCAGCATTTACAACAGCTTTTCGGGAAAAGAAGAGATTATCAACGAGCTGTACACCAGTATCGTGGAATACCAGACGGAATATGTGCTTCAAGGCTTCAATGACAGCGCGGATCTTTTCGAACGTTTCCAAAGAACTTGGCAGAGGGTTGTCCAGTCTAGTGTCGACAATCCCGAGGCGTTTCAGTTCATGGAGCAGTATTCTCTGTCGTCGTACATTTATGATGAATCTAAGAGGTTTGCTTATGAGAAGAACTGGTGCGGCCCATTGGCTGTGATGTATGCCGACGCTATGGAGCAACAAATCTTCAAGCAGAGCGATGCGCGGTTGATGGTTCAGATGCACTGGGGGACGTTTGTATTTCTGGTAAAAGGGCACTTGCAAGGCAACCTGAAGCTTACGTCTGAAGTGTTGGAAATGGCGGTTTCTTCGAGCTGGAACTCTGTAAGTACAGTGAAGGCTTTCTTGCCGTAGATTACGGCAGTTTTTCAGAATAATTAGAATGAATGCTCACTACAGATTGGAGTGATTCAATCGCTATTTCTTGGGCATAATATCCAAGGTCCCCCCGCTTGACAAGAAACAGAGAAGCGCATAATATCTAGAGTGAACGTTCATTCTAATTTTTAATATCAAACCATCGAGGGAGAGATTCAGATGTCAAAGACCATTTTTATCACCGGAACAAGCAGTGGTTTGGGAAAATTAACAGCGATTCATTTCGCGAAACTGGGCTGGAATGTGGCGGCAACGATGCGTTCCCCAGAGAAAGAGACTGAGCTGACGACTTACAGCAACATTAAAATATTCAAGCTGGATGTAACAGATGTGGAGCAAGTGCGTAGCGCAGTTCAGGAGGCAACCGAAGCTTTTGGCAAAATTGATGTAGTTGTCAATAACGCCGGAATGGGGGCTTACGGTGCACTGGAGCTTGCAGATGAAGAGACCATAGACTGGCAATTCGCCGTGAATGTTAGAGGGCCGATCAATGTCATACGCGGATTCCTGCCGTATTTTCGGGAACATGGGAGCGGCAAGTTCATTAATATCAGTTCGCTCATGGGTGTGACCACGGCAGTGCCCATCGGATCGCTGTACAACATGTCCAAGTTTGCTCTGGAAGGGCTGACAGAAGGACTTTACTACGAATTGAAGCCGCTCAATATTGATCTACACTTGATCGAACAAGGTGGCTCGGCAGGTAACAATTTCTTGAACAACATCGTGTGGAGCAAGAGTGAAGACATTCGAGCCTATGATGACATTATCGCTAAAGTAAAACAAAGTTTTGAGCGTTCAGCCGAAAGTCCAGCCGATGATCCGCAAGAAATCGTAAATGCAATTGCCAAGCTGGCGACAGGCGAAAGCAACCAGTTCCGCACACTTGTCGGTAAGTCCACCGAAGATCTGGTAGCCTTCAGAAAGTCTGTTCCGATCGAGCAGTACTTGGAAACAGTAGCATCCAACTATAACTTGTAATCCACGGAAAGATTAATGCACCGTCATTTAGCTGAGAGGCTGTGGCGGTGTATTTTGTGTGATTGCCCTATATATAATTCCTATTAAGGATATAGATCTTATATATTTCCATGATTAACCTCGTGTCTATAGAATGAAATTGTCATCATTATTTAAGAGAAGGGTTGGAGATTATATGAACGATTTGCTTAAATCACAATTCGATGCGGTAGCTCAAAGTTATGATCTGCAGCGGCGTCAATTGATTCCCTGCTTTGATGATTTCTATGGTGCAGCTGTTTCTTGGATGAACACGGAGATAGACACGCCACGAATACTGGATCTGGGAGCAGGAACGGGACTATTCTCTTCATTTGCGAAACAGCGCTACCCGAACGCTAAGTTTACCTTGGTGGATATAAGCGAAGAGATGCTTAAGGTGGCTCGTCAAAGATTCGGAAATGATCCGAATGTTCAGTACATAGCAGCCGATTACTGTAATTATCCTTTCACGGAGCAATATGATATTATTCTCTCTTCCTTATCCATTCACCATTTAACTCACCCTGATAAAAGCACTCTTTTTCAAAAGATATTCAATCACCTCGCGAGTGGCGGTATCTTCATTAATGCAGATCAGGCAGCGGGTTCATCCTCTTACTTCGACAATCGGTATAAAGAACAGTGGGAAGAGGACGTGCGCAAGTCAGGATTAGCAGAACAAGCTATTGAAGCTTCCATCTTACGCAGAAAGCAAGACATCAACGCTACCGTAGAAGATCAACTTAATTGGCTGCGTGCTGCCGGATTTGCAGAGGTGAATGTTGTATATAGCTATAACGAGTTCACGGTATTCTTCGCCTTGAAGTAATTGAATTTCAACTGTTAAAGCACAAGGGACTGCAAAAGGCTCTCCATCAGCAACCTGTCGCAGTCCCCGAAATAACATCTGATGCGGCTTCTTTAGCTCTAACTTAAGAAATTTAAGGGATCCGTGACACGATCACACGCGAGACGTTAGCGCCGCCCATCCCACCGCTCAGCTTAATCACGTTGTTCGTACCTGGTTGCAGATCGATCAGCCGGTTAGTCCGGCCGGTGTAATTACCCCAGCCTCCTGTACCCGGAAGGGAGAGGAAGTAACCATCTCCAGCCGTATCACCACTGCTGTCTACCTTGAAGGCAGCGCCACTATCGCCGGAAGCATAAAGCACGGTAAGCAATGCCTTGCCGCCGTTCGTTCCCCCATTGATGCCAGACAACTGGAGGTAGGAACCGCTGATATGCATATTTTCAACACTGTTACCGGATAGAACAGCCCCGCCTCCGATGGATACGTTGCTGCTGGTTACCGGATATTCGCTCTTCTGAGTGTATTGATCAAAATTTTCGTTGATCAAGTCATAATACTTTATCTCCGTAGCGTTGGAACGAGGGCCGACGGCGGAGACTCCATCGGTCGTCTGAATGACCTTTTGAATCGTTCCATCTGGGTTGAAGAATAACTGATCTACACAGACAGAACGGAGCGTGCCGTTTGAGGAGATTTTGGAGTTATGGTAGAACAGATACCAATTCCCTTTGTACTCCACGATAGAACCATGCGTTGTTTCACTGCTGGTAACCGGGTCCAGCATCACGCCGCGATTGATCCATGGTCCAAGCGGACTGCTGCTGGTAGCATACCGCATCTTGTTGGCACCGGGATTGTTGTCGGAGTACATTAAGTAATAGATACCGTTCCGTTTGAAGACCCATGAAGCCTCATGGAAGTCTTGCAGCTCAGTAAATTGCTTGACCGGGCCGTCGATCGATACCATATCGGCTCCCAGCTTGACGCCATAGCTTGTCCCACCGCCCCCGGCATAAAGGTAGTAACTGCCATCGTCATCACGGAACACCGCAGGATCGATCAGATTGCTGCCGGGAAGTCCCTGAATATAGCCTTGGACGGTAAAATCTGCGGCCGGTTTATCACTGGTTGCTACACCGATTTTCCAGGAATTGTTCCAATTCGTGTCACTGGGATGAGGGAAGTAGAAGTAGTAAGTTCCGTCTTTGTAAGCCGCATCAGGTGCCCACATAAAACCGCCCTCCGGACGTCCCCATGGCACATCATCAGAACGCAAAATCTCTCCTTCATCCACCCAATCCACCATGTTGTCTGATGAGAAGACGTGATATTTATCCATTAAGTCGCTGCCCCTGGAAGGGAAAATATCATGTGACGCATACACATAAATTCGTCCGTCAGCCCAGACATGGGCAGAGGGATCAGCGGTGAAAATACTAGTGAAAATAGGATTCCCAGATTTGATGTCGGCAGCCGTTGCGGAGGAAGAGGGGCTGAACGCAGGCAAAACGGACAACAGCATGGTTCCTGTCAAAAGCAGACGCAAAAATTTTTTCCTCATAAGTGTTACCTCCTCGTTACATGTATTGGTAATACATTCCCGATCTGCAGATTCGAATACCTACTCTAAGCCTGCTTGGTAACCGACCCTACAACGATAATCTTGTAATTACCACCTCCTTGATTTAAGGAATGGGAAAAACTGTAAAACGTTCATGCAACATCAGTGTACAGTAAATGTAAGCGCTTTTATAATGAGTGATTCTTAAACTAACAATGTCATTCTTAGCTTGATGGATGATTATTGAATCTGAAGATTAATTTATGTCCATCCCAAGTACTCCCATGCTTTTCCACATAATTCCCTAGGGTATAATTCGAAACCGTTCTTCTCCAAAATTTGTGTCCAACTATGTTCCGCTCAGACGGATTGGTAAAAAGCTCCCACTGACCTTTGAAATGGTCAAACACTTGAACTGCGGCATGCTCGGCAATACCGTTTCCTCGGAAGGGTTGCAACAGGAAGAAATCGTTCACAAAATAGTCCGTTCCTTCAGAACAGTGAGGAGGAGTAGCAATAAGCGCAAATCCAGTGGGGATATTATCGACTTTCATTAAAAAAGGATACAGGCATCCCGGTTTTTCCCACCAGATGTTCTGGACATCGTATTGATCCATTAATGTTCTGAACTCCAGCCCATCTTCAAAGATCCCATGTATATTAGGGGTATGCCCCTCATTCAGACCATAATGTCCCGATAAGTCATATAAGTAGAGAGGATATAAATTTTTGATAATGTAAGCTTCGTCTTGATCCGTCAGGGTAACTTCTATTTTCATCACAAGGCCTCCTTCATGTAAGTGTACGAGCAAATCGTTGATGCGATTACCTCATTTTAAATTAGTCATGCCAATTGGTATGGGTACATTTTCGATATAGTTAATCTTTATACCCGCTACTATCTAGCCATATAATGATTAACTACACACAGATTGACAGCGGAAGGTTATTATACTACAATCCGTAGTATGATGGAGCGTGATGATCATGAAGATTAAGAAAATGAATGTGGGCGGGGAGGGGCTGAATCGGTTTTTTGGGCCGCTCGAGGCTAAAATTATGGACATTCTTTGGTCCTCCGAGGGCCTCAAGATCAAGGAAGTACAGTCGATCCTGAATCAGGAAAGCCCCATATCGGTAAACGCGGTGATGACAGTGATGAACCGTTTGGAGAGTAAAGGACATCTGAAGAAAATACTAGTAGGAACCGGCAGAACTCAAGCGGCGCAATACAGTACCGTACAATCGAGAGAACAGTTTCTGTCCGAACAGACGAAAGCTGTATCGCATGGGTTAATCAAAGAATACGGCAGTCTTGTCGTAAGCCACATGATTGATGCACTGGACGAGGTAGATCCTGAGACCATCGCCAAGCTGGAACGCAAATTGGGTGAGCTCAAACGAGGAAAAAAAGAATGAGCTCTCGTGTGAAATTAAGATGGATCTTTACATTAATGGTGGTCTTTATAGCAGTGTTTAGCGTGCAGATGGGGATCTTCATTACCAGACAAGTGGGAGAGAGTGGGCTTAAAGCCTGCATCATGCTGTACTGGGTATTTGATGTGATTGTTGGCTATACGCTTGTCCGGGCGATTTGGCGGATCACTGCGCAAGCGTATTTATCGCGAAAATGGAACAAGCGGTTCGGCTCCATGAAGCACGATAAATTAACTAAGACGCTAAATTACAAATACCGCAGCCTGGAAACAGAAATTTTGGTTGTGCAGGACGAAGCCTTCGTAGCGCTTGCGCTGGGTCTTTTTAAACCGAAAATAATCATCTCTACCTATGTCCTCGAACGGTTCAGTGACAAAGAAGTGAAGGCCATTCTACTGCATGAGTGGCATCATTGCCGCAACCGCGATAATGTGAAGCTATTTCTGGTGACCCTGCTGACGGAGGCTTTCGGCTATTGGCCGATCATGAAGCCGATCTTTCGCTATTACGAGACTTTGACTGAGCTGCTCGCCGACCGTTTTGTCATGACCCGGATGGGAACCGAGCTGCATCTGGCAAAAGTTCTGCTGAAGCTATCCAAATGGGGGAAGATTCAGCCTGCTGTAGCCGTACATTTTGCAGCATCCGCTATGAATTATCGTATGATGCAGGTTTTGGAGCCGGATCAGACGGTAAAGGTCAAGATAGCGTTGCTTAGACCATTGCTTGCTTCGATATCAATACTGCTATTGCTCATGTTGAGCGGGGATGCCTAAATCCCCTTTTTTTAATCAATTGTACTACATATTGTAGTTTAATTAACGGGAGGGCAATCTAATGAGAGTTGTCTTATTTACGATCGGAAATTACGAAGTTCATTCTTATGGTGTCATTGTGGCTTTGGCAGTTTTATTGGCACTGGGGATGGCACATTATTTGGCCAAAGGGACCATATACCGTGAGCATATCTTTAATATAGTGCCCTATGTGGCTGTGGGTGCGATTGTGACTGCACGCATTTGGCATGTGTTCTTTTTCCAATGGGGGTATTATTCGCAGCATGTAATGGAGATTTTGTACATTTGGCAGGGCGGCATTGCTATTCAAGGCGCACTAGTCGGCGGTTTTCTTGCTATCATCTATTATACGAAAAAGCATCGGCTATCCTTCTGGGAATTTGCAGATATTCTCGCCCCGGCTATTATTTTAGGACAGTCACTCGGCAGAATCGCTTGCTTCCTTAACGGAGATGCGTATGGTTCACCGACTGGATCGGGCTTTGGTCTTGTTTACCCTCCGGGTTCGATGGCGTATGATGCTTATGGTTCACAGCCACTTTGGCCGGCAGAAATATGGGAAGGGCAATGGGATTTGATTGTATTCGTCCTTCTGATTCTGCTGAAGAATAGAAAATGGCCGACGGGCGTATTGTTCCTGGCCTACAATATTCTGTATTCGTTCGGGCGGTTTAACCTGGAATGGCTGCGGGGAGATTCACCAAGGTACATGTTTGATTGGACAGCAGGGCAGTGGACCAGCTTCGGCATGATTATAGTTAGCGTAGGCATGATCTTGTATCTTGTGCTGCGTGACAGGGGTAAAATACATTTTTCCGGTGCAGAGAAGGGAAACTGACGAATAACAAAACAACGAGCCCTAGATTAATTCTAGTGGCCCGTTGTTAAAAATCTTTTAAAGAGGATAAACGCCCCTTATTTTACTTCATCCATGAACTTTCTGAAATCTTCAGCAATCACTTTGGACTGGGTATGATGCAGATAATGATCTCCATCCAGTTTGATCACCTTACCGTGCACGGAATCTTTAATTTGCTCTTCATGCAGAGCCGTCCAGTCTTTCACACCTGTATTATTAGATTGGATAAAGAGGATCAGAGGCAAATCTGGTGGGAAGCTTAACTTGCGGGCATCCACGAAATTCTTATAAAGATTCTTCAATTCATTCAAGGTCGTGTCTTCGTTGCTGTTCCTGTTCGAAAGCAGTTTTAATTGTTCTCTAGTATGTTCATCATAGCCTAAAGAGGCATAAGGATCGCTGCCCACCTTCAATATTAATCTGAGCAGACCAGACTTATTAAGAAGTCTAAATTCTTGTATTGGTAATTTAGCGTCCATTCCGCCTTGTGTAGGTACACTGGTATCAATTCCGGCGAAGGCAGTGACCTCGCCAGGATATTTGTTCACATAGTCCAATCCGTAAATGCCTGTGATAGAGTGCCCCATGAGAATGAAGCGATCAATGCCGAGCTGCTGCAAGGCTTCATGAATTTCACTCACAATATTATCTGTAGTGCGTTCCTTATCCGTCTGGTCACTCAATCCATAACCGAAAGGCTCTACGGCGACTACTTTATAGTATGGGGAGAGTTCAGCAATCAGCGGTTTGAAATCAAGAGCTGGTCCTGCAGTTCCATAGCCGGGAAGCAGCACAATGGTTTCTTTGCCTGTCCCCTCAATGTATACACTCATTTTTTTTCCGTCTACAGGTACTAGCTGGCCATAAGCTTCTATTTTCTTTTCATCTGTTTTACTGCCAATTTTATCTGCAATAAAAGTGATCGCTAGAAAAAGTACGACGGCTGCAATAATCCCACCTATTACTATAAGTGTGATTCTCCCTATTTTTTTTGCTCTTGATCTATTCTTCGTTTTCACTACCTCTGTCTGTGCCACGGTCATCTTCTCCTGTCCTGATCTGTATATTCAGCTGCTTGTATAGAAGCCATTGCAACAAGTCTAACCAACGAATATGTACTCTTCATGACTCTAATATGAACTGAATATGAACAGGCGAAAAAAAGCTTCGAAACGGATAACCCATTTTCGATTTGGGTAACTTAGTGAAAAATCGAATGCTTTATACAAGTAAACTAAGGGGGGATAAGGTGCGATTCATTCATATAATGATACTCGCTATTTCGATGGGAATAACGCAGACTTCATATTGTTACGCGGTGGGGAAACAGCCGCAAGAGGACTCAAGAGAACTGCAGCTGCAAGATATGCTGGTCCTGCAGTTGTTGCCGCATATGGACGAAAAGCTTTCAGAGGTCTATTCGAATGTATTAACGGTTCCGCCTGTTTTATACCCTTATTTTGTTGATGTTAAGCATACTGAAAGAGTTAATGGATTTCGCGGGTTTGATTTTCTAATTACTCTTGATGCAACACCTACGGTGGGTCCCCATATCCCTGTCGGTGAGGATCTTTTTACATATCAGATCTCACCTTTCGGGGTTAAGCTTAAGAAGTTTGAACATGTGAAAGGGCCGAATCCCAATGACTTCCCTCCAAATTGCAAGGATTTATTAAAGTAATGGGAGATGGATATTAAAAAAGGAACGTACACTTAAATCACGAATCTCTAGTGTAATAGATCCCTATAAATTCATAACAGACAGAAGCTAGATCCAATGATAAAAGGTTTTGGAGGAGTATTTTGGAGAACCAACCTAATTGAGCTTTGGGAAAAATAGTTGTAGTTCATTTGCAATTCTAACGGGACATGTATTTTTTAAAAAAAAGCAGCAGTCTAGGCTTTTTTCTCGACCAGGACTGCCGTTGTTTTATTTTTCATAATTTGATCAAGTATTAATTAAATGAATTAGTACAAACTTTTTTAAGAACGAGTCTGAGTACCAATTACTTCATAGGATGATTCGTCATTGCGGCTAGCGGGAATGGACAGGCCCAGATGCTCACGCAAAGTATTACCCTCATATTCGGTACGAACCAGTCCTCTTGCTTGCAGAATCGGAACGACCAGGTTAACAAAATCCTCTAGTCCGTCCGGTAAAGACGGGGCCATTAGCATAAAGCCGTCAGCGGCTTCTTCCTGGAACCATTGTTCCAGCGTATCCGCGATTTTCTCTGGCGTACCGACCAGATCGTTACTGCTGAATGCTCCAGTGAGTAAGGAATACAGCTCCCGCAGCGTCGGATTATCACGGGCGATGATCGGCTGATGTTTTTTGAAATCGGACTTGGATAGCTGAACCGTATGTAGTCCAAGCTCATGAGCTTTTGCAGCCAGAGTGTAGCCGCTAAAGTCTATATTCGGAAAATAATCGGACAAGAAGCGAAGGCCAGCCTCTTCCGTGATGAGTGATTCAAGCTGCCGCCGTTTCTGCTCGGCTTCTTCTTTCGTTTTCCCAATAATAGGTGAGATCCCTTGTAAAATGAATACCTTCTCAGGATCCCGCCCATTCTGCGCCAATTGGCTCTTATAAGAGCGGTAGAATTCCTGTGCATCTTCAAGATGATGTTTGATGGAGAAAATAACTTCAGCCAGCTGAAGAGAGAAGCTCTGTCCTGCATCAGAAGTTCCGGCCTGAACGAGCACCGGATGGCCTTGCGGTGACCGGGCAATATTAAGCGGCCCCTCTACTGAAAAGAACTCCCCTTTGTGATTCAGACGATGAAGCTTGGCCGTGTCAAAAAACTCGCCCTTCTCTTTGTCGTATGCAAAAGCATCATCCTCCCAGGAATCCCACAAGCCTTGAACTACTTCCAGAAATTCCGATGCCCGCTTATATCGATGGCTGTGCTCCAGATGTTCTTCTGCACTAAAATTCCGGGCAGTATTGCCGGACAAATCCCGGGTAGTGACAATGTTCCAACCTGCACGTCCCTTGCTGATATGATCAACCGACATCAACAGGCGCGCCAGATTAAACGGCTCGATGTAAGACGTGGAGGCGGTGGCGACAAGCCCGATTTTAGAGGTGGCCCCAGCCAAAGCTGCAATAAGTGTGATCGGTTCAAAACGATTCAATATATTAGGATGAGAGACTTCGTTGATGGCCAGACTGTCCGCCAAAAACGCGATGTCAAATTTGCCGCGCTCTGCGGTCTGAGCCAGTTTCTTATAGTAGTCGATATCAATACTGGAGTTTGCTTGTGCTTGCGGCAATCTCCAGGAGGCTGTATGCATCCCCGTACCGACCAGGTAGGCAGAAAGCTTGATTTGTCGTTTATCGGTCATCTTATTCATCCTCCGTACTCGAGTATAAAATAATTCAATAAGAATAGTTGGATTTAATTTAGCGCTTTATGGATCTCGTGTCAATTTAAACTTTACATAGAATTTTATTTTAAAACTATTGACGTTTGGAAGATGTGATCCTATACTTTGGAAATAAACACACCAAAACACTAGGAATAGTTATCATTGTTCGTAAATGATCGATTGGCTTCGTCTAAGAACTAATGCAGTGTAGGTCCATACCATATGTATTGTTGAGTGACAGCCAAGATTAAGCGAGAGGGAGGTTGAAGCATTGATTACCGTTGAGGGACTTAGCAAGAGTTATAACACGGTGCAAGGCTCTATCCAGGTGCTAGACAATATTCAGTTGAATGTTAGAAAAGGGGATATTTTCGGAATTATCGGATTTAGCGGCGCTGGTAAATCTACGCTGATTCGCTGTCTGAACCGGCTTGAAGAACCCGACACGGGTCGCATCTTGATCGGCGACGAGGAGATCACAGCACTGAAGGGTGCGGCGCTTCGTAAGGCAAGGCAGAAGATCGGGATGATCTTTCAACAGTTCAACCTTCTAGATGCCAAAACAGTCTACCAGAATGTGGCCTTCCCGCTAGAGGTGGGGGGATATGACAAGGCGCATATTCGCACAAGGGTAAGAGAAATTTTGGATCTGGTTCAGCTGTCTGATAAGGAGAATAGTTATCCGTCACAGCTTAGCGGCGGACAGAAGCAGCGTGTCGGAATTGCCCGCGCGCTTGCTAATGACCCTACTGTGCTGCTGAGTGATGAAGCGACTTCGGCGCTTGATCCGGAGACAACCTATTCCATATTGGAACTGCTGAAGGACATTAACCGACAATTGGGGTTGACGATCTTGCTCATCACACATGAGCTGGATGTGCTGCAGCATATCTGCAATCAGATGGCGGTTATCGAGAAAGGGAGGATCGTCGAGACAGGTACGGTCGATAAGCTCTTCTTCAATCCGGAGAGTCAGACGGCCCAGCGCTTTATAAACATTATCCATCAGTATCAGAGCAGGCGATTCGCCGTGGAGGGGGTAGGGGCAGGCATATGAAGGACGATCTGTATGAGTTGCTATTGGAGGGTCTGGGACAAACGTTATATATGGTGTTCTGGTCTTCGATCTTTGCGATATTATTGGGGCTTGCCTTGGGCATTAGTGTAGTTGTGACGGAAAGAGGAGGAATTTTGCCGGCTCCAGCGGTACATAAAGTCATCGGAACCTTCATTAATACAGTACGATCGTTGCCATTCATCATACTGATTGTTTTACTGCTTCCGTTATCCAGACTTATTGTTGGTACATCGCTTGGACCGACTGCGGCTATTGTCTCGTTGTCCATCGCTGCAGCGCCATTCCTGGCACGAATTATTGAGAATTCTCTCAAGGAGGTTGATACAGGCAAGATTGAAGCAGCCAAAGCGATTGGTGCCTCGCCATTTACGATCATTTTTCGGGTACTTATTCCTGAAGCGCTGCCTGCACTCATACGCGGGCTGACCATCGCTGTCATTGCTATTACAGAGTTTACAGCTGTCGCCGGAGCGATCGGGGCAGGGGGACTGGGAAGTCTGGCCATTCGCTTTGGGTACCAGCGGTTCCGGGAGGACATCTTATTCGCCACCGTCCTCATTATTATCTTACTTGTGCAGAGTATCCAGTGGACCGGGGATTATACGGCCAAGCGGATTGAACGCAAGCGTTTCAAAATGGACTAGAGAACAGTTTTCATGAAATGGACCTATACTTTAAACGAAAGCAGGGATTTATAATGAAAATGAAAAAATCGTATGTAGTGACATCTGCACTTATTCTCTTGTTCACGCTGGCTTTGACCGCTTGCGGTTCTGGCTCAAACAATGGCGGCACTAAGGAGAGCAAAGCTAACACCCCGGCCAAAGCGGAAGAACCAGCTAAGAAGACAGTGCTCAAGATTGGATCGGCTGCTGTACCGCATGCTGAGATCCTGAACTTCATTAAGCCAAAGCTGGCGGAGGAAGGTATTGATCTGGATGTCGTTGTCTTTGATGATGAAGGGCAGCTTAACCCGGCGCTGAAGGAAAAGCAGATTGATGCGAACTTCTTCCAGCATGTACCGTACCTTGATTCCGTGAAGGGCGAGCAAGGCTATGACTTTGCTGTGACAACAAAGGTTCATGTGGAGCCGATCGGATTCTACTCGGAGAAGATCAAATCTATCGATGAACTGAAAGACGGTGCACAAATTGGTATCCCGAACAACCCTTCCAACGAATACCGAACGCTGGTATTGCTTCAGCAAAAAGGTCTGATTAAGCTGAAAGACGGACTTACTACATATGAGGCTACTCCAAAGGATATTGTAGAAAATCCGAAAAACTTGAAGTTTGTTGAGGCTGATGTTCCTACACTTCCGCGAGCGCTGAAGGATTTGGACGGCGCGTTGATTAACACAAATATTGTTCTGGAGTCGGGCCTGGATCCGGCGTCAGCACTTTTCCGTGAAGACGCCGATTCTCCCTATGCCAACGTGATCGTTGTACGCAGTGGCGATGAAAACCGCGATGATATCAAAAAACTCGATGCGGCTCTAACCTCGCCTGAAGTGAAGAAGTTTATTGAAGACAAGTACGGTGTAGCGGTTGTCCCTGCATTCTAATGACAGCTGGCGCTTCGCGCACTCAGTCAAATTAAAAGCCGGTTCGTTCTGCCTGGTGGCAGAGCGGCCGGTGTTTTTTGCGTTGTGGGGAGTTAAGCGAAGATTGATCAAGAACGGATATAAGTATTTTTTACCAATACATATAGTGCACTGATTAGTAAAATTAAGTAATGGATGTTATGAGGGGGATATACTATGGAACAACATTTGGATGCGTTATTTAACGTGTATGCTAAGGAGCATCATTTTGCAGGGGCTGCTTTGATTAAAGGTAGGGGACACACCTTGTTCGCACGTGCGTATGGTTTTGCACATAGAGGCTTCAAAATTCCGAATACAATCAGCACGATGTTCGATACGGCGTCTGTTACGAAGCTGTTCACGGCAGTGGCCATTCTACAGCTTGTGGAGCAGGGGAGGCTGGGGCTTAATGAGCGAATTACGGATATCATCGATTTAACGGGTACTAAAATTCCAACAGATGTTACGATCAGGCATTTGCTTACCCACACTTCTGGCATTGCTGACGACGCAGACGAGGAACTGGGGGAGAGCTACGAAGAGCTCTTCATAGAGAAGCCTAACTATGCGATAAGAGAGTGCGGGGATTTCATCCCGCAGTTCGCGTACAAAGAGCCAAAGTTCAAAGCGGGAACGGACATCAGCTATAACAACTGTGCGTACGTCCTGCTAGGTCTTGCCATCGAAAAAGTAACCAATACGAGCTATCGGGACTTTGTTGAGCAGTACATTTTTCGGGTTTGCGGCATGAAGAATACATCTTTTTCCTCTAAAGATGAGGGCGACAGTGCGGTGGCCGAAGGCTATGCTGCGATTTTTAACAAGAATAACGAAATTACATGGAAAAAGAATATCTATTCATTTCCTCCAATAGGTACCTCTGACGGGGGAGCCTTTACGACCGTAGGTGATCTGGATCTCTTCATGCGAGCATTGGTAAATGGGCAGTTGTTATCTGCTGAGATGACAGAAGAAATCATGAAGCCGCAAACGGAGCACGTACGGAGATATGAATGGGGAAGCATCATCAACGGCTATGGTTTTCATTTTGTTTATGATCAAGCAGGAAAGCTTATGCGCATGTACAAGGACGGTTCTAATGCGGGAGTAGCCGCAATGTTGGCCTACTATCCAGAGACCGAGACGACAAGTGTCATACTGGGGAACCAGACCTGCAATATATGGGAGCTTCATTGGAAAGCGGAACAGGTGATAGGATCGAAATATTTTAAAAAATAAATAGGGGGGTGGACATAGTGAACTGGCAATCATCATCAACGGATATAATGTTCATTTTGTCTTTGTGCAAGGAGCTCAGACCTGGAAGGTCTGGAACAACACTCGTATGGGAAAAGGCTAATAAAAGTGATGAGAGGATCTACTTCGGTGCAAAAGAAAAACACTTGGCCGATATCAAGTCCAGAGAAGCATAACATGGATCAGGAGTATCTGGACAAACTCGATAAAGTATCATCTCCATTCTAATCGGGATCGCGATCGAGAAAGGATTCATACCTTCGCTTCATATGACGTTGGAGAATTATTTTCCGAAAATCTTGGATAAACAGGTAGACACTCGCAAGAAAGATATCACTATTGAGCACCTGCTGCAGATGAGCGTCGGCTTGGACTGGCCGGAATTTGGGGAATGGAATTACATGCCGTCTATGTTTGTCCACGATATCGTAAAGTTTGTATTAGACAGGCCGCTGGTGGATGAACCGGGCAGTCGAATGAATTATAACTCAGGATGTTCTCATGTCCTGTCTGCGATTATTACGAAAGCTACGGGCATGAAAACATCTGCTTTTGCTGAGCGATATTTATTGGGGCCGTTAGGAATTGAGGATTACTCTGGTTTGAGGATGCAAAAGGCATCAGTTATGGCTCAGATGGTCTTCGGCTGCTCCCGTATGATCTGGGCAAGATTGGTCAGTTGTATTTGCAGGAAGGAATGTGGAAGGGAAAGCAGATTGTATCTGCAGAGTGGGTTAAGGAGTCAACGGAGCCCCGCTTTTTGACTTATGATTATATTGGCCATTACGCTTCTCATTGGTGGGGAGCAAAGGTAGACTCTGATCAGCAAGATTTTTCTATGAACAACAGAATGATTTTTGCGATGGGAAGAAGCGGGCAATTTATTATTGTCATCCCAAGTCTGCAAACGGTAATTGTATTTACAAGCACGCTGGAGAATACCATCAAACCTTTGGCGTTCGTGCGAGATTACATAATGAAGTCGATGGTCTAGTGAACGAAAGCAATACTGGATATCCCTTCATCGCGCTTCAGCAGCATTAATATGAAATAGAACATGTTTGTTTAAAGGACTGTCTAGCTCAACTTTCGGATGATTGAAGGTTGAGCTAAAATTCATGCCGATTTTTTGCATTACATTCTTTGAAGGAGTATTCACGTCGGCAGTAAAACTATAAATGTCGCTAAAACCCAATGTGTTAAATCCATATTGTAAGCAGGCTGCGGCTCCTTCAGTCGCGTATCCTTTTCCCCATGCCTCTTTTTTCAGCCGCCATCCAATTTCTACGCAAGGTGTAAAATCCGCCTCAAAGGTTGCCTTATGAAATCCTATAAAACCAATAAACTCTTTCTGTTCCTTTACTTCTACAGCGTACAACCCAAATCCACACTCTGTAAACTCGGAGATTATGGATTGATAGAACGCAGTTGTTTCTTTGAAGGATAAGGTTTTAGGAAAAAAGGTCATAACCTCTTCATCCGCATTTAGTCGGCTAAATGGTTCTAAGTCTGCTTCTTCCCAGTCACGAAATAGCAATCTCGCTGTCTCAAAATATATCATTATTGCGCCTCCTTATAAAAATATTGTTCACCGCTTTGCAGTAGCATATTTTTTGGACGTAATTAAATCAATCTTGATGAAAATATATACGAGAGAGTAGCAAATTTGTTGCTGCTCATTTCACTCGAATAAATCAAAGTAAAATAATATGAATTTAAGGCTATTCAAATTTTAAGCTTCATGTTATAGTAATTTTGTAATTTAAATTACATGTAATCGATAAGGAGAATCATGCCAAAGAAGAAAAGTACCGCAGTGCTCTCCATCAGACTAGACGAAGAGGCCATCAAGGCCGTAGATCTGCTTGTCGAGTCGGGGCTCGAATCCAATCGATCGCGAGCGGTCGCCCACTTTGTGAATATGGGAGTGCGCGCTTCCCATGACCTGTTGGTGCGGGCAAGGGAACAGGCTGACAACCTGCAGCGACTGCGCAATGAGATGTTCGAAGCGGTTAAGCTTCGAGACATCGACAAGGTTGCTGAACTGATTCACAAGGATGCAAGTCTAGTGAACGCTAGTAATAAAAAGGGGGAAACTCCTGTTCTGCTGGCTACGTTCATGAGGGCAAATGACATTAAAGAGCTGCTGCTTCAGAACGGAGCGGGCAAGCTGAACGTATTCGAAGCCGCAGCCGTTGGGTATAGCTCACGGGTAAAAGAGCTGCTAGATCGTTCCCCGGAGCTGCTGAACAGCTACAGTCACGACGGATTTCCGCTACTCTCTCTGGCCGCACACTTTGGAAATACCGAGACAGTTGAGCTATTGCTTAGTCACGGTGTTGACATTCATGCTCGCAGTCGTGATGGCAGTCTTAACAATATGGCAATTCACGCCACCATATTCGGTGGATACGGGCATCTCGTGGACTTGCTGATAGAGGCTGGAGCAGACATTCATGCCAAGTGTGAAGGCGAACTGAGAAAAGGCTTCAATGTTTTGCATGTCGCGGCTTATTTTGATAACGTGCCGCTTATTGAGAAATTCCTCAGCTATGGAGCCGATAAGACAGAGAAGAACGCTAGTGGTGAAACGCCTTATGAACTAGCAATCTCTCTTGGTCATACAGCTTCTGCGAATTTACTGCAAATTTGATTAGGGACTACCATTAATTTACATACGACAACTCGACCGAACAGACGGAGAGACGCTGAAATTGTGAAGCGCGCTCGATGTCTGTTCTTTTTGTTGTATCCAAAGGAGAGAGAATAATAAAATGCTGTATAGAAAATTAGGCAGAACGGGTGTGAAGGTATCCGAAGTCAGCCTGGGAACAATGGCGTTCGGGAGATGGATTGATGAGGAAGCATCTGGAGCGGTACTAGATACGGCTCTGGGAGCAGGGATTAACCTGATTGACACTGCGGATGTGTACGGAAGCGGGATGGATACGCTCGACTATTCAAGACTTGGCGAATCCGAAGCCATTCTGGGCCGCCTCTTGCGCGGTCGCCGCGATGACATTCTGCTTGCCACGAAGTTCACTGCTCCTGTGGGACCGGGTGTTAATGATGGCGGACAGAGCCGGTACCACATTTATCGAGCGCTGGAGAACAGCCTGCGCCGGCTGCAGACTGACCATATTGATCTTTATCAGGTGCACTCGTTTGATCCCGAGACACCGATCGAAGAGACGCTCCGGGCACTTGACGATCTGGTTAAGCAGGGCAAGATCCGCTATCTGGGCTGCTCCAACTATGCGGCTTGGCAATTGGCGAAGGCGCACGGAGTTAGCGCGCTTCATAATTTGCATCGGTTCGAGAGTGTCCAACCGGAGTATAGTCTTATAACAAGAGGAATTGAACGGGAGCTCGTACCCTTCGTTCAATCCGAGAACGTTGGCATTATTAGTTACAGCCCGCTGGGCAGGGGGATTCTAAGCGGCAAGTATCGCCAAGGTGAAGCACCTCCAACTGACTCCAGGCTCGCGCTGGGCGAGAAAAGGCTGGAGCTGCTGCTCGAATCCAATCCATCATATGAGCTAGTGGACAAGATTGCACCGCTGGCGGAGGGAAGAGGATGGACGCTGGCTCAATTCGCACTCTCCTGGGTGCTAAGTCATTCTTATGTAACCTCTGCTATTCTTGGAGCGTCGAAGCCGGAACAGATTCGGGACGCATTGCAGCATGTCGAAGAGAAGCTGACGCTGGAGGAACTTGCAGAGCTCGACCGTATCTCCCGCAGTATTGGCCTCTTTTCGATCTAAAACATACTATTCATATAGAAAAAATAAATTCAGGAGGATGAACATCATGACTCAAACCAAGCGACAACTCCATCTCGGCTTGTTTCTGTTCTCAACGGGCTACCATCCAGCAGGCTGGCGGCTGCCGGAAGCGGTAACGGATGGAGCGTTCGATCCCAAGTTCTTGCATCGGGTCGCACAGCGACTGGAGGAAGCGAAGTTCGACTTCTTCTTTCTAGGGGATGCTCTGGCGACAAGCCCGGATATGCAGCATACTTTTCCTTCACAGATGGTTCGTCTCGAGCCGTTCACGATGATTGCCAGCATCGCGGCGGTAACAGAAAAAATCGGTCTTATCGTCACGGCAAACACGACTTACTCGGAGCCTTATACGATTGCACGCCTGACAGCGTCGCTTGATTACCTAAGCGGTGGTCGGCTGGCATGGAATGTTGTCACTGGCGCAGATGGGCGTGCGGCGCAGAATTATAGCCGTGAGAAGCACTGGGACAACTCCAAGCGTTACGATTATGCGGAAGAATTCGTGGGAATTGTGCAGGAGCTGTGGGATTCATGGGAAGATGACGCGTTTGTCCGTAACAAGGAAAGTGGTGTGTTCGTAGACGGAAGCAAGGTGCACCGAATCAATCACGTAGGGGAACACTTCTCCGTCGCTGGTCCATTGAACGTGGCCCGGCCCCCGCAAGGACAAATTCCACTCCTGAACGCTGGAACATCGGAGCGCAGCCGCGATCTTGGCGCCAAGCTCTCAAGTGCTGTCTTCTCGGGACAAATTCTGTTTGAGGTGTCCAAGCAGTTCTATGCTGAGGTCAAATCAAAGGCCGTAAAGTATGGCAGAAATCCCGATGAGGTATTCATTCTCCCGGGCCTTGTTCCTCTCGTTGGACATACCAAGGAAGAAGCGCATGCCAAGTACCGGGAGCTTAATAGTCTGCTCGTGACGAACTACGATTTAGCACCTCTGTCGGCAAGAATTGGCATCGATTTATCCCCTTCTCCGTTGGATGGACCGTTGCCGGATTTATCATTATCGACCCTCTCAGGCGACGAAACTAAGTGGCTTGTCGAATTGGCACAGCGAGCGGAAGGCCATGAGGACATCACTGTGCGTGAATTGTTCCACTACTTCGCCGCTACATCAAGAGGTCATCTGCTTATTGTCGGTGATCCAGAGGAAATCGCGGATCAGATGGAAGAATGGTTTCTTCAAAAAGCGGCCGACGGTTTCAATATTTGCCCTCCATATATGCCGGGTGGAATAGATCTCTTCATTGATTTAGTTATACCGATTCTTCAGGACCGCGGACTTTTCCGTACGGAATATGAAGGTGATACGTTCCAAGGACACTTCGGCCTTTCCCGCCCGGAGAACCGCTTTTCCCGAAAGGCAGCGCTGGAAGGTGCAAGCGAGTAACGGAAGAAGCTACTGCAAGGCGGCGGGCTGGAAGAAGGAGAGAATGATATGAGCAACCAGAATCATAGGAATCGCTATAGATGGCGTATTTTAATTGGACAAATCGTGCTCTTGATCGCTTGTCTGGGCATTATTGAATACCTCGTACGGGCGGGAATTGTCGGCAGTTTGTATCTGTCGAAACCAACACAAGTGATCGAAGAGATCTACAAACTGTTTTCGAATGGTGAAATCTTTCATCATTTAGCTATTACGCTTAAGGAATTCGCTGCGGGCTATCTGCTTAGTGCGTTCGCTGGAGTCGCAACGGGACTGCTTCTCGTACTTATCCCGCACGCGGAAGTGTTTTTCCGGCCGTTCCTCTCGGCGCTTCTTGCCATCCCGAAGGTAACGATTATTCCGCTGCTAATGCTTTGGCTCGGTATTGGGTTGTCGCACAAAATCGCAATTGTATTTCTCTTCTGCTTTTTCACGATTGCGTTCAATACCATTACTGGGATCAAGCAGACAGCAGAAGCTCATCTCAAGGTTGCCAGAGTGTTCGAGGCTTCCAAGCTGCAGACGATTATGAAGGTCATTCTTCCGTCAGCAGCACCAACCATCTTCGTTTCCCTGCGGGTATCGGCGGCAACGGGGCTTGTCGGTGCATTGTTCGGTGAGATGGTGGCATCGAAGGACGGACTCGGCAATCTGCTGGTGCAAGCGACGTCTCTGTATGATACGGCGAAGGCCTTTGCGATTATAACGATCGTGACGGTGATCTCCGTGCTTATTATTGCTGTAATCGATCTGCTGGAAAAGCGGATTGTGCTTAAATGGAAATCTTCATAAAGAAGCCTTAATTATAGGAGGATAAAGAAACCATGTTAAAGAGAAAATGGATAGGAACCGGAATTTTGACGCTTACGCTTGCACTCGTTGTCGCAGGCTGCGGCAGCAGCAATGCCTCACAAGGGGCTGCTTCTGAAGCTTCGAGTGAACCAACATCGACAAATTCAGCGTCGGATAACACTTCAGCCGGACTTCAGAAGATTAAATACGCACCTTTTAACGGAGTGAGCGGCTTAGCCGTACGGTTCGGAATCAAGAAGGGATTTTTCAAGGATGAAGGGCTGGATGTTGAACTGATCTCTACGCAGAACCCGATTGAGGCTCTAACAAGTAATGATGTTGATATCGCCGACAGTGCGACGACGAACGTTATTGTGGCTGCTGGCAAGGGAGCACCGCTCAAGATCGTTTCGTCGATGTTCCGTACAAAGGGACCGTTCTATCTGGTTGCAAAGCCGGGAATTGAGAGCATCGAGGATTTGAAGGGCAAGAAGGTCGGGGCAGCAGCACTCGGCAGCGGTCTTGACGTATACACCCAAACGATTCTAAAAAAACACGGCTTAAGCAAGAACGACGTTACGTATCTGGCCAACGGCGTAAATGATGCGGCATATGCGAGCCTGACTTCAGGACAAGTGGATGCGACTATCATTCATGAGCCATTCGCTTCTCTTGCAGAGAGTGAAGGAAAGGGCAAGATCCTCGCCAGAGGCTGGGATTATCTGCCGACCTTCCATACTGGCGTGCTAGTCTCACGTGACAATTTTATCAAAGAACATCCCGATCTCGTAGAGAAGCTGCTGAGTGGATACTTTAAGTCCCAGGAATATGCGAAGAGCCATCTGGATGAGTACAAGAAATATTTCCTCGAAAATGTGAAGGTAGATGCGGCTGTAGCTGATAAGGCGTTCGCACGCGAGGACGTGCTCTGGGAGAACAACCCGGACGTAGATTTGCAGGCGCTGCAGGATACTCAGGAGATCCAAGTCGAGCTTGGCTTTCAGGATAAAATTTATGATATTAAGAATTTGTTGGATCTAAGATTTATTCCGAAAAAATAAATGGAGCGAGGTGATCGTATGGAGGGATTCTCAATCCGTGGCGTATCTAAGGTATACGGGGGGGCGACTCCGACGGAGACGCTCTCGGATATTAATCTAACGATCGAAGACGGGGAGTTTCTCAGTATTCTTGGTCCAAGCGGTTGCGGTAAGAGCACGCTTCTTGAAATTCTGGCCGGACTCCAGCTGCCTACTTCGGGAGAGGTATGGTTCGGGGGGAAGAAGCTTAAGGGACCGGGGATTGAACGTGGTGTTGTTTTTCAAGATCCATCACTGTATCCGTGGAGAACGGTATATAAGAACGTCGAGCTGGGGCTTGAATTCCGAGGGGTTGCCAAGAGTGAGCGTAGAGAGGCAGTCCAGCGGTATCTCGATCTGGTTGGGCTGTCGGGGTTTGAGCACAAGTATCCCCATCATCTATCAGGTGGTATGAAACAGAGGGCAGGTATTGCCCGGGCACTGGTGAACAATCCTGAGGTACTGCTGATGGATGAGCCCTTTGGCGCGGTCGACCATCTGACGAGACTCCAGCTGCAGGACGATCTGTTGAACATCTGGGAAACGGAAAAGAAGACAGTCGTGTTCGTCACCCATGACGTTTCTGAGGCAGTGTTTCTGGGGGACAGGGTGGTACTGCTATCCCCGCGACCGGGGCGGATCAATCAGATCTTTCAAGTGCCGAAGCATCGTCCGCGTAAGAGAGACGACATTGAGCTACTGAAAATTCAGAACGATATCTATGCGGCTATTCATGAAGTGAAGTCTTCGGACAGTCTTGAATTTACCATTTGAGAAATCAATGCAGAGGAGCGTACGAAATTATGTCATCTAACATAGTAAGCGTGGAGCAATTGAAAGCTAGACTGGAAAATGGAGAGCGGATTGTGCTGCTGGATGTGCGATTTGATCCGAAGGAGTCGTCGTATGGTCGTGAGGCTTACGTTAAGGGACATATTCCTGGAGCATTATTTATCGACTTCAAGGCTGATCTGACCGATCCAGCCGAAAAGCATGGAGGACGCAGTCCGCTCCCTTCGCCAGAGCGTCTTGCTACATTGTTCGGGTCGCTTGGTATCGAGCGTGATACAGCTGTTGTCGCCTATGAAGATGGTAATGGACCGGCCGCTTCAAGGCTGTGGTGGGTGCTCCGCTACTTGGGTGCGGAGCAAGTGCAGATACTGAATGGCGGTTATTCTGCTTGGACTGACGCGGGTGAAGCTGTTTCAGCGGAGCAGGTAATCGTCACAGAGCCGCGCGAATTCGTGCCGGCACCACAAGCCGATTGGCTCGTTGGCGTAGAAGAGGTACGCGAAGTGGCTGGTGACCAAGGGCAAGGCGGCGCGAGACTTGTTGACTCGCGTGATGCCGCGCAGTACACAGGACTTGAGGCGCCGTTCGATCACATCTCGGGCCATATTCCTGGAGCGGCGAATTACTTCTGGAAGGACGCGCTTCAAGGGGACGGCTTCTGGAAGTCGCCGGAGCAGCTTCGCGAGCAATTTGCCAATCTGCCGAAGGAAGACGAGATCATCGTCTATTGCGGCTCCGGCATCTCGGCAACTCCGAACGTGCTGGCACTACGCGAGGCGGGTTATGAGAATGTGAAGTTGTATGCGGGAAGCTGGAGTGATTGGATTTCTTATGACGAGAATCCGATTGCGACAGGGGACGAGTAAGAGTCTTAAATAGATATACAGGATATGATTAAGAGTACATCGTTCAAGTGGCGATGTACTTTTTCGCGTTTTGCAGGGATGTGTCGAAATCCACAGAAAGTCAACGCTTGCTTCTTGAAAACATTTTCTTCAAGTCCCGAAGTGCTACCGTGGCATAGTCATGTCTAAACTACACGATATATTCAATTTATCTCGCTTACCTAAGCATAAATACAACGTCCTCTAAGAACGGTAGCTGAAGCGATGCATTGCCTTGGTGCATTCATATGGCTTTTTTAAAAATCAACAAGTATCCGGGATGGTCAACAACGAGTAAACAAAGCTTTGTTGAGATTAGATGTTGTCTGCTGTAAATATTGAGTTTCTGAGATATCACCTTCTGATTACAATTACAATTATACATGTTATCGTTAGCAATTCTTTTCAAGATGTGAGGCGATAGTTACTAATATTGACTTGACCTTAGGTCAAACCTAAGGTGTATGCTTCTTTATATAACAATGATTATTTAGAAGGAGGTTATCTGGATGAAAAAAGAACTCACCATCAGCGAGTTAGCAAAACTGATGAACGTGTCTGTTCATCAAATTCGTTATTTTGAGGAAAAAGGCGTATTGTATCCTGCCTACTTAGATGAAAATAAATATCGTATGTACGGTATTGACCAGATTTATCGACTGGCACATATATTACTCCTGCGAAAGCTGGGGTTGTCTGTACAAGCGATTGCAACTTGGAGTGAAGATGGGACTCCAGACGAAATGCAGGATTTGCTTCTACAATCTGTCTCTAGAATAGAGTCTCAAATGGACCAATTGCAAGCATTAAATGGCCTTATTCACAAAGTGTTGGATGAGCACAAACGCTTTGGACATGATACTTCTTCTATTAAAATCATTCAACGTGAGGCATTAGTTCTATCGTCATGGTTCGAAACTGAGTTTGAAGCGGAACTTGATGCACGTATGTTCGCCCAACAGGATAATGTGCTGACAGAGTTGTTTGAAGCGGATATCCATTACGTGTATGAGGAGGAATCTCGAGTAACAATTTGTACGGAAGTGAATGGTGTGGAAGGAAATATCATTTTGCCAGGAGGAGAATATTTGTCTTTTATGTTCTCCATTCAGAGTGAGGCAGACCTGGAGAGACACTTCGAGTTATTTCAAACCTTTGCCGATAAATCTTCCTTTATTCTAACAGGTCCAAAAATTCTTGTGGAGAAATCGTATCTGTCTCTATTTGCTCAGGAAAGTATACATTATGAGTTGCTTGCGTGTGTTGATCGTAGTTCCGAAGTAGCTATTAAACAGGAGAAGAAACGATGAACATTCATATTGAGTGTATGAAAGAGGAGTATGGCGTTCCAGTGAGCCAATTGCTTATACAAGGATTTCGTAGCAAATTTCAGTTTGGTACGAAGATAAATGACATGAAACTGCAGTTGCTATTGGGAAAAATGCTTGTGTTGGATAAACAACCAGGCAAAGGCAAACGTTTTGTTGCTGTACAGGAATCTTCTGTAATTGGCAGCTTCTCTATAAAATTTCAGGAACAAGTTAGAAACCAACATCCAAATATGACGATCACAGAGCTGTTATCTTTCTGGAAAGGAATTAAAGAAGTTGGTTTGGGAAATGCGCTTGGATTTTCTGTACGATTAATATGCTTGAATCATCGTCCAAGACGTGGTGAAGTGTACATTTCTGATCTAGTTGTTCATGAAAGGTTCCAGGGATCTGGTGTGGGCAAAACCATGTTGGAGTGGGCGATTGGAGAAGCAGCGTTGCAGCCAGGAAACCAATTTGTAAGTCTGCATGTTTCTAATAGCAACGTAGGAGCCAAACGCTTATATGAACGAATGGGATTTAGGACGTTGGAAATTCAGAATAGCACACTTTTAGCATGGTTGATTGGCGAAAAAAAATGGAGTTACATGATTTACGAGGGCTAAGACTATTATTAGAAAAGGAATTTAATAGAAGCATGAAAAAGAAATGGGGAATAATTCTATTAATCATCCTACTTTTTTTGGGAGGTACAGGTGCGTATGTTTTGCACCAAAATACCTTTGCTATGGATGAAAAAACGGTGGTAATCGAGTCACCACAAGGTAAGTTGACGGGTATTCTCACGCTACCTAAGACATATGAAGACAAGGTTGGTCTAGTGTTGTTCATTCACGGAGATGGTCCAATTGATGCTACCCATAATGATGGATATAAACCGCTTTGGGAGCGTCTTGCCTCACTTGGCTATGCATCACTCTCATTGGACAAGCGAGGCATCGGAGGTTCAGAAGGCAACTGGCTAGATCAGAGTATTGATGATCGAGTGCAAGAAGCACAGCAGGCTTTGGTCTGGGCAAGACAGCAACCAATAATCGATACATCTCGTATTGGCATATGGGGAGCAAGTCAGGCAGGATGGGTTGTCCCCAAACTGGCAGATAAAGAGTCACTTGCTTTCAGCATTCTTGTATCTCCTGCAATCAACTGGTTGAGGCAGGGTGAATACAATACACGCAGTCAAATGGCAAAGGAAGGACGATCCTCAGATGAGATAGAGCAGCAGGTGAAAGTAGATAACAAAGTCAAAGAACTCCTAAAATCAGGCGTCTCATATAATGAATACGTGAGCTTTGTAGGTAAGAAAGATGCCATGTCCAGAGAACGCTGGACGTTTGTTAGTCAGAACTATACAGCGGATGCAACAGAAGATATTGCAAATTTTAACTCCCCAGTACTGCTTATGCTTGGTGATCATGATGTTAATATAGATGTGAAGGAAACGGAGAAGGTATATCTGGAAAGTGTACGACCGTACGAATTATTGCGCGTCAAAGTGTTGCCCGATACAGAGCACTCCATGCTTCCTATCAAGACAGCCGACTCGCCGCTACGTACGTTGTTGATCAGCTTATTTGCGCCAAGGGATATTACCAAGAAGGGCTACATGGATGAAATCACAGATTTCCTACAAAATGTTTATGCTAACCAAGGGATACAGTAGATAAAATAAATTGAAATCCTCTGTGTTAAGGTATATTCTATGCGAAAATGTATGCAGGTAGCTGGAGTGATTGGATTTCTTATGACGAGAATCCGGTGGCGACAGGGGAAGAGTAAGAGCCGAAAGTCCGCGTTGGGCGCGGGTTTGGGGGCTGCGACAGGTTAGGAGCAAGTGACCTGTTGTGGTCCTCTTTGGGCTTTTCTGTAAACAGCTTGCAAACAAGAATCTGACGAAAGTAGTTACAAGAACCCCGGAGCCAGCCACAGTGAGGCAGTGGGGACAGGTTGTTGTTGAACTCTCATCGGCTTTGCTTCTGCTCCTTCGTGAACAGGCGTGGTGCAACCTTTCGTGCGGAGCAAGTGTACAATCACCTTGGGAGCAATTCGCTTGGTTTTCCTTGACGTTCCGGGTATCTCCCGGTTCGGTAGCATCGGCCGAAGCTATGGCAGCATTAATCCTCTTCATTTATAATGATTGTAAATTATGAAAACCTAAGCGGACAAGGCATATGCGTAGTATTTAAAGAAAGGCCGTTACGCTAACTGGCAGTTATGCGTAACTTCCAGGAATGTAAACATCTAAATAACGTAAGGAACGAGGAGGCAGACAATTCATGGGAGGAACGAATGTATGGGATGCGGAGTGGGAGGTTAACGAAGAGCAGGCGCGGACGCTGATCGGCAGACAATTCCCTCAGCTGTCATCGAAGCAAGTGAAGCGATTGGGCTGGGGCTGGGACAATACGGTTTTTCTCATCGGTGACGAGTACGTGTTCCGGTTTCCAAGAAGAACGATTGCAGTTGGCTCGATTCGTATGGAAGGGAAGCTGCTCCCGCAGCTGGAGGCATATATGACCATCCCCTATCCTAAACCGTTGTTATATGGCGAAGCAAGTGACGAATACCCGGCACCATTTCTTGGCTATGCCTACGTGCCAGGAGATTTCCCAATCGGTTTGACGGAAGAACGCCGGGCTTTATCGGCAGAGACGCTGGCGAAATTTTTGCGGAGATTGCATGAGTTTCCGGTGCAGGCGGCGCTGAAGTGCGGAGTTCAGCAAGATCATCGAAACTTGACGGACATAGCATCGCGCAAAGTGAAATTGAAGGGCTTTCTATCGAAGCTGGTTGAACACTTGTCGTCGGAGGAGTCCGGTGTGATCGAAGCGTATATTAGCAGACTGCAAAAGGACCGTGTCGCGGCGGTGAATGCACTGCTACATGGCGATCTTCATTTCAAAAATATGCTTGTGAATGAGAACGGGATCGTTTCCGGCATCATTGATTGGGGCGATCTGAGCGTAGGCCATCCAGCTTGCGATTTGAGCGTTGCTTATAGCTTTTTACCACCTTACGCTCGCGGCGTGTTTTTCGAAACGTACGGAGGAGCGGACGAGGAAACGAAGCTGCTGGCGCGGCTGATCGCGGTATATATCCCCATACTAATCTTAATGCAAGCGGTCGACGACGGGAATGAAGCGATTGCGGCAGAGGCGAAATCCAACATCATGCGGGCACTGTCGGATTAGGCTCATTATTCCGTTGCGGCTATGGGGCTACGGCTATCGGCACTATTTTGTCGTTTAGAGGCCGTGATAAGGTACGATCCGCCTTCTCTGATGCCGCTTTATGTTGAGGAACACGAAATCACGAAATTCAACAGAGTAAGTCGTTGCGCTAACGGGACACGATAGTTTAGTGTGTGCCGATTTGCCAACAACATGCCAATAATCTGACAACGACCATCCAACAACTTGCAAACAGCCCCCGTCCTCCACGGGCTTCTTGCTCTACAAGTCCTCCCAAGGTCGCCAAGGGAGGTTGTTGCACTTGGGCAATGGCATATCCTCCGAGACATTCCCGCCGCGCTGATCGTAACCCCATTTTTAGTTTCGGAACCATGGGAGTATAGAGGTTCGTGGGGGATAAAGAGCTGAAGTCATTGGATTAGTTATGAGGGATGGCAGTAGGAGAAGAAGAGAAGGTGTAAGCAGATATACAGGTTGTGGCTAGAAGTACATCGCATATGTGGCGATGTACTTTTTTACGTGGTGCTGGGAGGTGTTGAAGAGAGTCTTGAAGCTACTGGATTACGTTCGATGATAACAAGAATGGCGGAGCAATTATTAACAATGGAACATTTTTGTATCCATTTTAATATCAGGGCGTTGTGTATTGTCGATATCCTATAGAGCAACTAGTTTACCTTCGGGTCGACTTGATAGCGCCACAAAAAGTAAATATCTAAATGCAACTGTAACGGAAGCTACATACGATCCAACGCTGGATAGTAACACTCTTACTATTACCATTGCTAAAGGCGGCTTTGATAATAAAGCTTCGATATTGAAATTGGTCTTGATTTTACATTGAATCAAACTGTAGAAGATCTATTTAAGATACCGCCAGCGGTACCTGCAAATAATATACAGACCTTAGGTGCAGTCACAGTTAATGTATTAGATTTGCACAAAAAAGAACTTGTGAATTTTAGTATTCCTGCATCGCCACCGGATGGAGGCACAACGCCAACTACGCCGGAGCAGAATGAAGGCATATCGCCATCTGCGCCGGAGCAGAATAAAGGACCCCAATTAAGGACCCCAATTAAGCATGCTTCCAAAGACGGGTGAAGATAGCAGAGCTTTGTATTATATTTCAAGAGTAGCATTCATTATTGTTGGATTGTGGATGCACAGAAAAATGAAGCCATCCCAACAGTAGTTTATCTCTGTAATGTTATTGCCGTTTTATTCTAGGAAAGTCGACGAAATTCAGGTTTGTCCTGATCTTCGCTCGGCTTTTTTATCTATATAGAGGGTCGCACCGAAACATTTGGACGATCGTTCGATTAAGAGGGAAGTTTCAAATTTTGCGTTGTGAGCACTGAGGATCGGGTGGTGTTGCGTGTTAACGATAATGGAATTGGAATGAATATTCAAGATCTAAGTAAAGAGAAGGAACAGGGTTTGATGAACATTAAAAATGTTAAATGATCGGCGCGCACTAAATGAATCTAAGGTCAGTTTGTAACAGAAACACCTTCAAGTCCCTGACTAGATCAGTGGGTTCTTGAAGGTGTTTTTGAATTTTATTAGAGGTACCATATGCTGCTTCTAGCCGCATCTTACCCCGTTGTCCGATATACTTCACGGATTGCGTCTTCAATGTCCGGATCTTGAACGCTAAGGTCTCGAATTGGCAGCTTGCCTGACAGGTCAGCAATCAGCTCAGCTGCCGTAATTCCAGCCTTATCAAACTGATACCAGAGCTTTAGCCCTTCCTGCCGGACAAGCTGTGCCCGCGAATGTTCCGGTGCCTGGGCTTCCTCTGACAATTCAATAACAAGCAGGCGGCTCGGAGCGAGCTTATTAACGATCGTGTCCAGTGGACCCTCTTCTACGATGTGGCCATGATTGACGACAAGAAGGCGTGAGCATAATTGCTCGACATCGTCTAAGTCGTGTGTTGTGAGGAAGACAGTCATGCGACGTTCCCGGTTCATTGTCTTAATAAACTGCCTGATCGCATGCTTCGCATCAGCATCAAGTCCAATGGTTGGCTCATCGAGGAAGAGTACGGAAGGCTCGTGGATCATCGAGGCAGCCAAATCGCCGCGCATACGTTGTCCAAGTGACAGCTGACGTACCGGTGTATCAATGAAATCCTGAATGCGGAGTACATCGTTTAACATGTCCAGCGTATGTTTGAACTTTTTATCTTCAATTCTATAGATCCGTTTTAGCAACTCGAATGTTTCCCCAAGGCGCAGATCCCAGTACAGCTGTGTACGCTGGCCGAATACGACACCGAGCTGTCGTACGACCGCTTTGCGTTCTTTTTGCGGAGACAATCCGCAGACCTGGATGCTACCCGAGGTTGGATGGAGAATGCCCGTTAGCATCTTGATCGTTGTGCTTTTTCCAGCCCCATTAGGGCCGATATATCCTACAATGTCGCCTTGCTCGATATTAAAAGATAGGCCATCTACACCTCTTACTATCTTCTTATCGGGCATAACTAGACTGCGTACAGCACCTGCTAGCCCTGTTTTTTTGCGGACAACAACAAATTCTTTAACTAAATCTTTGACTTCTATAATCGACATCATCAAGCCTCCTATGAACCAGCACTTTCATACCTGCGCAATCCTTGGCGAAAAACTAAGTAAGCGACAGCCATACAAACAAGCCCCACAATCAATGTTCCGATGGTCATATCAAACGGCAGCTCAAGCGATGCTTTTTTCTCCAGAAAGCTCTCTGCCGGGTAGAAGCTAATGAACCCGATAGGTAGCAAGAAAGTCAGCACTACTTGCACTACATAAGGGTATAGAGTGAGAGGATACATGGTTGTTCGTTCTAATGTTGCAATGGTCATACCAATGAGGTTGCCGCTGCGTTTGGTCCAGAACGCCACTGCCCCGACGATCGTGTAGATGCCTCCCCGAATCAGTACTCCACCGATAATGGTAATGATAAGCTTAAGAATGCTGAGAAGCCCCCAGTTGAAGTCCACTGCATGTGCAGCATACAAGAAGATGACGATGCCTGGAATAAGATCGATCAGACCGATAAAGTTAAAGTAACCGGTGATGAATTGGAAAAATACGTTCAGCGGACGCAGCAGAAGTCTATCGAATTCTCCGCGAAGTACCGCCGACTCAGTTCCCCAGGTGGGAATGAAGAATACAACAACAAGCCCGTGGCTTAATAGGCCAAGACCATATAAGAACGCCAAATCATTGAAAGTCCACCCTTCTAAGGGCTGGAACTTGTCAACGATAATACGAAGCATCCATATACCGGCAAAATACTGCGTCGGGATCATCAGCAGCCAACTGACGAGAAATAACGGATATTCAAGCTGCCGCTGAATCGCAAGCTTCGCATAGTAGCCAAATACAGTGAAATAATGTTTGACGCCACTCATAACGGTATCATCCTCCTTGCACCATAACTTTGCCGCGCGCTCTTGACCATATCCAGCTGAGCAAACCACCGAGCAGAACAATCCAGATCAACTGTACGCCCATTCCGCGTAATGCTGCCTCTGGCTTCATGAGTCCGATGTATACACTGAGCGGCAGCTGGTAGGTATACTGGAACGGCAGCCAAGCCGATACTTGCTGGAGCCATTCCGGGAATAACCATAGCGGAATAAGGCTTCCGGATAGTATACGGACAAAGGCATCCTTCACCATTCCGAGATTACCTAGCTCTGACACCCAGAATGCCACAAGCCCGACCATGGCACTCATCAGCCATAGAATCAGAAAACTGAGTATGCAGCTGATAATGAACAACACTGCTGCTATCGTACTATCAGGCATCGGAAAGCCAAATAGCAGGGTAGCCATCAGTACGAGCGGAATGGCTTTATTCATCACTGAGCTGACAATGTTGCCTAAATCCTCGGATAAGTAGATGGCAAGCAGGTTCAAAGGGCGCATGAAGTCAAGAGCGATGTTGCCATCGCGCACTTGGTGGTAGATTGTATCCTGTACACTCGTACTAAATACTGAAGCCATTAGTGTAGAGACCACCGTATACGTAATCATACCGTTCAGTCCGATAACGGAAGCGCCTGAGCCGAGAATGTCACCACCGTAAGCTGCTTTCCAGATGAATACTGACGCTGCAAGCAGAATAATATCGCCGATCATACCGATCCACACATCGAAACGATAGGCGAGTGCAGTCAGCATTCGCATTTTCATCAAATAACCGTAAGCTCTCATTTGCAACCTCTCCATAATTAGAAAAATAAGGATAGCAAAAAATACAATATCAGAGAAGGAGAGATTGGTCACGGTAAATTTTACTTTAATGGGTTTTTTACCAAATCATAAATGATTTTATGTTAGCTGAAAACGAAAAAAACGGCTCTTGTGTATGCAAGGCCGCTATTTGAATATTTTTGAATCGACGCCCCTATTTGTTAGAGAGCGAATCTGTTTTTAATGATTTCGGCAACTTCATCAGCGTTTAGCTTCGTGTTGTTAATCCTGATATAATTTTCCCGCTTAATTTCGCCTTCGAATGAGTTCAATCGATGATGCGCCATCGTTTGTTTCAGATCGTGTTCAGAGCGAGCAATATCCCTCTTTGTGGGTTTATGTTCAAGTCTGTGAGGGGTTTTGTTACGCTCAATTCTCTCTTCAAGATCGGCTTCAAGTTCAACAAAGTAAACTTCTCCGCCCTTGTCTCCGAATATTTTACAAACGTTATCTAGATAGTCCCAGTCGTCCTGAATATCGAATGCCCATACATAAGTGAAAATCATTCCATACATACCGCTTGTAGCAGTGGCTTCAAAAATGTCTTGCCGAAACTTACTAACTAATGTCCACATTTCAGGGCTAAAGTTAAAGTAGGGAGCTAACAATTCAATAGTCATATGGTTGTGGAATAACTTTAACTCAGTGATCTTTTCAAGCTCATGTCCGACTGTCATTTTCCCTACTGCCTGCGGACCAAATATTACAACAAATTTCATGAGGTCACCTCTTTGGAATATATTTCAATATAATAGCAACCCCATATCTGTATGTAAACATTTAAATATACGGAGTCCCCTAGTGGTCTCCGTTTCAATTACTGGTGTTTACAGCTACCAACAAACCGAAATGCTTAGTCTTTGGCTGATCTTATACTTTTACCAAATTGATTAGTACTTTAGTATTGTTGCTAGATTATATAAAGATTATATATATTAGGATTGGGAGGTGGATTATATTCACACTGGAGGAACTGCAATGAAACGTGCTTACCTGTTACTGGTGATTTTATTTACTCTTAGCGCATGCGAACAAGCTAATACTAATTCAAGCGAAAATAACACTGCTGTAGTAGAGGAAGATATCAATGAGAAGGATGCTGAAAACACAGAAGTTTCACCCATCTCAAAAGAGGATTTATCGAGTGATCCTTCTGTTTCTTTAGCTGAAGACGAAAGCGATCCCTCTGTTTGGGGTTTTGAAACGGCTTATAAAATGTGCACGGAAGTTCTGTCTGAATATTATAAGGCGATTTGGAATGGCATGGATATTGATTTGGATACTTATATCGATAACGAAAACCTAAAACAATACATGCACACAAAGATAACTTCTCAATATGAGCTTTTCCTGAAGAACAAGCTTACAGATAATCTGGTGACGGGTATTGATATTAGTGTTAACCAGGTAGAGCAGGTTGGCGGGGATAAGCGTTTTTTCTATTTAAAATTAGATGCACGGGTTGAAAAGGATGTAGGCAGCTATGCTGAAGCCACTGAATTTCTTGTGCAGGTTTTGAATGGAAGGCTAGTTATTGTGGATTGGTATACCAATCGAAAGGATAGTTATGATGCTATTGTACGTGGAGAAAATCAGACTATTAACAATCCTGATATCTGGAATAATAGTGAATGGGTTAATAAATTAGCGGACAGGATTCTGGTCCAGCCTCAGTGAGGCGTGAAGTAAGCTATTCTATATAATCCTATTCTTTTTTTAAATGGCGTTCTGTTGTATAATACCAAGTAAGTATATATGTATTATGTAATATGGCGTATAGGAGGTTGAGGACATGAGTAAAAAGCTAGCGGTAATCGTAGGTGCAGGACCAGGGGTAAGTCTGCATGTAGCACATAAATTTGGTCAAAATGGATTTCACGTTGTATTGGCAGCACGCAATAAAGTCGCGCTTGAGGAGTTTACATCGCAATTGCGAGAAGAAGGTATTGCTGCTGACTATATCATCGTGGATGCGGGTAGCACTGCTTCTATTGAAGCTGGCTTCAAAAGTATCAAAGAGCAATATGGTTCACCAGATCTGTTAATTTATAACGCAGCAGTTATTGCTGGCGGTAAGCCGTCTTCCTTGACAAGCGAAGTGCTCACTCAGCATTTGCAGGTGGATGTTGTCGGAGCGCTGGAAAGCACACGTCAAGTTTTGCCTGATTTACTTGCCAAGAAATCCGGCACCATTTTATTTACCGGAGGCGGACTATCTCTGTTCCCTTCAGCCCAGAATGCTTCTTTATCGATCGGCAAAGCCGCAGTGCGCAATTTCGCGCTAACACTTGCTGAGGAATTGAAGCCAGAAGGTATATTTGTCGGTACAGTAACCATTGCCGGTACAGTGAAGCCTGATACATATTATGATCCGGCGATCATAGCAGATGCTTATTGGAAGTTGTATACCGAGCGCGAGGAACATGAAATTCTGTTTAAGCAGCCGTAATAACTAATCTTTTATAGAATAGATCAGAATTTAAGCCAGTCATTCTCATGTAGAGTGAACTGGCTTTTTTGCTGTATATCTGATCAATGACTCACATAGGCCTTGTTCACATGATATTAAACGACGATTGACAAAATAGAGGATCTCCCTAATACTAATTGATAATGATTATCAATAATTTGAGATAAAAACCTTAAATAGATTGTGGAGCAGAACGGAGTGAAAGGCAAAAATGAAGCTGGAAGATCATATTGTCGCATGGAATCATGCTGCTGTTAAAGTATTGGACATTCGACACACTGTGATGGAGCCTGGGGACAAGTTGCAAGGCTATATATTACCTGCATGTGGATTTATCTATACTGTGAAGGGCAAGGCCAGCATGAATCTGGGCGGCATAGATTACGACGTAGACAGTTACTTTATTATGCATGGTGGCAAAGGAATGAGACTCAGTATAGAACCAGAGGAGATTTTTGAATATTACCTCTTATTCTATAGAGCTTCGTTGCCAGGGAGAAAGGATTTAGCAAGACTTTTGGAACGCAGCAATCCATTTCGGATGCAGTATGGCTTCGAGTTATTGGAGCCATTGCCATTGCACTATCAACTAATGGCAATGGAACAACTCTGGGCCCAAGGAAGTCTATTGGATAGAATCCAAGTTAAGGGCTTGTTCTATCAGTTCGTGCATGAATTAATGAAGCAGTTTACAAAGGATGGAATTAATCTCAGGCAACCGGACGTCATTGGGCAGGTTGTTCGCTATATCGAGGAGCATTATCGTCACAATTTATCACTAGAATCTATAGCCGAGCAATTTAATTACAGCCCGCGTCATTTATCGACGCGCTTTAAGGGAGAGACGGGCTTCAGCTTGATCGAATATTTGATCCGATTCCGGCTTCAACAAGCAGAAGAACTGTTACGATTTACCGATGCTCCACTTCGCGCTATTGCAGAAGAAGTTGGATATAACGACGTATATTATTTCAGTCGTATGTTCCGTAAATATAATGGTCAATCTCCTATCCGATTCCGCAAGGAAAGCAGGCAGATGATCCCATCGGAGAATTCTCCATTTACCGCCGCCGGATTGTCCATTGGCGAGAACATATCATCCCGCTATAATGTGTTTGAATATGATAATCATTATCAACACAAAAATATCGGAGGGTCTTCACCTATGCGAGTAACAAAGACATCAAGTTTTATTGTAGTGATGCTACTGAGCTTTACCTTGCTTTTAAGTGCATGTGGATCTGCAAACGTGGGTTCGAATGCCGCGAATTCTAATGGATCTAAAGCTTCAGAAGTCACAACATCAGCAGCTAATAATGCAACTGACAATACCAATAAGGAGGCACAGACAAGAACCATCTCTACGCTGAAGGGAGATATTGTCGTGCCGGCTAATCCCGAGCGGGTTGTCGTGTTATATCTTCAAGGAGATCTTATTGCACTTGGCATTAAGCCGGTAGGTACTTCGGATGTCTTCGAAGGAGCGCCCTTTGCAGAAATGATGGAGGGTGTTAAAAATCTGGGTGCATGGTATGAGCCTAATCCAGAGGCTATTATGACACTAAAGCCGGATTTGATCTTAGTTCCTTCTGAAGAAACTTACGATAGGGTTAAGGATATAGCACCGACTGTTTATATTCCTCAAGATACAATGGCGACGGATGAACGTGTAATGAAGATTGGCGAGGTGTTTGGTAAGGAGCAGGAGGCACAAGCTCTATTAGATCATTTCCACGAGAAGGTGGAGAAGAGCAAGCAGAAGCTTGATGAACTGGGAATTTTGGATAAGACAGTAACCATTATCGAAGGCGGCAAAAAAGAGATGGCGGTGATCGATAGCAAGCTTTACGGAAGGGGCTCTCAGATCATCTATGAATATTTAGGACTAAAGGCGCCAGAAATTATTCAGAAGAAGATTGATGGAAGAGAGAAGGCTACTGGAGGGTTTGTTTCCTTAGAAGTGTTACCTGAGTACATAGGAGACTTCGTGTTCCGTTCTGTATGGGATGGGGCTGATGATTTGACGGACAATCCAATTTGGAACAGCATTCCAGCCATCAAAGAAGGTAGATTGATCGAAATTGGATTTGATTTTTCATATTATTCCGATATTTACTCTCTTGATAAACAGCTCGATTTTGTAGTTGAGAAGCTAGTGTCAGCGTATGAAAAAAAATAGAAAGCTAGATGATAGAACAACCGTAATACCTCATCTTGAACGGAAATCGTATTTTGGTTTCTTTTTACTCATAGGGATACTGCTGCTGCTGCTTTCGGCAGCAGCTTCTATCTCTTTTGGCTCTGCTTCCATGAGCCTGACAACGGCATGGACAGCGATTTTTAATTTTGATCCAGAATTGACTGAACATCAGATTATTCATGCCCTGCGTATTCCGCGTACGGCGGCTGATATTATTGCAGGCATGTGTCTCGCAGTAGCAGGAGCGGTTATGCAAGGCTATACGCGAAATCCGCTGGCTGATTCGGGATTAATGGGAGTAAATGCAGGAGCAGCTTTTGCAATGGCCGTTACATTAGCTTTCCTTCCAGGGCAACTGCAGACAACTACACTGCTAGTTAGCTTTATTGGCGCAGGGCTTGGTGCAGGATTAACGTATCTTGCCTCTTCATTGAATCGTTCAGGAATGACGCCGCAACGACTGGTGCTAGCTGGAATGTCAATTACTATGCTATTTGGCGCTATAGGATCATTTATCTCATTAAACTATGGAATTGGTTATGCTCTTGCTTATTGGACATCAGGTAGTGTGGCAGGAGCGACATGGATGGAGATAAAACTAGTCATTCCCTGGTTCTTGGGTGGGCTGGCTTTATCACTATTCATTTCACGCTCCATTACTGTTTTAAACTTGGGAGAAGAGATCGCGAAAGGATTCGGGCAACGGATCGGTTTCGTTAAGATGCTAGCTACGCTTGCAGTTCTTTTACTTGCTGGTGTATCTGTTGCACTTGTAGGACCAATCGGCTTTGTAGGGTTGATTGTACCGCATATCATGCGTTTTTTTGTAGGCGTAGATTATCGTTACATTATTCCGGCGTCAGCCATTTATGGGGGCGTACTTATGGTAGTAGCGGATATTGCGGGAAGATTGATTAATCGTCCGGCAGAGACAGCGCTGGGCATTATTTTTGCAATGATCGGTGTGCCTTTCTTCTTGCTAATTGCGAGTAAAGAGAGGAGAGCTGTCAAATGAGTGTTGTTAAATCTTATAAGGCGACAATATGGGTTCTATCTCTCTTAATACTGCTTATTGTAGGAGCTATTCTAAGTCTTAATATGGGAAAAATGTCTCTCAATCCACTTGAAGTATTCCAAGTATTGATTGGACAGGGTCCTGAAGAGCATCATCTCGTTGTTTATAAGTTTCGTCTTCCGCGAATTGTATTAGCGATACTTGTTGGATTTGGGATGGCCCTGGCAGGTGCTGTTATGCAGGCGCTGTTGCGCAATGATCTAGCTGATCCCGGCATGCTTGGTATTAGCTCAGGTTCAGGTCTTATGGTGCTATTAATTATCTCGACTGTAGGCATTCAAGGTGCCACTACAGCATTTTTATTACCGTCTATGGCATTCGTGGGTGGTCTGCTCGCCGCAGCGCTGATTTATGTTCTAGCTTATAGAAAACATCGTATGATTTCATCTACACGACTTGTTCTGACTGGCGTTGCGATTAATGTGGGGTTAAGTGCACTAACGTTATTTCTGACGTTAAAGCTGGATGACCAAAAGTATGAGTTTGCACAGCGTTGGCAAGCGGGATATTTATGGGGAGACAAGTGGCCCTATATTAGTTTGTTGTTACCATGGGTGTTGTTATTATTCATATACATTGTGGCCAATGCACGAATATTAAATGTTTTGGTGTTAGGCAATGAAACATCGATAGGACTAGGAGTTGCTTTAAAGCGGAAATTTCTATGGCTGTCGATTGCAGCTGTCGCCATTGCTTCTGGTTGTGTAGCGCTGGGGGGCTCCATTTTCTTTATTGGCTTGATTAGTCCGCATGTGGCTCGCAAGCTGGTAGGTCACGATTACAAAGTACTTCTACCAGCTTCAGCGCTAATTGGTGGGATACTACTGCTTGCAGCGGATACGATTGCTCGAACGGTCAGCTTTAAGACGGATATTCCCGCAGGAATAATTGTAACGATGCTGAGTGTGCCTTACTTCCTTTATCTATTAATGCGTTCCAAATGAATATGGATTATATTAAAAGTCTTTGAGCATGCTCGAAGGCTTTTTGGCATACGAAAATGATACGAAGCTGTTTGAAAGTGAGCTGTAAGTTAGTAATGCATAAATAAGTCGTAGCAGGGCTGTATTTGTTGTCTATGCTGAGCCTAATTCGGGTTTTGGAGAGCTGCAGAGCAATGTTATTGCATCCATTCGCGGGAGAGTACGTAGCTTATCTTTCATGTTTTTGTTTTTTGACGTATAATACCAAGTAAACAGATGCGCATTTCATTTATTGGGAGGATATACTTATGAGTACACAACAAACAGCAATTTCAGCTGAGAGATTGCAAAAGGCTTTTGCAGATGGTCTTACATTTGAACAATTTGTCGCTCAGGCTGAGGTGAATCAGGAAAGATTAAAAACGAATTTTGAAGGCTTTGAGCTAAACGATGAAGATCGGGCTTATTTCGCAGCATGGGCTGAACCGGTAAATGTACTGGTGTTGGCTCACGATTGGTGCGGCGATGTTGTGTCCAATTTACCGCTCTTTGCAAAAATTGAGCAGGAAACCGGCAAGCTGAAGCTGCATATTTTGAACCGTGATCCTGATAATCTTGATATCGCAGAATTATACCCGCATCCAGATGGCAAAAGCCATATTCCTACGTATGTGTTTTTTAATGCTAAGGGAGAAGAGCAGGGCATCTTTATTGAAAGACCGGAACAAATTACAGCCTTGTTCCCTACGTGGGGAGCGCAGTTCTGGGACCTGAATCCGGAATTGGAAGGACGGAATCAAGCGATTGCTGAATTAGACCCGGCAGTGAAACAGGCTTATTATAAATATTTGCTTTCACAGCGTGCAGATACTAAGGATGTCGAAAAACAAGGAATCATCAGCATCATTCAATCCATCGTAAAATACTGACTTACTGATTATTGCCGCCGCAGTTTGGCGGTTTTTTTGTGCAGTCACAGACGTCAAATGGTCTTTACGAATCATTTTTACAGGAAGCACTTGTACCTCCACCCACTGGAGAATGTAAGCTGTGTTTTAGCTAGCGGCTAGCAGTCAACTATACACGGAGGTGCAATGCATATGAGGTTTTTTGAAGTTTTGATTGTTGTTTTCAATATATTGTTGATCGGCTGGATTCTATTATTCAAGAACAAATCGCAACGAGGACTGCTTATTGGCTTCGGTGTTTCCGCCATCATTATGTTGGTGCATGGGGTTATTGAAGGGATGCGCTGGCCGATGATTCCGGCTTATGTCATGACGGCGTTGCCACTCGTGATCTTCGCTGTCAGTTTGAAATCGAAGTCTCGCCAAGCGGGGAAACAGACTGCTCGAAAAAGATCCATTGTGAAGCTCGTCTTGCTGACTTTGCTGACCGTTATTTATTCAGCTGTGGCGGTAGCCTTGCCGGTATTACTTCCCGTATTCACCTTTAATAAGCCGTCAGGCCCTTACAAAATCGGCACAGTCACTTATGATTGGAAAGATGATCAGCGGGACGAAGTCCTCACCCCAGAGACGAGCGGCAAGCGCGAGTTAATGGTCCAAGTCTGGTATCCTGCTGATGCAAAAGCGAAAGGAAAAACAGAATTCTATCATGCTGAGCCTGATATTTTTGCGGAAGGATATAGTAAAGTTTTTAATATGCCCAAGCTATTGTTTACGGCTTTCGGTAAGGTTCGTACACATGCCATAGAAAATGCGGAAATTTCCAATGTGGAGTCGTCTTATCCGGTGCTTATTTTTTCGCATGGCCTGAGCGGAACTAAAATGCAGAACACCTTTCAGGTTGAACAATTAGTTAGTCATGGTTACATTGTAGTGGGCATAGATCATACCTACAGCAGTACAGTTTCCATTTTCCCTGATGGGCGTGTGGCGTATTATCAACCGATAGACATGACATCCACTGGCCCCATGGATAAATTGAATGATCAATGGGTAGGGGATGCTGAATTTGTGCTGGATCAAGTAGAGAAGCTCGCGGCGAATGATCCGGAACATCGTTTTACAGGCCGGATGGATATGAATAATGTGGGGATGTTTGGCCATTCCTTTGGCGGGGCAACAAGCGTTCAAATGGTAATGAAGGATTCAAGAGTGAAGGCCGCTATTAATATGGATGGAGTGCTATATGGTAAACTGCGTATTCCGGGAGAAGGACTGAACAAGCCGTTTCTGATGATGAGTGCTGATAGCAGCCTGGAGGCTTTACAAAGCACGGATAATAGTGAGCTCTCTGCTCTTGGGAAGAAACTCATGGAACGCTTTGATCATATAGCTGACGGTGGTAATTACTGGATGACCATAAAGAACATGACACACATGGGCTTTACCGATATTTATCTGCTCTCACCATTGTTTCAATTCCTTCAAAAGGGCAATATTCGAGAGGCTCACAGCCTTATTAATGATTATTCGCTGGATTTCTTCGATTATTATTTAAAAAAGAAGCCACTTCGGCTACTAGAACAAAATATCGGTGAGTATTCGGCGTTCACGCTTCAAAAAGACTGATATGAAAAAAAGACTTGAATCTCCACCTACTGGAGATTGTAAGCTGTATATTAGCTAGTGCTAGCAACTTACTATCAACATGGAGGTTCAATGCTTATGAGGTTTTTTGAAATTGTGTTGCTTGTTTTCAATATTTTGCTGATGGGCTGGATTCTATTTTTCAAGAACAAGACACAGCGTAGTTTTCTAATTGGATCCGGGATTTCCGTCATCCTTATGCTGCTGCACGGGATCATCGAAGGCATGCGCTGGGCGATGATTCCGGCGTATGTGTTGTCGGTAGTGGCATTATTGTTGTTCGTTGTCAGATTGAGATCGAAGTCTCGCCAAGCGGGGGAACAGCCTGCCCGAAAAAGATCCATTGTAAAGCTCGTCTTGCTGACCTTACTGACTGTTATTTATTCAGCTGTAGCGGTAGCCTTGCCGATATTACTTCCCGTATTCACCTTTGATAAACCAACGGGTTCTTACAAAATCGGTACAGTTACTTATGATTGGAAAGATGATAGCCGGGACGAGGTCCTCACGCCAGATCCAAATGACAAACGCGAGCTAATGGTACAAATCTGGTATCCTGCTGACGCCAAAGCGAAAGGGAAGACTGCGGCCTATCATTCGGATGCCAATGCATTTGCGGAGGGATATAGCAAGATGTTTAACTTCCCTAAACTGTTATTTTCATCTATAGGTTATGTCAAGACACATGCCATAGAGAATGCAGAAATTGCAAATGCGGAACCGTCCTACCCGGTGCTTATTTTTTCGCATGGTCTGACTGGGAATAAAATGCAGAACACTTTCCAAGTGGAACAATTGGTTAGTCATGGTTACATTGTGGTCGGCATAGACCATACCTATAGCAGTACCACTTCTGTTTTCCCGGATGGACGGGTAGCCCCATTAATTATGCAAGACATAAAGTCTATTACCGATCTGGATAATGCCAATGAACAATGGGTAGAAGATGCCAAGTTTGTATTGGATGAGGTTGAAAAGCTGGCGGCCAATGATCCAGACCAACGTTTTACCGGCCGGATGGATATGAATAATGTGGGGATGTTCGGCCATTCCTATGGCGGAGCGACAAGTACGCAAGTGTTGATTGCGGATTCCAGAATTAAGGCAGCCATTAACATGGATGGTGTATTATATGGCCAGCGGATTATTCCGGAAGAAGGGCTTGGCAAGCCGTTTATGATGATGAGTGCGGATTCCAGTGTAGAGAATATTAACTCCACTACAGAAGGCAGCCCGATCGATATGAAGAAGGAAGTCCTGCCGCGGTTCGCTAATATCACTAAGGGCGGTAACTATTGGATGATTCTGAACAAGACGACGCATATCAGCTTCACTGATTTTGTTCGGTTCTCACCACTGTTCCAATTGATGCAAGGACGCAATATTGGAGAGGCTTACAGCCTAATTAACGATTATTCACAGGACTTCTTCGATCATTACTTGAAAAATCAGCCTTTCCGGCTATTGGAGCAAAATATTGGAGAGCATCCGGATTTTACGATTTTACATGACTAATTATAACTATGAACAGCCCAAAGGTCTTAGTCTTTGGGCTGTTCGTTGTTATAGGTTATGCTACAAATTCATCTTTCGCTGCAAGTTTTGAAAGAACAGGAGATTCCCTTCTGAGAATAAATTTATTTGAGGACTCATGATGGAACATAGCCTGTTGAGGCGTTCAATAAGAGGTGTACGAGTCTGCCGGGCATGTTTCATATAGGATTTTAGGAAATCCTCGTTATAGATGGTTTGTTCTACATTGCCGTATAGCGAGAACGACTCTTTAATGATCGCCTGAACTTCAGGACTGTCAGCTGGCTTTTTGGTCTCCACTGCTTGGGTCAATCGAAGATAAAAATGATCCAGTTTCTTGATCCATGTAGCTGCATCATAGCGGGGCTGAAGTTCTTTAATGAAGAAAGTATAGTTAGTGTTTTTCACATCTTCGAAATATTGAGGATCATTTAAGATTTCTTGCAGCTCATTCCAGGCGGCTATTTGTTTCGCTGTTGTTTTCTCTTGATTCACAATATATTTATTGAAATAATGCAGCATAGGATCCTGCCATTCTGGAGGAACTCCATCAAAGAGATCAGAAGATTCCACTTTCTCGACAATAAATTGGTTGCGTTTATCAGTATTTGATGCCTTAGCTTGAACGAGATCGTAAATGTAATTTATGGATGAATCCCCTTGTTGCTGCTTTGCTTGTTGTAAAATAGAGATCATATTCGTAAGCGCGCTAACCTGAATGGACAATGATTCAATCTGCCAATCGAGTGCTTTGTCAACCGATAAGGCCCCGGATAAGAGCTGACTGATGTCTTCGATACCAAAATCCAAATAGCGTAGCGTTGTAGTAAGCTCCAAACGCCGTATATCTTCCATCGTGTATAACCGGTGCCTTCCCTCGGTATGAGTGGAGGGTTTAACTAATCCAATCTCATCGTAATATCGGATGGTTCTGACCTTAGACCCAATCATTTTGGCAACTTCCCCGATTGAAAAGGTCTGTAGTTCTATATCGCTGTCTGAATACAAATGATGCGCCTCCAATGCTAGAACTTCGTCTTCATGACTAAGGATTTAATGCAATTATACTGCGCACTGCTTATTGAATTCCAGCCGTATTTCCTGCATTAAGATAGAATCAAAAGGACTCGAATCTCACTTCCTGGAGATAATAAGTTGTATTAGCTAGTGCTAGCAACTTACTATCGATATGGAGGTTCATTTGCGTATGAGGCTTTTTGAAATTGTGTTAGTGGTTTTCAATATTTTATTGATGGGCTGGATTATATTCGCTAAGAATAAGACACAGCGCGGCCTGTGCATTGGATTCATGATTTCCGCCATCATTATGTTGGTGCATGGAATCATAGAAGGTATGCGCTGGCCGATGATCCCGGCGTATGTGTTGACGGCTGTGCCACTTATTTTTTTCATTATCAGATTGGGGCCGAAGTCTCATAAAGCTGGAGTACAAACACCTCGAAAAAAATCAACTGCAAAGCTCATTGTGGTGATCTTGCTGACTGTTATTTATTCAGCCGTAGCGGTAGCCTTACCGCTCGTGCTTCCCGTATTCACCTTTGAGAAGCCAAGAGGTCCTTACAAAGTCGGTACGGTTACTTATGATTGGAAAGATAATAGCCGGGACGAGGTCCTCACGCCTGATCCTAATGACAAACGTGAATTAATGGTACAAGCCTGGTACCCTGCTGACGCCAAGGCGAAAGGGAAGATCGGAGCCTATCATTCGAACATCAAAGCCTTTTCTGAGGGATATAGTAAGATGTTTCATGTCCCTAAGATGTTGTTTACTTCTATAGGTTATGTGAAGACGCATGCGATAGAGAATGCAGCAATTTCTGATGCAGAGCCGTCCTACCCGGTGCTTCTATTTTCTCATGGTCTAACTGGGAATAAAATGCAGAATACCTACCAGGTCGAACAATTGGTCAGTCATGGTTACATCGTGGTCGGCATAGATCATACCTATAGCAGTACCGCTTCTGTGTTCCCGGATGGACGGGTGGCACCATTAATCCAGGAAGAGAGCAAATCCATCACTGATCTGGATCATGCCAATGAGCAATGGGTAGAGGATGCCAAATTTGTACTGAATCAGGTGGAGAGGCTGGCGGCGAATGATCCAGACCAGCGTTTTACCGGCCGGATGGATATGAATCATGTGGGGATGTTCGGTCATTCCTTCGGCGGAGCGACCAGTGTGCAAATGTTAATGACGGATTCCAGAATCAAGGCAGGGCTTAACATGGATGGCATATTATATGGCCAGCGGCGTATTCCGGAAGAAGGGCTGAGTAAGCCGTTTCTGATGATGAGTGCGGATTCCACTGTAGAGTATATTCATACAAGCACAGATGGCCCGATTGATATGAAGAAGGAAGTCCTACCGCGGTTTGATAATATCACTAAGGGCGGAAACTACTGGATGATTCTGAACAAAACAAGGCATGGCAGCTTCACCGATTTTGTTCTATTCACACCGGTTTTCCAATGGATGCAGGGAAGCGATATTCGAGAGACCCATGATCTCATTAGCGATTATTCGCAGGATTTCTTTGATCATTACTTGAAAAAGAAGCCGTTCCGTTTAATAGAGCAAAATATCGGAGAGCATCCGGATTTTACGATTTTACATGACTAAATATAACTTTGAACAACCCAAAGGCCTTAGCTTTTGGGCTGTTCGCTTGTTTGGTTATCTAATTTCAGCTTCCGTTGCAAGTTTTGAATAAACACAAGATTTGCTTCTGCGAGCAAGTTTAATTGGGGGCTCATAATGGCACATAACCTGTCTATGCGTTCAATAAGAGGTGTACGAGTCTGCTCGGCCCGGTCGAGATAGGATTTAAGGAAATCCTCGTTATAGAATGTTTCCTCCGTATTCGCATATAGCGAGAGTGTCTCTTCTATAATGGCCTGAACCTCAGGACTGTCAGCAGATTTCTTTTTCTCCACCGCTTGCGTCAATTGGACATAGAATAGATCCAGCTTCTTGATCCAGGTATCTGCATCATAACGGGGCTGAAGTTCTTTGGTAGAAGATGCAAAGCCCGTATTTTTCACATCTTTTATAAACTGAGGATCGTTGATGATTTCTTGCAGCTCATTCCAGGCGGCTATTTGTTTTGGTGTAGTTTTTTCTTGTTGGACAATGCATTTATTGAAAAAATACAGCATGGGATCCTGCCATTCCAAGGGAACTCCGTCAAAGAGTTCAGTAGCGGCCACCTTTTCGGCAATAAACTGTTTTCGTTTTTCAACATTTGATGCTTTGGCTTGAACAAGATCGTACAGATAACGCATGGAATCCCCTTGCTGCTGCTTCGCTTGCTGTAAAATAGAGATCATATGAGTAAGCGCATTAACCTGGATGGAGAGGGACTCCATCTGCCAATCGAGTGCTTTATCGACCGATAAGGACCCTGATAAAAGCTGGCTGATATCTTCAATGCCAAAATCCAGATAGCGCAGCGTTGCTGTAAGTTCTAGACGCCATATATCTTCCATTGTATATAAGCGATGTTTACCCTCTGTATGGCTAGTGGACTTCACTAATCCAATTTCATCGTAGTAACGAATGGTTCTGATTTTAGATCCAATCATCTTGGCCACTTCCCCAATGGTAAAGGTCTGCGCCATATCTCCTGAATTCATATCCTCTTGATCCTGCAGTTCGTTCTCGTTGTTCGAATACAAAGGATTTCCCCCCAATGATGTCACTCTCTATCAGTACTAACTATAGGTTTAGTAATCATTATACTGCTCAGATCACTCATCTTCTACTTGGGGGAATATTCCAGATCTGATATGTGCCAAAACTCTCATCTGTATTTTATAAAAGCTGGCTGTTTAAGCTACCGCAAGCCTTTACTAAATATCCATGAGTAAAAGAGCTCTTGTTGAGGCTTGATATATTCGTAATCAGACAGTGTTGTTGCATGATCAATAAGTTCTACTGCCTCAAGCATAACTTGTTGTGGTGTTTTATCGTTAATATCGATTTCAAATTCATTGATGAGTAAGGGCCTGGTTGGGATTTTTAAATACATATTTTCAAGAAGTTCAACATCGACAAGTCCACCAGTTTCGCGATTAACCATTTGATTTAAATTCTGTTCATAGTCACTACATACAAGCTTTAAGGTTATATAGTTAAAGCCTTTGAAAACCTCTGGGATATCTCTTGTTCTTAAATCGTCAAAATCTAATCCAATGATATTTTTGTATCCCAACGTATTAAAATTTTTAAGAAGCGCAACTGTATTTGACCAACAGGTTTCTTCTTCAAACGCCCCAGTGATCTCCGTCTCGCCATCAAGCGTTAAAAATTCAGGAATCATATTTTGTTCAATATAAACACTCTTGTAGTGTGTAAATAGTTGTTTAGCTAGAGTCGTTTTACCTACACCGCTTGGTCCGATAATAAAAATAAAGTCTCTCATGTAATTGTTCACCACGATTATTGGTATGGATGTTAGTTTGATTTTTTTGTAAGAAGTATTTCCAATGGTTGTGTGTCAAGTATTAAGCATCCTGCATCTTTGTATCCTAGTTTTCTATAAAAATGTTGGGCTTCCTCATCAGCCTGAGTGGATGTCATAATCAGATTGTAGCCCTTTTGCTTCATTTGTTCTTCCCAGAAGAGGAGAGCTTGCGTTCCTACCCCCTTGGCTCGATATGGTTCATCGATCCAAATCATGTTTAAGAAAGGGATGTTGTCCCAAAAGTAGCCATACCTCATCCATCCGATATTCTTTTCATCCTGATTCCGTAGAATATACATCTCATTTTCCTTTATTTTTGTCAGTATTAAGCTCTCAGAAATATGCTGATCACGGTTTCGGATGTATTCATAGTCTGAGTCAGTTGCATAGACGATCCTCAACTTTATTCCTCCTATATGCCACACTAAAATCTAATGATATTCTAACAAAACCCAATTAAACACAAACAATAAAGAACGTTTTTAATTAAACTCTACTGTCCGTTTACCTAGAATACGTTAGAGATATCAATCTTGAGGAATTTAGCAAATTCATTTATAATCCGAAGCTAACTAGCAAAAAGCCGCATTGCAACAATCAAGATACGGATTCCAAGACATGCTCAACCTAATCGGGGAGATTTGGTAACAACTTACAAGATATTGAATCTATTGGTTCTGAACAAAATTATGCAGTTACGCTCCAAGCAGAAGATCGGAATGTAAGACCGGGTACGCATGTTTACACAGTCACAGCAGAAAATCGTACAGCAAATACAAGAGCTGATGTTGTCGGTCCTATATCGTTTAGTGGAATAGCCGTAAAAACGAGAACCTAAAAACCACTTACATTAATAACATCTCTAGTTGTCTCATTTTCGTTGCCAAGGAACTGTACTTCATGCTTATATGAAAAAAGGCTGCATGAAAAGCCACTTCGTCATGAAGTGACTTTTTTTTAAGACTGATGGGGACTATCCTTGTTTTTTTCTGCCGAATAAACGTCTATCAATAAATAACGCAAAGATCACAGCGAGCATACTAAGTAAAACAGGTATACCAAACGCTTCAAGGGAGAAAGGCTTACCTTCAAGCTTCAGGTGGTCTGTGGCACGATATTCAAGACGTTTCGCGGCAAATTTCGCAGTTTGAACATCTTCCTGTTTAGCCAAATCCTCAAATGCAGGATCCATCGCAAATCGCTCTGACATATCACGGTGTAGGAATAGTAACTCTGCACTATTGCCGCTGTTATTCCATTGCTTAATGTCCTCGGCCGCTTTAGTCTCAGCATCTGAACCAACGACAATCATTTTAGAGAGATTAGATACGTTTTGTGTCTGATAACGTGCGACTAGATTCAGGCCATGCTTCGTTACAATGGGTTCATTTTTACTGGATACCGTAAGTGTTCTTGTCGTCCCGGAAGCACCGTATGTATCAAATGCAGCCGACAAATCGAGTTCATCCGCGCCATTGTACAAGAGTACACCTGCTTTAGGTTTGTTCCATTGAAAAGCATTATTTAATACGTATGTAATATCGCTAATTCCGGCATTAAAGGGTTTTACATTTGGATCTATAACGTAGTTATAAGAAGGATAGTTCATATTTTCTGCTATCTTTTTTGCAGCCGCATCACCCAACTGCTGCGAGATAACGTATAGAGTAGCATCAATTCCTGAGGTCAGACCCGCGGAAGATATGATATTTCCTTGCGGCACGTAACGTTGATCCTTAATCCACTGAATGTCTGGGTATTTTTTAATCAGGCGGTTAATATCTCCCCAATGTGTAGTGGCTGATTTACTCTTTAATAGTCCGGTATCGGCCAGGTTTTCTGCTCCATTACAAATAGAGAGTAATATCGTATGGTTGTTCGAATGCTTTTGAATCCATTCACGAACGGGTGCATACTTTGTATCGTTCAGAATCGGCATAAAAGGAATGACGATAATATCCGGACTTTTACCTAACATCGTATCCATCTCGCTGAATGAATGATGCGGGATAACATCCAGCCCCCCGGTAAGCGATTTGATTTTACGATCTGGAGCAACACCATACACATTGTAAGCTTCTGTCATCGCAAACATCTCGTAAGGAACGAGGAAGTCGAATACCTCTGTCACTTCGTTCGCCAGTAGCACTGCCACTGTTGGTTTACTGATGTCATATGGGGGTGTTTGTACATCCGCTAATGAAGGCGGGGTTTTATCGTAAAGTGACATCCCGGAATTCATTGTATGGATAAATCCGATAGCTCCTGTTCCTCCCATGATTAATATAAAGACGATTAGAAAGAGGGTGATGCGTAATACGGTTTTCATTTGATTTTCTCCTCAGCGGCAAATTATCTAGCCAGTAAAATATAACAAGCGGGGCGGGATTTATCATCAGCCTTGAGGGTGGAGTGGAGCTGGACCTAATGAGGGGAAGGGGCTAGCCTTAAGTCTGTGACATTTTTTACACAAGACTCTTTCGGGCTATTATGATCTCTTATAGTGAAAATAGTTTGGATTCAAATAAAACATGCAAATGACGGGTAGTCTATTTTGCAGTGTGATCAAGATTTACTTCATATATTTTATGCGGCCAAACAACTCAATTGTGCTATAGGCTACGGGGGATTCCAGCTACACAAAGACCAATATTCTTTTTGTTTAATTATGTATAATATAGGAGGATTAAATATAGCTCATAAAGGGGTATGAAATGAAGAAAAAATGGATTCTATTTTTAGCAACTACAATTAGCGTAACAACGGCGCTGTCTGCAGCTGTTCCTGTTTCAAATGCTGGTGCTGAATCGGTGAAAGCGACAACGAGTTATTCCAATGCTGTCTATTACGGGGAAACGAAAAACGATCTGCCGAATGGAAAAGGAAAATTAGAATGGAGTGACAAAAAGTGGTATTCGGGCGAATTCGTACAAGGCAAACGCTCAGGTACTGGAAAGTATTATAACGAATACATAGGTGAATATGGAAGAACATATCGGCTTGTCTATAATGGGGACTGGAAGAATGACCGGATGAACGGCTCAGGCACACTGACTGAAAAAATCACGGAGGCGTCCGGAGAAGTGATTCAAAATAGTATTACATCGGGCGAATTTGTTAACGATGTTTGGAAAAGCGGTTATAAAGTTAGACATGCTGTGGCAGATCCTGATTTCGAATTTATTTACAAGGGGAACGAGACGACGATATCCATCTGGGATACCAATGGAAGTCTTTTAGAACATTGGAAAGAAGGCAAGCTATTCCGTGTGCAATATCAAAAAGGATCTGTGTATAAAGAATATTGGATTTTTCCAACAGAAACAGCTAAAGAAGAAAAAACAAAGCAAGCCTCTATCAGATATTTGCAAAGTATTACTTCCCAGGTCGCTCCGTACCTGAAGAAGTTTGAGCAATTTGCCAAGCAAGTGCCTCTTAAATGAAAAGCAAGTCCAAAAAGCCCGCATTCCCTGCGGGCTTTTCTATTTTTATAAAACCAATATTTTTCCCCTCGAATAATCGATTTTTCGCTGTACGAGGTTCAATCGATCCAGTTATGAGGTCTTAGAGGGTGATTTCATAGTACTAGAACGAATAGTATATCGTTTTACCCTGAATAAAATTCATGCACAAAGGTGCAAAAATGATCTTACTTGGTGACTTTTGCTTCTTCATAAAGGAGGCAGCGAAGCGTCTTATCCGGGTAGCGCAATTCTGCAGTATAGCTGCTGCCGTCTTCGAGTAACATTTTGACGTCAACCATACCGCGACTATCATTTTTATCGGTATCTACCAGGTAGGCCATAGTGATTTTTCGGGTCTCTCCTTGCTTGTCAGTTACTATTTTCGTAGCCTCGTGAATCCATGTCGCATCCTTTTGGATAGCCTTGGCAGCTTCAGCACTAATCGGGGTTCTTTTTAGAGTGAAATTAGCGGCTGTCGTGTCCACTACCGTCCGGGTAGTATAATCAATGATTACGTTATATTGCCAGAAATCTTTACCCTGTGCTCTTAAGGTGTCCGCTTTATAAGGAGCAAATGTAATTAGCCAGGATTTTTTATTTAATATCACGGCATCATTTAAATTAGCATATACTTCTAATTTGGAGACATCAGCACCAAATAGCTTTTTTACACTTGTAGCGGCGAGGGCGACGGCATCAGCCTGAACCAAATCTTTGGAATCCAGCGGTGTTACAATGTTCCGTTTGGATAGACCATAGTTTAGCCGATAGTACCAGTCCGTAGTTTCCAAGAGCTCCTCGTCAGTCAATGGTCGATTCGGATAATGGATCCTGTTATTGTCCAAGTCCCAATAATACTCAGATTGTCCCGGCTTTAACGGAAGGGACTGCTTGGGGCGGAGACCCTCATACAAATACTGGTCTTGCAATATTAGCCTCCGATTCGCTTCTTCCTCGGTCATCTCTCTGTTGGAGGTAAGCTCGTTATCGGGCTTGTCCGCAAAATTATAAATTTGCTGAAATTCTTCTTGGGTCATCAGCTGCTCCAACTCTTTGTTGACGTCGGAGACCGTAATCTTTGCTGTTTCTGCCTCTACCTTTAATACAGGCGTCTTGCTGCTGGTCAAAGTCTGCTTGCCCGTGTACTGCACGACAGGAATACTCTTGGCAACGCTGGTATTCACAAATCCTGGGACAATCATTGCGCTGACCACCAGCACGCTTCCAGAGAACAAGAGCACTGTGAGTGTAGTTGAAATCTTCTTGTTGTTCATTAACTTAACCTCCATAGGGATTGGATGATGAATCTACCTAACCTTAATCCAAAGATGTTATAGAGTAGGAGGGCAGTTGTTATGAAGTTGTAAAAAGATACGTACGCAAGTCCCTTTGCCAAGCTCAGAGTCTAATGTTAACCTGGCCTGATGTGCTTCGGCAATTTGCCGGCATAAGGATAATCCCAGGCCAGCGCCGCCGTATTCGCGTGAACGCGCCTGATCTCCCCGGTAGAACGGTTCAAATACGCGTTTAGCCTGTTCTGCCGAGAGTCCGGCACCCGTATCGCGGATTTCCAGCACGGCTTCTCTGTTCAGCTCATAGGCCAGCATATAGATCTCGCTACCGCGCTTGGAGGCATGAATCGCATTTTCAATGAGATTGACTAAAAAAGAAGCCAGCAAATCTGCGTCTCCCCAAACAGTAGCGATCTTATGCTGAACAAGAAGTCGTATGTCTGCACTCGCTAATTTGGGGTGTTCCGTGTGTTGGACCGTTTGAAACAGTTCCGAAATGTCCACCTGCCGGGGTGTCAGCGGTTGATGCCGGAGGACAGACAAATCCAGCAGCTTAAAGGCCAGGTTCTTGAGACGGAGAGTTTCGCTAAGAATATAGTTGCCCGCAGTTTGCTGTTCTTCCTGTCCAATGTTGGCCGTGGTCAGAAACTCGGCGAAACCCTGCATGCTGGTCAACGGTGTACGCAATTCATGGGCCAAATTATCTACCATCCGCTGTTTCTCCTCAGCCATGTCCGAGAGTTCGGTGACCCGCTGCTCCACAGCCTCTGCCATCCGGTTGAAGTTCAAGGCCAGTTCGCCAAATTCATCCTTACTGTGTAGCTCTACCCGTTTCGTATAGTCACCTTCGGCGATCGTTTTGCTGGTCTCTGAGAGGAGCTTCAGAGGCTTACTTAGCTGCCGGATCAGCAGATAAAGCAGTAGCAGCAGAACTGGACCCGCAATCAGGTTAATCATTACAAAAAAGCGGTTCAGCTCCTGTTGCTTGGCGAAGAGCTCGCTGATTTCACGCTGATAGACAAGCCGCAAATGCTGGTAAGGAGCAGGAAGCGGGGTGGAGAGCTGAATAGACCGAGCGTCTAAGGCTTCAGTCTCGCTGCCGTTTCCCGAGCTTTGCGCTGTGAAGTTTTCATTCTGGGGAGGATAAATCATCCCGTCGCTATCCCAGAGCTGCAAATAGATTCCTTGCTTATGATAATAATCGCCATAGGATTGAGCCACGCTGGCCAGTAGAATAGGAGTCAATGGGTTACCCCGCGCCTGAATAGAATTAAGGTTCTCATAAATATTATTGGCAATTAACAATTGATCACTGGAGGCTCTCTGTGTCTCACTATCTATATTGAGCTGCCAGCTTTTTTTCATCACCATAATCACACTTACATCCAGAGTGATGATGAAGAGGGGAAGTACCGACAGTAGAATTTTATGCCAGAATCTCATGATTAACTCTGAACTTCCAGGCGGTAGCCTAGTTTGAAAATGGTTTTGATCCGTTCTTCCCAGCCCAGTTTTTTGCGTAGCTGCCGGATGTGTACATCCACAGTGCGGGTGTCTCCCTCAAAATCATAACCCCAGGCCAATTCCAGGAGCTTTTCCCTCGATAATGCAATATTCCGGTTACGGATTAACACCTCAAGCAGTTCGAATTCCCTGACAGTCAAGTCAACCGGCGTCTGATCCACCAAAACCTGCCGTTCCAGGTAACGCACCTCAACGTCATCGCAAATGAAGCTGGAGGTGCCTTTTTCCCCTCTACGCAGCACTACATTGATTCTTGCCAGCAATTCAAGGATTTCAAATGGTTTGATGATATAATCATCCGCGCCCAGCTCGAAGCCTTTGATGCGGTCAGCCAAAGAATTTTTGGCGGTGATCAAAATCACTGGAATCTGCAAATGTGCAATCCGCCCCATAACCTCAAAACCATCTAGCTCTGGGAGCATAACATCGAGCAAAATCAAATCGATTTTCTCACGCTCCAGAATTTCAAAAACCTCCGGTCCACGGTAGGCCTTGCTATATGTATGTCCAACCAGTTTCAGATTCATTGTAATTAAATCACTGATTGCTCGTTCATCTTCTACTACCAATAGATTTGCCATTCCGAATTTCTCCTCCTGATCCCTTACTGACTAAGTGCTGCTTCCCGTTATACACTATATACAACTAGAGGAAGGATTGTCCAGAAAATTGGTAGTTTCATCAGACAATGTTACCTATTAGAATAGAAAAGAATATTAAAGAGAGAGGGGCATAAGTCTATCAATAGTATAATCAGCCAGGTATGGCCGGAGTGGAATGGGGAGCTGCGAAAACAGCCAGGGGGCTGGAACAATACAACCTATATTGTGGAAAAGGAAGGACGGTGGGCAGTGCTGCGTATTTATAATACGCACAGGGACAGACACAAAATCGAATTTGAGCATGAAGTGCTGCAAAAGCTGGCAACCATGAGTTTGCCTTTTAAAGTACCTTCACCAATCTTTACCTCCGCAGGGGAGTCTTTGGTTCAGTTAGAAGATTACAACGACAAATTTGCTTGTCTGTGCACATATATCGAAGGAGATTCGCCCTCAGAGGGGAATTTTGACTTTTATGAATCGTTTGGTGAAGCGGCAGGAGTGTTGTCTGTAGTCCTAGCGGATGTAAATCCGGAACTTCCTGCGGCGTATCTTCCATATTATGAGCTGGGGCAGTCCTATCCGCTATGTACCAGGGGAACGATCCGGGAGTTATATTTGAATCCTCCAGAACCCTTCATAGATCTCGCCGAGGAACTGAAGATTCTCAGTGACACCGTGGACAACATTGAGGATTCACTGTGGAAACTGAAGAGACTGCCGCATCAGTTGGTGCATGGGGATCTGAATGCTTCTAATTTGCTAGTGGAGGCCACCGCTCCCTGGCAAGTGGCTGGGCTGCTTGATTTTGAATTTTGTGCATACGACGTGCGGGCAATGGAACCTGCAGTTATCCTATCTGGACTACTGGGCAATGCGGAGAAAGATGTTGTGATCCGGGATTTTTGGCGGGGATATAGCCGCCAGGTTCGTCTCTCTATTGATGAAATCCAGGCCATTCCAATGCTGATATTGCTGAGAAAAATGGATGTATTCCTCCATTTTCTTACCCGCTATCTGGAAGGGACCGATGAAGCTGACGTCCTGCGTGAACATGTGAAGAGGTTGTCTGTAGAGGTGCCACGGTTGGCAGGAGACGCTGCTTGGCTTCAGGGGGTTTTAATGGAGGATGGATAGCATATGCGGGTATCGTAGAGCAACTATTGGTTTTTATAGTTAATAATAGGATTTATATACTAAAGAGTTCTTTACTAACTAACATTCGTTAGTTATAATGATGAAACGAACATTCGTTAGTTTGTCAAAAAGGAGCCACTCTAATATGGAAATCAAACATGAGACCGGAACATTTTTAGATTTAAATGGAAACCTGATCCAGAATAACAACAAGAATCTCATACTTCATGTTGCTATTGATCTTTTCTCTAAAAGTGGATTTAACGCTGTCTCGATTCGGGATATCACGAGGGAGGTGGGTATTAAGGAGAGTTCTTTGTACAATCATTTTCAAAGCAAAGCAGTGATACTGGAAACAATTTACTATAATTTTCGAATGGATATATCTAAAATAATTCCACCATTAGAAGGTCTTGATGCCATCGTGTCGGCTATGGATGTAGAAATGTTTTTGATGCGAGGTTTTCAAAACTTCATGGAGCATATTCAAAATCCAAAGATGGAGAAGATCTGGCGAATTATCTATTTGGAACAGGTTAGGGATCAGGAAGCTAGAGCTATTTACTTAAACGATATAGTTGCAGGCATGTCTAATTATATGGCGATCGTTTTTGAAAAGTATATTGCGTTAGGACAAATTCAACCGCATGATCCCAGAATACTTTCAGTTAATTATCAATATTCATTGCTCCAAATGTCCTCCTTATATGTATTGAGAAGGCTGGATGGAGAGGAGACAACAGAAATTGAGCAAACGATGATAGCACATATTCGTTTTTTTACAAGTATGGTTCGTGTTCAATCATGAGTAGTAATCGATAGAGGAGAGGATCACCTAATGAATGGGGAAATGATTTCGATTTATCGAAAGAAAGGAAATCCGGATCTTGTCATGAAGGCTTATCAAGATACACTTCACTTATGGAAGGTACCCGTCCAGTCTGCATATGTAACTACCTCTTTTGGCCTCGTACATGTCCTTGTTGCCGGACCAGAATATGCTGAGCCATTGGTTTTACTACATGGTTTCGGATTCAGTTCAACAATGTGGTTAGAAAATATTGATGCTCTTAGTAGTCGTTATCGGGTATATGCCATTGATTTCCCAGGTGATATAAATAAGAGTGGTTCAATCCGGCCGATTAAAAATAAAACGGACTGTGTGACTTGGTTTACTGAGATACTGGATGGACTTGACATCGATAAGGTACATGTCTGTGGGCATTCTTATGGTGGATTCATTACTATGGTTCTTGCTACTCGTTTATCAGCACGTATTCGCAAGGTTATCATTTTGAGCCCTGGTGCAGGCATACAGCCACAGAACAAAGGTTTTTTCATCCGCTGTTTGCTTGCGGGAATGATGCCCACGACCCAAAGGATTCAAAATCTGATGGATAATATGACAGGTGAAGGAAACGTCATCAATCAGACGCTTAAAGACCAGTTCACAATCGCCATGCAAAACGCGCTTCCGCGAACGAAGCTCTTCGTCTCATACATAAAAGATAATGAGTTACAGCAGATTACTGCCCCTACATTACTGCTCATCGGGGATCAGGATATTCAGTATGATGTGGAGCAAGCAATGGAACGAGCCAGAAGGGTAATACATAACATTGAAGCCACCGTCATTCCCCGGGCTGGGCACGGGCTTCCATTAGAAAAACCGGAAATCGTGAACACATATATGCTGGATTTTTTGGGACGTTAGTTATGATCTATATTTCAAATCAAATGACAATCCAATAAGCCGAGATGGATGCAACATTTCCACATCTCCGCTACTAACTCTAGGCATACCCTAGTAGATCGCTATAGCAAATTCCTTTATGTAAATTAATAGGTCAGCGGACCAATATTTTGCCTTCGCCAGCCAGCTTACGAAGTACCCCTGGAAGACGATCACGGTCAGATTCAGGGATGTCCAGTTGGATGCCGTAATGAAAACTGCCGTCCTGTTGCTTATTCCACTTCATTGTACCTTCTATGTACGTAGGTTCTACTGTGAGGTCTATCTCCATGCCAACGCGCACTAGATTGTTTTCCAGATTTATATTTATGGGGAGCGATAGGTGACAGCCGGAACGACTGATGTCAAACAGTACAGCTCTTACAGGCTTGGAAGGAACCGGGAGCCCGTTAATAGCAAGGATATGAAGATCAAATGTAAAAGGTTCCTTAAGGGTATAGCGAAAAGGTTCGGTTCTACGATTAGTGTTCATATTCTCCTCCATACTTTTCCATGTGTATTCTAAATTTATCGACATGAAGACGTAATAAGTGAAGAGTTGGTATTTAAGGTTGACATATGTTTACTTGCCGTGTAGCATATGAAAAGTCGTCATGATGATAATAATCACATATTTCTCGTATAACTCCGCATTCAAGAAAGGCCACAAGGGCGGAGGTTTCTACAGGAAGCCTATTCTTCCTAACTACGATGATAAGGAAATGCTTCAGTTCCCTTATTACGAAGTTAGGTTTATTTGCGTTATGTCAGGCGGTTTGGAATATTGTGGAGGTGCAAAATGAAAGATTTGAAGTATTTAATATCCGTCCTAGTGGGGGCTATGAGCTACGGTATATTATCAACAATTGTTGTATTGGCTTACGATAAGGGGTACCAGTTGGGTGAAGTGGTTGGCACGCAGCTCTTGACGGGCTGTATACTTGCCTGGCTGTTGGCACTTTACACAAAGGTTAGAGAAAAGCGTACACAGAGTGGACAAGGTACAGTAGGTGGTAATTCAGCTGTAGTTAGAAGTAAATTATCTTGGAAAAATAGAATAGTGCTGATGTTGGCTGGGGCGCCAACGGTCGTAACCGGTCTGATGTACTATCAATCCCTGCGTTACATCCCGGCTTCACTCGCGATCATTCTATTGTTTCAGTTCACTTGGATCAGCGTACTGATTCAAGCGGTCAGCAAACGCAAATGGCCTGATAAGGTCACCCTGCTAACCTTGTTATTGCTGTTCGGAGGAACGCTGCTTGCAGCGGGGATTATGGATCAGGGCGAAGCTCGTTTCAATGTCCTGGGACTTACACTTGGGCTTCTGTCTGCAGTAAGTTATTCTATGTTTATTATTTTCAGTGGCAAAGCTGTTCCTAACGTTCATCCAGCGTACCGGAGTGCGTGGATGGTTACCGGAGGAATGCTGCTGCTATTCATTTTATTCCCGCCATACTTCCTGTTTAACGGGTTGCTATGGAGTCAGTTACTGCTATTTGGTTTCTTGCTTGGTTTGTTCGGAGCGTTTATCCCACCTGTGCTATTTGCGATAGGTGTTCCTCATATCGGAGGCGGCATGGCGGGGATTCTCGGTGCTGCCGAGCTGCCGGTTGCCGTATTGTTGTCCTCATTCGTGCTTCATGAGCAAGTCAGCGGACTTCAATGGGTCGGGGTTATCGTAGTGCTGCTGGGTGTTGTGCTTCCTGAGCTAAGCAAGTTACGCTTGAATAGCGTTGATGCAAAAAAAGTATAATCTATCCTTATTCACTTAAACGCTATGTCCTCAGCATATCGTTGCAGACAACGGTTGCTAACGCGCTGTGTTTGAGGATAAGGCGGAGGTACGAGGCGTAAGTCCGGCCCGGAGCTCTCTCGCCTGGCTGCTGTCCAAATTGGTTGTTACTTCCGTAATCGTTGGTGCCAAACGCCTTGAGCAATTGGAGGATAATATGGCCGCTGCGGAAATGGAGCTTACCCTTGAAGAATTCCAGCAGCTTGACGAAGTCAGCGCTCTGCCGCCGGAATAGTAAAACCAAGAAGACGATATAGTTGTTCAAAAAAACGGCGCATTCCCTCCAAACAAGGGAGAATGCGCCGTAATTTCTTTACAAGACAATATTTAAGGAGCTTCCTTTTTTAGGTTGTGTTGAACCAAAGTGAAAGGGGGCTATTGATGATTATTTTGGTGAGTACAGTGAATTTGTCCATCGCTCTTGATTTCCTTCAACACTGCGTATTCATTACCCCAATCACACATTGTATTTAGAACAGGTACAAAAGATTGCCCCAGCTCTGTGAGACTGTACTCTACTTTTGGTGGAATCTCCTGAAAGATTTCTCTTTTCACAAGTCCGTCTTTCTCCAACTGCCGCAATTGATCTGTTAATACTTTTTGTGTGATCCCAGGTATCAGCGCATAAAACTCTTTGGTTCGAACTGAATTTCGACTCAAAAAGAAAAGGATTAAGCACTTCCATTTTCCACCCACAATATTCATAAAAACATTTATCCCTGTATTAAAATGGATCAAATCCCGTTCCTCCTCAGATAGGCACTTAAAGGTGGCTTACCCACAATTTTGTGCGTTATTTTCCTGTTTAGTATTAACTACTATAATTTGAAAAGCATTATAAATAAAGATGGGAGTGAACAACATGAGTGTTAAAAGTATTCTGGAGCATAGAAATTCAGTCCGACATTATGACCCGAGTTATAAAATCAGCCTGGACATGCTGGTTTCATTGATTGAAAGTGCAGGCAAATCACCGAATGGGAATAATATCCAGTCGGTAAGGTATCTAATTATAGATGATCCCCAAATCCAAAAGTCTCTATTGCCCATCGCTTTCAATCAACAACAAGTAGCAGACGCCTCAGCTTTAATTGTGATGCTAGGTGATTATAAAGCGTTCCAAGCAGAGAATATTGTACAGATCCATGAGGAAGGTTTTCAATCCGGTTATTTCGATGAATCTTTAAGAGACTTTCTAGCACAGGCTGCAATTGATTATTATGCAGTTAAATCAGACGAGGAACTTCGGATGGAATTAACCAGAGATGTAAGTCTTGCCGCAATGTCATTAGTCTTGCTGGCAAAGGAAGCTGGACTTGATACGGTGATGATGTCCGGTTATGATTCCAAGCAGTTAAAAGCAGCTTTAAATATTTCCGAAAGATATCTTGATGTAATGCTTATCGCTATCGGAAAAGGGATTAAAGCTGGGCATCGAACGGTGAGACATGATGTCCATAAAGTAATCTATAGAAATAAACTAACTTAAAGAGACGCACATTGAAAAAAGAGAGCCGAACGGCTCCCTTAGTATTGTGAGATTGAAATGTTTCTCCCGAATTCCTCGCTAGATTTATTGCTCCTCGGAAGTTGAATCAGTATGAGGATACTGAGATGCAATAAACTCGTGAATGATTTGACGGAAGTATTCGTGATTATCATAGCTGTTGTACATGCGGAAGGCCAAGGTTTGGGAGTTTCCGAAAAATAAGCGTTCAAACTGGGTTTGCCGGCCGCCGAATGCTCCCGCTCCCAGTTCCCAAGCAAGCCGGAATAAGGCATTTCGATACCAGGCATCCGAGACATTACCCTTCAAATACTGACTGAGGTACGAACCGGCACTTGAAATGAAGTCGGATTCGGAGGGGATCATGATGAGACCGCTTGAACTGAACTTTTGGACCATCTCAACCATCTCTGGATAAAACTCTGAAAAGTGAATGGTTGAAGCCAGAAGTGGACCTTTATCTGGAATGAGATATCCAAATTTGTCTGAAGATGCCCCTATTTCAGAAGCCAATCTTAATGCTTTGAATGTTTCTAAAAAAGTTATTGTTCTTGAAATCTGCTGAAAATTGTAGGGCTCAAGGACAGAATTTTGTTCTTCCGCCAATGATTCTAGTACACCCAGAAAAAATTCGGTCTTTGCAATATAACGGGTGATAATTTGATGAGCCATATGTGTATGAAAGTGACTTTCGTCGAACAATCGTGCACCATACGCTTCATCACCGTAATAAAATATACGATCATGAGGAACCAGCACACGGTCAAATACAACAAGCGTATCCATTTCTTCATATCTTGAACTTAGCGGATGGTCGTAGAGGGATGAGGCTGCGTAGCTTTCACGGCAAAAAAATGTCATTCCAGGCAGGTCATTGGGTACTGCAAAGGCAAATGCGAATGGGTTATCATCATCCACAAATGATGGTGAGGGTGTCGGAAATACAAGCATTTCATCGCATGTAGCACCTTGTGTTGCCATCATAAAAGCTCCTGTTACAATCATCCCTTCATCATTGATCTCTACAACTTTCGCAGCGATAGAATCCTCTGTAGCATCAATCTGACCGGATATTTTGCTTGCTTGAGGCTGGATGAATGCATGGGATAAGGTAATGTCCTGATCTCGGCAGTAAGCGTAGTACTTCCTGAGGTTCTCAGCATATTTAGGATTTAGATCTTCGAGAATATCGGCAGCTGTAAACAAAGACATGATGGCCGTGTTCATATAATCGGGGGAACGTCCTAAAAATCCATGATGCTTGCCTGACCAGAGTTCAATCATTTTTCTCCGGCGTTGTAAGTCTTCAGCATTTTTGGGAGGGAGAAAAGAGAGACCGACAGGCTCTCCTGTTTCTGGTGAAGGATAGGTCATCTGCGCTAAATATTGCTCATCACACTGCATGTTGTACATTTCGGCTTGAGTTTGTATGAGACCTTTAAATGCGGGGTGCTTCGATAAAGGGCCCTCGATCTGCACTCCTTTATACCAGATATTAATGTTTTGGCGGTCAATTCGTTCGATGTATTGATCACCCGTTTTAATGGGCACACGTCTTCACCTCTTTGGAGAGCGTCTTTTGCTAAAAAAGCTGTGTTATTGCTTATAATGTACGTACTTATGATCAACCTTGTACATTGTCCTTAAAAGGTGTGGGGGAAGAGGGCGCCTAAAGTTAAAGTGCTATAGAAATAGGGTATCTCATTCGCCTTTAAGCGGTGGAATACCCTATGATCCAGTCTTTATACATCGAGGAATATTACATGCTGCTGAAATTCAAACGGTTACCGTCGGGATCATATGCATGAAAGCTGACCATTCCTCTAGTTATGAATCCGCCAATATCCGAGGTTTCGATCCCGCTGTCTGATAGGAACGTATGATAATTAAAAAAATCCTCACGATCAGTAACCCAGCAAATTGGCCGCACAGGTCCATCTACTTTTCCAATATAAGCATCTTCTGTTAACTGCTCTAATACCCATAAGGATTTTTGATCTCGTTGATGATTTAATTGAAGGCTCATGATGACATAACCATCTTTGCTTAAATCGTTCTCCATTTCCATCCCCAAATAGTTACGATACCACTGGACGGATTTTTTCAGGTCGCTAACACCCAATCTAATCCAGGAGGGGACGAAACCTTGTTCTTGTATTTGTTTATCTTCCTGAGCCGTAAATCGAATTCCCTCGTATGTTGCCCAGAAGTCAAAGTAAGTCGTACCACCCGGCCCTTTATAAATATCGGTCACCCGAACCCCGCTTGATTTATAGTGACTGTGCAGTTGTTTCAGGTTTCGAGTCCTCCAGCACAACCGGATGTTGGACTCCACGGTCCCGCGTTCAGCAAAATGATGGGGCAGTCTTACAGACGATAGACTTGAGATCAGCCAAGTACCCCAATTCATTCGCGTCATTTTGCCCTCCGTACATCTTGGATCAGGCTTCCAGTTCTCCTTTTGGCCTACTTCCCACGACATGAACTTCTCAAACCAATGAATGGCCTCTTCGTGGTTGTCCCAAAGTACGTCGACAGTCGAACCATCAAAATGTAATTTCGGTACTGCAAAGGTTGTCATAAGCATTCTCCCATCTTATTATTTTTGCAAGATTTCCCTGTCCCTTATTTTAAAAAAACCCATTATGTACGGTTTGACGAATCTTGCTATTTTAAAAAATTGGCTATTTACCTCTGATTGGCAAGCACCACTGGCTGCGGAAATGCCGCTCAGGATCTGTTATACTGCCCCTAATTTCAATTACGGCATACTTGCCGCCGGGCAAGGTTGAAATCTCCAGATCATCTCTGGATTCTGAATGGGGTGTGACGGTTACGCATGCATCATATCGGCACTTTTCAAGAGGGATCAAGTAGGGATCGTCGTAGGATACGCCGATAATCTCAGGCTCAGAAGAGAGCAACCCATTAAGATAAGCTTGACGAAACGCTTTGTCGAAGGCATGCGATAATTCCCGGGTCAATCCCGTATCTGATAGACCGGAATGACGTATGGAAAGTATTTTGACAGGTGGGAAATGGACAATCTGAGCCGTATGAACGTAATGGTGTGCCCATCTGATCATTTCATCTATATCGATTGACAGATACCCTGCGGCCTGCATTTTGTGCCTGAAATGCTTCTCCGCAAAAGTTACACTCCGTGACTTAAATATATTAAATTGTAAACGGTAGTTAGTGGGAGACATACCGTAGAATACTTTGAACGAACGGGAGAACCCTGCACTGGACGAAAATCCGCATTCCAATCCAATTTCAGTGAGCGACATGTTTTCATGAAAAACAAGGAGTTTCGAGGCTTTCTCAATGCGGACCCGGTTCACATATTTATTCAGAGTTTCTTTGACGACATGTTTAAACATTCGATGAAAATGATATGGAGAGAATCCAGCAACCTCAGCGAGCTGCTCCAAGGAAAGATCATCGTCCAGATTAGTGTGAATATAATCTAGAACAGCATTCACTCGTCTAGTATAAATGGCCATTTCATGGATGTTCGGGGATTGCAATAGACTATCCTCCTAGCTGTATATCTGTCTGTATTTTCTTATTGAAAAATTCTACGAAATTTTGGACTTTCCTGATTTTTCCTTATCACTAAGCGCGTCTATTAAAGCAAGTGCACGTGTGGTTTCTGCCAATGCTGCGGTATGATTACCGTCAGCTGCGTATCATTCAGCAAGCTTAGTGAAATATAATTCTGGAATCTGATTCAAGGCGGCAATAGCGCTTTCATATTCTCTCTTTGCATTATAACCATAGGCCAGAAAACGCAGTGCATCATATTTTACTTCAATGTTATTTGAATATAGAGTAGGGTATCCTGATGCTCAACAACCGCTTAAGCGATTAAAAATCAGCTCCAAGTTGAATACAGGAAAAGTAATCGGCGCTTGTTTAATGTTGATTAGCTAGACTCCAATAGCAGTATCGATTAATCTAGATAAATGGAAACTGGAATTTGCTTGAATCATGGACTTGAACTCATGGTGTAAAGAAGAAAGGAGGCTGGCTATGACTTATTCACAGATGTGGAACAACGCTGGAAATGAAGCCGAGATTCTCTATTTGGAAGAGCAAGTTGAGGTTGTCAAAAAAGAAATAAAACGAGCAGAAGCCGCAGGGCTTCAGGAAATATTGGATCAAGCGAATCACAAGTTGGCTGAACTGGAAGCGAAGCTGGATGAGCTAGAGGAGTAGGGGCTAGCTGCCCCAAGTACTCGATTACTCTTACCCAATAGTGATTGGATTCCTCTCATAAGAAATCCAATCACTCCAACTACCCGCAGGAACAGCAGAAATTTTGGTGATGTTGCAAGAAGAGCAGGGAAGCGCAAGCAAGCTATAGCTCAGTTTTCGCTATTAGGTTGCACTGTCGCTCCTTTGCTGTTCAGGATTTTTTTATACACCTCAATCGCCAGCGCCCGTGACTGCTTAAGATCAACGATAGCATATGGTCTAGGCAGGTGGATATCTTTATCGGACAAATCTGCCAGCTCCGGCAGCCAGGTACGTATATAATCTCCGCTGGGGTCATGAGTCTGGGACTGGGTTACCGGATTCATGATCCTGAAGTAAGGGGAGGCGTCGAATCCGAGCGAGGAGCTCCACAGCCAGCCGCCACGGTTCAGCACATTATCATAATCGCTCAGCTTCAGCCGGAAGTAACGCTCCCCGTAAATAAATGGACAGCCCAGATTTTTGGTAAGAAACATTGCGGTAATCATTCGCAGCCGGTTCGGCATCCAGCCGGTTGTGTTCAGTTGGGTCATGGCGGCATCGATTACCGGAATACCAGTTCTTCCTGAAGACCAGGCCTCAAAGTATTTCGTACCCAGAACGCTCAAATCATACACCTTCTCATAGCTGAAGAAATCAGAATCGAGCCGGGCCTGATACAGATAGAAATCCCGCCAGGCCAGCTGCCGCAGCCATTCTTCCCCACCATTTTCTTCATCCGCCAGCCGAGTATACACAGTACGTGCAGAGATGGTACCCGTATTGAGGTGTCGGCTGATCCGGCTGGTGCCCTCCTGTGCATATTTGTCACGGCTCACATGATAATCCCGTAAATGTAAGTCTATAAATTGCTCAAGCGTATCTTTTACATCTATCTTCTTTCCTGAAGGTGCTAGCTTTTCAATCTGAAGTGTAATCTCCTCAGGAATCTTGAAATCCTCAGCAATTCTCTCGTCCAGCGTGGACGTTGACAGCTCCGCTAAGGTCGAAGAATAGGGCGGACGAAACCGCTCTGCCAAGTAGCTGCGCCAGCGGCGGTAGAACGGTGTGAATACCTTGAAGGGCTCTCGTCTCCCACACCAATCCATGAAATCTTCCAGATCGCAGAGCATGCTGTCGTGATAAATTTTGAAACGGATGCCGAGTGCAGCCGATGTATCGCGCAGGCTCATGTCTCTTTGTAATGCATAAGGGGTGTAATCGGCATGGAGCATCAATTCCTGAATGGGGTAGGTTTCGCTAAGCCTCTTGACAATAATATCAGGCTCGCCATACAGAATATGTAGCTGCTTGCCCTCAGTGGCGTACTCCTGCTGAAGTCTTGAGACCTGCGTCAGGAAGTTAACCCCGCTATGCTCAAGATAACGTTGTTTGCGCAGTAGAAAAGGCTCCAGAATCAACACATGAAGGCTGCAAGATCCAGAAGAACGTATGGCTTCAAAGGCTGGAAGATCGCTAGTCCGCAGATCCTTGCGGTGAATGAAGAGAATCATTAGAAGTATTTCCTTTCTGTTATCTGAGGGAATAAAACTCCTGTCCATAATACGATAGATTTGAAGTTTTGGCGATGAACTGTTCCTGCTGCAAGCGGGAAACTCGGCGGAAACGGACCTTTCCTAAAGAACTACTACTAATTTCCATGATATAATCATTAAAATCTATATTCACATGGAAAGAAGAAATTTCAGTCGGGAGCGTGATGAAATGCTGAGAGGAAACAAGAAAGCAGAAAATATATCGAGTTTCAGGGTAATAGCCAATGCGATACGATCTTAATAGCGCAAGAGAGTTGGCTATTCGTGTGTGTGTTGCTTCTGGTGCAAGCAAAGCAGTAGCAATCTCTCTTGCAGAAGCAACTATCGCTGCAGAATGTGCCGGTCGTAGTTCGGTTGGTTTTGCTCATCTTCCTGATTATCTGGAAGGCTTTTTGGATGGTCGCATTACTAGCACAGAAGAGCCGGCGCTCTTTTTCCAGCTCCAACTCTCATTCAGGTCGATGCCAAGGGTGGTATCGCCCAGCTTGGTTTTGATCGTGCATTCGAGGAATTGCAAACACGGGCAAACACTTATGGTGTAGCCGTATTAGCGTTAAAGAACAGCTATACGGCTGGAGAGTTGGGCTACTACGTAAGGCGTCTCGCCCGCAAAGGATTGGTAGCATTGGCTGCGGCCAATGGATCTGCCTTAATGGCCGCCGGACAAAGTAAGGAGGCTGTGTATGGTACCAATCCTCTCTCATTTGCTGCGCCTGTCGACAACAGAGCTCCCTTGGTTATCGATCAGGCATCCAGTGCCACGGCTTTTGTTAACATACGGCAAGCGGCAGAACGCGGTGAGATGATCCCTGAAGGCTGGGCCATCGATGAGAAGGGGCAAAGCACTATGGATTCGCGTGCAGCGATCAAGGGGGCTTTGCTTGCTTTCGGCGGTGCGCGTGGTGCCAATATCGCACTCATGGTTGAAATACTCGCCGCAGGTACGACAGGCGCGAACTGGTCACTTGATGCTCCGTCCTTTGAGGAAGGGAGCCACTCGCCTGGTGTAGGCTTGTTCATTGTTGCCCTAACCCCCGAACTACTCGCTCCAGGTTTTTCGGCTCGTATGGCGGATCAAATCGAACGTTTGTCCTCCAAAGGCATTCACATTCCCGGGGGCAGCTTTGTTAAGGAAGAAATAGATCTTCCGTCTTCACTTGTTGCAACCCTTGAGAAATATTATTAGAACTAGCAATTATTTAAGCTATTATGACATGAAGCAGAAACCATCTAAAGATAGCCAAGACAAAGGTTTGGACAGATAAGTAACGCGTTACCTTTTTAGAATACGCCAAACTCTATCGTTACTACATTAATAACAAGCGCTCTCTTTTTGCATGCAGGTAGACACTTCTAAGCTGACTTCTAGGCTTTTCAGCGGCCGTTCTCAGGGGGAATTTCCGTTTGACTTCGTTACACCCCAGCATGACGCAAAAAGTACATCGCCACATGAGCGATGTACTTTAATACATAACCTGTATGTCTGCTTTCGCTACTTTTCGTCCCCCGTCGCAATCGGATTTTCCTCATAAGAGATCCAATCACTCCAGCTCCCCGCATACAACTTCACATTCGTATATCCGGCCTTTTCAAGTGCTAGCACGTTCGGGCAGGCGGTGACGCCGGAGCCACAGTAGACGATGATTTCCGAATCTTTGTCCAGATTAGCGAAGTGTTCTTGCAACTCTTCGGCGCTCTTGAGGCTGCCATCTTCATTCTGAGTGTCTTTCCAGAAGAAGTTAACGGCACCAGGAATGTGCCCGGCCTTCTTGTCCAAGGTTTCTTCGAGACCTAAGTATCTTTCCCGCGCACGGGAATCGATTAGCACGGGAAGAGCAGGGGATAAGGCGGAATCTGCAATATTCGTAAGCGTGTGCCCGGACACCCGGCGAACCTCATCGACACCCGCTAACATCTGTGATTGTAAGTTTGGCTCAAATGAGCTAGGTATTCTTATTGGCTGATGATCCGTAACAGGGAAGCGTTCGGCTTTCCAAGCGCTGAAGCCACCTTCCAGGATGAATACTTGCTCATGGCCCAAATAACGCAGCAGCCACCAAAGCCGGGCGGCGTTCATACCACTCTCATCGTCATAAGCGACTACGCGCGTCGTGTTGCCGATACCAAGCTTCGCCAGACGTGCAGCTAAAGCTTGTGGGTCCGGGAGAGGGTGGCGTCCACCATGCTCTGATACAGGGGCTGACAAGTCCAGCTCCAGATCGAGATAGACCGCTCCAGGAATATGTTCCTGCTCAAAACTTTCTTTGCCAGCTAGCGGTTTACCTAGCGTAAATCGGCAGTCTACAATGGTCTGCTCGGGTTCATAGAGTCGTGCCAGCAGCCAGCGTTTGGAAACGGTAGCTTCCATAAGTATCCCATCCTTTGCTTGAATCAATATAAAAAACATTATAGCAAAATATGATTGTTCGTGGAGTTGTAGTCAACGCAAAAATCCTAACCGCAGATGACAGGGGAAGTTGCCCTTGCAGTTAGGATTCTAGGATATGAACTAGAAATTATTAACCAGGATCGCTTGTGGTATCGACCACGTTCAACTGTGTTAGTTAATAGTCTTAACAGCCTGTAGAAAAAGGATATTCTAATGCAAGCTATCAGCTGCTACTCACAATCCGAGTCGATTACCCTTCTCCAACCGCAGAATTTGCTTTTCACCGTTGTCAGCCAGTTCCCGGAACTGGACGATGGTATCACGCATCTTAGGGAGAGCGTCCTGCTTGTAGGTGCTAATCGAATCCAGCGCTGAGAGGACGTCTGTGAACGCCTGCTTAAGCGTGTCGGCAGAAACGCTGGTCTCCAGCGCCTGCTTGTGAATGGCTGCGCCTTGCTCTTTAAGCATTCTGGAAGTGCCACTGATCAGTGTGTCAGTGGTCTGGTTAAGCAGTTCTATTTTTTTTAGGACAATTCTTTGATTATAAAGGGCACTGGCGACCGTAACCGAGATTTTCAGCGCAGACACTGTAACGTTTCTGGCTCTATCTACCCCGCGGATTAGCTCTTTATTATTGCGGATCACCACTTCGATAGCCATAATGCCTTGCTGGTTGACCACCAGCATTTGCTGCAGATCCATCACCCGTTGACGGAGAGGGAAGAGAACTTCTTCCGTAATGAAGCGGATTTTGTCTTCGGACTCCCCACGCACCTTGGCAGCTTCGATCTGTGTTTCAATCTCCTGGTCCATTAAAATACCGAGCTGAATTTCTTTTTGCAGCCTTTTCGTTAGCTCCCGTAAGGTCTGCTGTTCAATTTCCAGTGTTGTATTGTCGTTACGCAAAACGGTTTTGCCTTTATCCAGAGAGATAATAATATCGGAAATGACGGCATCGGCCTTCTGGAATTTGGCAAAGTAAGCGCGTAGCGGATTGAACAGCTTGCCTAGCAGCCCGCTTTTGGCAAAATCGACAGCGCTCGGGTCCAGATCCTTCAGCTGCAATTGCAGCTCAGTTAAGCCTTTGGCAACATCGCCGCCTTCATCGCCTGTTTTGGACAAATTGCCCACGGTTACTTGTAGCAAGGCATTCTTATCGGAAGAGGAGCGCATCGTTCCCATGCCGAAGCTGTCAATGGATTGCAGAACGGCTCTTCGCTTCTCCAGCGAATCGATGTCCAGTTCCAGAATGGAAGAGACGTTGTTAATCGCGAGTTCCTTCAGCTGTGTGACTTCTTCCGGCTCTGGTTTTACCTGTTCTTCAATAACCGACTTCAAATTCTCTGCACTTGGCACTTCCATAGTGAATGACATGGCAATCCTCCTATAAGTGAGTAGTTGATAACAAAATTACATTTGCACATTGAGCAGATTGCCGATTTTGTACACGACGTCATCTGTATCTGCATTGATATTGGCAGCTTCATTAATGATGGATATACTCTCCAGAGCTTTAATATTCGCATTGTAACCAATGGTATAGATCGGAATTTTATAGGTTTGAATAAGTCCTCTGATATCATCCAGTGAATGTCCCTCGTTGGTCTCCCCGTCACTTAGTACAAAGATCAGCGGCTTGATCTCCGGATTAACTTTGACTTGATCTTGAAGCATCTTCATGGCAACAACCATGGCGTCAAACGTAGCGGTACCTCCCGCAGCTTGTAGACTGTTAATGGCACCTACGAACATAGACTGCTGATTGGTATCATATTTTGCAATGGGAAGATTGACCGTAACGTCACTGGAGTAAGAGACAAAGCCGATACTGTTGTCTTTTCCTAAATACTTCTGGCCCTTCAGCAAGGACTCTTTCAGACGATTGAGTGGTTCGCCGGCCATGCTTCCCGATACATCGGCAACAAATACTGCTGCAATTGGTGTATTTCCGTCTTTCTTTTCCTTCCAGAGCTTCTGGGCGGACGAGAGTACACTGCCATCTACTGGGTCAAGTTCGGCAACATAATCATTCAGACCGTTAAATCCATTGTCTGCTCCAGATTTTTGATATTTAGCCTGTTCAACAAAGGCAGCGAATTTCTTAATAATCTCCAGCTTTTCCTTAGGTAAATTACCAAGCGCGTACAGCGGGCTGTCATGTCTTACACCGAATGGAGTAAATACATAACCACTCTTTAAATCAGCTGTGTTGACATAAGTCTGGTATTCCAGCACGAATGCATCGAGTCTGCCAGTTTTTGCGGCTTCGCGCATTTGCAGGGTGGTGGAGGCAATGAAGGGAACGTTGGCCTGGAACTTCTCGAAGCCTTGCACTGCCTTATCCCCCAGTAGATCAGAGCTATCAAAGGTGGATAGGGCCGTTACCAGAAAATTCAGTCCGGTGGAACTGGCAAAGGGATCGGTGTACCCCATCGCCAGCTCGTTGTCAGCGATAGCGTCTGTAATGGTTTTAACATTGAGGGATCCGTACTTATTCACCAGTTCATCATACTTCTTCTTGTTGGTCACGACGCCCGTTACATTACCGATCAGGCGCTTGGCGACAAGTTCAGTTTGAACGCCGCTGGCTTTGACCATTTCTCCCCACAACTCATTAGAAGGGGTATAGGCGTCCGGCACATATTTACCGGATCTTATGTAGTCGGCCGCTGTACCTGAAGCGATATTGCGGATTTTGACCGAAACGGGTTTTCCGTCTACCAGTGTATTAGAATCATTGAAGTCTTTAGCCACACCATTCAACCATCCATCTTTGCCAGTTCCGGATTTCTCTATAGAAGAGAAGATTTCAACGAAGTTGTCGGTTGTAGGCTCAACAGAAATCGTGAACTTGGAGATATCAGGTAGGGAGTCGCCGACGGCTACAGGATCAAGATCGATTTGACCTTTGACCAGTGGCGCAGTGGTTACTTTAATATCTTTATAGAGCTTCTCCAGTCGTTTCGTGGCATCCTCCGCCGAAATTTCGGTCTTGGATTTACCCAAGTTAGAGGTAAGGGTGATTCCAAAGTATACAAGTGCAAAGACCGATACCGCAATAATTGCTAATACCGCAAATGTTTTTCCTTTCCTCGCCATCATCATCTTCCTTTCTATTGCTGGTAGAGTTTTGTTTGTTTGATTAAGTCATTGATTTCTCTCATGCAGGGCATTTCTTCGATCGTTTTATAGTCTGTACTGTCTAACAGGGAGATTTCCAGCAACAGCTGATCAAGCTTCAGTATAATTTCTTCGTTGGCACCTAAATACCCGGCCACATAGGCAAAGTATTCGTTGAAAAGATTCCTTTTCTGCTGTACCAGTTTATCGGAGAACTGTCCAGGGTTATGTGAATCGGTAAAAAGCGAGAATTCTTCGGCATCGAATACGCTTAACTTGTTAAGAATCCCTCTGATATTCAAATAAAAGAGTTTTTCAACGGACCCGATCACCGCAATAAACTTTTGATAACTCAGTTCTGTTTGCTCAAATCGCTGCGACAGGACGTTCAGCAACGTATCCTTCTTCTTATCGATTCGCTCGAGCTGATCCAGAGCAAGGACAACATCTTTTTTAAGTACTTTAACATTACGGTATTTATGCAGCTCGGCTATATAATCCACCTGGGTCTCCAGCTTCCGGATGGATTTCACAGGTGAAGGTTTGAATAGCAAGATATAACTTCCGTAAAGGACAATCAGCAAGCTGAGGACTAACAGAGTTACGCCGGAGGCGGTCTCAAGGGCAGTTCCGCTGACAATGTCCACGCCCAGCAGCCCCGGTGACAATACCGCGATGTTCAGTAACACAATGCCTGCAATTAGGCCGAGCAGTTTGAAAAGTCTTGAGCTGTTCAGGGTTTACACCTCCTCCAAGAGTATATTTTGACAAGGGTCATTCTGATTCATTTTATCAGAGAATAGCGAGATTGGCTTTCAAATCTTTCCAATAAACAGGAACTATACGGAAAAATGTTGGCTGATTAGTGGTTATTACGTGAAATCAAGGATATTTGTTTCAAAATAAAATATAAATTGGGCTTTACATGGTTATAATGTTAGTGTACTATTAAACTATGACACCGACACAATGAAACTTTACCATAACAATCTTTCTAAAGGGGGAGGCATATATATGAGCCAAAGAGATGAGCAGCAAGCGCAACACGAACGGGAAGACATTGTCCTGCAGATGAATGAAGTCAGCAAGATCATTAAGGGAAAAGCTATTGTTGATAAGCTTTCTTTTCAAATTCGCAAGGGTGAGATCGTAGGGCTGCTAGGACCAAACGGTGCGGGGAAGACGACAACGATCCGCATGATGACTGGGCTGATTCGGATGAGTGAAGGAGATATTGAGGTACAGGGCCACAGCATCAAGAAGAATTTCAAATCGGCCATTGCCCACATCGGCGCCATTATTGAGAACCCGGAGTTCTATCCCTACATGACCGGACTCGATAATTTACGGCAGTATGAGCGGATGACTGACGATGTGGATGATGACCGGATTGAGGAAGTGGTTCAGCTGGTGGGACTTCAGGAGGCAATGAATAAGAAAGTCAAATCCTATTCGCTCGGTATGCGCCAACGGTTGGGGATTGCCCAGGCTCTACTGCAGCGGCCTAAGCTGTTGATCCTGGATGAGCCAACTAACGGACTTGACCCGGCGGGTATTCGGGAAATGCGCGACTACATGCGAACCATTGCTGAAGTGGAAGGCATCTCCATTCTGATCTCTAGTCACATGCTGTCGGAGGTGGAGCAGATCTGCCACCGTGCGGTTGTGATTCAGAACGGCAAGCTCGTGACGGTAACAGAACTTGGAGCAGAGAACAACGTTTCAGAAGAGGTTACGTTAACGTTCCGAGTAGATGCTATTGAACCGGCAATTGCGATAGCTCATGGAACAGAAGGTATACAGGTGGTCCGCACCGACTTTATTAGGGATCAGTTGACGGTCACGATGAACAATAAGAATGTACCAGAACTGGTAGGGGCTCTGGGTGCAGCGGGCGTGGGTCTGTACCGGATTGAGGAGAACAGGCGGAGCCTGGAAGAAGATTTCTTGAAATGGACAGGAGGGAATCGTATTGCATAACCTGAAACGGCTGGTCGTCAACGAATGGTTGAAATTGTTTAAGAAACGTTCGTTTTTTGTACCGTATGCTTTGTTAATAGGAATGTCTTTCATAGCAGGTTACGTTATACATTCTTTTGCAGCAGGGATGTTTGGCTCGGTCTATGACTTTACAGTAACGATGTCCTACATCCAAGGACTGGGCCAGGTCGTAACCATTATGGCGATTATCGGTATCTCCGGAATAGTAGCCAAGGAATACAGCCAAGGAACAATTAAATTTTTGCTGATTCGTGCTCGCAGCCGGAGTGCTATACTGACTTCCAAATATATAACAGCTTTGTTCTACGGATTGTCGTTGACGCTTGCAACAGCTGTAGCGCTATTCATTTCCGGGTCAATCTGGTTTGGCTTTAGCGGTGCTGAAGGAAGCTGGCTCGACGTTCTTGGTTCACTTGGGTATAGCTATGTCTATACCGTGGTCTATATAACGCTTGCTTTTATGATAGGAATACTAACGACCTCGGGAGGGGCGACGATAGGGATTACGATGCTCATGCTTATGCTCGACAAGACAATTATTCAGAAGGAATTTTATAAATATATGCTGTTCCCCAACTTGGATCTGTCTGTCTATACCGATGGAGGAGCTCCGCTGCCGGGAATGACGTTATCCTTCTCGATCGTGATGCTTGCCGTGTATGTGCTTCTATTCCTCCTTGCCGGGTTTGTTGTGTTCAGACGAAGGGATGTTGCATAACTATGACGATTGAATTTGATAACAACCTGCCTATTTACATCCAGATTATGAATTATATCAAAGGTGAGATTGTGACCGGGAAGCTGAAGCCGGGGGATAAAATTCCTTCCGTACGTGAGCTGGCCAGTGATTTACAGATCAACCCGAATACGGTGCAACGGACCTTTCAGGAACTGGAGCGTGAGACAATCGTGGAGACAAGACGCGGGATGGGACGATATGTGACAAGTGAGGAAGGTAAAATTATGACCATCAAGAAGGAAATGGCCAAAGATGTGCTAGACCGGTTTATCCGCGGGATGAGAGAGCTCGGTTTTCAAGGAGAAGATATTGTTGCTGCCGTAGCAGAGAGCGTGAACCACAAAGATGGAGAATAAGGGGATGTATAGTGTGGAGGATATCCTTCAGGTACAGCAAGTCAGCAAAAAGTATTGGTCCAAGCAGGCTGTTCGCGATATTTCTTTTACATTGGGACCTGGGAAAATCATCGGTCTCTTGGGCAGCAACGGTAGCGGCAAAACTACAATTATGAAAATGATCGCCGGTCTGGCTCATCCAACCTCTGGAAAAATTTCTGTTTATGGTAATCCTGTAGGTTTTGAGACCAAATCTTTAATCTCATTTATGCCAGACCAGCCGCTAACTGAGTCGTGGATGACGGTGGGGGATGCACTGCGCTTTTACAGTGATTTTTTCCCGGATTTCGATCAAGCCAAGGCGGAGCGGATGCTGGACTTTATGAAGCTATCGCTGGCTGACAAGGTCAGATCACTGTCCAAAGGGATGAGTGAACGTCTGCAGCTGACATTGGCATTATCACGTAAGGCCAGTCTCTATCTGCTGGACGAACCGCTGGGCGGTGTGGACCCCGTGGCGAGAACCAGAATCCTGAATGCGTTGGTAGAGTTCTATGAAGAAGACAGCAGTATTCTGATCTCCACGCATCTGGTGTCTGATATTGAGCGGATTTTTGATGAAGTCATTATGGTCAAGAATGGGGAAATGGTCATGCACGGGAATGTGGAAGAGCTCCGGCTGCAGCATGGGAAAAGTATGGATGAACTGTTCAGAGAGGTGTTTGCCGAATGCTAAAGCTAATGAAATATGATTTCAGGCGTAATCGTGATCAGATTCTGGGGCTGTATGCAGTCACACTGCTGCTTGAGGCTGTGATTTGGATCTTGGCTGAGGTTTATCAATGGGAGAATCTTAGCATGCTTGTGCTTCAGGCCGTTATTTATTTCTCGGCCGCTATCTTCCTTGTAGTTCTGGCTTGCCGAACTTATAGTACCAATCTGAAGTCCTATGGTCGCAAACTACTTCCGTTAAAAACATATTATACCGTGCTCTCCCCGCTGCTGTTGAATCTGATTCTGTTGATAGTCTTAATTGCACTAGGAATGCTGCATGCGGCAGTCTATGGCTGGGTCTATCCGGACATTCTGCCAACAGATTTCTGGTATATTGCTTACATCAGTGTACTGAATTTGCTAGGCGCAGCCATGGTCTTTTTGATTGCGCTGACGTTCTCTATTACGGTTTCCTACAGTCTGCCTTTCCGCAGCAAAGTCTGGATCGGGATCGTCACACTGTTTGTTCTGAATCTGATTCTGGGACTGGTAGAAGGGAAGCTGTTTCCAGATTCAGGGGGATGGATGGAACTTGCTTTCCGGTATAATTTCACTTCAGGTGAGTATTTGAACCCTAACGGAATTGAAGCGGCTGGTAAAGCTTTTGACATCGGTCCGGCACTAATTGAAACTGTATTTTGCCTGATTCTATTATATACATCCAACTGGCTTGTTAAAAAGAAGGTAGAGATCTAATTTCTTGACTCTCTACTATAGAGTATAATAAACAGACGCCTCTCCAAGTGATATGCTCCCATCATAGTAGACAGTAGAAAAAACAAAAACATCTACTGCTACAATGATGGGAGTTTTTCTATTTCTATTTACATTCCCTCCGCACTGCGGCCATGGGTCCATGAGTCCAGTTCCCGGATCAGCATTTCTTCTTCAATTTCACTCAAATCCAGTCGAACACCATATTTGTACTGTCCGAGACCGAACATCCAGCCCCAGCGCACACTGCCTTGTAATCTGAGTTTGTTCTCATTTAGCTGAAAATGAATAATCAGCTTCGTATCTCCAGCTGTGAAGCGAAGGTTCAGGGAAGTCCGTACCTTACATCCGGAACGGCTGAGATCGAGCATTACGCCTTCGGTCAGCTTCCCGGCACCGGGGCCGGTATTACCGGCCGGCACTTCAAGCCAGCATTCGATCGGTTGGTTCATGACATACCGGAATGGTTCTTTTCTGCTCGACCCGTCCATAATTTACCTCCGCTAGTTTATTTGCTATTATATCGAAATGAAGAGAGTGCGACAATCTACTAAAGTGTTATTTTTCAGATTTTGTAGTAAAAATTTACATTCGTACGAATAAGGGTGGGTCAGACATGTATCAATACGATAATGAAACTTTTCACCATCATAATTTTGACCAAAGTAATTTGCAGGATGGTGAACTAAACGGCTGTATCTTCGAACAATGCTCGTTCAAGGGCGCATCAATGGAAGAAATGACTTCTACGGGATGTCAGTTTATTGATTGTGATTTTACGGGAGCCTATCTGAATGCATCTCTGCACAGGGGCTCAGCATTCACGAATTGTAAATTCAGCGGGACTAATCTGTTTGTCGTAAAATTTGAAGATTGCAAAATGGTCGGTTCGGATTTCTCCAACGCAGCGCTTGACGGACTGACGATTACAGGTGGTGATTGGTCATACACCAATCTGAGACACGCGAATTTGAGCAAGCAGAATCTGCGCGGGATAAGATTTTTGGAGGCAGATCTGTTTGGCTGTGATCTGCAGAAATGTGACCTCCGCGGAGCGGATTTAAGCAGAGTGCAACTTGGTCAATGTAAGCTGAAGGGAGCAGATCTTCGGGACGCAAAGCTGGAAGGTATTGATCTGAAAAGCCTTGATTGGCAAGGTGTAAGAATGGATGTAGAGCAAGCTGTACTTCTGGCACGCTCGCTTGGTGCGAAGGTAGGCTGAGCTGAGAAAACAGACTGTTGAAAACTTAAGAGGAATCCGATGATAGATCAGTGGCGTTTTCAAACAAGCAGGATCGAATAAGGAGAATGAAGTGTGACATTGAATTTGCGCCGCTGGCTATTCTGATCTAACCGGGTATGCCTACGGTGAGGGATATATGGACTATCCCGGCTTAGAGGTTAACTACCTTAAAAGCACAGAAACTGCGCTAGGGTTCGTGTCCGATATCGCGCTCGCAGGAGGCGAAGGTAGTATCCAAACGTTTTATTAACACGATAACCAACTCTTTGATTTGGAGGAGTCAGTGAATGTCGGCTGCATTATTGGCGCAGCTGTCTGGAATGCGGAAAGCGGGCAGGACACACGCGAGACGATGCGTCTCGCGAATGAAGCCCTTTATATATCCAAACGTACCGGCAAAAACCGGATTGCGTTCGAAGCTAATTCTTAATCAAACCGAAAAAGGCTGGTTGAGCACTAAGTGCACTGTATTCCTGGTAAAGGACAAGGTGCCATACTGCTTAACGCAGCCTTTTTCTCGGTTTGGACCACCATTTGATCCAGAGGTAACCTTCATCGTCCCGGAAATATTTGATCCCAATCCAACGCAGAGGCGTCCAAATTTCCTTAAAATAATATGATGGCATAGTCTTTTAGACCCCCTTAATAGGCATATAATACTATATTTTACGCTACAAATATGAAAATCTCAACTTTTATTTGCTTAAAATTTCCACAATAGAATAAAAGCGCCTAATTATATCTCCTAAACTATCCTCCTAACATTACGATTAATCATATAGTTCTTTAGCACCTTACTTTTATTATATTTCTCCTCAATGACGGGAAAATGACAAATTATAGATTTATAGAATTTTTGTATGTTTTAACTTGGAAATAGGGTGGAGCAGGGGGAGAAGCACAAGCATTGTGCGCGGACTGGCATTAGATAGTAGTAGAAAGGATGTGATGATATGAAAGAGGCGGATTTCATCGCAAAAATTGCACCTTTTGCGGTGGACAACATGCGAAGCAGCAGGGTCGCAGCTTCCTTGACGATTGCGCAAGCCGCTCTTGAATCCGGCTGGGGCAGCAGCGGACTGACGGTGAAAGCCAATAATTTATTTGGTATAAAAGGCAGCGGGCCGGCTGGAAGTATCACCATGCTGACTACGGAATATGTCAATGGAAAGCCGGTTCAGGTTCAGGCTGCTTTTCGTGCCTATAACAATTGGGGCGAATCCGTTGCCGACCATTCCAGATTACTGGTCAACGGAGTGTCCTGGAATCCTAAAATTTATAGCAAGGTTATCGGGACTACTGGCAAAGCAGCAGCCCAAGCCATTGCCGCTGCCGGCTATGCCACCGACCCGGGTTACGCAGCCAAGCTGATTTCAATGATGGACACCTATAATCTTTACCAATTTGATGAGCAAGGAAAGGAGGACGACGAGATGTCGGCTGAAGATAAGCAGAAGCTAGCAATCCTGGAGGAGCAAGTCAAGACGCTTAATGGATTGATAGCCAGCCTGAATGTCAGCAGGGATACGCTGAAGACGGGCGTGCAGGAGCAGGGTCAGGCAATCAAAAACGTCACTGAACGTATAGCTGCTGTCGAGAACCGGGCGGTTATGAATGTGCCAGATTGGGCCGAGCCCGCGGTTAAAGCGGCAACCGCAGCCGGGCTACTGGATACCCCTTCCGGAGGAAGCTATGATTTTTACCGCATTTTGACGGTATTGAATCGTGCAGGTCTTTTAATAACTAAGAAAGGATGATCCTATATGAACGTTGCGCTCAATACGGTACTTGCCTTTGCTTCGATGCTCGCAGTATTTGTAATGGCTCTCGTGCAACTGGTGAAGAACAGCTTCAACCTGCCACGCAATCTGGTGCCTGTTGTGGGTCTGGCCCTTGGCCTGGTGGTGGGGGTTGTTTCTTACCCGTTTACCAATATGGATTTGATTATGCGTCTTTGGGCAGGCGGACTGGCAGGGCTATCTGCTACAGGGCTGTTTGAATTGGCTTTTAATAAACGGGAAGGTACAACGAAAGAGTGATAGAAGCATAAGCATCATAGTTTCGCTCACAGATAAGGCTTGTTTCTCTAGTAAAACAAGCTTTTGATAGAGGAGATTTAACCAAACCAATTAGTAGTACCGTTAATACAATAAAGTATGTTAAAAAAGAAAGGAGGTGCATTCTCATGGGAACCTATGTTGATGGCAGAACATCTCAGAATGCCAGTTACGCCAACTCGATTGCAATTCCGATTACCGTCATTAATACTCCGCAACTCTTTGGTCAAATCGGTCTGGTAACAGCTGGTATTGGTGCTAACCCTCGGGTTATATTGAAAGGAACGATTTCTGTACAGATTCCGCTGGCTTTGGTAGGAATTAGAGTTACTATTGTTAGAGGAACCCTCCCAACCGACCCAGCTGTATATTCTGCGACCTCTACCTTTGATCTTAGCGTTTCGGCTCCGCAGGTTATCACTTTCTCGGCTACGGATTTTCAGCCGCCGGTCACACCACAGATCACGTATACAGCTTTCGTCTCTTCTTCATTACTGGGAACCGTTCGTGTTGGTCCTGAAAGCTTCGACGGTATTATTGTTTCGGATTAATATACTCCTGGCACAATTAATCAAATCTTTATATTCTTTTCAGGTAGTTTTAAGCTGGAATGAGTATAGTAATCCCATGACCCCCTTATAATATAGACTTTGACCCTGCCGGATCTCGGTGGGGTCCCTTTTTTGTATAGATAAGATTCTATTCTTCTAAAAAAGACCTACTCTTCGTTATTATCACCCGGTACAATAAAATCATCATAATACTTACGGAGAGTCAGGTGGTGTCATAGTTATGGATATCAGGAAGATGGGACCGCATGAAGCTCCCCCGATGGAGCTGCTGCTGTTGGCCGATCCCTCGGTGCCGGTTATTGAAGGGTACATAGAAAGAGGAGAGTGTTACATCGCGTTAATCGAGCGGGAAATCGTCGGCGTGTCTGTACTGCTTCCAACCCGGCCGGGGACGGCAGAATTGATCAATATTGCGGTGGTGGAACATCTTCATGGCCAGGGCATAGGGAAGCGACTGGTACAGCATGCCATAGCGACAGCCAAGTCGCAGGGCTACAAAACTCTAGAAATCGGAACAGGAAATTCCAGCTTGCATCAGTTGGGTCTTTATCAAAAATGCGGTTTCAGAATCATTGGGGTGGATCGTGATTATTTTATCAGGCATTATCCTGAAGCGATCTTCGAGAATGGTCTGCAGTGTATCGACATGATCCGGCTGGCGCAAGATCTCATAGCAGATTCAGTATGCCTCCCGCAAATAAAAATGAACCAAGAATAATGGTTACTAGACCTCCGAATTTGGCCATGTCTATATAGGCATCGCTGGGTTCGGAGTCATTTTTAACTTTCCAAGCTTCGTTCATCTTCCACCCAAAGGTGGGCTTGCGAATCGTAAAGATGCCCAGTGCAATAATCAGACCGCCTAGAATAATGAGAAAAAAGCCATTCAATTTAGGAGCCTCTCCTTTCGTTATGAATTACCTAAACTATATTCTATTTTTGCCGGGATTTCCAAATACGGATGCCGACTGTAAGCAGAACGAAAATAATGATAAAAATTACTAATTGAGACATATGTATTCACCTCCAATACAATTGTAAACGATTGGAAAGTGAGAATCTGTGAAAAAAATCCAAGGGGATGATAAGGTGTCGGATACTTCTGAACAACACTATATGAACATACATGGCGTAAAAGTATATGGGGTCCAAATGGATTCCCAAACCCGCTGCAGGCATTACCATTCACCAATTGATATTATAGCGATCCGTTTTCCATGCTGTGATGCTTATTATCCTTGTTATAAGTGCCACGAAGAAGTCGGAGGTCATGCTGCAGCGAGGTGGGGAAAACATCAGAGGGATGAACAAGCAATTCTGTGCGGGGCCTGTGGTCATCAGTTAACCATCCATGAATACATGGCCTGCGGCTCATCGTGCCCTGGCTGTAAGGCTGCTTTCAATCCAGGTTGTCAAAATCATTATCATTTATATTTTGAAATGTAGATTTGATATGTTTCACTATTAACGACATCGAGTTATCATCATATTTCTCAGCAAGCGTTGAAGTTTGCTCAACACGATCTCAATGGACCTGCACTCATCTCAACACTTTATCATATGCTGATTTCAAAATAGGTTAGGGTGGTGAAAATCAAAAATGATGTCATACAATTCATCTGTTCTTATTAGTGGTATTGCAGCATTTTCCGATGGGGTAAAAGCAACGTAATCAGTTAACGTTCAAATGCCCATCTGACGGTCAGAACCAAACCACATGAGCTAACCAAGCTAATTAGAAGAAAGCACCCATGCTAATGGTAAAGAAACACCCCAAGCAAATCACACAAGCAAACGATAATCAAACTTTAACCAAACGACACAGAGAGATAACCGAATCACACAGAGAGATAACCAAAGTTAGGTCGATCTCAATACTAATCGTATTTAGAATAGCGAGGATAGTGTCCTCACACTCGGAATTTAGGTTTGAACAATTTTATAAGAAGAGGTGATTATGTATGTATTATTGCATCGCTTGTTCACAAATACATCAAGGGAAGAATAGCCAAGGAAGTGTTTTCAAGAAAGGACTTTATGTAGACCCAGGAACTGGGGCGATGATTCATTTGGGGATGTGCGAAGAAGAACATAGAGGGACACAAGACAATATACAATTAACAATCAGTGATAATTATGTGCAATTAAAAACCATTAACAGTTGGTTACCCATTCATCAATCTGCTATAGAAAATTCAGAATTTAGCGAATATCATTAGGTGGCAAAACGAGGTGGCAAAAACGGGTGATATCCTCAATGGAGGACAGCATCCGTTTTTTGTGTGCATTTATTTAATCTATTTCATTAATTTAATCGATTCATTTATTTCCATCAATTGCATCGTAAAATTGGCCTAGCTCACTGTGTTCCTAACTAAGGGCAATTTTGTACCTTATTTCAACCTTTTTGGGCCAAATTAAGGAAATAAGGGCATTTTTGTATGCTATTTTATGGAGAATTGGATTTAAAGCATGATATCAGAAGATTTAAGGTACAAAAATGTCCTTAATTTAGGCTGGCCCTCATCTTCACACAATTTAAGGTACAAAAATGCCGTAATTTACACTTTGGTGAGGTACAAGGCGATCTCCGTTTTATTCGAGTGGCACATTTTGCAGTTAGAATGCTTTGTATTGCTTTCTTTTGTTCATCGTACAAAGTTAACATTGTTATGGAGAATCGTAAATGGTGTTTTATAAATAGAGGCTCATAAAATGGACTCATGTAAATATAAATTTGGTGTATTGAAAATGAAATCCCCTTGCTAAGTAAGGGGTTATAAACAAAAAAATCGAGACCCTATTTCTAGGGTCTCTTTCATGGGAGAGGAGAAACCGGACGAAGAGCTTATGGGGAAACGTAAGCCTGCTCCGCGGTTGTCTACGACATTTTGTGATGTCGATAACTACATGATGTCCCGGCTTGCTCGTTCTTATACATACGGCTTTAGAAATTGCTCGGAAAAGGTGGGATACCGCTAGATCCGACATAATGATACAAACTTTTTATTTCGGCGGGCGAATGTGGTACGATAGGCGTGAACTTGTGCCCTTTTTGGCATAATAAACAGAGATATAAGCAGGTGAGCAAAGTCGTGAGAGTGGTATCGGGAAGTGCAAAGGGGAGGCCCCTTAAAAGTGTTCCGGGAAGTGGGACAAGGCCAACAACGGACAAGGTCAAGGAAGCGCTATTCAGCATGATTGGCCCTTATTTTGACGGGGGATCGGCGCTTGATTTGTTTGCCGGTACAGGCGGATTGGGGATAGAAGCCCTGAGCAGAGGCATGGACAAGGCCGTATTTGTGGACATGGAGCCTAAAAGCATAGACACGGTGCGTGCCAACCTGAAGGCAACCAAGCTTGAGAGTCAGGCAGAAGTTTACCGGAACGATGCGGGCAGAGCGATCAGCGCTTTGAAAAAACGGGGGAGACGGTTCGATCTGGTGTTTTTGGACCCGCCCTACCGGCTGAAGCACGGGGATGAACTGATGCTGGCTCTGGCCGAAAAAGGGCTGCTGGAAGAAGATGCGACGATCGTCCTTGAACATGAATCAGGATATGACTACCCTGAGGATATCAAGGGATTCTACAGAGTGCGGCAAGCTGTGTACGGAGAAACGACAGTCTCGATTTATCAGTATGAAGCCGCTGGACCGGATGAAACCGGAAGCGGTGGGGAGGAACAGGATGAGTCAGCCAATTAGAAAAGAACGTATTGCCATATATCCGGGAACGTTTGATCCGGTCACCATGGGGCATATGGATATTATTCATCGTGCGGCCAAGCAGTTTGACCGTCTGATCGTGGCGGTGCTGAACAATTTAAGCAAAAATCCACTGTTCACCGTGGAGGAACGTACTGACCTGCTGCGCCAGGCTACAGCGGACATCCCTAACGTGGAGATCGACAGCTTCAGGGATCTGCTAGTTAACTATGTCCGGCAAAAAGATGCACAGGTCATCGTACGTGGAATACGCACCGTAACAGATTTTGAATACGAACTGCAGAACGCTTCCATTAATCATAGTCTTAGTCCGACAGCGGAGACTATTTTTATGATGACTAACCCGAAATATTCTTATCTAAGTTCCAGTGTGGTGAAGGAAATTGCCCATTTCGGCGGCAATGTCACTGAGTTTGTCACACCAGAGGTAGAGCAGGCGATGAAGCTCAAGTTCAACCGGAACGCCGACGAAGTGAAGTAAAGAGGTACACTGCACCCGAAAGAAGCATGAGCAGGGCTAGCAGGGAGATTTGCACACCCAGCAGCTGTGGAAATGCGCTCCATAATGTATAAGTCTGTACGTCTCCGGCGGGCAGAATTTGTGTTCCCGTAAAAGTCGGCAGGGTCTTCTGTTGCAGTGACATAAGCGGCTTCCAGAGCAGCAACGTCAATACAAAAGCGTAGCTGCCATGCAGCAGACGGACTGCTGCGAAGGGCAGGAAACGTAAGCCTGCTGATTTTAGCAGTGTCAGTACCTGAAGCTGTGCACAGATGCCGCTCCAGCCCAGTGCAGCAGACAGCAGGGCGAAGCCCAGGATATCGGCTGTTCCGTTGGGTGATGAAGCGGCAGTAGCTCTGGCTGTTTCAGTCATGCCGGTCAAAGCCTGGGCCCCCAGGTGAAGCTCCAGCAGGCTGGCCGGCAAGGCTGCGGGTAGTCCGGGGAACAAACGGACCAGGATGTTGATGATTACGGCAAACATAATAATGTAACCACCTACGACCATCAGGTTCTGTACCGCATTGCCTACAGCTTCGCCCAGCAGCTTGCCGAAGCTCCGGCCATCTTGTGCCCGGGCATGAGCAGCAGCATTCGTGACCCGGTGATACAGAGAGTCTCGCTTGCTGTGCGATACGGTCGCCGGAGCAGGTGGCTTTGAAGGCTGCCACCCCAGCCGGGAGGCAGTGAAGCCTGCCAGTAGGCCCGCCAGCCAATGCAGGATCAGCAGGCTATAGCCTGCTGCAGGATTGTGCAGCAGCGCTGCTCCGATAACGATAAGCAGCGTTACTGGACTTGCAAAATGGACGAGCGAGGCGAGCCTTCCCGCTTCTTTGCCGGTGAGGCTGCCCTGCTTGTGAAGCTGGAGGACGCCCCCAGCACCGCCGGGGAATCCGGCAGTAGCCCCCAGGGCAAGCGTCCAGCCCCCGGCCCCGGGCAGCCGGAAGACCCGGGTCATCAGCGGCTCCAGCAGCACGCCGATTCCGTGTACAAAGCCGGATGCGGTCAGCATCTCTGACAGCATCAGGAATGGCAGCAGCGCCGGGAAGACGAGGCTCCACCAGAGCTTAAGCCCTTGCAGCGAGGCTGCAAAGGACGACTCTGGCGAAGCCACGATGGCTGCGGCGAGCAGAATGGCCAGCATCCCGGAGAGAAACGGGATGGACCGGGCGCCGAGCCTGCGTATTTTAGTGTTCATTTCTGGGATCACCTCTTCATAACTTAGGACAGGGTGGTAATGTTATCAATTTATGCAGGGGAGACAACCGTCATGCCAAAGGCTGGTGGCGGTGTTTTTTTGAAATATAAGGATTTATATGTTTTACGCTAGAGTCAGGGGAAAGAAGGGAACAACCGTGAAACAACTGAAGCGCCGGGCAGGACTTCGCTCTATAGTCTACCTTTGCACGTTTATAGTGGTCGTTTATGTATTTGTATTTATGAGTACGCCATACATCATGTACCAGCCGGGCAGCGCTTCGGAGGTCGCTCCGATGATTAAGGTGGAGAATGGTGATCCCGCCGAACAAGGAACCTTCATGATGACGACGGTTTCGGCCAGTTATGCCAATGTGGCGTTACTGGTGGCTAATATGTTCAACAGCAATGCAGAAATTGCCCGTAAGGATACGCGGCTTGGAGATAAGTCTGAAGCAGAATATGCAGCAGAACAGGTCTATTATATGAACAGCTCTCAGTCTCTGGCAGTGCAGGCAGCCTATCATGCGGCAGGCATTCCTTATAAGGATGTTACCGACTATCTCTATGTGTTCTCCGTTCCTAATCAAAGCAACAAGAGCCAGTTCCAGCCGGGAGACAAGATCTTGAATGTGGATGGTAAACCGGTAACGGATCCGGCGGCCCTCTCTACCCTGTTATCTGCGCGAAGCATTGGCGATAAGGTGAAAGTAACTTTGCAGCGTGCGGATAAGAAGCTGGAAGAAGAAGTTACGCTTGTGGAAGTGAAGGATAAAGACGCGGCAGCTGGGCGTCCGGGTCTTGGTGTGGTCATTGGTGCGGTTCAAAGAGTGGAGCCTCAGGAACCTGGGAAAAGCGTAAGCTTTGTCAACACAGATGTTGGCGGTCCCTCGGCAGGTCTGATGTTTACTATGGAAATTTACAATCGTTTGACGCCTGGTGATCTTACCAAAGGACATCGGGTAGCCGGAACCGGCACCATTGATGCAGATGGTGTGGTAGGACCGATTGGCGGGGTGAAGCACAAAATTGTAGCCGCCGACCGGGCTGGAGCGGAGTTCTTCTTCGTGCCTGTCAAAAATTACGATGAGGCGAAGGCAAAGGCGGATAAGATCGGTACAGCTATGAAGCTGGTACCCGTATCTACGCTTACAGAGGCACTGGATTATATGAAAAAGCTTCCGGTCAAACCCTGACCGGAGGCTCCAGATAATCGCGGTACAGGTCCGCACGCAAGGGGTGCTGGAAGGCACCGGCATAAGCAGCAGCGGCCTGAATATCACGGGTAAGCTGTGGATGGGGGCAAAGCGCAGGCCGCAAGACGACGGGCAGGGAGGCGCTTTGCTTCATTTTTTTGAGCAGAGGCCGGCCACTTTTCCTAAATCCGAGGACACGGATATAGCCGGGACCCTCTGCCAGTGCGGAAGAAGCCAGTTCCTCCTTGCTGTGCCCCAGCAAAAGATGGAGCAATAGCCGCTGGAGGCGAGTGCGGGTGTAGCGTTTGCTCTTCACTGACTGGAGCAAGCTCTCTATCGTGAACTGCTCCAGCTCGGACATGACGCGCAGCAGCCGGTTCTCCAGGCCTTCATTCATATCATGGAAGGCCCGCAGCTCGTCTGCGGTGCGGGTGGAGAGCAGATGACGCAGAGGAGCGCGGAAGCTCTCCCAGTCTAGTGGGCCGCGGCCAGCCGCGCGCTCGCGCTCAAGGATGGACAGGCTATATTCCGGCATATAGGGTGCCGGAGAGCCGCCTTCTCCCAGCAGCCGGCGGATAGCCGTTGCGCTGGCGATCGAGGAGCCGGGCTGGAGCGGATCATGGAAGCCTGCGCCGGTCCGCGGCACAGTAAGCGGAGTGATCTTGCTCTTTAGCCGCTGGAGCGCGATGAGATAATGCAAGCCGAGGCTGTTGTTCGGCTGGCGCAGAAGCTCAGCTGCGCTGCCGCCGTCCGGTTTCTCCTCTCCCAGGAGAAACCCCTCCCAGGCGACCGCCGCCGCTGCGCTGTAGGCGGCGGGGAAGCTCTCTCCGAGCGCCATCCGGCGGCGGATTTCGCCCTGAAGCTCGCTGCTCTCGTCGGCAAGGTATGCCGCGAGGGGCACCAGCGAGCCCAAAGTGCCTGCTTCGGAGCCGAAGCACAGGCTGTCCACGACTCCGGTCGCTTCCAGCAGGGCCACGGCTCCGTGGGCGAACCATTCTGCCGGTTGAACGGCATAGGCCACCGGCAGCTCAATCACGAGATCGGCGCCCATATGGAGCGCCATCTCCGTGCGGGCTTGCTTGCTCACTGCCGCCGGCTCGCCGCGCTGGGTGAAGGGGCCGCTCATCACTACAACAGTGTGCTCGGCGCCGGAGATCTTTTTCGCCTCTCTGTAATGATGAACATGCCCGTTATGTAAAGGATTATATTCTGCAATAATACCTACCGTTGTCACGGATACCTCACTCCTGTATTGTTATAATAGTCGGCTTTTGGCTCCTGCCAATAGTTATATCATAATTCTCCGTCTTTTCTGAAACAATATAAAGGGAAAATGGTTGACAAAGCTAACCAATGCTAGGTATAATAAATTTTGTTTGTTTGGAGTGATACTGATGAAGATTCACTTTCGCAAAATTGCGAATGCCGACGAACCCTTGCAGATCCATGAAACCATGGATGTAAGCGAGGTTGTCAGAGGGCGTAAGGATATTCTGGACATTAGCCCCCTCTCAGTTAACCTTAATGCGCTGCCCGCGGGTACCGATCAGGTGAACGTGGTGGGAACGCTGAGTGGAGATGTGGACATGTTATGTGGCCGCTGTCTCAATGAGGCTCATAGTCATTTGAAGATTCCTTTTGCCGAGACTTTCAAGTGGCTGAAGCAGCCAGATCTTCCGGAAGAAGATGAAGATGATGAACTCATCTACGTCAAGGACGAGATTGTGGATCTTGTTCCGCATCTGGAAGAAACTTTCGTACTGCACTTGCCGGATTCGGCATTGTGCAAGGCAGACTGTCTTGGTCTTTGTCAGACTTGCGGACAAAATTTGAACGAAGGCACCTGCAGTTGCGACAACACAGTGGTCGATCCTCGACTTGCTGGGTTGAAAGACTTTTTCAAATGATACATTAAATGAACCTGTCTTCCGCGCTTCGCGGGTTAAAACAAATTAGGAGGTGGAATCACATGGCAGTACCTCAACGTAGAACGTCCAAGACACGCCGTGACAAACGTCGCACTCACTTTAAATTGGCTGTGCCGGGCATGGTTAAATGTGAACAATGCGGAGAATTGAAGCTTGCTCACCACGTATGCAAAGTGTGCGGAACGTACAAAGCAAGAGAAATCATCAAGCAATAGTTTTTGGCGAGATGACGAGCGCTCTCCTTTTATTATAAGAGGAGGGCGTTTCTTTTAATCATTAACTTACATAGTTTTAGATACAAATGAGAAGCCGCTTTGGAAGTCAATGCTTTATTTTTCCGGCGGCATGCTTTATACTACATATTAGTACCTGGTTCTAAAATGAAGTTATAAGATTTTATATCCATATAGACAGCGGCCATTGTGTGGCCGGATGCTTTTGTTTTCAGCACGTGCCAGGAGGTGAGCCGCCATCGAGCGGATGTCTAAAAAGGATCGTCAGCAGCATATGCTTCAGATTATCGGAAGCAATCCTTTCATGACTGACCGGGAACTGACCCGGCAGTTGAAGGTGAGCATTCAGACGATTCGTCTGGATCGGATGGAGCTTGGGATTCCGGAGCTGCGTGAGCGTATGAAGCAGATGGCTGAGCATTCCTATGATCAGGTGCGCTCACTGCCTGCGGATGAAGTGATAGGGGATATAGTAGACTTGCAGCTCGACAGGAGCGGCATTTCAATATTTGAGATTAGTGAGGATCATGTCTTCTCCAGAAACGGCATTGCACGCGGACATTACGTATTCGCCCAGGCCAATTCGCTTGCAGTCGCCGTGATTGACGATGAGATCGCCCTGACGGCTTCAGCTGATATCCGTTTCTTGCGTATGATTCATTTGGGAGAGAAATGCATTGCCAAAGCTCAGGTGCGTTCGCTCGCTGGGCGCGGAGGCAAGGCTGAAGTGGATGTATTCACATATGTTGGTGAGGAAATGGTGTTTCAGGGCCATTTTATCGTGTATCGGTCTGCAGTTGAAGAAAACAGCGAAGGGGGAAACCGCAGTGCGGATCGCCATTGATGCCATGGGCGGGGACAATGCTCCTGAATGTAACGTAGAGGGTGCATTGTCCGCGGCCGCGGAGTGGCAGGATACACAGCTCGTGCTCGTCGGAGACGAAGCCAGACTGTTACCACTGCTGAAGAATATGCCGTCTAATGTGACGGTACGCCATGCAGGAGAGATTATTGAGGCGGACGAAGAGCCTGTAAGAGCGGTGCGCCGCAAAAAGGACTCGTCGATGGTCGTTGCCGGACGTATGGTGCGTGAAGGAGAAGCGGACGCCATGATCTCGTCCGGTAATACAGGGGCACTCATGACCACCGGTTTGCTGATTGTTGGCCGGATGGAGGGCATCGAGCGTCCAGCATTGGCGCCGATGATTCCGACACTGGACGATGTTGGTGTGCTTGCACTGGATCTTGGTGCCAATATGGATGCCAAGCCTCAGCATTTGGCACAGTATGCCCTGATGGGCAGCATCTACCGTAACAAGGTGCACGGTATTGCCAAGCCGCGTGTTGGTTTACTTAACGTAGGTACGGAGCCAGGGAAGGGCAATGAACTGACGAAGGAAGCCTATCCGCTATTGGAGAATGTACCGGGTATTCATTTTATCGGGAACGTTGAAGCTCGTGATGTATTGACCGGCAACTGCGACGTACTGGTCTGTGACGGCTTTGCCGGAAATATTTTGCTGAAATCGCTGGAAGGTACAGCCGGGGCGATCTTCTCGCTTTTGAAAGAGCAATTCAGCAAGTCGCTTAAGACCAAGCTCGGCGCAGCGATGCTGATGCCTGAACTGCGGAGCCTTAAAGGCAAGATGGACTACAAGGAACATGGCGGTGCGCCGCTGCTCGGTCTTGGCGGGTTGGTCGTCAAAGGTCATGGCTCATCCGACGGCAACGCGGTCAAGAATGCGGTTCGTCAGGCGCGCATTGCCCTGCAGGCTGAACTTGTACCAAGCATATCGAAGGAAATTAGCGGGAAGTGAGTGACAATATGAAGAATTTGCGGCCGGTTGGGATTATCGGGACAGGAAAGTATGTGCCTGAGAAGATCCTGACCAACAGTGATCTGGAAAAAATCGTGGACACCAATGATGAATGGATTGTGAGCCGGACAGGGATTCGGGAACGCCATATTGCAGCTCCACATGAAGCAACCTCCGATCTGGCGTATGAAGCTTCGCTGAAAGCGCTGGAATCCGCTGGAATGAAGGCTGAAGATCTGGATCTGATTATCGTAGCAACGATTACTCCTGATAGTGCATTTCCTTCCACAGCCTGCATCCTGCAGGATAAGCTTGGAGCGAAAGGCGCTGCGGCCTTCGATTTGTCCGCCGCCTGTTCAGGATTCGTATACAGTTTGGCAACTGCTGTGGGCTTTATTCAGAACGGAATGTACAATAACGCACTGATTATCGGCGCCGACACGCTTTCTCGCATTACAGATTATACTGACCGTAATACTTGCGTGCTGTTCGGTGATGGTGCGGGTGCGGTAATTATCGGTGAAGTGCCTGAAGGCCGTGGCTTCCAGTCCTTTGATCTCGGTGCCGAAGGTTCCGGCGGCGATCTGCTCAAGCAAGAAGCGGGCGGATCCCGTCTCCCAGCCTCACAAAGCACTGTAGAAGACAAGAAGCACTTCATCTATATGAACGGGCGTGAAGTGTTCAAGTTCGCAGTCCGCATCATGGGGACAGCTACGGAACGTGTGCTTACTAAAGCTGGTTTGGCTAAAGAAGATGTGGATCTGTTCGTACCACATCAGGCGAATATCCGTATCATTCAGTCAGCGATGCAGCGGTTGGATTTGCCGCCAGAGAAATGTGTAATTAACGTAGATAGATATGCCAATACCTCGGCAGCGTCTATTCCGCTGGCACTGGTTGAAGCGGCGGAAGAAGGCCGGATGAAGGAAGGCGACAAAGTGCTTATGGTCGGCTTCGGTGGAGGCCTCACATGGGGTGCATCCGTTCTGGTATGGTAATATAACGTTGAACTGAAGAAGATAAAGGTAGATCGCTGGTAGTTTGGCAGCTACCTTTTACGGGAAGGGGATCAACATTATGGGTAAAATTGCATTTGTCTTTCCCGGGCAAGGTGCGCAGGCAGTTGGCATGGGTAAAGATGTATATGATGCGCTCCCGGTCAGTCGCGCAGTATTCGACAAGGGAGACGAAGTACTTGGGTTTCCACTGAGTCAGCTGGTATTCGAAGGCCCGGACAGTGATTTGAAGCAGACGGTTAACACTCAACCTGCGCTGCTGACAGCAAGTGTGGCGTATCTTGAAGCACTGCACGGTCTTGGCGTGAAGCCGGATTATGTGGCTGGTCACAGTCTTGGCGAATACAGCGCGCTTGTAGCGGCAGGTGTTCTGTCCTACGAAGATGCAGTTAGACTTGTGCGTCTGCGTGGCCGCTTCATGGAAGAGGCTGTAGGGGCTATGGCCGCGGTGCTTGGCGCAGAGCGTGATGCACTGGCAGAGCTGTGCCGCAGCATTTCCGAAGAAAGTGGTCTGGTGGAACTGGCGAACGTGAATTGCCCGGGACAGATCGTCGTATCTGGCTCCCAGGCTGGCGTAGAGAGTGTTGTACAACGCGTCAAGGAAGCCGGTGGCAAGCGGGCTATTCCACTTGAAGTCAGCGGACCGTTCCACTCTTCTTTAATGAAGGAAGCAGCGGATCGTCTGGCTGCTGAATTGAAGAACATTACTTTCAATGCTCCATCCGTCCCTGTCGTTGTCAACGTCACAGCAGCACCGGTGAGTGATCCTGAAGAAATTCGTGAATTGCTGATTCGTCAGGTGTATTCGCCTGTGTTGTGGCATGATAGTGTAGAGTGGATGATTAGCGAAGGTGTAGACACTTTTGTAGAGATTGGTTCCGGCAGCGTACTAACAGGTTTGATCCGTAAAATTGACAAGAGCGTTAAGCTCGTCAACATCAATAGCCTGGAGAGTGCGCAAACATCCTGGTAAGCAAATGGCTGATCAGGTGTGATAATAGCAGGAAGCATATCGAATGAAAGGGGATAAAACTATGTTCTCAGCATTACGGGGCCAGACAGCCCTCGTTACCGGCGCTTCGCGCGGCATTGGCCGCAGTATCGCGCTGGCGCTGGCGGAGCAAGGCGTGAAGGTGGCCGTAAACTTCGCCGGCAGTGAAGAAGCGGCACAGGAGACTGTGGCGCGGATTGTCGAGCTGGGCTCAGAGGGCATTGCCCTCCGGGGCAATGTCGGCAATGCTCAGCAGGCAGACCAGCTCGTGAAAGAGGTGCTGGACACTTGGGGGCGGATTGACATTCTTGTCAATAACGCTGGCATTACCCGGGATAATCTGATTATGCGTATGAAAGAGGAAGAGTTCGATCAGGTCATCGAAACGAATCTCAAAGGCGTGTTCAACTGTCTGAAGGCAGCTACGCGTCCGATGATGAAACAACGTTACGGACGGATCATTAACATCTCCTCAGTCGTGGGTGTAACAGGGAATCCTGGCCAAAGCAACTACTCGGCAGCCAAAGCAGGCATTATCGGCCTGACGAAGTCTGCGGCGCGTGAACTATCCTCACGGGGAATTACCGTGAACTGTATCGCACCTGGCTTCATTGATACCGATATGACCCGTGAGCTGTCCGATGAAGTCCGCAGCGGACTGGTGGAAGGTATTCCACTGGCTCGCCTGGGACGGCCGGAAGACATCGCTAATGCGACAGTGTTCCTGGCTTCCGAAGGGGCTGCTTACATGACAGGCCAGACACTTCACGTGGATGGCGGTATGTACATGTAAGCCCCGAAATGGGTCCAAAGCCTTGCTGGACAAGGGATTTGAGGAAGCCGGAAAGCGTTTATATCCGTCTATGGCATTTTGACTTCATATCTCGTATAATACCAAAAGAGGAGGTGAACCGGATGTCCGATGTATTGGAGCGTGTAAAGCGCATTGTCATCGACCGCTTAGGTGCCGATGAAGCTGAGGTAACATTAGAAGCGTCTTTCAAAGATGATTTAGGTGCTGATTCTCTTGATGTAGTAGAATTGGTTATGGAATTGGAAGATGAATTCGATATGGAAATCTCTGATGAAGATGCAGAGAAGATTACGACCGTGGGTGAAGTTGTGAAGTACATACAATCTCATACCTAGAGTCATATGATTGAGAGTCCCGATCCTGCTAAGGCGGGACTTCTCCTCATTTTTGCATCGTAATGGGCTTTGCAGGTGCTTATAGAGCGCCGCTTATGGGGATAATTACTGAACCGCAGATGGCTTGTACTGCTGCGGAAATTGCAGTTTATATAGGTTTGATCTTACAGTTAACAGATGAGGTGATTGCGTTTGAGTCATAGAGTGGTTATTACCGGAATGGGCGTAGTGACGTCATTGGGCAAGGATCTGAATACGTTCTGGGACAGTCTGATGAATGGTAAATCCGGGGTTTCCTTAGTTGAAGCATTTGACGTTAGTGAATACCCGACGAGAATTGCAGCTTCTATCAAGGATTTCGATCCGGAAGAGCGCTTTGGTCGTAAAGAAGCCCGCAAGATGGACCGTTTTGTACAGTTTGCGGTAGCAGCTGGCGAGGAAGCACTGAAGGATAGCGGCCTGAAGATTGGCGATGACATTGACGCTGAGCGTATTGGTGTAGCTGTCGGTTCAGGGATTGGCGGACTTGGAACATGGGAAGATCAGCATAACCTTCTGCTTGAGAAGGGACCTAAACGTGTCAGCCCGTTCTTCATTCCGATGATGATCGCCAACATGGGATCTGGACAAGTATCTATCAACCTTGGCGCGAAAGGCCCGAACACAACAACAGTAACTGCTTGTGCAACGGGTAGTCATTCTATTGGGGAATCTCTGCGGCTTATCCAACGTGGGGATGCGGATGCTATGATTTGTGGCGGTGCAGAAGCGACGATTCGCCCGACAGGCATGGCCGGTTTCTGTGCAATGAGAGCGATGTCTACGCGCAACGACGAGCCGGAGAAGGCAAGCCGTCCGTTTGACACTGACCGTGACGGTTTTGTCATGGGAGAGGGCGCAGGAATCCTGATTCTTGAATCGCTGGAGCATGCACAAAAGCGTGGTGCGAAGATTTACGCGGAAGTTATTGGTTACGGCCTCAGTGGTGACGCACATCACATGACAGAGCCAGATCCGGACGGAGCGGCACGCTGCATGAAGATGGCTATCCGTGATGCGGGGATTAAGCCAGAGGACATTGATTACATCAATGCTCATGGTACATCGACTCCTGTAGGGGACAAGTCCGAGACTGAAGCTGTCAAGAAGGCACTTGGAGATCATGCTTACAAGGTAGCGATCAGCTCCACCAAGTCGATGACAGGTCACCTGCTTGGCGCGGCCGGCGGAGTGGAAGCAATCATCTGTGGGCTTTCCCTGCAGAACGGTATGATTGCACCAACCATCAACCTCGACAATCAAGACCCGGAATGCGATCTTGATTATGTACCGAATGTTCCGCGTAAAGCAGATTTGAACATTGTAATGTCGAATTCATTTGGATTCGGTGGACATAACGCAACCGTTATTTTGAAAAAATTCAACTAGTAAGGGGACAGTGCGGTGAAAGGAGACCTGAAGCAGTTACAGCATCAACTTCAAATCCAATTTCACGATTCTGTGCTTCTGAAGCAGGCCTTTACCCATGCGTCATACGTGAATGAACACCGATTTAATCAGCATCAGGACAATGAACGTCTGGAGTTTCTAGGCGACGCTGTCCTGGAGCTGACAGTCTCCGAGTATCTGTATAATCTGCTGCCGGACAGGCCAGAAGGAGAGCTGACCAAGCTGCGGGCCGCAATTGTATGCGAGCCATCGCTAGTGAAGTTCGCCGAGAAACTGGGCTTTGGACGGTATGTGCTCCTGGGAAAAGGGGAAGAACTTACGGGCGGACGTACTCGCCCTGCCCTGCTTGCAGATGTGTTCGAATCATTCGTGGGAGCGCTTTACCTGGATCAGGGGTTGGAGGCAGCACGCTCCTTCCTGGATAACCATGTATTTCCCCTTGTGGAAACGGACGGCAAGCTTCAAATGCAGATTAGCGATTTCAAGACGGAACTGCAGGAACTGATTCAGCATCACAACATGGGTACGCTGGAGTATCGGATCATTGAAGAACGGGGACCCGCGCATGAGCGCGAATTTGTCTCTGAGGTATACATGGCCAGCCGTTCACTTGGCCGGGGAAGCGGACGCTCCAAGAAAGAAGCGGAGCAGCAAGCAGCAGCAGCGGCGCTGTTGCGTCTCAAGGAAGATGGTGCCTGATAACGCACCCGCTGTCCTGTAAAGGGGCAGCCGATGAGAGAGAGCAGCAATGGTCTGAATGCCGGCGTAGAGGCGGAGGTCAGACCGTTGCTGCTCTTTTTTGAAAATATAAGAATTTATATGTTCTACGCTATAAATCATCCTTATATTTCTCGCTGAAACGGATGCCGTCCCTTAGAGGACGGCAAAAGCCGTTTCTACTTGTGAGAATTGAAGTTTAGGTAATGTCTGAGTTCGGTCAGAAGTTATAAAGCCTTGTCATGCAAGGGGATTCTTGCAGGGCGAGGTTGTTTTAGGGTGCTGAACGCTATGGTATAATGGGTCAGAGGTGATTGGCGAGTCATGTTTTTGAAACGGATTGAATTAGCGGGTTTTAAATCTTTTGCCGATAAGACAGAAATGGAGTTTGTACGAGGGATTACGGCTGTAGTTGGGCCTAACGGTAGCGGCAAAAGTAACATTTCTGACGGCATCCGCTGGGTGCTTGGTGAACAAAGCGCCAAATCGCTGCGCGGCGGCAAGATGGAGGATATCATTTTTGCCGGAAGCGATGCGCGCAAAGCGGTGAATTACGGTGAAGTCTCGCTGACGCTGGACAATGAAGACCATACGCTGCCGCTTGATTTCAGCGAGGTCACAGTGACCCGGCGTGTTCACCGCAGCGGAGAAAGTGAATATTTGATCAATAAGCAGTCCTGCCGCCTGAAGGACATCACGGAATTGTTCATGGACACAGGGATCGGACGGGAAGCCTACTCTATTATTGGACAAGGCCGTATTGAGGAGATTCTCAGTACCCGTTCTGAGGACCGGCGGGGAATTTTCGAAGAAGCCTCAGGTATTGTCAAATACAAATCACGCAAGAAGGATGCTGGCCGCAAGCTGGATGAGACCGAGCAGAACTTGCTCCGTATCCACGACTTGCTTAGTGAGCTGGAGGATCAGGTGGGTCCGCTGAAGGAGCAATCCGAGAAGGCGATCCGCTATAAGGAACTGCGTGAACAGTTGAAACAGCTGGAAATCTCGGTCTATGTGCATCAGATTGAAGGCATTCATACGTCCTGGCAGGAAGGCAATGCTAAGCTTGAAACGCTACGTAACGAGCAATTGGAGCTGGCGACGGTAGTCTCCGCCCATGACGCGAAACTGGAGAGCGGGCGATCCGCCCTGCGTGCGCTTGAGGAACAGGTTGAGGAGCAGCAGGGTCAGTTACTGCGCTACAGTGAAGCCTATGAGAAAAGTGAAGGCTTGGGTGAGGTGCTCAAGGAACGTCACCGGAACCTGGAGAGCAACCGTGAACAGTTGCTGCTTACGCTGGGTTCTGTAGGTGAGCGTTCAGCGGACCGTCAGCGTGAGCTGGCTGCTCTGGAGCAGAAGCTGGAGCAGTCCAGGCTGGCGCTGGCTGAGCTGCGGGGCCAACTGAGTGATGAAGAAGCGAAGCTGGAAGGCGTTGCGGACGGTATCAGCCAAAGTAAGGAAGAGAAGCTCAAAAGCGCCTTGCTGGAGCTGATGAACCTTATGGCCCAGGCCCGCAACGAAATCCGTTATGCGGATCAGCAGAAGGAGAACCTGGAACGGCGGATGAGTCGCAGCGAGGAAGAAGGCGACAAGTGGAATGTTCGCCATGAAGAGCTGATTTCTGCCCAGAAGGGGCTGAAGGATAAGATTGCTTCTCTCGGCAAGGAGCTTGGCGAGCTGCGCAATGCCTACATTTCCGAGAGCGAGCAGCTCAGCAAGCGGCAGAAGCTGATCGAGGAGACTGGAGCGGGCTTGCGCAAATGGGAGCAGAAGCGGGAAGCGCAGGTTTCCCGCCATGAGACCATGAAGGAAATGCAGGATGACTTCGATGGCTTCATGCTTGGGGTTAAAGAAGTGCTCAAAGGCGCACGTAAAGGCCAGTTGAGCGGGGTACACGGTGCCGTTGCTGAGCTGATCTCGGTTCCCGAGAACCTGGAACTGGCAGTGGAGACGGCTATGGGGGCGTCTCTACAACATGTCGTGATGGAGAATGAAGCAGTCTCCCGGCAGGCGATTGCTTTTCTAAAGCAGCGCCAGCTTGGACGGGCAACATTCCTGCCACTCGACGTCATTCGCCCACGGCAGATTACGGGCAGTGACCGTAGTCTGGTGGAAGGCGCAGAAGGCTTTGTTGGGATCGGTTCGGAGCTTGTCGGCTTCGACGACAAATATGCCAACATCGTAGGCAGTCTGCTTGGTAATGTAGTCATTGCTGAGAGTCTGGAGCAAGCGAACCGGATTGCGGCGAAATGCCAGTATCGTTACAGGGTCGTGACCCTTGAAGGCGATGTTGTCAATGCCGGCGGTTCGATGACTGGCGGTAGCCAGCACAAGAAGAACAACAGCCTGCTAAGCCGCAAACGCCAGCTGGATCAGCTGAGCGGTGAGATAGAAGAGACGGAACGGCAAATTGCCAAGCTGAAGCAGGGCATTGATCGACTTCGTGAGGAGCAGGAGAAGGCCAGCGTGAAGCTGGAGGAGCTGCGTCATAGCGGAGACGAGAAGCGGCTGGAAGAACAGCGCGTGACTGGTGATCTGAAGCAGCTCGAGCAAGAGCTGCGTCATGTGCTGGAGCAGGTCGAAAGTGCCAGTGTACAGCGCAGCAGCTTTGAGACTGAAGCCCGTAACCTGGAAGAGTCGCGCAAGCAGGCTACGGCTGAGCTGGAGCGGCTGGAGAAGGAAGAGAAGGAGGCCCATGAGGCCATCCGTAGTGCAGAATCTGCCCGCAAAGCGAACGAATCCGCCAAGGAAGAGCTGCAGAGCAAGCTGACAAGTATGAAGGTCGCTGAAGGAAAGCTTGATCAGGAGATTTTCTCTCTAGAGGAACAGCTTCGCCGGATGAGACAGGATGTCGGCTCACAGGATAAAGAACTGCGTCAGAATCGGAATTTGCTGAATACGATTGAACAGGATCTTGCCGACAATGAGCTTAAAGCCGTCAAGCAGAAGGAAGATATGAACAGCTACCGGATCAAGAAGGAAGAAACGGCCAGTAAACTGGATTTCTCACGTGCTGAGCGATCTGCGTTAACCCGCAAGCTGGAGCTGGAAGAAGGCGAGACCAAGGACCAGCGGCAGGCACTGAAGGTCGTGGATGACAAGCTGCGCTCTACGGAAGTCGCTGTCGGTAGACTCGATGTGGAACTGGACAACATTCTGCGCAAGCTGAGTGACGACTACGAGCTGAGCTATGAACTGGCGAAGCAACGCTATCCGGTTCCAGAAGATGTCCCTGCTACGCAGATGGAAGTACAACGTCTGAAGCGCAGCATTTCTACACTCGGCGAAGTCAATCTGGGCGCTATTGAGGAATATCAGCGCGTCCATGAACGCTTCACGTTCCTGAGTGGCCAGAAGGATGACCTTGTGGAAGCCAAGACAACCTTGTATCATGTGATCCGTGAGATGGAAGATGAAATGTCAAAGCGCTTCAAGCAGACTTTTGATGCCATCCGCAAGGAGTTCGGGACTGTGTTCACGAAGCTGTTTGGCGGGGGCCGAGCCGATCTGCAGCTGCTGGACCCGGATCATATGCTGGATACGGGAATCGACATTGTCGCGCAACCGCCAGGGAAGAAGCTGCAGAACTTGCAGCTGCTCTCTGGTGGCGAGCGCGCACTTACAGCGATGGCACTGCTCTTCGCTATCCTGCAGGTCAAGCCGGTACCGTTCTGTGTACTGGATGAGGTCGAAGCCGCACTGGATGAAGCCAATGTGGTGCGTTTCGCCCAGTATTTGCGTGAGTTCTCTGAGCAGACGCAGTTCATTGTCGTTACCCACCGGAAAGGGACGATGGAGGAAGCGGATGTGCTATACGGGGTCACGATGGAAGAAGGCGGCGTATCCAAGCTGGTGTCAGTGAAGCTGGAGGATGAGGAAGCCGAGATTGCTTGATGCAGGATAGTTGCGGTTGAGCGCGATTAGATGTAGCCGGACACGACAGAGAAAATGATGAACAAGCTTTGCAATATGAGTGGAGTGGGGGAAGACAATGAGCTTTTTCAGAAAATTAAAAGAAAGCATCGCCAACAAAACGGAGAGTGTAACCAAACAATTCCGTGACGGTCTGGAGAAGACCCGCCAAGGGTTCGTCGAGAAGGTAGCAGACCTGATTACCCGCCGTAAAAAAATTGATGAGGAGTTCTACGAAGAACTCGAAGAAATCCTGATCGGTGCGGACGTCGGCGTCAATACGGTAATGACACTGGTAGAGGAGCTGCGTGCTGAGGTCAAGAAGCAACGGATCGAAGATGCTGCAGAGCTGCGGCCGATTCTGTCAGGCAAGCTGATGGATCTGCTGCGCGGCGACGATGACAACAGCCTGAAAGAGAACCCTGACGGTATCACCGTCATTCTCTTCGTTGGCGTTAACGGTGTTGGTAAAACTACGACGATCGGGAAGCTGGCTCACCGCTATAAGCAGGAGGGCAAAAAGGTTCTGCTTGCAGCAGGCGACACCTTCCGTGCAGGAGCGATTGAGCAGTTGGAAGTTTGGGGCCAACGTGCGGGTGTAGACGTTATTAAGCAGAACCCGGGCTCTGACCCAGCGGCAGTAATGTACGATGCCGTGCAGGCAGCCAAGCAGCGTAATGTGGATATTCTGATCTGCGATACCGCTGGCCGACTGCAGAACAAGAGCAACCTGATGGAAGAGCTGAACAAAATCTTCCGCGTCATTCAGCGTGAGATCCCAAGTGCACCGCATGAAGTGCTAATGGTGCTGGATGCGACCACTGGACAAAACGCTTTGACCCAGGCCAAGCTCTTTGGTGAGAAGAGCGGTGTAACGGGTCTGGTCCTGACCAAGCTGGACGGAACAGCCAAAGGTGGTATCGTTGTTGCGATCCGCCAGGAGATGAACCTTCCGGTGAAGCTCGTTGGACTGGGTGAGAAAATGGAGGATCTTCAGCCATTCGACTCCCAACAGTTCGTTCATGCCCTGTTTGCAGGTATGATCGACGAGGAAGAGAAGGCGGAAGAGTAAGTCTGCATGACAGACGAATCATAACCACAACGAGATTTGCATTACAATATTGAAATTAGAAAAGTGCGGAGTAGAGGAATGGGTCCTCATGCTCCGCACTTTTTTCAATTTTACGTATCGTAACTGATACCTGTTGTACAGCCGTTTTAATCGCTGTGGACATTTTCTTTATTTTGCGAAAAACCAGCAAGCTGATGATTCATCTCTTCAATCGTTTGCTCGACACTCAGTACACCGTTCAGCATTTTTTCAAGGGATAACCCGATTACCAGTTCGAGCTTCTTAGTGTTGATTCCCGTGCCGTTCAGTGTTTTGGTTTCTCTGATCCCCTGAGCGCTCCATTTGCTCGCATCCTGAAGCCAAGGGTACAGCGTGCGGATGGTATAATTGTCGTTGATCTCCGTTTTGCCAGTCGTTCCCCCAAGTAAGCTGATCTGCTCCGCAATTTCAGTTTGATTCACCCATTTCATGAACTGAATGGCCGCCTCAATCTTATTGCTGCTTTTCGAAATCCCGATCACTCCACCACCAAGCAGTGGTGCATTTCCCGGAACAGGTGCTGAGCCGATAAACGAGCCGACATCACTGTGCGCAATCCGCGAGACATGGTTCATAAAGCCGATAACCATCGCCGTTTCTCCTCTGGCAAAACTATTGACCGACTCTCCCCACCAGGATTCATCTAATTTCTGAGCTACGTTTAACGTTTCTATAAAGTTGTGCAGCGCTTGTGTAGCCTTTGGCAAGTCCAACGTCATCCCATTACCGGTTATTAATCGTCCGCCCTCTGCGTAATAACGGGTTAAGAACTCAAGCGCGATAATTTCCGGTCTGCCCAGCGTTACGCTTGTACCATATGGTGTCGGAGACTGACTGAAGCAGGACTGAGTGAAGAAGGTCACCAGTTTGGTGTACGCTTCGTAGTCTGCGGGCTCCGTCAACTGCTCTTTATATTTCTCAAAGTACATCCGCTTGATCATCTGGTCTTCAAATAAATCTTTTCGGTAAAAGAGCATCTGAACGCTGGGGTCAAAAGGAAACGTATATGCAACCCCTTCGACATTCATATAATTGTCTTTGATATGAAGCGGGAGGGCATGAATAATCTTATCGAACTCCCCGTCCAGACCCTGAAGCGGATGAAAGGACGTCTTACCGAACCAGGACAGCCATGCCATATCCATCCGGACAATGTCATAACCTGGATTGCCTGAAGCCTCCGAGAGAACCTGATAAATTTCCTCATAGGTATGGATCGCCAGCGATACATGGATGCCTGTTTTCTTGGTGAAATGAGGGAGCAACTTCTTCAGCGCATCTGTAGTCGGACTAGGAATCGTTAGCATCGTCAGGTTTGTCTCACTTGGATTGTTAACTGTCGGCGCATGTACTGGCTCTAGACCGCTGTTCGCAAAAATCGTATTCTTCGCAATTTTCTCCTGTCCATTCACTTGTTTCATTAAAGACTCGGCGATATGATGCCCGAACAGCTGATAATTTTGCTGATATTTGATGAACTGGTCGTCAAAAGCTGCTTCGGTTGGCGCAAGGCATAGGATCGGCGGCTGCTGATCATCGGAACCGTAATAATGAGCGTTTTTGAGAAGCTGGGCCCGGCTCAGGCTGGAAGTCACAATAATGTCTGGCGTCCCATTTTCCCAAAATTCAAAGGCTCTGCTGTAAGACTGCCCCAGGGGAGAGGCGATCATTTTAACCGAAGCTTGCTTCATTTCCCCCGCGATAGTCTCCGCGAACTGCTGCTCGCTTGAATACTTCTGCTCATCCACGAAAATCCCGATCGACTGATACCGTTTCTCCGCTAGATAGCTTGAAACATCTTTCCCCGCCTGCACGAAGTTAAAAGCAGCAAATGCTTTGCTGTTCTTGATTTTCCGATTCACAAATAGGATGTTCTCTTTCGGAATATTGAGTTCATTGTAATAGATAGAGGCATCGTCCAGGCAAGAGATGGTGATAATTCCGGTAACGCGTTCTTCGGCAATTTCCTTCAGTATGTTTTGTTCGTTCAGCTGCAGATCGTAGGTTATGTAGAGATGGGTGCGGTAGCCCCATTCGGTGAGTGTCTTATCAAGACCCTTGTACAGCTGGGCATACTCCTCCGATTCAATGCTCGGAATGATGATAGAGATCGATTTAGTTACGCCAGAACGCAGGGACTGCGCCTTGTAGTTTATTTTATATCCAAGCTGCCGGGCAGCCTCTTCTACCAGCCGAATCTTCTTGGCACTGACGTTGCCTCTTCCGTTCAATACATTAGACACCGTTCCATGCGAGACGCCGGCTGCTTTTGCAATATCCTTGATTGTAGCCATCTTACAATCCTCCTACTTTTTTGGCTCATATTAAAATCAATACTGACGAAACGACGAAGTGGAGTGGAGGGGCGAAGGGATTCTGGAGAAGCGTAGCGTTCGCCTTTAAAGACCGACTTCATCCGATAAAATGTTCTTCCAATTGAGAAGCCGGTCTTTAACAGCGATCGGAAGAACCCTTCGCACCCGTAGCGACTCCTAGCACGTAGTAAGCCAAGCTCTGATTTTCTGCTGAGCCATATTCCTTCATCATAACTATAATAATTTTTACGTTCAATAAGAGAATTGTAAAAAGATGAAGGGATGTCTCTAGTATGACCAAATCATCCGAAATTGACACGTTCCAATTATTTTGATAAGATGAATTTGATCCAGTACACTCAGGAGCAGGAGGCACATTTAGATGTTTGGAAAAGCTATATTCAGCAAGATTAATGGGCTACTTAATCAACGATTTAATGAGCGGGGAGTATTGATTGCCGTACATAGAGGTAGCTTCGGCGGCAATATTATTGAAAATACGCTCCCCGCATTTAAAGTCGCACTGCAGCAGGGCGGCGATATGATCGAAATCGATTTGGCCAAATCGACGGATGGCGCGATCTATTTATTTCATGATGGAGGAGAGCCGCGGCTGCTGAACGAGACGGATAACATCACTACGATGGATTCTTCCCGGATTGCCGGGTTGTCTTACTACAATAGTCTGTTTTGTCGGACGAACACTAAGCTGGATCGTTTGGAACAGGTGCTGCCCCACTTAAAAGGCGACACATTGATAAACATCGACCGCGCCTGGGATTTCTGGCCTGAGCTCGTAGAGATTCTGAACCAATATGACATGATGAATCAACTGATTTTAAAAGGACCTGTGAACAAGGAAACACTGGAATTTTTCGATAATTACGAGAAAAAGTATATGTTTATGCCGATTGTTTACTCTGTTCAAGAGATCGAGACCGTGTTGTCTTACACCAATATTAATCTGGTGGGTATGGAACTGATCGTTAAGACAGACAGCGACCCGTTGTTCCAGGACGACGTTATAGAAAGACTGCATGAGCAAAATCTCTTTGTATGGGCCAACGCCATTACACTGGACGATTACACATTCCTATACGGCGGCTTGGATGATGATACGTCGATTATTCAAAGCCCTGATCTGGGCTGGGGAAAAATAATTGAGAAAAAGGTCGACATTATTCAAACCGATTGGCCTTCGCTATTATCTCCCTACAGGAATGAACGGCTGAAAGAGACAGAACTTCATCGTTCATAAAATAACAATAAGTAACCCGCCCTGGATGAAACCGGAGGCGGGTTTTATAATATCAAGCATCAACCAATCCGTCAGCGAGTAATCAGTCGCAGCTCGCTGTTATCTGAACTACAAGTGAGCCGAGATTGTATTATTCAGGCGATGACGCTGTATATAAAAATAGACCAAGTGATTGCTGTCCATTGACGGAGGGAATCATTTGGTCTATTTTTCAAGCACTATATCTATGGATTCAAAATCCACTTTGTATTTAGCTCTTATCATAAAATCAATCAGATCAGCAGCTAGTGCATAGGATTCAAAACGGTTGCCGCACTCCTGAGAAAAACTCCTCCACGACCTCAACATCGTTTCTGCACGTATGAAATACATATAGCTCACGAGTCGGGTGGTGCTTGTGCAGCTCCTTATAGCCGCTCCACGCCTCTTGCGGATTATCGTAGTCTTGAATGACCGCCATATCCTCTAATTGAAGCACGAAGTAAATGAATGATTCAATCCATCTATGGGTGGACTTAAACCGTGACGAATTCGGATAAACTAGATGTACACCGAAGAACACATGGAGAAAGTGAGGAAACAAGCATGATGAATATTTTGATTACAGTTGTAATTATTCTAATGATATCTCTGAAAGAAAAGGAGATCAAGACTACCCGTTTATGGCTTTTACCTGCCATCCTGGCGTATGTAGTGTTCACCAGCATAGCCCAAACAACGTTGAGCGTGAATAGTATGCTGCTATATATTCTATGCCTTGTGATCGGTTGTGGTATTGGTGCATGGCGTGCTTATTTGGAAGAGATTCGAATTCATCCGGAGTCAGGCAAAATTATGTCGAAAGGATCGTGGGCAAGCAGCATTCTTTTGATCGTGGTTTTGTTGCTACGTCAGCTCGTAAGTTCATTAGATGTACATTATACGTTCCACATCCTGAGCAGTGCGCTGCTGTTTCTTCCCTTGGGAAGCATTGCTGCTCGCAGGTATTTCCTGTATACCAAAGTTCGGCGTTTACAGGAACGAGGAGTTTAATCTAAAGTTTATTCGTAATCTTAAATTCTATAGGATCTTATTATTTGTTCAGTATGCTGGCCATACTTAGGTAAATGAAAAATTTAAGGTGGAGGCTTTTATTATGACTACAAAGCATGTGTCTTCTTTATTAAATAACATACTGCGTTCAATTGTCCTTGTTATTGGGGGTTTGGTGAGTATCTTGGTAGTGTTTGCTGCCCTGACGCTATTAGTTCCCGCTAAAGGGAATTCAATAATAACTATTGGAATCATGACTTGGTCCGTATTGGGTCCGCTCTTTGTTGTTGCTAGTTTAGCTGTGGTTATCGTTACCTTAGTGTTGCGCAAAAAAGTGAAACGCTGGTTGGCGAATGCAACTGTTGTTTTGTCCGTATTGGCCTTATTGTCCTCCAGCGGGATCGTAGGAAATTTTATAAAGACAACCTATGACAATGGCGGCTCGATAAATGTGCTATCGACGATTTGGCCCTTCTCGGCAAAACCTGCACTTCCTGATGTCACGCAAACTTATCAGGTAGCAGATGGTAAAGAGCTGAAGGCACTCGTGTATAAGCCCCCAATCCACACAAATAAAGCACCGGTTATCATGTATATCCACGGCGGTGGTTGGATAAGCGGCCAGGCATCAGATTTGTCTTCCATCATGAGGTGGTATGCAGATCAAGGTTGGCTAGTGGTAAGTGTAGACTATCGATTAGCTTCAGATCAATATGCTACATGGGATAAGGCGCCTGCTGATGTTGCGTATGGTCTGACTTGGGTGTCCAAACATGCTGAAGAATGGGGCGGAGACAATAATCGGTTAATTGTTATGGGAGACTCAGCAGGCGGTAATTTGGCTGTCAACCTCGGTTGGGCGGCAGCAACTAACGAGGCTATGCAAGATATAACAATTCCAAAGCCGAAGGCAGTGATCGCGGGATATCCTGTTGTTAACCCCGGTTATACTTATGACTACGGGCAAAAATGGTGGAATGGTCAAAGACCGAAGGATTTTACAGCAGATTATATCGGTGGTTCACCTAAAGAGCATCCAGAACGGCTGTCAGCTATCTCCTCATTAACCTACGCCTCTCCTTCTGCACCCCCTACACTTATAGTTGCAGCAGAAAACGATGACTTTATTCCAGCACAAGGAACTTACGAGGTAGTGCAGAAAGCAAAGGATATGGGCGTTAACATTACACTTAGAAAATTCCCATCTACGCATCATGGATTTGATGTCATCCCGGGAACCCTTGGAGACATGGCTAAAAAGTCAGTGGTCACTCAATTTCTAAAAGAACAAGGACTTGGTCCAAATTAAAAGTAAGGCTAATCAGCAAGCTTTCCAAATGAATCACAATACAAAGCCCCTATGATTATAACAATCATCAGGGGCTTTATTTTTTACCATCACCAAAACTTCAGGCCTTTGATTTTCTTCCATAGACCAAATAGAGTGCCACAGAAGAGATCACCATCAACATGACCGAATACACAAGTCCGAGCGCCCGGGTATCGGAAGAGGTTTGTCCGCTGGTCGCATTTTGAATAGCGATGCCCAGCGGTTTGAACAGCGGGTGGTACAGGAAGACTGTCAGATCATAGTCTGCTAATTGACTGTTGAAGTTGAGCGCAAGCACCGCCAGTGTTGAAGGAAGAACGATGGGGAGCAGGACTCTTCTGAACGTATAGAAAGCACTAGCCCCGAGACTCCGGCCGGCATCCTCCAGGGAGGCATCAATGCTGAAGAAGGCAGCTTTGAGCATTCGCAACGTAAACGGGATCAACACAATGATATAAGCGATCATTAAGATCCACATCGAACCGGTCAGCACCTGGTTGGCCATAATCCATTTTGGCGCGTCATAAGTAAGGATCAACCCTAGCGCAATTAGCGTAGAAGGTAGCAGCCAAGGGATTAGCATTGCGTACTCCAGCGCTGTAGTAAAGAGATTGCTGTACTTATGCAGAATGCGAGATACAAGAAGTGACAAGGTGACGACAATCACAGCTGCCCCGGCAGCGTACACAATACTGATGAGATACGGCTGATACGCATCCGCGTTGGTAAACAGCAGCTTATAGTTGCTGACCGTAAAATGATCCCAGGACAAGGTGGAAGTAGAGATGCTATAAGCATCCGTAAAGGAAAAGATGACTGTCAATAGAATTGGTACGGTATAGATTATAAATAGAAGGTAGGCAACGACGTGAACCACTGCGTTCAGCGTCTTATTCGTTATTTTCTGCTTTACGATTTCTGATTTCACCTTTGAGACCGAGATAAAGTTCCCTTTTTTCTCCGCCTTACGAAGAAAGGTCAACAGAATCAGTGTAGCAACCCCCAAGATGATCGCCAGCACGGAGGCCATGTCCCGGGAGGTTGGGCTTTTCGAAAAGGCCAGAATTAACGGGGTAATCGTCTGAAATTCAGTTCCCCCTACAATCAGCGGCGCGGAGGTGGCGCCAAGACCGGTCAGAAACAGCAGGATCGTAATCGCGAATAAAGAGGGCTGCAACACTGGCAATACCACTCTTCTTAAAATGTAAAAGGGGGACGCACCCATATTACGTGCAGCCTCCACAGTTTGGTAATCGATTTTGCGAATGGCATTCGATAAGAACAACACGTGATTGGACGTACAAGCAAAGGTCATGACGAACAGTACAGCCCAATACCCGTGGAACCAGTCCGCCGGAAAAGAAGGGAAGAGCAGGAGCAGAAATTTCGTAATAAAGCCCTGCTCGCCGTACAGAAATTTGTAGCCTGACACCAGCACAATGCCGCTGTATACAAGTGTAGTATAATAGCCGATCCGCAGCAGCTTGGACCCTTTAATATCGAAATAGTCGGTTACAAATACTAGAAAGATACCGACGATATTCACGGTAATGACCATCGAAACGGCCAGAATAAAGCTATTTAGCAGGCCCTTCAGCGCTCTTTTGGAGTGTAGCAGTTTTTGAAAAGGTTCAATCGAGAAGCTTCCGTTTGCCCAAAACACGCTCTTCAGCAGATTAAGATTGGGATAAACCAGAAAAGCAATAATAAACCAGGTTAAGAACAAACCCGCAATAAGTAGGGAGAGTCTTCCCGGCGTTACGTATCTTTTAATGCGCTCTATTGTCATGGGGAAAGCCTCCTAATATTGCAAAATATCGTCCGGGCGAATATAGATATCTATTTCATTTCCGATGATGCAGCGGCTTCGTCCGTCCTCAATCTCCACCTTTTTCAGGAGGGCCCCACCTATTTCAAACGTATATTTCGTGTATAAACCGTAATATTCAGCGTCGATCACGCGTGCCGTCAGTGTAGTAAACGCCTCGGCGTTCGCCTCTGGCAGGGAGGTGTAGATTTTCTCAGTTCTTAGATAGGCGGCTTTAGCCGGGTCGAATGACTTGCCTGATGTTGCGTTAACCTTTTCGATGATAGATTGTTCCAATGTATTGATGTCTCCGATAAAATTGCATACAAACTCGGTCGCAGACTGACTGTAAATTTCGTACGGTGTGCCGACCTGCTCCACGGCTCCGTGATTGAACACGGCGATGCGGTCCGATAAGGTCAGGGCTTCCTCCTGGTCATGGGTTACATAGATCGTGGTAATGCCGAACTTCTTTTGCAGACTTTTCAGCTCGTTACGCAGTTGGACCCGCAAGCTGGCATCGAGATTGGAGAGGGGTTCGTCCAATACTAGAATGCTGGGCTTTAGCACCAGCGCTCTGGCGATAGCTACACGTTGCTGCTGGCCCCCTGACAGCTCGGATACTTTTTTGCGTAATTGCGCTTGACTCAGGTCCACTTTCTGGGCGATTTCTGCCACTTCGGCCTCAATCTGTTCTTTGGGCATTTTCTTGACCTTCAGGCCGAAGGCGATGTTCTCATATACATTAAGAGTCGGGAACAGGGCGTAACTTTGAAAAACCATACTGATGTCCCGTTTCTCTACAGGTAATTGCGTGATGTCCTTGCCATTCACATGAATGGATCCATGCGTCGGGCTGACAAATCCAACGAGGCTTCGTAACGTAGTCGTTTTGCCACAGCCGGAAGGGCCAAGCATGGTGAAGAATTCTCCTTCTGCAATGTTCAAATTCAAGTTCTTCACTGCGATAAAATCGTTGTATTTAATTTCTATCTCTCTAAATTCGATCATGATTCCCCGGCTCCTCGCTTGTTGTATAAAAATAAAGCCACCCGGCAGTGGGGGCTGGCGCGCCATAAATGAGGCGACCTGTACTCCTGCTGCCGGGATGGTCATGATGCTGAATTACGGTAAAAGCTCAAGCTGGATTTTCTCAACCCAGTTGTTGATGTTCTTGTTCACAAACTCCCAATCGATCGGTTGTTGTTTGAGGGAAGCGTCCAGATCTTTAAGATCCTGCGCGGCGTTCTCGAGCGCTTTGCTGTTAGCTGGCATAGTGGAGAACTGCTTGGACCATTCTGTCTGTACCTCGCTGCTACCGAACCAATCGACGAAGGCTTTGGCGGTGTCGAGGTTCTTCGTACCTTTGACAATCGCTACTTGCTCAACAATATAAGGGACACCAATGGCTGGTTTTACAATTCCGGCTTTGACGTTGTACTGCTTCTCTCTCGAAGCGATCCCGCTAGAGAACATCGGGCCAAAAGGTGACTTTCCACTAGCCAGGTTGGCATAGAAATCTTCGCCTTCGGCTTTATAAAAACCGTATTTCAGGTAGTTCTTCATGGCATCCCAACCCTGCTGGGAGATTCCGTACTCACCATTCGGGTCCTGATAGCGCACGAGAATGCCAGCCAGAACCGCACGAACGGTAGCGCCGCCGAGATCGTTCGTTCCCGGTGCATCGTATTTATTATGGAATTGCGGGTTGGTCCACAGATCCGACCAGTCTTTAGGAGCGGTGCTTTCGTTGTACAGCTTAGAGTTGTAAATCAGCAGGATCGCTTGCTTAACAATTCCATGGTAATAATCGTCTTTATCACTTAAGCCCTCAGGAACTTCGCTTGCCCACGCGGGCTTGTACTGCTCCAGCATGTCCTGCGACTTGAATTCCACATAGTTCACCGTACTTAAACCATAAATAATGTCGGCTACCGGCTTGTTTTTTTCGGCAATCAGACGGTTAGCAATATCGCCGCCGCCACCTTCTACGATTTGCAGGTCGAAGCCTTTTTCTTTGGCTTTCTCTTTCAGCCAATCACCTCTGCCGTCAGAAGCGGAATTAGTGTAGACAACGAGTGGAGCCTTAGCAGAACTAGCAGCCTCAGTCGGGCTTACGGCATTGGTTGCATTTGTGGTGGAGGATTGATTTCCACATGCAGCGAGCGTGCTGGTGAGTACAAGACCGAGTAGAGGCAGGACCATCCGTTTGAATTTGGTGTTCATAAAAGTCTCCCTTTTTCATTATTTTTGGAACGTGTCAATTTCAAATTGATTATAGCAACATCCGAAAATCACCGTCAATCGAATTGATGTTATTTAACATAGCCTTAATAAAGTTAACAAAACTTCTGAAAAAAGCTGAACACGATATATAAGCCGAACAAAAGAAATTAACAAAAAGCGAAGATGAGCGAACGGGGAAGTTTGGAACTGTAGGGGCAAAGCATTCGCCTGCAAGCTTTCCATAGAACAGCTGGCGCCGGAACGTAGACTGTCGACAGATTTCAACCACTAGAAACGGTAATTCCCCCTTCAACAATCGTCTTAACATTGGAAAAGAGGGGGCACCGCCTCAACTAACGGCATTTTTGCACCTTATTTTTCTTCAATGAAGGAAAATATGTGAAATAAGGGCATTATTGTATCTTATTTTTCGGTAAATTATGCTGAACGGGGTGTTCTGGAGTTTTAAGGTACATTATTGCACTTAATCTCTACTAACCCTTAGCTGCAGAGGATTTAAGGTACAGAAATGCCGTTAATTACACTTCGACTTCGATCCTTCTTATATAAACTCTCTTTTTTTTGGCCGTCTTTGTTTTTTAAATGCGTTCTATATAGTCGGTGAGCTGTGCCCATTCACACCGCTATTATGCCTTGATCTCCTGGTTATATCCGGGGAACCTGCCATGGATGATGAAGAGACTGAAAATATAGGCTAAAAGTTCAATGAGTAAAAAATACAACATATGAAAAATTCATAATAATAGAAATATCCAGAGCATTGATCCTACAATTGCTGTGAAATTTGCATAGACGCTCTTACTATACACAGAAAAGTTATAAGGAAGCGATTACATAATAGCTGTCAGGGTGAAAACAACATTTTGTTGTTATGTATATTGACATGAGGACGTGTGAATACGTAGAATGAAAATAAAAACAGCGTTAATTCACATTTTTTTCTAGAATGGATGAATTTACTGTCAGAAAACATTACATTTATCCGAAAGGAGAGTCGGGCTCATGTCCAAACTCGATCCACTGCTCGGCCTATCCCCGTATCCGCTATTTCATTACTATGATGAGATGTATGCTGATGCGCGGAGTGTTAGGCCCCACTATCAACATGTGAGCCGTATGTTTGCCGGAATGAGTCCCGAAGAGCTGCAGGGGAAGCAGAACCTCATGCAGCGTCGGATGATGGAAGAAGGCATTACATTTACACTATACAATCCGGCTCAGGACCATCCAATGGAACGGACGATTCCCTTTGATATGGTGCCGCGGATTATCCCGAAGGGGGAATGGGAACGGCTGGAGGCCGGGATCGTACAGCGCATTACAGCGCTCAATTTGTTCATTCATGATATTTATCATGAGCAGAACATTGTGAGGGATGGAATTGTGCCGCGTCGAATGATCCTCTCCAATTGTTATTTCCGGCCAGAGATGGCGGGACTGCGTGTTCCAGGCGGGGCCTATGTCACTACATCCGGTATTGATCTCATCCGCCATCATGATGGAAAGTATTACGTATTGGAGGATAACCTGCGTACACCATCAGGGTTCTCTTATTTGTTCAAAGGGAGATCGCTGATGAATCAGCTGTTCCCTGAACTTTCCCTGGCCAGCTCCATTCGAGATGTGGATCACAGCCTCAACTGCTTTTTATCCGTTCTACGCAGCTTGTCTCCTTCACGGACGCGGGACCCGGTCATCGCACTGCTGACACCGGGTGAATACAACTCGGCGTATTACGAGCATGCCTTCCTCGCACAACAGATGGGAATTCATCTGGTAGAGGGACGTGATCTGGTCGCCCGTGATCATAAAATCTATTTGAAATCCATGGATGGTCTGCGCCGTGTGGATGTGCTGTACCGAAGATTGGATGATGATTATATTGATCCACTGGCCTTTCAGCCCGATTCGTTACTCGGTGTAGCCGGACTCATGAATGCCTACAGGGCTGGCAATATTGCGATTGCCAATGCTCCGGGAACAGGGGTGGCGGACGACAAGGCTATTTACGTGTATGTACCGGACATGATTCGATATTATCTCAAGGAAGAACCGATACTGGACAACGTGCCTACCTATTTGCTGTCTAAAGCGGAGGAGCGCCAGTACGTTCTGGAACACTTGGAGGATATGGTTGTGAAAGAAACTTCGCTATCCGGCGGATACGGCATGCTGATTGGCAGTGAGGCGACCCGGGAAGAACAAAACGAGTTCCGCTTGAAGATTCTGGCCGATCCGGAGCGTTATATTGCCCAGCCCATCATGTCCTTGTCTAGAGCGCCGGTACTGTCGGAGTCCGGGGGAATGACGCCACGCCACATCGACCTTAGAGCATTTGTCCTGATGGGAGCGGACTGCAAGCCGCATGTGATTCCCGGCGGACTAACTCGCGTGGCCATGAAAGAAGGTTCGCTTGTTGTCAATTCCTCACAGGGTGGAGGGGTTAAGGATACCTGGGTGATGGCCTGATATTTTATATTAGAAAAAGGGGTGGCTGACGATGCTGAATCGCAATGCAGAAGCGTTATTTTGGATAGGCCGGTATATTGAACGGGCAGAGAACCACGCACGGCTGATCGACGTCCATTATCATATTCAGCAAGAGGCGGATTTTCAGCAGGAAGGTCATAAATGGTCACGGCTGATCGATGCACTCGGGGTACGAAGTGAATACAGTCAACAGTTTGAAACCTTCTCTGAACAGGATGTGTTGTCCTTCATTACGCTGGATCTCGGCAACCCCAATTCCCTCTTCTCCTGTGTCCATCATGCAAGAAATAATCTGCGTACGCTGCGTCAGCATCTGCCCAGCGAGCTATGGGATATCGTGAATAGCTTTAATCTCTGGCTGGGGGAACGCTCAGTGGCGGATATTATGCGCGGACCGCATCAGTTCTATCGTCACGTTAAGGAGCGGACGGCCATGTTCCTCGGCGCAGAACAATCGGTGATGGTGCGGGGAAATGAGTGGCATTTTATTGAGAGCGGTCGTTTCCTGGAACGTGCGGAGAATACAACACGGATCCTTCAGTCGGTCACGGCATCATGCAAGGACAAGGACATCAATGCGATGTACACTCAGCTTCAGGCGGTACTCAAATCCGTGAGCGGATACCAAGCCTTCCGGCGGTATTATGCCGATGCTGTCTCACCGGAGAGTATTCTGGAGTTTCTGATTGGAAGTGCGCAATTTCCGAGGTCGATCTGTTTTTCCTTTCATAAGCTGGGTGAACATCTGGCAGCACTAGAGCTTGACGGATCTGACAAAGGGTCAGGGTATGAGCGAGTGATCCGGCAAGCGGGTAGAATCCAGGCGGAGCTGGATTATATGGAGAAGGAGGAAATGTCCGGCGACATGGTAGAGCATGTGCTGCAAGCGCTGGTACAATCCTGCGAGCGGCTGGGTAAAACAATGGAAGGCGCCTTTTTTCGGCGGGAAGGCATCTCAGCATGAAAATCCAAATCCATCATACAACAACATATACTTACCCCGAGCCGGTTACGGACAGTGTCAATGAAATTCGCCTCACGCCGCGCACCAATTATCGTCAGTCCTGTTATCACCATGAGGTGGAGGTGCATCCGCCGGCGAATCTGCTGACATACGAGGATTTTTTCGGCAACCGCGTCCACGCTTATTCGGTTAATAAGCCGCATACCGAGATGGTTATCCATACCAGGGCCACGGTGGTGACACTTGATAAAGCGCAGGGCGCTGGTTTGCCGTCCATCCCGCTGGCAGAGCAGGTGAAGCTTCTGGGGGACTCCAGGTTCCAGAACCGGTATATCGAATTTATTTTGCCAACTAGCTATACGGAAGTGACGCCTGAACTCGTTGAGTTTGCTTCACAGTATCCTTTTGACGCTGCCGAAGGGATGTATGAATGGGTCAAACAGCTATCTTCGACGATCTTTGAGCAGTTCACGTACGACCCGGAGGCAACGAGCGTGAATACAACGGTTAAAAAAGCATTAAAGCTCAAACGCGGCGTCTGTCAGGATTATGCGCATCTGATGATCGCGGTCTGCCGTAGCGTCGGGTTGCCATCAAGGTATGTGAGCGGATATCATTTTGTTGGGGATTTGCAGGGAGGTAATGCGGATTTTGAACAGGCTTCGCATGCATGGGTAGAGACGCACATTCCGGGTACGGGCTGGCTGGGCTTTGATCCTACTAACGACACTGAAGTGAACTGGAGATACATTAAGCTGGGACACGGAAGAGACTATAAGGATATTGTACCTGTCAAAGGGGTATACCGGGGTAATGCGGGATCTCTAACGGTCAAGGTGGATGTAACTCGCCTGGATAATTAGAAGTAGAGGGGCTGGCCTGATTGTGAAAATCAGGTTAGTCCCTATTTATGTTTGGGATAGATTAGAAGGGGGCACAAATTGTCATTGATGATGCAGAATTACTGTTATCTTAAGAAAGCTAATGTAGATCCGCTAAAAAACATACATGTTCCGCCCGGGATACGTTCGTTCAATCGCTGATCTGACCTGTACATAGCATTTATAATTATATCAACGGGCTATATCCAGTGCTGCGCCCCTTGCTTTCAAAACAGATGCTCTCTCTCTGGAGGAGATTGGCCAAGCCTTGAAGAACAGTGTTATATAGAGGCTCTGAGCGAAACATTCTGGAGAATGCTAATATTGTAGCTTTAACCGTCAAAGGATAAGGTTAAAATAACAGAATAACACAAACATTGGAGGTGTAATATGATTATTAAAGAAGTAACACTTTGGACAGGGAATTTAGAAAAGACTCGCAGCTACTATAGAGACAAGCTGGAACTTGAGATCTCCGCGGAAGCTCCAGGACAGTTTGCCGTACAGATTGGCACTACGAAAGTAACCTTTCATGCAGTAGACATGCCAGAGAAACCCTACTACCATCTGGCATTTAATATACCGGCGCAGCAATTTGCCGAAGCTAAAGCATGGGCCAAGTCAAGGCTTACGCTGAACGAGGTGAAGGGGGAGGATGAGGTGTTCTTTGAAAGCTGGAACGCACATGCCTTTTACTTTGAAGACCCTTCAGGAAATCTGCTGGAATTCATCGCTCGTCATAATCGGGAGCATCCTGCCGAGGTGCCTTTCTCAGCCAGTGCGCTCCTTGGCGTCAGCGAAGTTGGAATAGTCACCGATGAAGTGCTTCCGCTTGTGAGACAGTTAAACGATTTTGGTATTCCGAGCTGGGGAGAGGTGAGTGAAGGCTTCACTCCAGTTGGGGATGAAACCGGCTTGGGCATTGTGGTAAAAAGGGGCCGTCAGTGGTTCTTCTCCAATCTGAACGCCGAATTTTATCCCCTGGAGATGCTGGTAGAAGGCATCGGAAGACTTTCGTTTCCAGAGTTAAATGTTGTGAACAAAAAAACCAACGATATTGATTGAACTAAAAAACTTAACGTAAGGGGAACGGAATGGAGGGGAAGTTTGGAACTGAAGGTGCAAAAGTGACTGCCTAAAAGCTTTTCGTAGAAAAGCTGGCATCGGAAGCAAAGGCTGTCTCCGGATTTTATCCGCGAATAGCGGTACAATCTAAAGAAATCTGGGAACAACATCGGCCGGGAGTTCAAGCGTTTTCCGCAATGACGATCTAACCCTGTGTAAGAACTCTAAGTTCAATCTATATCATACGTATCGAGATTTCGTGTTGGTCATTTGAATTCTTCTTGGTATACTATTTTTAAGCATGACCTGTATCTTTTCGTTGGTGTGAAGGTTATGGGGAACTGGATATCAAGTTTGGAAGGGTAGGTTCTTACAAAGGAAGCGTATACGTGATGAAGAGGCTTGTTAGCGCAAGCGATCACGCCCCCCTTTGTAGGACTTGCCCTCTTTTCTTTTTTTATAATAATTACTCTTGGATTTTAGGGGTCTACCTCAATATCAGTGCTTGCTTAGCCATGTAACGGACACCAGAGACTTTATTGTCTATCGATTCAAGCATTTAGAAAGATAACGGACTCCAGAGACCTAATGGGCAGTAATTAAGCTCAACAACCACGGTTTGGGAGAAAATAGCGTCGCCCGAGTCCTTTGCATATTCCCGGAGCAGCTTCATGTGCAAAATAACGGCTATACGGTCCGTTAGGTCTCATGCGTGAGTTTCAATCTTTTGAAAGCCGTGGTAACAGGCTCGGGAGCAAATCCTCTGAGCAGATGAATAATGATGATATTAACAGATAACGGAGAGATACGATGGAACAACTTCCAATACACCAGGTGCTGCCTGACCTGAAAAATATACTGGCTTCTAGTACAAACGCTATTCTCGTGGCAGAACCGGGAGCGGGTAAAACTACCGGAACGCCCCCGGCTTTTCTAGATGAGCCATGGATGGAGGGCAAAACCATCCTGATGCTGGAGCCCCGCAGACTGGCGGCTCGTTCTGCTGCGACCTACATTGCTTCCCGATTGGGTGAAAGTGTAGGACAGACGGTGGGTTACCGAATGCGCATGGATACTAAAGTCGGCCCTCAGACACGAATCATTGTCGTTACTGAAGGCGTGCTGACCCGGATGCTGCAAAGCGATCCTACACTTGGCGATGTGGGTCTTGTGATCTTCGATGAATTCCACGAACGCAGCCTGCATGCCGATCTGGGGCTGGCTCTGACGCTGGAAGCTCAGACGGTGCTTCGGGAGGATCTTCGCATCCTGATCATGTCGGCGACACTGGAGACGGAGCGGGTATCAGCTCTGCTAGGGGGCGCCCCTGTAGTAGATTGTCCCGGACGGACTTATCCGGTAGAAACGGTCTATTCGCCTGTTCCTGCGGCTTCCCGCATCGAGAAATCCGCGGCAGCGGCTGTGCGGAGGGCCTTAGCTGAGCAGCCGGGGGATGTTCTCGTGTTCCTGCCGGGGGAACAGGAAATCCGCCGGACCCAACGGGAGCTGGAAGCCGCTATTCTGCCGCAAGAAACGATCCTGCGTCCGCTTTATGGACAGCTGCCGCAGGCTGCACAAGACGCTGCGGTTGCTCCAGCGGTGCCGGGCCAACGCAAGGTTGTGCTGGCCACTTCTATCGCCGAGACGAGCTTGACGATTCAAGGCGTACGCACAGTCATTGATACCGGATTGCGGCGTACACAGGTGTTCTCGCCGCGTACGGGGATGCCGCGCCTGGAGACGGTGCCGGTGTCGAAGGCTTCAGCCGACCAGCGGCGCGGCCGGGCGGGCCGTACAGCTCCCGGCGTCTGCTACAGGCTGTGGAGCCAGGAGGAGCACTACCGGCTCCCGGACGAGAACGTGCCGGTGATCAAGGAGGCCGATCTGACGCAGCTCGCCCTTGAACTGGCCGTGTGGGGCGTGCCGGACCCGGCAGCCCTGCCGTGGCTGGACGCGCCGCCCGCCGCGCCTTACGCGCAGGGTGCGGCGCTGCTGCGCCAGCTTGGCGCGCTGGACGCCAGCGGCGCCATCACCCCGCACGGCCGCAGCATGGCCGCGCTGGGTGCGCACCCGCGCATCGCGCACATGCTGCTGCGCGGGCAAGGGCTTGGCGCTGCCCCGCTGGCCTGCCGGCTGGCAGCGCTGCTGCAGGAGCGGGACCTGCTGCGCGGTCCCGCCGGGGGCGATTGCGACCTCACGCTGCGCGTAGAGGCGCTGCTCCGGTTCGAGCGCTCCGCCGGTGCTGACGGCGGCGGAGCTGATCTTGCGGCGCTGCGCACGGTGCAGCGCGAGAGCCGGAACTACCTGGCGCAGCTGAAGGCCTCGCCAGGGGAAGAGCCGGACAGCAGCCAATGCGGACTGCTGCTGTCGTTCGCCTACCCCGACCGGATCGGGCAGAGACGCGGCGAAGGCGCGTTTCTGCTGTCAGGAGGCCGGGGGGCGGCGATGAAAGAAGGGCAGCCGCTGGAACGCTCCGCGTATATTGTGGCTGCCTCTGTGGATGATCAGGGTACGCACAGCCGGATTTTGCTGGCTGCAGAGCTGAGTGAAGTGCAGTTGCTATCCCACCATGGGGACAGCATCGTGGAAGAAGCCGAAGTCTATTGGGACAAAGATAACGGGAGCGTGAAGGCGCGGCGTCGCACGCGACTGGGTGCCCTTATTCTCAAGGAGACGACTCATGAGCGCCCTTCGGCAGAAGAGGCTGCAGAGGGATTACTGGGGGCCATTGCGTCTGAAGGGCTGGAGGTACTGCCCTGGGAGAAGGGGCCGCAGCAGCTTCGCCAGCGGATGATGTTCATGCATGGTCTGCGAGAGGATTGGCCGGATGTATCTGATTCCGCACTTTTGGAGTCACTTGCTGACTGGCTGGGTCCATATCTGCACGGGATGCGTAGCCTGCGCGATCTTCAGCGGCTGCCACTGGCTCGAGCGCTGGAGGATCTGCTGGATTGGAAGCAGCGTCAGACGCTGGAGCAGGAAGCACCCACCCATATTACCGTGCCAAGCGGCTCGCGGTTACCTATAGATTACGGGAATCCGGCAGCTCCAGTGCTCGCGGTGCGACTGCAGGAAATGTTCGGTCAGCAGGATACGCCGAGACTTGGTGGGGGACGGGTGCCGGTTCTGCTGCATCTCTTGTCGCCAGCAAGAAGACCCATGCAGGTTACATCGGATCTTGCGAGCTTTTGGCGTAATACATATTTCGAGGTCAAGAAAGATTTGAAAGGCCGATATCCCAAGCATTATTGGCCGGATGATCCGCTGCAGGCGGTGCCGACGAGCCGCACCCGGCCTGTAAAATAAGGTCTGTGTTTACAGGCGCTGATGATTCTTCTACTGATTTGTCCTTCGCCGATGGGGTAATAACATAGCGAACGATAATAACGAAGGAGGACTTTTCAAATGACGAAGAAAATCGCAGGTGTGTTTGACACAGAACAGGAAGCGACCCGAGCCATTGAAGGACTTCAAAGCCGCGGGTACCGCACGGATGAAATTTCCATAATTACACGTAATCGTGATGAATTTAAGCATATTTCCGACGAGACCGGAACTATGGCACCCGAGGGTGTTGCAACTGGAGTGGCATCGGGCGGAGTCTTAGGAGGAATTGCCGGGCTTCTGGCCGGTATAGGCGCGCTGGCGATTCCGGGCATCGGACCGATTCTGGCGGCAGGCCCGATCGCCGCTACATTGACTGGTGCAGCCGTAGGCGCGGGAGCAGGTGGACTTGTTGGCGGCCTGATCGGACTTGGCATCCCCGAGGAGGAAGCGAGGGAGTATGAAGGCTATGTGGACCGCGGAAAAATCCTTGTGCTGGTGGAGGACCGCGGCCGTGACAGAGAGGTCCATAGCCTTTTCCGGGATAACCGTTCGTTGAATACACATCGTTATGAAGATCAATACAAGGATCATCCTGATGTTTTGCCGGAGGATACCCGAATAGGAAATTCCCAAGAGAATCATTAAAAACGGGAGCCAAAGACTGCATTTTCTACGAACAACCGTAGATATGCAGTCTTTTTCTTACGCCTACCAACCAAATTTCAACATATGAAAAATTCACAATAGAAAAGACCAAAAACCGGTTCCACTCCTCCCATAACTTCTCCAAAGGCAAACGACTACTCTCCTCAAATACTAATCTCATGGAAAAAGTAGACCCCTTGCCTTTATTTCAGGTTGTGAAAGTTGGAAAATAGTGCTTATACTAGATTCATAGCAGGAATAAATAGGATTGGGTATTTACACATCAGGAGGTGTATCTTGGCATGGCTTTTATGATTGCCCAACGGGCTTTTATTAAGGTGTATCTGATAACAATGGTGGAGCAGCATCGCGGATATGGTTATCAGATGCTGGAGGATATGCGACGGGAATTCAAATCACACGGATACTCTCCTCCGCAGAGCGAGATTTACCGTGCGCTGCACGAGCTGGTGCAGCAGGGCATTTTGTACCGTACCAAGCAGTTGAAGGGGAACGATCCCAAGGTTGATTTTCAGGAAATCGTCCTCTATCACTTCACCTCGGATGGTGAGGAGAAAGCCAAACTTTATAAAAAACAGGTAAAGACCGACCTGGACCGTTGTCTCGGAATTCTGAACAAAGCCGTCACCGATAATTTTTAATAGGGAGGTCTTGAATCTGTGCTATTAGGCTCTCTTATCCCTGGATTTGGAAAAGCTTCGACTCGGGGTGGAGATTAGCAACTTTAGTGATATTTTCAGAGGGCCCGCGCCCTGTTATAATGAGTACTGCTGGAATTATTGCAGTATATACTTGGAGGTATTTCAGATGGACGAACATATGAAACGTCGATTAGACAAACAAAGAAAACTATTCAGCCAGTTAGGCATAACGCTTGATGCCCTTACGATACATGAGAAGGAATTCGGCATGAAGCTTCGTGGATATGATGCGGAGGAAGTAGATACATTTTTGGACAGTGTAATTAAGGACTATGAACGTTTCTACGCTACCATAGCTGATCTGATGGACAAATGGCAGGAACAGCAGCTGGAGCTGCGCGATCTCAAAGCCGAAGCCAAAGCCGCCGTTGCTCCGCCAACCATTGTCCGTGGAATTGACCCGATGGATCTGGAGGATGTCATTCTGAAACTGGAAGCCAACATCCGTCAGCTTAAGGACAGAATCCCGCGCACCGAGAGCTACCTGTAATCTCATAATCCACGCTCACCGGAATTCACTAATGTCAGATGTTGATGGGGGTTAAGCCTTTGGTCGATAGACGGGTATGGAACCTGAAGATTCGCGGCAAGATCGCACTGGGGTATTTCATGATCCTGTTAATGCTTGGACTTTTTCTGCTCGTTGTATCTGCAAGGATCAGCAAGCTGGAAGCTGAGACGGTTTTTCTTAGTGATCACGATATGAAGGTTCATGAACTAACCTATCAGATTGAGAAGAATGTGCTGGATATGGAGACAGGTCAGAGAGGTTATGCACTCACCGGGAAGATGGAATATCTGCCTCCGTATAATAACGGACTCGCGGAGTGGCGCATTAATTATGCTAAGCTGAACGGCCTGATTGCCGACAATCCTGCTCAAGTAAAGAATCTGCAGACGATCATGGTCAATATTGAAAAATGGATCGAGGATGCCGGACAATACGTCATCGATCTTAAGCGGAATGGCCAGAATGAAGCCGTGAACCGCTTTTTTCAAGACGATACCGGTAAATCCATTGTTGATTCCATCCGATCCCAGTCTGAATATTTTCTCGACAACGAACGGGCTCTTACCAATGCACGGATCAACACTCTGAAAGAAGGAAACCACAAATTACTGCTGACGATGTACATTTTATGGGGGCTTGTGGCTGTTTTTGCTGCGGTCATTACCGTATTGATTGCAAGAAGTATCGTGAGTCCGCTCAGCCGTGTTATTCTTGCCATTAACAACATTGCCAGCGGAGGTAATTTGTCTGAACGGGTCAGGGTCAGGACACACGATGAGCTGTATGACCTCGGAGATGCCACTAACCGACTGCTTGAGACTGTGGAACGGGATCAATGGGGCAGTGAGCAATTAAGTGTGATGTCTATTCTGCTTCAGGAAACTACAGATTTGACCGTTTTGTGCAGAACCTTTCTGAACAAGCTCGCATCTATTCTGGAACTGCAATACGGTGCTGTGTATGTACTGAATGCGGAAGAAAGCTTTGAGCGGATTTATTCCTATGCGGGTAGCGATGAGAGTGAGAATTCCGTTGGTGTGAACAAGATTAAGTCCGGGGAAGGTCTGGTCGGTCAATGTGCACAGGATATGAAACTTAGGGTCCTGGAGGATCTGCCAGTGGATTACATCAGTATTAACTCCGGCTTAGGCAGAACCGCCCCGCGTTATCTCACCTTGGCCCCGGTCATTTTTGAGAACAAGACGTTAGCCGTAGTTGAGATTGCCTCGTTGACCAAGTGGGCTCCCTTCCATTTTGAACTCCTATCCAAGCTTGTGAATATGCTGGGTGTCACGTTGAATTCGGTCATGACGCGAATGGAAATTCAGAAGCTGTATGGAGAATCACAGGTTATGAATGAAGAGCTTCAGGTACAGTCCGAGGAGCTCCAAGTACAAGCGGAAGAACTGCAGAGCTACACCAAGGAACTGCTGGCATTAAATGGCGAGCTGGAGATTCAGAAGTCGATGGCGGAGCGCTCCGCGGTTGAACTGGAGAAGTATAACGAACAGCTCGAGCAGAGTTCTCGATATAAGTCGGAGTTTCTTGCCAATATGTCGCATGAGCTACGTACACCGCTGAACAGTATGCTTATTCTTTCCCAACTGCTGTCAGAGAATCGCAACGAATCCCTAAATGAGGAAGAACAGAATTATGCAGCAGTGATTCATTCCTCCGGAAGTGAATTGCTCAGCATGATCAACGATATTCTGGACTTGTCCAAGGTTGAAGCTGGAAAGATGCTGGTTGAGGTGGATGCTGTCAATCTAACGGAGTTGCCTGCTCTCCTGCAATCCTATTTTGGAAAAATAGCTGAGCAGCAAAATCTGGAGTTCACCGTAGTTCTGGATGAAAGTGTGCCGGATTTATTCTACACGGATGAGCTGCGACTTCATCAGATCCTGCGCAATCTACTGTCCAATGCCTTTAAGTTCACCCAGCAAGGTAGTGTAAAAGTGGAGGTGTCCAGGCTGGAAGCTTTCCAATCCCTGAGCTATGCATCAGAGGAGCCGGTGCTTGCCTTTGCAGTAACCGACAGCGGTATTGGCATCTCCGATAAGAATAGCCAGTTGATCTTCGAAGCCTTCCGTCAAGCTGACGGTTCAACAGCCCGCAAATTTGGCGGTACAGGACTCGGACTTTCAATTTCCCTTCAGCTCGCCAGACTGTTAGGCGGCCATATTGCGCTGAACAGTATACCCGGGGAGGGAAGCACCTTTACGCTCTATCTGCCTTGCCTGGAAGAGGAAACCGGGGAGAGTTACATTCCGGGAGCACAATGGTCCGAAACGGCAGTATCAAGTGCAGATGAGCGCATTTCAGCGGAGAAACCTACATATCGGCAGAACTCAGATCAGTTCGATAAGCAATATGAACAACTGCATGGCCGGACCGTGCTTATCGTCGATGACGATATGCGCAATATCTTTGCTCTGGAAAAGGGACTGGAACCGTATGACATGGGGATCTTGACCGCTCAAACCGGCTTTGAATGCCTGCAAATGGTGAGAGAGCATGACGACATTGATATTGTTCTGCTGGATATCATGATGCCGAATCTGGATGGCTATGATACGTTAAGCATTATCCGGGAAGAGCTGCTTCTGACGGAGCTACCGATCCTGGCGATCTCAGCCAAGACGATGAAGGAGGACCGGGAGAAGTGCCTCGCAGCAGGGGCTTCCGGTTTTATGAGCAAGCCAGTAGTGCTGCAGGAGGTAGTCTCTCAGATGTGCAGATTGCTCGCGGAGGGTGAAAGCTGAGACTTCCGCCCGACTTGACAATGTGAAAATTACCATTGACGCCTGCCCGGGTATGATTTATTATGAACCTATAAATGATCATTTATAGTTTAGTGGCGTGTTACCGTAAAGGGCATGAGCCAAGGATTGTCTTATTTATTTGAGACTATTCTTGGCTCTTTTTTATACCTTTCACCTGACAATCACTGGAAAGAGGGGAGATCTTGATACGGGAGCACGAGCAATTTCAAGTACAACGCGTAATCGGCAATAACGTGGTTATGGTGCAGGGAAGCAAGAACGGCAAAGAATATGTCATCATCGGCAAAGGGATTGGCTTTGCGGTGAAGGGCACGGGAGTCATTGAAGGCAATGATCACCGGATCGAGAAGCTTTTTCGCCTGGAAGATCGGGATGAATGGAGCCAATATCAAATTTTGCTGGAAGATATCGACCCTAAGGTTATGAAGATCACAGATGAGATCATCAGCGATATCGGGGAGCAGTTTGCCGGGAAGCTGAATGACAAAATCTACTTGGCGCTCCCAAGCCATATCCAGTTCACCATCTACCGTCTGCGCAACGGGATGGATATTGTCAACCCATTTTTACAAGAAACAAAAATGACCTTCCCGAAAGAATATGAGATCGCTTACAAAGCGGCGGAGAAGATCAATGCCGAATTTCAGGTGCAGATTCCTGAGGACGAGATTGGATTTCTAACTTACCACGTCTACTCTGCTGTTAGTAACGTACCGGTAGGGCAGTTGGTGAAGGCTTCCAACATCGTGAGCGAGTTAATGGACCTGATTCGGGAAGAACGAAACATTACCTTCGAGTACGGAAGCATGAATCATGTCCGGCTGATGATTCATCTGCGCTTTTCGATTGAACGCATTTTACAGGGGTCATTAATCGACAATCCCTTTGTGAAGCATATCAAAAAAGAGTATAAGCGGGAGTATATACTTGCAAAGAAGCTCGGAAAAGCAATGCAAAACTCACTGAGCGTAGAAATCCCGGAGGAAGAGTTATGTTTCTTGGCAATGCATTTGTACCGTCTGTTTCAAACGCTTGAGAAAAACAAATAGCAGCATAAGAGGGAGTGGCATCATATGTTTTCCAAATGGAAATCTAAAAAAGAAGAGAAACGTACTGGACATACCGTAACAATTAAGGCTCCTATGAGCGGGCAAGCGGTTCCATTGGAACAAGTTCCGGATGATACTTTTGCCGGTGGTCATATGGGCGGCGGAATCGCCATACAACCTATAGAAGGGAAATTGATCGCCCCTTTCGATGGGAAAGTTGCTCATATTGTGAAGTCGAGCCACGCCGTCATTCTGGAACATTCCTCCGGCATGCAGCTACTGCTACATATTGGAATAGAGACTGTCAGCCTGAAGGGGAACGGGTTCACTAGTTATGTAGCTACCGGGGATACTGTGAAGGCCGGACAGACGTTGATTGAATTTGATCTGGAGGCTATTCGTGCAGCCGGATGTGAGACCATCTCCCCGGTCATAGTAACGAACAATGGTGAGAACGTACCACAGGTAGAAGGTCACTTTGGCCCTGTGACCGCAGGTGAAGACAGTATCCTTACCGTGGTTTTAACGCAATAAGCAAATAGCTTTACTATCTTGCCATTGAAAGGATGAGAGAATATGTTGGCTTTTCTTCAGAAACTGGGCAAGTCACTGATGCTGCCAGTAGCAACGATGCCGGCGGCGGCAATACTTCAAGGGTTTGGATTGATTGACTATGAAAAAGATTTGCATTTGGGCAGCGCGGTAGGGGGCTTCCTGAACCAGTATGTCGCCCCATTCTTGAATGCAGGAGCAGGTGCCATTTTTGGTAACTTGGCTCTAATCTTCGCTATTGGTGTAGCGATTGGATTCGCTGGTGATGCGGTTGCGGCGTTGTCGGCACTGATTGCTTACATGGTGTTAACCAAGATCCTTGCCATAGTTCCATTGCAATTTTCCTTTATTAATGATGATGTCGTCCTGAATATGGGTGTTCTTGGCGGTATTTTCGCCGGTGCGTGGGCTGCATTCCTATACAAAAAATATCATAATATTAAAATGCCGGATTGGCTCGGCTTCTTCGCTGGCAAACGTTTTGTACCGATCATCACTGCTGTCAGCACCATGGTACTTGCCGTTTTGGTAGGTATGATTTGGAGCCCAATTCAAGATGTAATCAGCGACTTCGGTAACTGGGTGGTAGGACTTGGAGCCTTCGGAGCCTTCTTGTTCGGTACTGCGAACCGTCTCCTGATTCCGATCGGGCTTCACCACGTGATCAATACCATTGCCTGGTTCCAAATCGGGGATTTCACCAATGCCGCTGGCGAACTAGTGCACGGTGACCTGACTCGCTTCTTCGCCGGGGACAAAACAGCAGGAATGTTCATGACCGGATTCTTCCCGATTATGATGTTCGCTTTGCCTGGTGCAGCGCTTGCTTTCATTCATACGGCTAAACCAGAGAAACGAAAACTGGTAGCCTCCATCTTCATCGGGTCTGCCATCGCATCATTCCTGACGGGTATCACTGAACCGCTTGAGTTTTCTTTCATGTTCGTTGCGCCGCTCTTGTATCTGGTGCATGCTTTATTAACAGGTCTGTCCATGGCTGTCATGTATATTCTAGACGTCAAGCTGGGCTTTGGCTTCTCTGCCGGCCTAATTGATTACCTGGTTAATCTAAAAATATCTACCCACCCGTGGATCTTGATTCCGGTTGGCCTTGCATTCTTCGTACTCTATTATGTACTGTTCCGCGCCATCATTACCATCTTCAAACTCAAAACACCTGGACGCGAAGATGATATTGAGGATGAGGTTCAGGAAATCTCAGCAGGTAACGGTAATACTATCTCTGCCTCCTCCAGAGCATCCAAAATTCTGGAGAACATCGGAGGTCCGGACAACATTAAGAACATTGATGCGTGTATCACGCGACTGCGTCTCGTAGTGAATGACGAGAAGGCAGTGAAAGATGCGGCACTCAAGCAGCTTGGTGCTTCCGGCGTGATGAGACTCGGTCAAGGGACCGTGCAAATTGTATTTGGTCCACAATCCGAGCAAATCAAGGATGAGATACAGAAATTGCTGTAAAAAGAAAGATTGATTCACTAGAAAATCACATTTAAATTACTTCAAGGACGAAATTTATAAATTTCGTCCTTGTTTAATGGCTATTATTAGGAAACTTCTCTAAAAAGTTCGGCCCTTTCGTCCGATATAATAATGCAGATATAATGCGCTAACATGAAAGGGCGAGTGAGAATGTCGATTTGGATGAAGACGAAAAGTCGAATTATGAATGAATCAAGAACAAATAAGTCCCAAAGTTATAAGGATTATGAGCAAGAGTTGACGCATCAGCGCAACAAGATTATGAGATTTATTTTACTATTTATTACATTAACGGTCATTCCATTGATTGTGTTCAGTCAGGAAATGACGGAAGCTATAACTACGCTCATTGTAGCGATTATCGCGAATGTAGTCTTTTTTGTGCTGGTACGCAAAAAAGTTGCCGTGCAATTGCTGTCTTACATAGTTGTTTTAATAATAAGTGGATTTATGTTTTTTATTAATTATTTGCAACCCAACTTATTTTCGTATTTGAGTCTCGGGATTCTTCTTGTGTTTTACCCAACGTACAAACCTGTTTTAACCTATGCGATCATTAGCTTTATTCAGGTTAATTATTTTATCCTTTATCCAGCTACTACAGAATTCGCAAACTATGAATGGGCAGATAACATTAAGTTATTCATCGCGTTTGCACTCCTGATTATCTTGTCGATCCTTTCACGGCAAATGATGATGAATGCCTATGAAGGTAGGCTTAACTCCGAGTTGGCCAAAAAGAATGTTGAAGAACTTCTGGATCAAATGAAAACATCGATCACCGAAATGGCAACCTTCAACCGTCAACTGCAGAAGAATGTTATGGTTACTGGAGATATTACAGGTGAATTGACCATTGGGTTTACTGAAATGACTAAAGGTATTGAGAGCCAGACGGTCAGTGTCAGCGATATTTCTATGGCGCTCGGCGATGCTAATACTGCGATTCAACTGGTTGCCGATAATTCGGTAGTCATGCGGGAATTATCCAATACTACTGCCGAGTCAGCGGAACGCGGAAATGAGCAGATTGGGGAACTGTCACGCAGCATCACTGATATAAGCTCTGTAATGGATGATATTACAGCAGCGATGCAGGAGCTGAACGAACAGAATCATAATATTGGTACGATTGTAACAACCATTCAGTCTATCGCTTCCGAGACCAATCTACTTGCCCTGAATGCGGCGATTGAAGCTGCACGGGCTGGCGAGCAAGGACGTGGCTTTGCGGTGGTCTCCACACAGGTCAGAAAGCTTGCCGAGAACTCTCATCAGTCTGCTGAAGAGATCTCTGGTCGTTTGGACGGACTTAGAGTTAAGGTGGAGCAGTTGTCCTCTCAATTGGAGCGAGGCAAATCGATGATCGAAACCAGCGAATCGACGGTCAAGCATTCTGAACGTGTATTCCGCGAATTGTCTGAAATTGCGACTCAGGTTATGAAGCAGGCGGAAGAAGTGGAAGAGAAATCGATCGAGGTCCGCAATTCATCCGAGGTTATTGTCGCTGAGGTGGATTCCATCTCTGCAATAACTGAGCAATCCAGTGCGGCATCTGAAGAGATTCTGGCCAGCGTTGAAGAGCAGAAGATGATGGTTGATGAAGTTGTATCCGGCTTCGAGCGCTTGGATCAACTGATCGGTGATCTGGAGAAGCTGTCGGAGAATAAAGCAACAGAATAATTAGTTAGGCAACGTTCGTGCCATACACTCGGTGAGTGAGAGGTACGAACGCTTTTTTTTATTATATAAGCCGAACAAAAGAAATTAATAAAAAGCGAAGATGAACGAACGTGAGGCTTTTGAACTGAAGGCGCAAAGTGCTCGCCTGAAAGCTTTCCAAAGGAAAACTAATACCGGAACAGAGACTGTCGACAGATTTAAACCACTGGAAGAGATATATTCCCTACACCGACTGTTGACAGATTTCAGCCACTAGGGACGTATTACCCTTCACCAGTCGTCTTCCAAGTGGAAAAGAGGGGCTCCCCCCCAACTAACTGCAATTTTGTACCTTAATTTTCTTTAATATAGGAAAATGAGGGAAATAAGATCATTATTGTATCTTATTTTCGAAAAAACATGCTGAAAGGGGTATACTGGAAAATTTAAGGTACAATATTGCACTTAATCTCCATTTAGCCTTAGCTGCAGAGGAATTAAGGTACGAAAATGCCCTTAATTACACTTCGACTTCATTCCTTTCTATATAAACTCTCTTTTTCTTGGTTATGTTTTGGCTATGTTTGTTATTTTAAATCCGTTCTATATAGATACTGTATTTTTTTGGTATAATCACAGTATTATTTATTCATTTATCTGGAGGGTTAAACCTATGAGTAGAGATACGGCATTGTTAATTATTGATGTTCAGGAGGCGATGTTTTCGTACCCGGGACAAGAGCTGTATGACGGACCGCGCGTTATGGACCGGATCATCTCCTTGCTAGGCAAAGCGCGACAGTCAGGCACACCGGTGGTTTATATCCAGCATACAGAAGATGAAGAATTCACAAGGGATTCTCCGACTTGGCAAATTAGCGCCCGTATTAAGCCCCAAGATGGAGAGACGATTATAGAGAAGCCAACCTGGGATGCTTTTCACCGTACAATTTTGCATGAAACGCTACAGCAGATGGGGATCACTCGATTGATTATTGTCGGCATGCAGACCCAATTTTGTGTAGACACCACAACCAGACGTGCTTATAGCTTGGGCTATGAGAGTGTGCTTGTCCAAGATGCCCACAGTACATTTGATACAGAACAATTGAGCGGGAAAGATGTCGTCAGTCACCATAATGACATTTTGGGAGGGAGATTTGCAGAATTGAAGCTGGAGAGTGAGGTTGAGTTTTAACATGAATAGTATAAAGGCATCGATGAAGCCAATCCGCCGCTCCAGGCTGAGATTATTTGTAGGGAAGCGGTATTTTATTTGGAAGAGATATTGGTTATGGTATACCCGGCGAGGCAAGCTTGCTGTACATCGTTCTGCTGACCGACTGCCTTATACAATCATGGAGCATGCAACACCTCTGCTGCGAAGTCTTCGAAATGTAGATATGCAGTTCCAGTATAATAAAATAACGAATCTGCGTCTCGCGGTGGCAAAACTGGATGGGCTGGTGATCCGGCCGGGTGAGACTTTTTCGTACTGGAGAAGTATCGGAAAACCAAGCAAACGAAAAGGCTATGTCGAGGGAATGGTTCTGCACTATGGAGGCTTTCAGGCAGGGATCGGCGGTGGACTCTGTCAGCTATCCAATCTGATCTACTGGATGACACTGCATACGCCGCTTACGGTCAAAGAACGGCATCGTCACAGCTATGATGTCTTTCCGGATGAACAGCGGACACAACCTTTTGGCAGCGGTGCAACTTGTTCTTATAATTATTTGGACCTGCAGCTTACCAACAATACGGATAGTACCTTTCAGTTAATTCTGTGGCTGGATGATACAAACCTCCGGGGAGAATGGAGATGTACGGAGAAGCCGCTTTACACGTATGAGGTGTATGAAAAGGAACATGTGATCAGCCTGGAGCCTTGGGGTGGATATATACGCAGTAACCAGATCAATCGGCGGTTGATGACCCGCAGCGGTGAAATTGCCGGTGATGAGCATATTACCGACAATCATGCGCTTATGATGTATTCACCCTTACTACATGAAACCACCTCGTCATCATGAAAATTTATGAAAAAGGGCTGTATTTTTTCGTGTTTTGCGATACATTAACATATGGAACTTTACAGTAACGGAAAGGATACTCTCACAATATGACTACCAAGAAGCCACCGATTCCTATTCCGTTGTTAATGCTGATCGGAATCATGGCCATATCTTTTTCATCCATCTTCATTAAATGGTCTGATGCGCCGGCTTCGGTGCAAGGGATGTACCGCTTGCTATTCACCTCGCTGTTGATGCTGCCTTTTGCCCGCCCGCATAGCGGTGCTGTTCATAAGCTCCGTACAACCGACTGGGTGCTGCTTATTTTCTCCGGTGTAATGCTGGCACTGCATTTTTTGCTCTGGATGGGTTCGTTGTCGTATACTTCTGTAGCGAGCTCAACGATGATTATGGCATTAGAGCCGGTATTCATCATGCTGGGTGCTTACGTGCTTTATAAGGAAAGGACAGCAGCTTCCGCTATGCTGGGTGTAGCCATTGCCATCGGCGGAGTGTGCTTCATCGGCTGGGGTGACATTGGGGTTTCTGCCGATAACCTGAAGGGGGATTTACTTTCTGTCGGGGGGACTGCTGCAGTCGCTGTACATATGTTGATCAGTCAGAAGCTTGTAGCCCAAATGCCCTCCTATTTGTACAGCCTGATTGTTTTCAGCGTAGCAGCGGTTGTATTTGCGCTCTATAATCTGGTGATGGGCATTCCTTTCTTCGATTATCCGCCGAAGGAGTGGGGAATCTTCTTGCTGCTCGCCGTGGTTCCCACGGTGTTCGGACATCTCCTCTTTAACTGGATGATGCAATATCTCTCCGCAACCACGGTATCGATGAGCATTTTGGCTGAACCGGTTGTAGCCAGTATTCTGGCTTATCTGCTGCTGAGTGAAAATTTGAGTAATCTACAGTGGGCGGGGGGACTGCTCGTAATGATTGGTATGGCAGTTTATTTATGGGCTGAACGAAAGAAAGTAGACTCAGTGCCACCTGCACTGGAGAATGCGTCTTAATATATATAAGACGAACAAAAGAAAGAAATAAAAAGCGAGAAGGAGCGAAGGGGGAAGTTTGGAACTGTAGGAGCGAAGCGCTCGCCTAAAAGCTTTCCGCAGGAAAGCTCGCACCCGTAAGCATAAGCTCGCCAGATTTCAACCGCTATAAGCGGTTTAATCAAAGAAATCTGGGGACAACAGCGACCGGAAGTCCAAACATTCCACCGTAGTGACGACCGAGCCTTATGTTCGGATCTTTAGTTTGTCGTATATAGGAGCTTTTTTTAACATTAGACAAAAGGAGTCACAACTTAATGAATAACCAGCATCAAGAATCGGAACCGGCTGCAGGCGTACAGGCTGGATCGGTCAGCGAAGAATCCTGGAATGAGGACACCTACGCCGCCTGGATAAGCCGGTTCGGAACCCCGGCGGAAGCAGCAGCCAAACTGGCGAAAGATCCGTTAGCCAAGCTGTTCCCGATCTCATCATACTTTGGCGAGATTAGCGGGAAGAAAATAATAAATCTTATGGGCTCCAACGGTATGAAGGCAGTTGCGCTCGCTTTGCTTGGTGCAGAGGTGACGGTGGCCGACTTCTCCGAAGCTAATGCCCGTTATGCCAAGGATCTCGCTTCGGCGGCCGAAGTACAGTTAACCTATCACGTGTCGGATGTACTGAATCTTCCGGCGGAAGTCGCAGAGTCTTCTTATGATATCGTGTTTGCTGAACAGGGGATCGTCCATTACTTCACAGATCTGGCGCCTTTTATGGATACAGCCTATCGTCTGCTCTCACCGGGTGGGCGGTTCGTACTACGTGATTTTCATCCAATAACTACGAAGCTGATCTCATCCAAAGGGTCTACGGCTAAGGTCCGCAAGCATAAGGTGAGCGGCGATTACTTTGACACAGGGCTGGAGGAGAAAATTGTATCATACTCCAAATACCTGCCTGCCTCAGCGGGCGGAATGGGCGAGAAGAAGAGTGTGGTGCACTGGCGTCGCTGGACACTTGGTGAAATCGTCACGGCAGCAGCTGCCAGCGGACTTGTCATCACCATGCTGGTGGAGGAGCCTAATTTATCTTCGGATGTGTATGATAAAGGAATTCCGAAGACTTTTACACTGGTTGCGGAAAAAGCAGGGCAGGCATAAACCTGCTCCTATATAAATGAAGAAAGGGTCTGGTACATGGCTTTCCATGTGCCGGACCCTTTTTTGTATTATTGCGCCACCCTCTGTGCAAAATAGTCCAGAACCGCTTCTTCCAGCGGAGTTAGCAAGTGATCCTTACGCCAAGCGATGAAAAAACCGCCTTTTTCTGGCTGAATGCCCGGCAGGGGAGCGTAACGCAAGCGGTTCTGTGCGACCTCTCTTTGAATTCCCTTTTTGGAATAGATCGCGACACCACCTGCTTCGCTGACTAGACTTTTGATAAGCTCCGGTGAATCTAGTACGGTACGATTCCACAGACGGACGCTATTGAGCTGTGCCCACTTGTCGGCGATCCCGCGCAAAGCGGAACCGGCAGCATGTTGTACCCAAGGTTCGCGCACGGCTAGTTCAGCGGTCAGCTCAGGACTTTCTTCGAACGGATGACCTGGCGCAAATATCAACACAGGCTCGTCTTGTTCGATCCGCTGAAAATGAAAGGTATCATCATTACATTCGCTGGTGTGCAGCAGCGCCAATGGAGTTTCGCGGACTCGCAGCCGCTCTCTCAGCTCCCGGTCTGCATGCACAGACATGGATAACTCTATACCGGGAAAGTCCATCATGAGCTGTGACATCGCCTTAGGGAGCACATAGCTGCCAGGAATATAGCTGGATTCCAGCTTTAGTTGTCCTTGCGAGGGGGAGGAGAACTGTTTGACACTGCGCTCGGCGTCCGCCGCAAGGGCTACGATTTTTACAGCGTATTGATACAGGGTACGACCTGCTTCTGTCAGCAGCACTCGACCGCTACGATATTGAAACAATGGAGTACCGAGTTCGGTTTCGAGATTCTTCATATGGAAGGAAACAGTCGGCTGTTTGACCCCAAGTTCGGCTGCAACTTCTGTAACCTTTTTGTATTTTTCAATTAACACTACGATGTGGAGTTTCATAATATTCATGATGTTCCCCCGGGAAAATGTTGTTAAAAACGGTGAATATTAAGCAGTTGTTTCTTTATTATAGATTATATCTATGTTGCTATACAAATTATGTTGTTATTTTTATCTTTCATTTTACACAACGAGGACCTTTCTCTAACGAACGAGCCCTAGAATAGGAAGAGTCAAAGGCGACACAATGCTGCCAAGGCAATACAACATGACGTCAGCTTTCACTGCATTTTGTGGTGGTCAAGCGTGTGGGAGCAACTGCTCCACAACAACTTTAGGGGGAGACAAACAATAATGCAATTTAGAAAATCTTGGATCATGACACTGGCTTTAACTAGCGTACTGGCACTTTCGGCTTGCGGAGCAAATAATGCAACAACCAATAATGGTGGAGGTAACACTTCAGCAACAAACGCACCAACAGAAACAAGCGGTACCGAATTAAAAGGTTCGGTTCTGGCATCGGGTTCGACAGCATTGCAGCCGCTCGTTGAGCAAGTTGCAGAGAAATTCATGGAGAGCAACAAAGGCGTAGACATTCAAGTTCAAGGCGGCGGTAGCGGTACTGGCTTGACTCAAGTTGCTGAAAAGCAAGTAGATATCGGTAACTCTGATGTATTCGCAGAAGAGAAGCTGAAAGACGCTGACGCTGATAAAGCAGCAGCACTCGTTGACCACCAAGTAGCCGTAGTTGCGATTGCAGCAGTTACAAACAAAGAAGTTGGTGTTAAAGATTTGACCAAACAACAATTGGTTGACATTTTCACTGGCAAAGTAACGAACTGGAAAGAAGTTGGCGGTAAAGACGAGAAGATCCAAATCATCAACCGTCCAGGCAGCTCCGGAACGCGTGCGACTTTCGAGAGTTTCGCATTGGGAACGAAGACTGAAGACCTTCAAGGATCTATTCAAGAAGATTCCTCCGGTACAGTTAAGAAGCTTGTTAGCGAAACACCAGGTGCTATCGGATACCTTGCACTGTCCTACCTTGATGACTCTTTGACAACACTCAGCTATGACGGTGTAGAACCTTCTGTAGACAACGTTATTGCTGGTAAATACCCAGTATGGGCTTACGAGCACATGTACACAAATGGTGAGCCAAACGAAACGGTTAAAGCCTTCCTTGATTACTTCTTGACTGACGAAGTGCAAAGCGGCGATGTAGTAGAGCTTGGATACATCCCGGCTTCCAAAATGCAGGTTGCTCGTGATGTCAAAGGTAATGTAACGACTAAATAAACATCACGATCAAGCATTCTTCAGTAGAAATTCAATGTGATTAGAGGCGGAATATCCTTCTGCCTCTCTTTTCACTTTAGAAAGAGGGAGCATTTCAAGGTGAAAGCAAACAAATCTCGTATTGAAAAGCATCATATAGAAGATTTCATCGGACGCACTTATATGTCCTTTTGCGTAACGCTATTAATTGTCATCATTGTATCAATGGTGTATTTTGTGGCGTCCAAAGGCCTGTCCACCTTTATTAGCGGGACAACAAGCGTATCTGAGTTCTTCTTTGGTACTAAATGGTCGCCGGACGGGGATACACCATCCTTCGGTGCACTTCCGTTTATTTCCGGATCCTTCCTAGTTACTTTGCTCGCAGCACTGATTGCTAGCCCGCTCAGTATCTGTGCAGCATTGTTTATGACCGAAATCGTTCCAGGTTGGGGAAAAAAGCTGCTTCAGCCGGTTATTGAGCTGTTGTCCGGTATTCCTTCCGTGGTATACGGCTTTGTGGGCTTAAGTGTGATTGTGCCCCTGCTTCGCAATATCTTTCCGGGCCAGGGCATCGGGGTGGCTGCAGGCGCACTTGTCTTATCGGTTATGATTCTACCGACAATTACGAGCGTGGCTGCAGATGCATTGTCTTCTTTACCGCAAAATTTGAAGGAATCTTCGTTTGCGCTTGGAGCTACCCGGTGGCAGACGATTTCTCGCGTCATCATTCCTACAACCCTGCCGGCGATTATGACAGGTGTAGTACTGGGGATGGCCCGCGCCTTTGGCGAGGCTCTTGCTGTACAAATGGTTATTGGTAACGCACCGTTCGTTCCGCGCTCGCTGTTCGAATCGGCTTCTACCCTGACGAGTGTTATTACGTTGGGAATGGGCAATACCACTATGGGCTCACCGCACAATAATGCGCTATGGAGCATGGCACTGGTTCTTATGCTGATGACATTTGTATTCGTCTTCCTCGTAAGACTGCTTGAAAGGAGAAATAAAATTTGAAGCCGAGAACCGCTGACAAAATCGCTACCACGCTTATTGTATTTTTCGCTCTACTTATTGTAGGCATCCTGGTTGGCCTATTGGGCTACATACTGATGCGCGGAATCAGTCACATCAGTTGGGATTTCCTGACCTCTGCACCTCAGAAGATCCGGGCAGGCGGAGGAGTAGGGCCACAGCTGTTTAACTCCATATTCTTGCTATTCCTAACGCTTCTGATCACAGTACCGCTGGGTCTTGGTGCCGGAATTTTCATGGCGGAGTATGCACGTCCTGGCAAGCTTACCGCATTTATCCGCTTGATCGTGGAGGTTCTGTCTTCATTCCCGTCGATCGTAGTGGGTTTGTTCGGGCTCTTGCTGATCGTGAACTATTTCAACCTCGGATTCTCTCTGATATCTGGCGCGCTGGCCTTGACGGTATTCAACCTGCCGCTAATGGTGCGAATTACGGAGCAGGCCTTCCGAACGGTTCCGAAGCAGCAGAAAGAAGCAGGGTTTGCGCTTGGATTGTCCAAATGGAAAATCGTAACCTCAGTCCTGTTCCCTGTAGCTTTGCCAACAATCATTACAGGAACGATCCTGTCGGCAGGCCGGGTGTTCGGGGAAGCTGCAGCACTGATGTTCACCGCAGGAATGAGCAGTCCTCGTCTTGATTTCGGGAACTGGAATCCACTCAGCCCGTCTTCACCGCTGAATCCGTTCCGTCCCGCAGAGACGCTTGCAGTGCACATCTGGAAAATAAATAGTGAAGGCTTGGCTCCCGATGCGGTTCAAATCGCTGCCGGGGCTTCGGCTGTGCTGGTTATTACTGTATTGATCTTTAACCTGGCCGCGCGTTACTTCGGCCGCTTTATTTACCGTAAACTCACAGCTTCTAAGCGTATGAACTAGCAGGTATACCAATTAGATCAGAGAATAGTAGGAGGAGTAAGCGATGGGAGCAACAGCAACCGCAAGCAAAAATTCTTTTCAGACCGAACAATTGAGTATTTTCTATGGGACTTATGAAGCCGTTAAAGGGATCAGCCTGCCTTTTCCGGAAAACACGGTAACTGCACTCATCGGTCCTTCGGGTTGCGGTAAATCCACCTTTCTTCGTTCGCTCAACCGGATGAATGACGAGATTTCGGGTTCCACATCCAAAGGCAGCATCTGGATTGACGGCGTAGATATCAATGCCCCTGGTACAGATGTAATCAAGCTGCGGCAAAAAATCGGGATGGTGTGGCAGAAGCCAAATCCATTCTACAAATCCATCTATGACAACATTGCCTTCGGACCAAAGTATCATGGAATCAAAGGTAAACAAGCATTGGATGAGATTGTGGAGAGCAGTCTCCGTCGTGCTGCACTTTGGGATGAAGTAAAAGATCGTCTGAAGGATTCAGCCCTGGCACTATCGGGTGGTCAACAGCAGCGTCTCTGTATCGCGCGGGCATTGTCTGTAAATCCACAAATCCTGCTGCTGGATGAGCCAGCTTCTGCACTGGACCCGGTATCTACAGGTAAGGTTGAGGAATTGATCAAAGAGTTGAGAGAGGATCTGCGGATTGTTATCGTTACACACAACATGCAGCAGGCTGCACGTATTTCGGATTACACCGCTTACTTCTACCTAGGTTCTTTGGTGGAGCATGATAAGACGGAGAAAGTCTTCTCCAACCCTGAGAATCAAATGACACAGGAATACATTATGGGCCGTTTTGGCTGATTTTTATTAAGTGGAAAACACTGCTCTATCTGAGCGGTGTTTTTTTGTTATGCCGCTAGGGGAGAGGGTTATGAAGCAAGGTTATTTGCAAAGTAAGCAAGGATCATGTATGATTAATTGATAATCATTCTCAATAATATTTTGACCAGGAGGAACTATTTATGACGGAATCACAATCGACATCTGCAAATAGCATTGCTGCCATAATCAAGGAACGCCGCTCGATTAAACAATTCAAATCCGACCCACTTCCGGAAGGGCTGCTCGAAGAACTACTGAATGTTGCAGTATGGGCTCCAAACCATGGACTGCGTGAACCATGGCGTTTCATCGCGTTTAAGGGAGAAGGGGCGAAGTTTCTCGGCGATGCAGCTTTTTCTTTGATCAAGCGTGGAGCGGCCGATCCTGACTTTGCGGCTAAACGTAAAGAATACCTCTCGAATATACCGCTCACTCTAATTGTGGTCATGCCTGAAGATCCGCGCCAGCGGGAATGGGATGATGATTATGGTGCAGTCTCTGCCTTAGTACAGAATTTCCAGCTGGCAGCGTGGGAGAAGGGCGTGGGCACGATCTGGAAGACGGACCCTTACATCTACGCACCTGAATTCCGGAACAAACTTGGTGTGAAGCCAGGCGAGAAGATCGTAGCAATGGTCCACGCCGGTTACCCGGAAGTCGTGCCAGCCAGCCGTCCACGGACTGAGGCAGCAGAGCTGCTGCAGGTGGTTGACAGCTATCCGGAGAGTGGAAGCCTGGAGTAGAATTGTGGTAAAAGAATTAATTGTCAGAGTCCACGTTCGAAACTTTGGAGGTTCCCGTTATTCGGATGCCTATAGAGTGAAGTAGAGCGAACGGAGAAGTTTGGAACTGTAGGCGCAAAGCGTTCGCCTGGAAGCTTTCCACACGAGAGCTAGCACCTGGAACATAGAGTGTCGACAGATTTTAACCACGAGAAACGGGATGCTCCCTTTCACCAGTCGTCTTAATAGTGGAAAAGAGAGGTTATCTCCCCAACTAACGGCATTTTTGCACCTTATTTTTCTTTGATATAGGCAAATGAGGGAAATAAGGGCATTATTGTATCTTAATTTTCGAAAAAGCACGCCGAACTGGCAATTCTGGAAGATTTAAGGTACAAAATTGCACTTAATCTCCAATAACCCTTAGCTGCAGAGGATTTAAGGTACGAAAATGCCGTTAATTTTACTTCGATCCTTCTTATATAAGCGCTCTTTTTTCTTTGCTATGTATGTTTTACAATGCGTTCTATATAGACGATGAAAGCCACTTTCAACCCCCTGAAAAAACAGGGGGTCTTTATTTTTATTTTGCCTAGGCCATATGAATGTGGGAGTTCTAGTGGACTATTAATTTATAGTTTTCTAACGTTTATAGTTTTCTAACGTTTATAGTTTTCTAATGTTTCTAGTTTTTGATTATTACAAATTCTTGAGGGTTTAGGCGAATGTATGCGCTAATTTGTTGTAGACTCCCTTGAGACAACGTCAGGAAGCGCTCAAATAAAAGAGTAACAGTGTCTAAAAGTTCATGATCTTGATCCAAGTCTTTAAAAGTGGCGTCACTCCATTGAACACCTAATCTGCGATTTCTTGCTTCAAGAACCTCTTTGGTTTCGTCAAGCAGGGAGATCATGGAAGTATCGCTGAAGAAATGTAGGCCCTCTGTCACACTAGACCAATACCCCGGTGTATCTAGCAAAATGGATATCCAGGCATAATACTCACTGACCGAGTTTTTAGCATGATCGTACAATACCCTAAACATACACAAGGCCTGTTGTCCCTTGGTGAGTTGAGATATTACTTGTGTTTTTACGGACATCTCTTTTCCGCGAATTTGTTGAAAGGTTGGTTCCATGCAAATCCACCCTAGTCGTTCATCATTCAATGAATCGAAATCATGTTGTTTCACTGCTACTAATGTCATTTAATCGCTCCTTTTTTTGACTATCATGAGCGTCAATCATAAGGGTAAAAAAATTACTGCGGTTTTACTACTGCTACAGCCGACTCAATCACTTGCTCTAAAAGTATTTCTAGCTGTTCTTTCATCGTAATCTCCAAAGCCCCTTGTGCGAAGAGATCCTGCTGCAGCTTGTCTAAATAATTTATCCCTTGTGAAACAGCGCCCCAGAACTGCATAGCCATGAGGCTGGCATTCCCCTGACGAATTGTTTTTTGGATGATGCCCTGCTCAACGGCATGGGTTATCGGCTGTAGGAAGCTTTTCATCCATTCGAACGGAGAGAACGGTTCATCTGTATAAAAATAGTGCACATCCATGCTGACCCGCATGTAAAAGCGGGACACCTCAGGTTCCTCCAATACTTGCTTACAGACCATCCGCGCATACTGACTGAACAGTTCAAGTGATGAGCCGTCTTGCTCAAAATGGGACTTTGTAAAACGTTGCGTCTTGTCCATCATGTACTCGTAGAGCTCACGAAACAAGTTTTGTTTGCTTTTGAAATAGTGGTAAACCAGTCCACGCGCTAGACCCGCCCGTTCCGCTACTTCACCAATTTCAGCAGCCACATAACCTTTTTCCGCATAAACATGAATGGCTGCCTGCAAAATCTCTTGTGACCGCTGTTTACGAATCTCTTCATTTTGTTCTTTCGTGCGTGGTGACATGTTGTGTATCCCTCATTTTCGTTGACATTCATGACAATCAAAAATATAAAGGATATTCAAAATATTGTCAATGAGAATCATCAGAAGACGCTTGACGTAGCTCAACAAAGCTCAATGAAGCTCAACAAAGTTCAACGAAGCTCAACAAAGCTCAATGAAGCTCAACAAAGTTCAACGAAGCTCAACAAAGCTCAATGAAGCTCAACAAAGTTCAACATAGCTCAACGAAGCCCACGAAGCTCACGAAGCTCACGAAGCTCACGAAGCCCACGAAGCCCACGAAGCCCACGAAGCCCACGATGCCCACGCAGCCCAACAAAGCCCAACAAAGCCCAACGATGCCCACGATGCCCAACGAAGTTCACGAAGCCGATTAGCTTGCGGGAAGCGAAGCGGCAAATCTTTGCCGTTTTCCAGGGATTTATGTTTGTTCTTGAAAAACTAATTATATTAGTTTATATTATAACTAATATAATTAGTTTTAGGGAGGAATGCACATGAGAGTATTACAAGAGGGACATTTGCTACAATTGACCTGGATGCCATCCTTTTTTCCGGTGAATTGCTTTTTGGTCGAAGAAGAAGACGGATTGACACTGATTGATGCAGCAATGCCGTTTAGTGCTAAAGGGATTATTGGTACAGCAGAGAAGCTGGGGAAGAAGATCAACCGCATTATATTGACCCATGCTCATGATGACCATGTCGGCGCGCTGGATGAGGTAGCGAAACATTATACAGATGCTAAGGTATACATCTCGGAGCGGGATGCTGCCTTACTCCGAGGAGACCGCTCACTCCGGGCTGATGAGCCGCAGACCCCGATCAAGGGAAGTGTACCCAAGAAGATCACCACCAAACCTGATGTTCTGCTGCGGGAAGGGGATATCATTGGCTCGCTACAAGCAATCAGCACACCAGGTCATACCCCGGGTTCAATGTCTTTTATCGATCAGCGTAGCGGTGCTGTTATCGTCGGTGATGCGGTACAGATGTTCAGGGGGTTTGTCGTAGCAGGAACAATAGTGCCACTGTTTCCGTTCCCGGCGCTGGCCACCTGGCATAAGGAGATAGCACTTGCGAGTGCCCGCAAGCTGTTACAGCTCAAGCCCACTCTCATTGCTGCTGGGCATGGTAACTGGCTGAAAGATCCGGCCATTGGGCTTCAGCAGGCAATTCATCGGGCAGAAAAGTCACTAAGAAAGGGGTAAGGGTATGTCTCCAAGAGCAGGATTGGATGTCGATATTCTCGTGCGGGCAGCAGCAGAGATTGCCGATGAGGAGGGCATTGAAGAGGTAACGCTTGCACGGCTGGCAGCCAGGCTGGGTGTTAGGTCGCCTTCACTGTATAATCATATCCATGGATTACAGGGTCTACGGACCCAATTGGCCATTTATGGACTGGGGGAGCTATATACGGCGGTAGCCTCTGCAGCTGAGGGGGTAAGCGGTGACGATGCGATTCAAGCGATGGGCCGCGCCTATGTTGAGTTTGCAAGAAGCCGTCCGGGGCTGTATAAAACGACGCTGTCCTCACCGGATCCGAATAACGCCGAGCTTGTAACGGCTAGCGAGCGTATTTTATCCCTGATTATTAATCTGTTGCAGAGTTATAATTTGGGTAAGGAAGGCGAGATACATGCCGTACGTGGTCTTCGTAGCATCCTGCATGGCTTTGCCTCCATTGAGCAGGAGGGAGGCTTTGGGATGCCGCTGGATTCTAGCGTCAGTCTGTCCCGCCTCATTAATGCGTTCATCACTGGGATTGGACAGATGAACATTCCAGGTAAGCATGAAGCTAGATAACGAGCCCCTATCAGAGAGGTACATTTAAAAGGAGCGTATGAAATGGAAAAAGCCGAGGATCATTCCATGATTACAACATTTGAAGATGCGACAGATTTGCTGAAAAAGGTGGGGATCCTGCCATTGGCTTTCTTGATCCCCGAGCATCCTTCCTTGAATGGTGTTACTAAGACCGAGAACTGGCATAGCGACACTGAGCTTGACCCCTGGAAGTGGCGGGTGAAATTTCCGGGCGAAGGATTGGCAGGCTATGGCAAGTTCATCAAGAAGAAAGCCGTGTTGGTCTCTCGCGAGTGGTTCCCCGCTTATGTGGCTGCCGCCGGCAGCGGTTTGCCGCTGGAAGAACGTTATAACAATGGACTATCCAGTAGAGAGGCGCTGAAGCTGCTCCAGATTATACGGGAGGAGCAGGGGATCGAGACACGCAAGCTGCGGGCTGATGCGGGAATGAAGGCTAAGGAGAACAAGACCTCTTTTGATAACGCAGTTACCGAGCTTCAAGGATTTCTGGACATTGTGATTTCGGGAGTAAAGGAACGAGTGAACGCAGAAGGGGAGAAGAATGGCTGGAACAGCACCTCGTATGAAACGGTTGCTCATTGGATGGAGGAGAACAGAATTACTCCTTTTAACGGCAATCGGAAAGAGGCTATCCAGTGGCTGCATTCCAGAATGGCGGAGGCCTGGACACCGGCGGCAATAGCCTGGATGAACAAAACAATGTCTTGGTGAAAAGCACCTCAGGACTCACCGTATACGTAAAAAACGGCTAGTAACGCTCCATTTCGGAAGCATTATTAGCCGTAAGCGCTTTCTATAGAAAAACGTAAAGACTGCTTCATTACAGCATAGGGCCCAGATAAGCTGCAAGGAAATACAGTAATCCGAACAACAACATGACATAAGCTGTGTATTTGATGGCATTGGAGGCAGTGATACGTGGATCGACAGATTCTTGAACCAGGGCCTGTTCTTGTTCCTTCGCTTCGAAGTCTTCAGACAGCGGGTCTCTCATCATGATAATCTCCTCCTTGGATGTTGAAGCCTTAACTGTATTGTGACATATCTGTGAACTAATTTCAACAAATATGTGGCTATAATTTGAACAAATATTAAAAATTAAGTTATTTATGGGCTTTTGACCGAAAAAAGTTCTTGACACTGGGTGGTTCGCCATCATTTGGGAGGGTCTTACCGCACACGCAAGGCCAACCTTTGCCCCTAAGATTGAACCCATTGGATTATCTGAAATTTACATCATAAGGGTGAAAAAGCACAATAAAAAGCCAGCCGGACACAAATTTGTGTCTGACTGGCTTTTATTATCCTGCGCAAAAAGCGATCTGTGCAAAAAGCGATTATGCCCAGTTGCCGTTACGGAAAATCGGCTCGGCATTGCCGTCATCCGTAATTCCGTCAATATTCATTTCCGGAGAACCCATCATGAAATCGACGTGGGTTAGACTTTGATTCATACCTCTAGCAGACAGTTCTTCCTTCGTCATCTTGATTCCATCTTGTAAGGTAAAGGCATAAGCTGCGCCCAAAGCCAGATGGCAGGAGGCATTCTCGTCATAGAGGGTCGTGTAATACAGAATACCGCTCTCTGAGATCGGGGAATGGAATGGTACAAGTGCCACTTCACCGAGGTAGGAGGCACCTTCATCCATTGCCAATAGCGCAGCAAGCGTTTCTTGACCTTTTTCGGCCGTGAAATCAATGACCTTGCCATTCTCAAGTGTCAGTGTAAAGTTATCGATAATATTGCCGCCGTAGCTGAGAGGTTTCGTGCTGCTCACTGTACCGTTAACACCAGTCTTCAAAGGAGCGGTGAACACTTCTTCAGTAGGAATATTGGCCAGGAACGGCACTCCGCGTCCATTCACTGCGCCAGCCTGACACCAGATATGCCCTTCCGGCAGTTCGATGGTTAGATCTGTTCCTGGGGCAGTATAGTGCAGCTTGCGGTACTTGCGATCATTAAGGAATGTACAACGATCTTTCAAGCCGTCCAGATGCAGGGTCCATGCTTCAACCGGATTCTCCTGATCGGCACGCACTGCTTTGAAGAATGCTTCCCATAATAAGTCGACTTGCTGATCCGCAGGCGCTTCAGGGAACACCTTCGCCGCCCAAGAAGGGGATGGGAAGGCCACTATGCTCCAGCTTGCAAAATTGTTCATCAGCATTTCACGGTACGCCGCCATCGCCTGCCCGCTCGTCCGTTGGTTGTTGGCAATACGCTCTGAATCTACTCCAGCCAGCAAGTCCGGGTCTACAGAGATGATATTCAGGAATGCTGCGCCGTTCTTGGCGAGATCCTCCAGCTCATCGGCCTGCCATTTTGGAGGCACAAGGAAGGATTCCGATGGTGCCAGATCATAACGGGTACGAGTAACTACCTCGTCGCTGTAATTGACCTTTACCAACTGGGCTCCAGCTTCATAAGCGTTGCGTACGACGAGGCGCACCAATTCTGCCGAGGTGATATCGGCATTGACGACCAGCGTTTGTCCCGGCTGGATATTCACCCCGATTTTTACAGCTAGCAGTGCGTAATTCTCCAGCTTTTGTTTGAAACTCAACATGACATCCTGTCCCCTTATCCTTTAAATTCTTTTAAAAAGCCCAGTTACCTTTAAGGAATACAGGTTCCCGAGTGCCGTCTTCAGATATTCCATAAATGTCCATCTCGCCAGAGCCGATCATGAAGTCGACATGCGTAACACTGGAGTTCAGTCCGTGAGCAATTTGTTGTTCTTCGTCCATCTCTTTGCCGCCTTCCAGACAGAAGGCATAAGCCATGCCGATCGCCAAGTGGTTAGAGGCATTCTCGTCAAACAAAGTATTGTAGTAGAGGATATTGGATTCAGAAATTGGAGAGTGATGGGGAACCAATGCCACTTCTCCGAGATATTTGGCGCCTTCATCCATGCTGATTAGATGTTCAAGGGAGTCTTGACCCTTCTCCGCGCTTACGCTAACAATCTTGCCGTTCTCAAAAGTCAGAGAGAAGTTGTCAATAATGTTGCCTCCATGGCTAAGAGGTTTCGTACTGCTAACGACTCCGTTCACACCAGTCTTAAGTGGAGCTGTAAAGACCTCTTCGGTAGGCAGATTGGCGACGAAGCTGTGACCTTTCGCGTTGATGCTGTCACCCTGAGCCCACAGATGACCTTTTGGAAGCTCGATGGTCAGGTCGGTACCAGGTGCTATGTAATGCAGTTTCTTATATTTTTTGGCATTTAGCACATTTGCTTTGTTCTCCAGATTGTTCAGATGCTCATGCCAAGCGGCAATTGGATCTTCCTGGTCAATACGTACGGTATGGAAAATAGCTTCCCACAGCTGTGCTACGCGTTCTTCTGCTGGCAGCTCTGGGAACACTTTGTCTGCCCATGGCTGGGAAGGAACGGCAATAACGTTCCAGCTAATCTTATCCGACATCTGGTAAGCACGGTATTTGGCCAGTGCAGCACCGCGTGTTTTCTGGAAATTAGCAATACGTTCCGGATCAATGCCTTTCAGCGCGTCCGGGTTCTCGGAGATGACTGCCATCACGGCTGCGCCGTTCTCAGCAAACTCGGTCATTTCACCGGCATACCAGGTTGGAGCCTTCGTAAAGGTCTCAGGTGCAGCATGCTCAAAAGTCTGACGGGTAATGCTCTCATCACTCCAGTTAACCTTGACCAGGCTTGCACCTACGCCATAAGCCTTTTCGGCCACGAGACGGACGAATTCCGCTGCGGTGATGGGAGCGTTAATAACCAAGGCCTGCCCTGGTTGAATGTTGACACCAATCTTGACTGCAAGCTCGGCATATTTGTTAAGCTTTGTTTGAAAATCGCTCATGTAGATTTCCTCCATTTACCTTTAATCTAATGCTTTACAAGGGTTGTCTTAAATTATTAACCGCCGGATGAAAAAAGTCAATTATGCCAAGCGAAGGCGGGATTTGCTTTCATTTCAATGTTATACTGGTGTAGTGAAGCAACAATCATTGGAAAGGGTGTTTATTAGGATGACAGCTGAGATTGTAAGCGCGGAAATGCGCCGCAGCGAGGATGGAAGTTTTGTAGGGAGAACGGTGTTTACATTGGAGAACCATACTTCTTCGTATGAGATTACGTTTTATAGTAAGAAGGGGAGCGAGTGGGATTACAGCCTCAGCTTTGCCGGAGAGCCGGGAAGTGAAGAGCAATTCCTTCAGACGGATACCTTGCTGGAAGAGAACGATGAAATCTTCAATCAGCTGTTAGATGCAGCTATCGAAGTTCAGGAAGTATAGGAAGAGTAAAGTCATAACTTGGATGCAGGCGCAGTTATCTATTCTATTTGCGCCGCATCCGCAAGTTAGCACTTATATTTTTTAACCAATAGTAATGTTGCCTTCAGGATAACGGTACAATTCTTTACTCTTCTTCGGCTTCAAGGCGTAGGCGAGTGTGAGTGGTCCGATCCGTCCAACGAACATCAGGATAATGATGAGCATTTTGCCGATCGTGGTTAACTCAGGGGTAAGACCCATCGTGATGCCAGAAGTGCCAAACGCCGATACCGCCTCAAACAGGACAGCTAAGAAGCTCGCTTGCTCTGTCACGGACAGCAGCATCGTTGCCATAACCACAAGCATCAGGGATAGCAGGGTCATGGTAATCGCACGGTAGACATTGTCTTTGGAGATACGGTGGCGGAACATAATGATATCCTCTCTTCCCCGCAAGCGGGCATATACGGCACTGGCTAGGATCGCAAATGTCGTAATCTTGATCCCACCGCCTGTTGATCCCGGAGCCGCACCGATAAACATCAGGAGAATCAGCAGAAAATGCGTGGACTCCCGCAGCAGCGGAATATCGATGGTAGTCACCCCGCCTGAACGTGGTGTTATGGCTTGAAGAAATGAGGCCATCACCTTCCCGCCCGCATGAAGTGGCTTCAGGGTATGGTTCAGTTCCAGCCCGAAAAAGATCACTGCCCCAAGCCCAATTAACACAGCAGAAGTGGTCAATACAACCTTGGAGTGCAGCGTAAGGCGTCTGCGCTTGCGGAAGTCTATCACATCAGCCATGACGATAAATCCAATCCCGCCCAGGAAAATGAGCAGCATCGAGATAATATTGACTATAGGATCTTCTACATACCTGGTCAGCCCACTGAACGGACCGTGGATATCCCCGAAGAGATCAAAGCCTGCATTGTTAAAGATCGAAATGCTATGGAAGATCCCGTAATATACAGCTTTTCCTATTGGCATATCCAGCATAAACCGAGCAGCCAGCAGAACAGCACCAGACAGTTGAATCACGAGTGAGTAGAGAAGGACTCTGCGGATGAGAAGCACAATGCCCTGCATGGAGTTCTGATTCATGGATTCTTGCAGCAACAGTCGTTCCTTCAGGGAAATGCGCTTATTCAGCACCAGCGTAATCAGAGTTGCCATGGTAACGAATCCCAATCCACCGAATTGAAACAGCACCAGTAGAACAATCTGTCCGAATGTGGTCAGTTGTGTTCCTGTATCGATTACAGCAAGTCCTGTTACACAGGTAGCAGAAGTAGCCATGAACAGGGCATCGATGAAGTGAATTCTTCCTGTTGTTGATGAAGCTGGCAAGCAGAGCAGGGTAGTCCCAACTGCGATCAGCAGCAGGAAGCCGAGTGATAATATTTTGGGTGGTGTAAGTTTAGGACTGCCTAAGTTTAGATTGGCCAATGTAATTCTCCTGACGATTCATAATGGAAAGTTGCTGACCAGATTATAACACAACTCTGCAGAGCTTCACTAAGCGCAGGAGGAAAAAGGTGTATTCTAACGAATTGTAAATATATAGGTAATACCCATTCGTCATTTTCAAGGAGGAGTAAAAATGATGATTACACTTAGAGTGCTACATCCCGGCGATGCCGAAGAACTGCTAAACCTGCAACACCGTCTGGATGAGGAATCTTCATTTATGCTGCTTGAGCCAGACGAACGAAGGACCACGGTAGAACAGCTGATGGACATGCTCACGAGTGTGGCGTCTTCAGATACCTCGGTGCTGATCGGGGCTGAAGCAGAGGGTAATTTGGTTGGCTATCTATCCGTGCGAGGAGGGAATGTCCGGCGGAACAGGCATAGTGCCTATATTGTCATCGGTATTCTCCGGCAGTATCAGGGCCTCGGCATTGGGGGCGGATTATTCCGGGAAGTGGACTCTTGGGCTGTGGAGAATGGGATTGTCCGACTGGAGCTGACTGTAATGACCCATAATGACAAAGCGGTGGCGTTGTATCAAAAGAGCGGTTATTCCATTGAGGGAACCAAGCTGAAATCGCTTAAAGTGGACGGGCAATGGGTGGATGAATATTATATGAGCAAGCTTTTAATAAATGTGTGAATTAATAATAACAATTAATTGGAAAAGGGTTGAGCAGAAGAATGATCTGCCCAACCCTTTTTATATCATCAATAGTTAATTACATAAATTATAATGACTCTTGTTCCTCAGACGATGGTGTCTCAATGATGATCTCCACCTTACGAATCCGGTGTTTGTTCATCTCCCGTACAATCAGGGTCGCATGTTCTAATGCCACACTTTTACCAACAGCGGGATCGTTCAAGTGACTGTAGAGCCAGCCTCCAATGGTAGTTACTTCTTCATAACCGAAGTCGATACCCGTAATCTCTTTTACTTCCAGGAGAGAGACCTTACCGTCGAACAGATAGTCATTGTCAGACAGCTTTTCCACATTCTTGCGTTCGTCACCGTCGAATTCATCGCGAATCTCCCCGACAATCTCCTCAAGAATATCCTCGATCGTGATAAGTCCGGAAGTACCGCCGTATTCATCAAGCAGAAGCGCAATATGCACACGTTCGACCTGCATACGAGTCAGAAGCGTCTTGACCGGAGTGACTTCGGACACAGTCAGCACTGGCTGAATGAGACCCTTAAAGTCAAAGTCAGGATTATTATCATACTGTAAGAAAAGCTGCTTCGTATTGATCATACCGATAATATTATCCTTATTGCCTTCCGCCACAGGAAAACGGGTATACTGTTCCTTACGGATAATATCCAAATTCTCCAGCAGAGAATGATTGGTGAACAAGCACACCATATCTGTCCGGGGAACCATGATCTCACGGGCTAACATTTCGTCAAAAGCGAAGATCCGGTTAACATAACCGTATTCTGCTTTGTTGATCTTGCCACTTTCGTAGCTCTCCGAGAGGATAAGACGAATCTCTTCCTCCGAATGGGCGTCGCCATGTTCGCTGGCCGGCTTCATACCGAACAAACGGACCAAAAGATTAGCGGAACCGTTCATGAGCCAAATCAACGGGTACAAAATTCTGTAGAACCAAATAATCAGTGGGGCTGTAATTTGTGCAATTTTCTCCGGAACATTAATAGCAGCAGTCTTTGGCGCAAGTTCGCCGACAACGACGTGCAGGAATGTCGCCACCAAGAAGGCGAGTGCAAAGGCAAGCGGTTTACTCACACTCTCACTGAGACCGAGCCAGTGGAATATTGGGAACAGCAGATGCTCAAAAGCAGGTTCTGCGAGTGCCCCGATACCCAGTGCGGTGATTGTAATCCCGAGCTGACAGGCGGACAAATATCCGTCAAGATTGGCAGCGACCTTTTGTACGGCGAGAGCATTCTTGCGTCCCTCAATCACCATTTGGCTGATCTGGCTGCCTCTCAGTCTTACCATTGCAAATTCCGTTGCTACAAAAAAAGCGGTGAAAATAATCAAAATAGCCACCAACGTCAAACTAAGTCCTATACCCATATAATCTTTACCATCCCTTTCGTTCCTTAAATAGGTTATACTCATATTATGAGTTCTTATGAACCAATTTTACGAACTTTTCGCTGAAATATCAAATGTAAGTGATTTACATTATTTCTGAAGGGAAACAAGGAGGGATACTGACATGGAGTCATTCACATTGACCCGTATCGAAATGTCCTGTCTTCTGCTCTCGCTCACCGGTGTTTCATCGCAGAAACCGCTGAATATCCTGCAGGAAGCCTGGACTAAATTTCATCATGATGAGGTCCGGACCGGCACGACGCTGCCGGCCTTTTTGTCTACCGACATTCCGCCTATCCTGCATAAGATCATCAAAGGAGGGGCCGTTAAGGGCTTATCTCTTGGTGAGATCGCAGCACTGGGTCATCTGGTTGAGTATTCGAACCTTTCGGTTACAGCGATGCAGAACTGGGTGAAGCGCGACTTCAAGGAATATTTGGGTTCTCCACAAGCAGGGAAGAAGTATTCATTTAACCAGGCAGCGCTGCTGTTTATGATAGATGATTTGAAGTCGGCACTTGATTTTGAGAGTATTCGTCAGCTTTTTCAGCTGCTATTTCTGAAGCCGGAGCGCGATGATGATGATCTCATTGAGCCTGCGCAGATGTACTCTTCCTATGCCGGTCTTTTTGAAGAGATCAAGAGTAACCCTGTACTGCATACCCAAAGAATCGGTGGACGCGACCTGCATAAGAATACCTGGAAGGACAGCTCGCTCGCCAGAGCAACAGAAGGCATCCTGACCCGGTTGAATCATCTAAGCAAGGCCCAGCGGGAAATGGTGCAGAATGCGCTGCTGGTAGCCGCTATTTCTGTACAGACCTGTTACTTCCAATCGCTGGCCAAACAGTATTTTAATGCGGTGTTATTCCTTGATTTTTGAACACTTCGATTCTAAAATGTGTATGAGCAATAATCAGGGTAAGATTTAACAGTCGAGAGGCTTAGAAAGTGGGGACTTGAACGTGAATCAAATGACGCTGCTGCGGAATCCGAAGCAACGAAAGCTACTGTTCAGCGCGGGGCTAAGCTGGATGTTCGACGCGATGGACGTGGGGATGATTTCTTTTGTCGTTGCGGCATTGGCTAAGGAATGGAAGCTCGGGCCGGAGCAGATTGGATTATTAACTAGTATTAACTCTATTGGAATGGCTGTCGGAGCAGCGGCAGCGGGAATTTTGGCGGACCGCTTTGGACGTAAATCGGTGCTTTTGTGGACATTGTTGATTTTCTCTGCGGCGAGCGGACTGTCCGCTTTTGCCACCGGATTTACTATCCTGTGTGTTCTCCGGTTCGTTGCCGGATTTGGGCTTGGCGGGGAGCTGCCGGTAGCCTCTACTTTGGTATCGGAGAGTATGCCAGCTAAGGAGAGAGGCCGTGCCGTAGTGCTGCTGGAGAGCTTCTGGGCACTAGGCTGGATTCTTTCTGCACTGATTGCCTTCTTCGTAATTCCTGATTACGGTTGGCGTGTAGCCTTTGCAATTGGGGCCGTTCCGGCGCTCTATGCTCTTTATCTTCGCCGGGCGATTGATGACTCTCCGCGCTTTGCAGAAATCAAGAAAGCTCCGGTCTCTCTGAAGAACCGTATCGCTACAGTCTGGTCCTCGGAATATCGTCGTTCGACGATCATGCTCTGGATCTTATGGTTTACAGTCGTCTTCTCTTATTACGGTATGTTCCTGTGGCTGCCTACTGTTATGGTGCTTAAGGGCTTTAGTCTGGTCAAAAGCTTCGAGTATGTCCTGATCATGACCTTGGCTCAATTGCCTGGCTATTTCACTGCCGCTTACTTTATTGAGAAATTCGGCCGTAAGTTCGTACTGGTGATTTATCTGCTGTTTACGGCAGTCAGTGCTGCCTGGTTCGGCAATGCTACTACGGAAGGAATGTTGATGGCAGCGGGTATTTGCCTATCATTCTTTAACCTTGGCGCTTGGGGCGGCATGTATGCTTACACGCCGGAGCTGTATCCAACGTCTATTCGTTCGACAGGAGCAGGTTTAGCAACTTCCTTTGGACGGATCGGGGGGATTATCGCCCCGCTGCTGGTCGGGATGCTGGTAGCACGATCCGTGGAGATCAGCTCTATCTTTATGCTGTTCTTCGCAACCATCATCGTAGGTGCTGTTGCGGTGTTGTTGCTAGGTAAAGAAACCAAAGGAATAGAGCTGGATTAAAGCAGGATGCGCTAAGCGCATTGCAAGAAGACCTTGAGTACGCATGGAGACGGTTCTTTCACGATAGTGAACAGGGCCGTTTTTTCTAATATTAGCCAAGGCAAGAGGAGGGAGGAGATCATATGAGCAACGGAAAGAAGCCGCATTTCTCGGAATGGGTATGGGAAAGCACGGAGCAGAATATAGCTATTCCACCACGGGATGCCTCAGCGGCAGCGGCCTCTGTACCGGAACGATCTGCCGTGACGAAGCCGCAGCGCTCTGCCTCGAAGGAGAAAAAACAGAAATTGCCGGAGACTGCCGAACAACTGCAGCTTTGGGATGCAGAAACTGAGGAGCCAGTGACCACGACAGAGAGTGAATTCGTGCAGCGGGCAAGGCAACTTGCAGAGGTTAAGGGAGACGCGGCACTCTTCGTGCCGTTCAAGAGCTATTGGCCGAATTATGGTCATATGACGGGGGCACAGAGCAAATGGTATTTCTTCTGGCGCGGTGAAGTCCGTGAGGGAAGATATCCGGCTACGGATTTATCTTATGTTTTTCTGCATGTGTATGAATTGATTAATGGTGTTGGCTGGGATGATCCGCAAGATGGATATGCGCAGTTATGCCGAATATGGGAAGCGTATCGGGATAAGTTCAAGCGACTGGATCAGTATATGGGTGGCTGGATTGCTGATTTTTCCTTCGTACATAAACTGGAGATTCCACTGTCGCTGATTGTAGCCCGTTCCCGGGGACTGGCAGGAGACCTTGCCGAACTGGAACTAATGCGCTGTCTCTCTTCGGCCAGGGAACAGTTGAGCTTTGCTGTGCTTACCTTCATGTCAGACTATGACATCAGCAAGTCCAAGTTCTTCACCGGCGAAGGCCAGGAAGCTGCTGAATTATATATCCCCAAGGTTGTATCATTAATCGATGCCTATGTGATGCGCAAGCATGGACAGTCGCTGGTGGAAATGTTCCCCCCTGGGGCGCCAGTGCTAAGAGAACGCTATCTGTTCCGCAGTGCGGTATATGATATTTCACTGTACGGTTACTCCGTGCTCGTTCCGGTGGTTCGGATCAGCAAGTCTCTTCCGCTGCGTAGTCTTGTAACACGTCTGTTCCGGTTAACTGAGAACAAACTGCGTGAGCTGATGGGCTTCCGGGGCAGGTTGAAGGGTGTGAAGCTGGATGCTGACATGGAAGAGTTGGTCTCCCAGTACCTTCAGCGGGAGTTTCATAGAGCCCAGCAGGAAGAAATGGGACCCGCAGTTGTCATTGACGCAGAGAAGCTGGAACGGCTTCAGGCAGACTCTGACGTTGTGCGCACTCTGCTCACCGTCCAGGATTTGGGGTATACTGAAGAGGTAGAGGCTGTAGCCTGGTCTGAGCCGGGGGTAGTAGATGCCCACAAGAAAGTTCTGGAAGGCAGCGAGAAGATTAATGACGGGTCGAAGATCGTTAAGGCGAATGTGGACGAGGGTTATGACCAGAGTGCTAAGTTACATGAATACGAGAGCAATGATCTGAGTGATAAGACCGGGAACGATCATGAAGCTTCGGTCACTGCTGGTTTTACTGCACCCGATCACATAATAAATCCTGTAAGTAAGGCTGCCCCGGAAGAGGGAACCTTGCGACTTGAAGAGACAGCCGATGATTCGGAATGGGTGTCTTTTGCTGCGGCATTAACACCTCTCCAGCGGAATGCAGCGCTGGCCTTGGCCGGTGACGATGGTTGGAACGAGGTGCAAAAGCTGGCCGCGGCGAATGGAACAATGGCTGAACTGCTAATGGACGAAATTAACGATATCGCGATGGACATGCTTGGCGATCTACTGATCGATGGAGAAGAGGTTATGGCTGAGTATGTGCCTATGCTTTCATATTTGAAGAGGTGAATCACTGGATGAATGAGCTGAAAATACCGAAACGGATGACGACGGCACTCGTCAACTCTCTGACCGCAGGGGTTGTGCCACGGATCGGGCTGGAGCATATTGCCGTTGGCCGCAGGCCGGAGATCGAAGCGATCCTGCGTGATATGGATAACATTGCTGAAGGCGGTGCCGCCTTCAAGCTGATCACGGGCAAGTTTGGTAGCGGCAAAAGCTTTTTACTGCAAATGATCCGCAATTACGCGATGGATCGGGATTTTGTTGTAGCAGATGCTGACCTCTCCCCGGAACGGCGCCTGGTCGGAACAAAAGGACAGGGTTTGGCTACCTATCGTGAGCTGATGAGCCATTTATCGACCCGCACCCGGCCGGATGGTGGCGCGCTGGAGATTGTGCTGCAGAAGTGGATTCTCTCGCTTCAGCAGACTGTGATGCGGGAACAGGGCTACGGCCCTGAGCATGCCGGTCTTGGCGAAGCTGTGGAGAAGCAGATTTATGCTGTGGCTTCCGAGATGAGGGGGCTGGTCCACGGCTTTGATTTTGCCAAGATACTAGCTTCCTACTGGAATGGCCATAAGCTGGCCGATGATGATCTGAAGCAGGACGCACTCCGCTGGCTGCGCGGTGAATTCGCTACAAAGACCGAAGCAAGAAAAGCGCTCGGTGTTGGTGTCATCATTGACGACGACAACTGGTACGACTACATGAAGCTGTGGGCGGAATTCACAGCGGCTATCGGGTACAAGGGGCTGCTTCTCTTTATTGACGAGGGTGTCAACTTGTACAAGATTACGAATAGTATTTCACGGCAGAGCAATTATGAGAAGCTGCTCACGATGTTCAATGATACGATGCAGGGGAAGGCGGAGCATCTGGGGATTTTCCTTGGCGGGACCCCACAATTCGTTGAGGACGGCCGGCGGGGTTTGTTCAGCTATGAGGCTCTGCGTTCCCGGCTCGTGGCTGGGCGGTATGCCGCAACAGGGCTGAACACCTTTACTGGGCCGATCATCGGTCTGGAGATGCTTTCACCGGAAGAGATCCTTGTTCTGCTGGAGCGGCTGCGCGATATTCATGCCCTGCATTACGGATATGAGTCGACGCTGAGCCGGGAGCAACTTGTACACTTCATGGAGGAAGCCGTCGGCAGACTAGGTGCGGACGAGCTGTTGACACCACGGGAGATCGTACGTGACTTCATGGATCTGCTGCATTCGCTGCACCAGCATCCGGAGCTGTCCTTTGAGAAGCTGGTGGGTGAAACGAAGGCTAAGGGTGACGAGACCGAGCAAAGCGAGATGGATTCGTTATTAGCGGAGTTTGAGCTATGAGCGAGAACCCTTTTTATCGGCTGGCTCCATTTATTAAGGAATTTATATATAAAAATCGTTGGGAGACTCTGCGCGAAGCTCAGGTTGACGCCTGCCGGGTACTGTTCGAAACGCCGAATCATTTGCTGATTGCTTCTGGTACAGCATCGGGCAAAACGGAGGCGGCTTTCTTTCCGGCACTGACCGAGTTGTACGAGCGTCCCTCAGATTCTGTTGGGATTTTATATATCGCGCCGCTCAAAGCGTTGATCAACGATCAATTTACAAGGTTGAACGACCTGCTGCGTGAGGGCGGCATCCCGGTGTGGCATTGGCATGGAGACGTTCCCCAGGCTGAGAAGACGAAGCTGATGCAAAAGCCGTCCGGTGTGCTCCAGATTACCCCCGAATCGCTGGAAGGGCTACTGATGAACCGGCCGAATGCTATTCCGGCCTTGTTCAATGATCTGCGCTTCATCGTTATTGATGAAGTGCATGCGTTTATGGGCGGCGATCGCGGCATCCAGGTCCTCAGCCAGCTGGCGCGAATTTCGCGCATGGCAGGCTGTTCGCCGCGGAGGATCGGACTCTCGGCGACGCTCAGCGACTACGAGTCCGTGACGAAGTGGCTGGCGGCGGGAACCCGCCAGCCCGTCGAGATCTCGGCGCCGCAGGGCGGGCGGAAGCTCCGCCTAAGCGTCGAGCATTTCTCGTTCCCGGACGCCAGGGACGAGAAGGGGGCCGAGCAGCTTGAGCTGGCTCGGCAGTCGTATTTTGATTACATCTACGACTACACCCACCTGAAGAAAGCGCTGATCTTCACCAACAGCCGTACCGATGCTGAATCGGCGATTCTGGAGATGCGGCGGATCGCCGCGAAGCGGGGGGAACGGGATGTTTTTCACGTTCACCATGGCAGTATTTCAGCGCTGCTTCGGGAGGAGACCGAAGCAGCGCTCAGACAGGGTCCGGGCCCGGCGGTGGCCGCCGCAACCTTGACCCTGGAGCTTGGTATTGACCTGGGCGAGCTGGAGCGGGTAATCCAGCTCGGTGCGCCTTACAGCTGCGCGAGCTTCGTGCAGCGGCTGGGGCGTTCCGGTCGGCGGGGCGACGCCGCCTCCGAGATGATTTTTGTCACGCCAGAGGAAGAAGACGAAGAGGCACAGCTGCCCGCCCGTATGCCCTGGAGCCTGCTGCGGGCCATCGCTGTAATCGAGCTGTACGTGCGGGAGAAATGGGTGGAGCCGCTGGCGGTGCGGAAGCTGCCGGTAGGGCTGTTATACCATCAGACGATGAGCATTTTGAAGAGCATGGGCGAGGCTGAGCCGGATGATCTAAAAGAAGCGGTGCTGAGTCTGCCATCCTTCAGGGAGGTTGCTCCCGAGGATTATGATGACTTTCTTACCTACTTGCTGGGTATGGGGCAGATCGAAAAGATGGAAGAGGGCAGCCTGCTGATTGGGCTGGCTGGTGAGAAAATCGTCAACAACTTCCGTTTCTACGCAGTATTCAAGGACGATGAAGAGCATGTCGTCTATAACGGAACGGAAGAGATCGGCTCTATTACGACGGTGCCGCCGCCGGGGTACTGCTTCACGCTCGCTGGCAAGCTGTGGAAGGTGGAGGAGGTAGACAATCGGCACAAGGCCGTGTACGTCAAAACCTCACGCGGCAAGGTGGACACGCTCTGGCTCGGTGCCGGCGGTGATGTGCATACCCGGATCATGACCAAGATCCGGGAGGTGCTGGGGGATACAGCGCTGTATCCATATTTGGCACCTAGTGCGGCAGCCAGACTGGAACGAGCACGCCGTCTGGCCAAGGAAAGCGGCCTGCTGGAACGCTCGGTACTCCCGGCTGGCGGGGATTCGATGTTCATCCTGCCATGGGCCGGCAGCCGGCAGTTCCGTACCCTTGAACGACTGTTGAAGAACAACCTCAAAGGCAAGCTTAACCTTCGTTCCATAGTGCCAATGGAGCCTTATTACATGGTGGTTGCCGGAAAGACGGATGCCGAAACCTTGGAAGCAGAAATCCTTGCTGAAAGCGCCGCTACAGCAGACCCGCTCGGACTGTTAGCCCCGGACGAGGCTCCGTATCTGGGTAAGTACGACGAGTTCATCCGGCATGATCTGCTGCGCAAAGCATTTTCGCTGGATGGTCTGGATCTCTCAGGTCTGCTTGAAGTCCTGAAGCAGTGGCGGCGTCCGCGATAAATATACTGGTGAGAATTTGACCGGGATAAATGCAAGGAAAACAGGAACAGTCCCAGCATGGGACTGCTCCTGTTTATGTATGACTAAGTTTTATACAAGTGGCCGGAAAAGAATAGTACGAAGATTAGTTGGTCCAGTGTACCAAGGTGATGCAGGGCACTAGTCCGAGCGACTCGGCAAGCCGGATAGAGGTATGGTTGGTTTCAAGCACATGATATCGCGGGATTCGTCCGTCCCGGTGAAGATAGAAGAGTGCTGTTTGCACGACCTTCTTCGCTAATCCCTTGCCTCTCGCTGATTCCACTGTATAGACCGCACCGATCTCCCACACTTGTTCTTCATTACGGAAGGCTAGACAAGTGCTTAGCGGTGTCTCTCCCTCAAAAATAGATACAGAGAATGCACCACTTCGGAAATACTCTTCTATTTCCTCCAGGCTATAGTGATTTCCCTCCCATAACGGCAAGAGGCGGTTATCCAGCAGTTCTAACTGGACAGCCTCCTGTGCGGGTAACATATGCAGATTGGCAGGAGTAGTGTACGTGATATATCCCCGGGCTTTGGTCAATGAAAAATGCTTGGACAATACTGCGTAGTAAGCCTCGTCCTGAAGCTTGAACACAAGTTTGGCGTCTTTTGGCACCAAGGCAAGAAGATGGGGGAACACTGCGGGACTGCTGTATTCCATAAATACAATAAGCTCAGCTTCCGGGTATGTTCGATGATCGTAAGCATAGGCTTCGGCTGGCAACAACAGCAGGACTCCCCGTCCCTCCGGACACTCCACGTAGTGGCAGTTCATCACATGGCTGAAATACGTCACCATTTTGAGCAAGGTGATGTTCCTGAGCGGCTGCTCACGCAAATACTTTAGAATAGTATCCCTCTGGTCCATTGTTGTCAGGCTCCCCTCTTCATATATGGCTGCCTGTATAGTTACTTCTTGACATAATCCCCGGCATATTTCCCTTCATAGAAAAAGCCGTCTAGTTCCGCAGCAATAGCAACATCAGTCTCAACATTTCTGACTTTGTACACCTTTGTTCCTACTTCAAAGTGATTGGAAAAGACATCCGAAGTGAATTTGTGCGACTTTTCATTAGAGATCTCCTCCACTGTTCCGAGTTCTTTTTCAATCTCTGCAGTTGTCTTGAGATCAAACGAATACAGCTTGCCGTCCCATACAATAAATCTGGAAGTCCAGTCGGGGCTGCCTACGTATTGTTTTTTTGTTGCCGAGGAACAGCCAACCACCGTAATTATAAGCAGTGCTGTTACAAGTACCAAAAATATTTTTTTCATGTCTATTTCCTCCTCAGCAGTATTTTGAAATTTATCTTTAATTTTATGCTTCTTTTTTTCAGAAAGCTACTGAAAATTCTCATTCTGTTTTTTTAGCCTCCCTCATTGCGTTTTTCCAACCGGTATTCACTTGGCGACATCCCGCTCCATTTGCGGAATTGCTTGGAGAAATACAGTGCATCGTTAAAACCGACAGAAGAAGCCACTTGATCAATTGCCAGATGTCCGCGAAGCAATTCTTCGGCTTTGTTCATACGGACTTTCATCAAATATTGCTTAGGAGACATCCCGGTTCTGACCTTGAAGGCTTTGGATAAGTGAGCCCGGTGATAGCCAAGGGAGGAGGCCATATGATCAATGTTGACCTGCTGATGATACTCAAAGGTAATCCAGCGTATGGCCTGATCGATCTGCCGGTCGATGATGCTGGGCATCGCTTGAGACGGAACAGAGAGAGTACTGCGATTGTCATAACCAAACTGATGAAGGAGGAGACGCAGCCAGCCGGAAGCCTCCAGACTTTCCAATTGAGGATACGGCGATTGTTGAAAGGAAAGCCGTGTCTTCTCATACAGAAATCTTAGTTCCGACAAATGTTCGGAGTGAATGACTGGCTGCTCTTTCGTGATACCGACTCTGCTGAGCAGTGCCGGGACAGCATCGCCCCTAAGACCGACCCATGCATAAGACCATGGCTTGGGCGTGTCGGCCTGATAGCAGAACAAAGCGCCTGGAAAGATAATAAAGGTATCTCCTGAACTGCAGGGATGAATCTTCCCGCTTCCGCTCTGAAAGGTGCCTTCTCCATCAAAGACCGTATGAATCAGATAATAGTCGTGGACAGACGGACCGACCTTATGACCGGGAACCGGTGAAGCTTCACCGCTGAATAATACGGTCAAATCTGGTTCGTCCGGTATCAGGTTAAAGCCGGATGTATAAGATGAATGTTCTGGACTCATAACGTAAAGCCGCCTCCTGGACAATTGAAAATAGAACCGGAGACCATTATAGCAAATTTAGATCCATGCAACAAAAATCCATATGTCTCTTGTATTTCTCCATATTCAATCGAAGCGTGCTAATTTATAGTGGATATTGAAAAGAGCGACGCTGAATGCCTGCTGTTAGTGCATTTTAAGGCGGATTACTCCTTGTGATGCAACAGGATTTATAATTAATGCAGTCTTCAGTGTATACATTCGAAGGAGGATTTCACATGTCCAAAATTACATTTATCGGTGCAGGCAGCACCGTGTTTGCCAAGAACGTACTGGGTGACTGCATGAGAACACCTGCCCTGCAAGGTTTTGAGCTGGCCTTGTTTGATATTGATCCGGTTCGTCTTGCTGATTCGGAGAACATGCTGAATAATATTAAATCTTCCCATGGATCGACTTGTCTAGTCAAAGCCTACACTGACCGCAAAGAAGCACTGCGCGGTGCCAAATATGTAATTAATGCGATTCAGGTCGGTGGTTACGATCCGTGCACAATTACTGATTTCGAAATTCCGAAGAAATATGGTCTTCGCCAGACCATTGCAGACACAGTCGGCATCGGCGGAATTTTCCGCAATCTCCGCACGATTCCTGTCATGCTGGATTTCGCTGCAGATATCCGGGAAGTCTGTCCGGATGCCCTGTTCATGAACTATACGAACCCAATGGCAGTGCTGACGAATGTCATGAGTACGTACGGAGGCGTTAAGACGGTTGGCCTGTGTCACAGCGTGCAGCACTGCGTTCAGGATTTGTTCAGGGATCTTGGCATGGATCATAAGGGTGTTCAGGGCAAGATTGCCGGTATCAACCATATGGCTTGGTTATTGGAAGTGACCAAGGATGGTGAGGATCTGTACCCGGAAATTAAACGCCGGGCGGCAGAGAAGCAGAAGGAGCATCACCATGACATGGTCCGTTATGAGATGATGCTGAAATTCGGTTACTATATCACCGAGTCTTCCGAGCACAATGCAGAGTATCACCCTTACTTTATCAAACGTAACTATCCAGAGCTGATCGAGCGCTTCCAGATTCCACTGGACGAGTATCCGCGCCGGTGCGTGGAGCAGATTGGAAACTGGAAAAATATGCGTGAAGATCTGGTCAATAACCCGGGCCTTCAGCATGAACGCTCCGCTGAATATGCATCTTACATCATGGAGGCTATTGAGACGAATGTGCCGTTCAAAATCGGCGGCAACGTCATGAATACTGGCCTAATTACCAACTTGCCTAAAGAAGCCTGTGTTGAGGTGCCGTGTCTGGTTGATGCCAGCGGTATTACGCCAACATTTGTAGGCGATCTTCCGCCACAATGCGCAGCCCTGAACCGTACCAATATCAATACCCAATTGCTGACGATTGAAGCAGCGATCACACGCAAGAAGGAGCATATTTATCACGCGGCTATGCTGGACCCGCATACATCTGCGGAGCTGTCGATGGATGATATCATCGCGATGTGTGATGATCTGATCGAAGCCCATGGAGATTGGTTGCCGCAGTACAACTAATATTCAGGAATAAGAATGGAAGAAGGACAGGATACTATTCCCAGAAGGGAAATATCCTGTCCTTTTTGTATACTGCATTCGTATTCCATGTGAAGGAGGTATTGCCATGAGTAAATCAGTCCTGGTGATTGATGACGAGGAACGGATATCTAGGCTGCTTCAGCTCGAGCTATCCCATGAAGGTTATGAGGTTGAGATTGCCCATGATGGAAGAGAAGGTCTGGAGCTGGCGCTCGGACAGTCTTGGGATATCATCATTCTGGACATCATGATGCCAGGCCTGAATGGAGTAGAAGTCCTGCGCAGATTGCGCAAAGCGGATGAGACTACACCAGTTATTCTTGTTACTGCTCGAAATACGACGCCTGATATTGTATCTGGATTGGATCAGGGAGCCAATGACTATATTACGAAACCTTTTGAGATTGAAGAACTGCTGGCAAGAATTAGGGCGCATATTCGCACGCCTGCCGTGAATCCGCAGCCACAGGGAGAAGAGAGCCCTGTTATCGAAGCAGACAATTTGACTATCAATAAACAGACCAGAGATGTCACTAGAGGAGAGCAACGGATTGAGCTAACGCCCAAGGAGTTCGACTTGCTTGTGTATATGATCGAACACAAGAATCACGTCTTGAGCAGGGAGCAGATCATCAAGGATGTCTGGGATTTTGAGTTCGTGGGAGACACGAATGTAGTGGATGTGTACATCCGTTACTTGCGGCAGAAGATCGATAAGGGCCACAAGAAGAAGCTGATCAAGACCAGCCGGGGTATAGGATACAGCATTCGGGAGGAAGACGATTGAAGATCGGTACCCGAATTAATCTTCTCACTTCCTTGGTCCTCATTGGTATTCTCCTGTTTGTCGATATCACTGTATACTGCCTATACATCACGAATGCTACCCGTAACGCAAATGAGCTGATCCTGAGTAAATGGGAGCCGATTGTGAACAAGGCTGCTGCCCTCCCGGAGGCAGAACAGGAGCTCCTGCTCCGAAGTTCCCTGACACAAAGTACCTATATACGTATATCCGATTTCCTTAACAATAAAGTCTATGAAATAACGCATGGAAAAGATATGAATTTGAGCGGTATTTCCTTCAAGTATGCCAGGCACCGGAAGTGGCTCCTTCTGGAGCGGGAAAATGAGTTAGTTATGGTCGTACATATTCCGGTCATGGTAGAGAATAAAGTGACCAGCGGTTATGAGATCGCTGCGAAGCTGGATGGTCTGAAGGCAAGCATTCAAAATCTTCTAACCATCCTTAGCATTTCGTCATTGATCGCTGTCCTCTTATGTCTGGCAGCAGGTAAGCTGGTGTCCCGGACCATTTTGAAGCCCATCACTAAAAGCATCCAGACTATGCGGAAGAATGAAGAGAGCCTGACCTTTAACACCATTCCTCTACAAGGTTCCGCTCGTGATGAGCTTTATGATCTGACAGAGACCTTCAACCGAATGATTGGACGATTGGAAGAAAGCTTTTGGAAGCAGCAGCAATTTGTATCCGATGCCTCTCATGAACTGAATACGATGTTGACGATTATTGAGGGTTATGCCAATATGCTGAAGCGATGGGGGAACGAGGATCAGGCGGTGCAGGAAGAGGCGATTCAGTCGATCTATGAGGAAACTAAGCGTATGCGTAAGATGACCCGGCAGCTGCTTATGCTGGCCTCTTCGCAGCAAAGCACAAAGCTGAATCTGGAGTCAGTGAATATGGTGGAGGTCTGCCAGCAGGTGATTGCCCGCTTCCATTTGATTAACGAGCGTACAATTCGGCTACATGCCAGTCCCGAGGCGAAGGATATTGAAGCAGACCGCAATAAAATTGAGCAGCTGCTGATTATCTTGGTGGACAATGCGCAGAAATACAGTTCTCAAGTGGTAGATATTTTTATCTCCGAAAAAGATGGAGAAGTTACGGTTGCTGTGAAGGATCAAGGAATCGGAATTCCGCAGCACGAGATCAAACACGTCTTCGAGCGGTTCTATCGCGTGGACAATTCACGGCACCGCAAGACGGGAGGGACCGGTCTGGGTCTTCCGATTGCCAAATCTATTGTGCAGGAGCATGACGGCTTAATCTGGATTGAAAGCGTGGAGGGCGAGGGAACCACTGTAAGTGTCAGGCTGCCTGTAACATCAACTCCACATCCGGCAAAAGATTCGGGAGAGACCAGATGTTAATCTCCTATAGACGAGCCGCGGCAAAGCCACACCCAAAGTTATCGGATGTGGCTGTAGTATTATAGTGGTCTATTTTTCAAAATTAAAGTATCCAAAAAGATCTTGTGACGCATTATCGCCGTTATTGCTATTACTGCTGCTACTGCTGTTATCGTCGTTATTGCTGTTATCCATCGCTGAATGGGAGACAGCTTGTCCGCTTGATGGCAGAACACGACGCGCTGTTGTGTAATGCGAATCCCACCAGCCGGAATTCAGATTCGTGACGGTGACACCGCCTTTGCCGTAGGTATGCAGTATCTTGCCGTCGCCCATATAAATAGCTACATGGTGAATAGGGGAGTAGAAGAAGACGAGATCACCCGGTTGCAGCTGACTTCTTGATACATAAGTGCCCGCAGTAGATTGTTGGGTTGATGTACGTGGAAGGGTAACGCCGTTCTGCTTGAATACGTATTGAGTGAAGGACGAGCAGTCGAAGGAACTTGTATTTCCTGTCTTAGCTCCAAATTTATAAGGAGTTCCCTGGAATTTTAACCCGGTTGCAATGATGCTATCTGCTACAGAAGAAGTCTGACTCGATGCGGCATAGGCTGTACTGGAACCGTCCAAGATAGCAACACCTGAAGTCATCAGGGCAAGCCCTAAGCTGACACCGACACAAAGCTTGCGGATACGTTGTTTGTTATGGATACTCATACATTACCTCCTATGGTTTTGTGCGGGCTGATTACCCTGAGAACACCATAGCATAGATAAAATAACCATAACTTACCATGCAACCTTGGATCTCGCTTGTGCCAACCGGTGTGGAGAGTTTATTAGAGTACGCTGAGAAATTTCACATCTTTTTCTTATTGACACACTTATAGAATGGAGACTTGGGGACTTCATAGCTGCGGCGGTGGGGTCTTTTTGCTGTTTTGTCCAACCCCCTGCAAAGAAACAAGCATAAAAATATAGTGTTATTTCTGCATCACAGCAGGGCGAAATCATCAGGAGGTGGGAAACGGTGATCGTGAAAAAACATAGTTTAGCACCGGGTTCAGCCTATAACACACCTTATCATGTTATCAGAGGAAGCCAGCGGGGACCGGTCTTTATGATTGTCGCGGGGATACACGGAAATGAAACGGCCAGCATGAAAGCAGCACAGCGGATAGTGGATCAACTTCGTCATGGAAGTAGGGGTATTCAGCGAGGGACCTTGATTATCGTGCCGATTCTGAATAAACAAGCATACCGTAAGCGGATTCGTGGAATGCCTGACCTTAACCGCACATTCCCTATGCAGAAAAATGAAGCAGCGAGCCATCCACTGGCTTCATCTTTGTGCCGGTTGATGCGGAGCTACCGCCCATCCTGGTATCTGGATCTTCACGAAGCCAATGGGTTGTCCCAGCGGAGCGAGCATGTGCTGGGTCAAAGCCTGGTCGTCAGCCCGGGGAATCCGGCAGTGCCTGCTGTCCGCCATGTTCTTAAAGGCATCAACGGGACTATAGGAGTAGAATCCCTGCGTTTCAACATTCGTCTGCGCTCCCGGTCCGGCACTTCAAGGATGGCGGCCTCCCGGTTGTTTGGTGCGAAGGCAGTGACCGTTGAGACCTGCTGGAGTCTAAATCATACTGACCGGGTGCATTATCAAATGGATATCATTTATCGATTCCTGCGTTACGCGGAGTTAATGTCTTGATTACTCGTCTATATAAGATGAACTTCAGATTCGAACGTAAGGCTCTGTCGTCACTACGGTGGAATGTTTGGACTTCCGGCCGCTGTTGTCTCCTGATTTCTTTTAATTGTACTGATGCTGCGGTTGAAATCCGGAGAGCTTATGCTTCCGATGTGAGCTTTCCTGCGGAAAGCTTTCAGGCGGTCGCTATCGCTCCTACAGTTCCAAACTTCCCCCTTCGTTCCTCCTCGCTTTTTGTTACTTTCATTGTTCATTTTATTGAAAATACACTCCCGTATCTTCCCTTATACACGGGATCTCCGAAGTCCTTAACCCACTCATTGTAAAGCTTGCGGGAGACGCCGTTATGGACAATGACATAATCGGGATGATCGGCTTTGACAATCTCCGGCAAGTATTCTGAGAACCCGTACATGGAGCGTTCAAAAGCTGTCCAGCCCAAGGCACCTATAGATTCTTTGGTGATAAAAGGGTCCTGTCTTCCGTCACAGAGGATATCCCCGCCACGGAACATCACGTAACCGGATGAGCCGTAGCGGGAGAATACCCGTGGGCGCACACCGTCCGGAGTTTTGTCAAGAATATAGGTCATCTCATCGACGGGATAGCTTTTGGCATCTACCACGGGCGGAACGAGAAAGATGTAGGCGGTATTGATTGCCAGGCCCAGCGTTAAGCAGAGCAGAATCGTTTTTCGTGCGGGCACATACGCGAACTTGCGGAAACGGGATACCTTCGGAAGCGCCTCGAAGAACACGGCGGCAAAGTATGGGATGAATAGCCACATGAACAAATTTTGTTTGAAGTTGGACACCCCCAGATACAGAATCCCGAGCATCATAAAGAACCGGAACGGCTTACGTTGCAAGGCAAAAGGCAATGTAGCGGCGAAAAATAGCAGGAGCAGCAGAATCGGAAGATTCAATAGCTTGTTAAATTGAAGCGGCTGCCATTCGTTAATCAGCAGATTGAAGTTCTTCTGGGTGACGGCCAGGATGAACAGCAGGCTTTTTAATCCGCCGGGGTTGGCTAGGCCAGCAAGCCAAGTAAGCACATAAACGATGATATGGCGTCTGGTCCATGTTTTGGCAATCAGTGCTTCCAGGAACGTCATTCCCGTGAACACAGCGATGACGAGCCACACGCCCGCGTGAAAGTTGGCGATAGCACAGGACAGGAGGATCATCGCGGCTGCGTATCGTTTTTTGGCAACCATCTGAAATTCACGCATGTAAACAAAAAACCACACAATCATAAACGCGGAGATCATTTGTGGCCGGCCTTTGAAGTAATTATAATAAATCCAGCAACTGATCAGCAGCACAAAGGGCAACAGCAGTGGATGGTTCTCTGATAGACCCAGCTCTTTGCGTGAAACCCGTCCTAACCGTAGCAACCCTAGAATAAGTAACAATAGACACACAGCAGTCAATATGTATATCCCCGGCCAGCCGAACGCTTGATATAGCGGCGCAACGAGTAGCTGGAATCCGAATTCATGCGGTACATAAGGCAGTTCATCCCCGTAAAATGTATGTATAGCGTGATGCAGCACCTGACCGTGCTCAATCATATAACGCCCCACTTCGATATGCCAAAAAGTATCCGGATCATTATACGAATATTTGGGTATCATTACCAAGATGAATCCTATAATTAGTACACAATATAAGATATGGATAGCTTTTGGCTTCATTAGATCAGTTCCTTCTCCAGTTTTCTCCTACTATACAGTGACTTCCCTAAGGAATGGTTAATATTCTGACATTTTACATACGGTATTTATAGTCCGTTTATGATTAAGGTTTACAGTGGAGAGGAGCCTATACCAAAAAGGAGACTTCTTATGAAAATAAATCCGGTTGTCCTCATCGTATCCTCCGCTTTTGGCGACGGTCATGCCAAGACAGCGCAAGCGCTGCAGCAGTCTTTTATGGCGCGCGGGGTAGAGCAGGTGTATATTGTTGATTTGTTTGCGGAAGTTCACCCTTTTCTGAATGCAGTTTCCCGTACCTTTTATTTGAAAAGCACGGCTTACGCTCCCGGTCTGTACGGCATGCTGTACGATATGACAAGTCGAATGAAGCCGGGCCAGCCGCTCAGCCGTTTTTTACATTCCATGGGGAAGCGTAAGGTCGAAGAAGTTCTGAAGCGTCTGAAACCAGATGTTATTATTCATACGTTTCCTTATTTGGCTGCCTCCGAGCTTAGTGAGAAAGTCGGTATGCAAGTGCCGATATTTACCGTGTTGACAGATTATGTCCTGCATGGGCGGTGGATTCATCCTTCGACTTGGAAATACTTTGCACCTTCGGATAGTGTAAAAGAAGCCCTTTTGGCATCAGGAGTACCTCCACAGGCGATCACAGTCAGCGGCATCCCGATTCGTGAAGCATTCCAGAAGATTCCGGATCGAACGGAGCTGCTGCGCAAGCACGGGTTAAATGCAAGCAGACGTTATATTCTTCTCTCTGCAGGAGCTTACGGTGTTTTGGGTAATGTCCAGCGGATTATCCGAACCATTTTGGAGCAATCCGAGTTCGACGTGATCGTACTGTGCGGAAATAACCATAAGCTGCGCCTGAATCTCGAACGTCGTCACCAGTGGAATGATCGGGTGCATATTCAGGGGTACACCGATCAGATTCATGAGCTGATGTCACTCTCGTCCGGGCTCTTGACCAAAGCAGGAGCAATCACTTTGACTGAGGCCTTTTCCCAGTCCTTGCCGGTGATCGTCTACCGCCCTTTACCGGGACAGGAGAAGGGCAATGCCCGCAGTCTGTCTGGGCAAAAAGCGATCTATACCGCGTATAACGAGAAGCAACTGGCCGATTATCTCCACCAGCTTCAGATTAAAAGCGGTCAGGAAGAAGTAGAGTTGTCCATGCATGCCCTCTCTCGTAAGGAATCCTCCCAAGTCATCGTCTCAGAAGTGCTGGATGCATTGGAAGCGGCTTATGATAGACAGATGGTTAGTGAGCCTCACTAATGCTGAGATTACAATACACATTTATCGTTTGACTTCCAGGATATTCTTAATTAATATGGTTGTAGATGAATCGGGCGATGGAGTTCGCCATTAACCGTCTCTTGCAGACTAATGACTCCTACCAGTGAGGTTTTGGCTGGTAGGAGTCTGTTTTGTTATCGGATAAATCTGGGGCATGGGAGTATGGACACGATGAACGATTGGCGAGAACGATGGAGGGCTTATGCGGGAGAGAGGAGCCACTTGGCTATCTGGACCACTGTTGTAAAATGGATCATTCTCGGGAGCTGCATCGGTATTTTAACCGGGACAGCCTCGGCATTGTTCCTAAAAAGTCTGGATTATGTTACGACGCTGCGCATGGAGCATTCATGGCTGCTATTTTTACTTCCGCTTGGGGGTGCGCTGGTCAGCTATTTATATTATCGATATGGTAAGGATAGTATCAAGGGCAATAATCTGATCATAGAAAATATTCAGGGCGGAGAAGCGCCGATTCCACTGCGTATGGCGCCGCTTGTGCTGTTCGGAACGCTCGTCACCCATCTGTTCGGCGGTTCTGCCGGGCGAGAGGGGACTGCGGTACAGATGGGAGGCAGTCTCGCCGACAGCTTCGGCAGATGGATTCGGATCAGCCCGCTGGATCGTAAAATCCTGTTAATGTGCGGGATCAGCGGGGGCTTTGGTTCTATTTTTGGCACACCGCTGGCTGGAACATTGTTTGGGCTTGAAGTGATTGCGCTTGGATTGATCGGCCACCAGGCGCTCCTGCCTTGCTTTGCAGCCAGTTTTGTTGGTGATCTGGTTGCCACGAAGCTGTGGAAGGTGCATCATATTCATTATGCCGTCAGTGAGTTTCCTGCACTGGACTTCCTGGTTGTGCTAAAGGTGCTGATGGCATCCGTGATCTTCGGGCTGGTCGGTATGCTTTTCAGTCAACTTACTCATTTTTTGAAAGTGCACTTTACAATGTTGATCAAGAATCCGATGGTAAAAAGTGCGCTGGGCGGGTTCATTATTATTGCCTTGGTGTACCTCGTCGGGACTAGGGAGTATCTGGGTCTTGGCCTCCCGCTAATCGCGGATTCTTTTCAAGGAGAAGTCTCTCCATTCGCATTTCTCTGGAAACTGATCTTCACCTCGCTTACTCTGGGTACGGGTTTTCAGGGGGGAGAGGTAACGCCGCTGTTCGCCATTGGCGCGACTCTTGGCCATACTTTGGCTGGGCTGCTGCACATGTATGGTCCTTTTCTGGCTTCTCTCGGCTTTATCGCAGTGTTCTGCGGTGCGACGAATACACCGATCGCTTGCTTCCTGATGGGGATTGAGTTGTTTGGATCTGGCGGAGCCATCTATATGTTTATGGCCTGTGTCGTAAGCTATCTCTTCTCTGGTCATACGGGTATTTATACCTCACAGCTGATTGGGATCTCGAAGAGTCATCTAATCTCAATACCGCAAGGGACTACTCTTGCTTCGGTTAAAGAATTGGGTAAGGTGAAGCTCGAGAAGCGGGATGAAGATTAGTCTTCAATTAATTTTCCAATAAGGTAAAAAATGTTATAATCGTGAAGAGGACGGTGATGATAATCATGAGTGTTCTTTTAGTGATTGGTGTTATCATTGCATTTGTTGGTCCATTAGCCTGGTCTTTTGTTGCTGTTGGAAAACGTATATCCGCTGAAGAGAAGAAGGAAGGGAGAGATCTTACGAATGAGATCAATCCTTTTACAGGCGGAAAATAACTTATAAGCCCTGCTCAAGTAGCGGGGCTTTTTGTTATGGAAAAAATGGAGGGACTATGAAGAAAACATTAGAAACTGCCTGACACTAGGTGATGTGGGAAGAATAAGCGGAATGGTGAGGGAGGAATTAGCTGCTCTACGATCTGATGTGGTAACATTTGTTGGAGATTCTCAAAAGATCGGCAGAGCAGCCATCAAAATAATTAATGAAATAGAGCTTCAGTTAGGTAAGGCAAAGCCTAAATATTAGTCCGTATCGAGCAACTCGAGCTTTTCAAGAATTTTAATCGTTGTTAGAGCGGACAACCTAACCGCTAGTTCTACATTACCTGTTAGTACGCCTTCATTTTCCAAAGCTTCTTTATTCTTTGAAAATACCTCTTCAGTTACCTCATTCACAAGATTAACTACGATATCTTTATTCAATTGAATACCTTCCTTCTTGATATTTTACCGACACTTTATATTTCGTCAGAATACAGGAATTTTATTTAGGTCTATAGGTTCAAAATTAAGAATGATAGCGTTACCATGGATATCTGTTGTATTTTATAGTCTTTTTTTCAATAAGAAATTTTTCAATTTTATATACCTGCTGCTGATCAAAGGGGGATTATTAGCTACCCTAACCCACCATCAACAACGCTTACAAAACCCTGTACTGGCAAGCATTATCCCAACCCACCTTATCCTTATGATAGATATAATCTATTTAAATAATAGAATCGATAATATTGATAAATGATAGACCTAGCACTTACAATCGAAGGGTAGCAAAACACATACGAGGAGGAGTTTCATCATGTCGACAAGTATTGCAGACATTAAAATTCCGGATAGCAAATTAGCTCTTGGAGCCGCAGAATTGTTGCGAGATCATGGGGACGAGCTGCTGTGGAATCACTCTCATCGCGTCTTTTTATTCGGGGCCTTGCAAGGAAAGAATGCGGGACTGAAATTTGATTCTGAACTACTATACATTAGCGCTTTGTTTCATGATTTAGGGTTGACCAAGCAGTATAGCAGCCCGGACAAGCGCTTTGAGGTAGATGGTGCGAATGCCGCTCGCGGCTACCTTCAGCAGAATGGGGTTCCCGACGAGTCCAGTCGGCTCGTCTGGGATGCGATTGCGCTGCATACCACCATCGGGGTGGCTCAGTACAAGGAGCCGGAAGTAGCTTTAATTTATTCCGGGGTTGGTTATGATGTGATGGGCGAGAATTTTGAGGCCCTGACAGAGGAAGTGCGAAATCAGGTGACGACAGCCTATCCGCGTAATAACTTCAAAAACCGAATCCTGCCGGCTTTCTTGGAAGGGTTCAAGCATAAACCGGAGACAACCTTCGGCAATATCAAGGCCGATGTTTGTGGTCTGCTGTTACCCGGCTTCAAGCCGACGAACTTCTGCGATTGTGTGCTGCATTCGCCTTGGCAGGAATAATAACAACAGGGGTGTCTCCTCGGCCGGTAATATGGCTGAGCGAGGCACCCCTGTTAAGTTACATTCTTCTGAGATATTATTTCATCATTTGAGTTTAGTAGCTAAGTAACTGGTTATAAAGTAACAATTCCATATTCAGCACAAACCTAAAGTACAAACCTAAAGCACAAATCTAAAGCACAAATCTAAAGCACAAATCTAAAGCACAAATCTAAAGCGCAAATCTAAAGCACAAATCTAAAGCACAAACCCAAACCCAAACCCAAACCCAAACCCAAACCCAAACCCAAACCCAAACCCAAACCCAAACCCAAACCCAAACCCAAACCCAAACCCAAAC